>JALHMG010000029.1 GCA_022844135.1 Lysobacterales bacterium
GTCGGCGATGTAGGAAGTCTGCAGCATCAATTCGACAGCCGGCACGCGCTTGCCGTGGACATCCTTGATCAGGCGTTGCGAGATAACGGCCTTGAGATTGAGCGACAGATCAATCAGCAGTTGATGGCGCGCGGTATCCGGGAAGAAATTGATGATGCGGTCCAGCGTCTGGTTGGCGTTGTTGGCGTGCAGCGTGGACAGGCACAGATGCCCGGTTTCGGCATAGGCGATGGCGTACTGCATGGGTTCCCGGTCGCGAATCTCGCCGATCATGATCACGTTCGGCGCCTCGCGCATGGCGTTTTTCAGCGCCGCCGCATAGGACTGGGTATCGATGCCGACTTCACGCTGATCGACGATGGACTGTTTGTGTTCGTGAATGAACTCGATCGGCTCTTCGATGGTGAGGATGTGCCCGGTGTGGCGCTCGTTGCGCCAGTCGATCATTGCAGCCAGCGTGGTCGATTTGCCCGATCCGGTGCTGCCAACCACCAGCACGAGGCCGCGCGGCAACATGATCAGTTCCTTCAGCGATTCCGGAACACCCAGGGAATCCAGCGCACGCCACGGCACTTAACGGAACGCCGAGTTTCACTCGGCGCTCTTCGTTTCGGCTCACGAACCCATGCAGGCCGCTGGCGGTCGACCATGCCACCTTCGGCGACCTCTGTCGGTACGGAAGGCGACACTTGCGCCATGGTTGGCGGGCAGTTAATCCGTGTCGACCGTTGCGGAGCGGAACGACATCGCACGCCTGTTATGGGTGCGATTGCAGCGATATGCGACGTTCCTTCAGAACGCTGGGTTTGGTGGCTGGCGTGACCCAGGGCGGGGGCGTTTGCCCAATGTTCGTCGAGACATGAGTGGTGATCAGTGGATGTCAGGCGACTCCGGAAGCGCCGGTTCACCCAAGCGGCCAGGCATCGGCAACGCGTGGAGCCTTGCCGCTAACCGCTGAGCAGACCCAACTGCGCATTTTTGACGACGCCGGGGTCTGGGGGCGCGTTGCCCGCAAGAAAACCTCCGCCATGCTCAAACACCACCAGCAGACGTCTAAAGGTATAGATGACCCGGTAGGCCACGCGAAGAATCAGAAGCTGGCTGTCCACGTTCTGGCTGTCCACGTTCTTGCGCCCCTCGAATCGAATCGCCGAACTGTGACGCGGAAGTACTCTGCTTCGTCGCGCCCGGCGAAACAAGCAGCCCGTCGACGAATGTCGGTAGGTGGCTGAGCACGGCGTGACGATGTTGCGCGCGATGTCGTTTCGCGCGGCAATTTCCGATACCTGGGTTGCGGCGTTAACTCTGCGGCCACGTGCGCCGCAGCTTACGCACACACCTCTCAACCCTTTTGGAATGAACTACATGAAAACTCTGTTTCGTAACGCGCTATCCACTGCGCTGATGCTGGCTGCCGGCAGCACGGCGCTGCCTGCCCTGGCTGCCCCCGAGAACCTCGATCCCGCCACTTGGACGGCGGAAATCGAAGCCGCCTTCGCCGATGTCAAAGGTTACTCAGCCGTGCTGGTTAACCAGGACGGCTATGTGATCTCGCGCTCAGGTGGCATGGCTGGACCCGGCAACAGCATGAGCTGGGACCACTACGGCAACGTCGGCAGCGTGCAGAAAATGGTCGCGAGCCTGTTTCTGCTGCGCCAAATGGAGAACAAGCTCGGTCGCGGCAACGTGCCGGCCATCCACGCCGCGCTCGACACGCCGATCCACTTGTGGATGCCCACCCGAGTTCAGCAGGCCACACCCAATATCAACAAACAGATCACGTTCCGCGATCTGCTGACCCACAAGTCGGGCCTGCGAACTGAGCATTCCAGCGGAAACCCTTTCATCGATTTCATGGCGCCGATCAATCAGGCCGATCACGGCGTACGCGACTACGAGAACACCAACATCAAGCTGCTGACCTACGTCACGGTGACCTATGGGGCGCCGCACATTCTGACCCAGGTCAACAATTCGATCGCCCAGTTCAATTGGTCGGCCACCAGCAGCAACATTCCGCAAGCAATCGGCACCTACTACTGGGGCATGGTGCAGAACCAGATGCTCGATGAGGCGCCGCTGG
The DNA here is from genome assembly GCA_022844135.1 of Lysobacterales bacterium. Lineage (GTDB taxonomy): Bacteria > Pseudomonadota > Gammaproteobacteria > Xanthomonadales > SZUA-5 > JALHMH01. Next base: position 2,084 of record JALHMG010000029.1, read on the forward strand.
AGGTGTTCTCGTCGTGCTGGCTGGCCGATCACATCGCCGAGTTCCGCAATGCACCGGTGGCGCGCATGTACTGGAGCAGGAACGATGCGCTCGATTCGGGCGGATGGTACGACGGTGGCGTGGAGGCCGGCCACTGCAAGGGCCAGGGCGGATGGTACTGGTCGACGCGCATGCTGGCGCGCCTGTTCCGCGACCTGGGCACCAACGCAGGCGTGATCTCGCCAGCGCTATACAACTACATGTTCGATCCAGATGCATCCTCAGGCGCGCGCGACGACCGCTTAGGCTGGAGCAACCAGATCGGCAGCGCCAAGCTGCAGTCGGATTATGGCTGGCTCGCAAGCCCGTACCACGGTGGCTCGCACAGCATCCCCTGGGGCAACGACATCATCACCGGACGCGCCGCGGTGATGCGCCTGCCCGGCGGTTATCACAGCGTGGCGCTGGTGAACTCGAGCGAGATGACGTCGGGCGACATCGCCACGGCGCTCAAGAACGCCTTCGCGCGAAGCTTGCCGTAACCGCAGAGCAATCCGGGTGCTGCCATCGCGGAGCACCCGGATCCGCGCCTGTCGACCTGTGCCAGGTATCAGTGCCGCAGTAAAGCTGGAGGGGCTTGGCGACTCGGACTTCTTCGTCAGCAACAATACCGTGGCATTCAACTCCGGCGCTGGCGCCGATGGCATGCTCGTCTCTGGCATTTCCAGCGATTCGTTCGTACTGGCCAACAACGTTCTGTGGTCCAACGGTAGCGGCACTGGCGACGACCTGATCATCAGTCAGGGGGCGCCGGTCATTCTCAACAGCAACCACATCGGCAGATCCCAGTTATTTCCCGCCGGAACGATCAACGTTGGAACCTCCAGCAGCGATCCAGGGTTCATCGCATTCAACAATCTGAGGCCCAGATCGGATGCCTCGATTCGCGACAGCGGAGTCCCGGCAACTGGACAATTGGCACATGACCTGGATGGTGGGCCACGCGTGCAGGGCGTTCGGATCGACCGCGGCGCGTATGAGTACTCCGGGGTATTCCGCAACGGCTTCGAGTGAGGGGCAGGGCAGAACTCGCGCACGCTTCACGGTACGGATTCCGCCGCTACGCGCATGGCACGGTTGCTCAACGAAACGGAAAGCTGATGGCAATCGATGCGCCAACATCACAAAAAGCGCGAGCGATACCGGCCAACAAGAATCCGAGTTCCAGCCGGTTCAAGGGCGTCACCGCCGCTTACGCGACGGTGTACGCCCTTAGCTGAGGGGCAGCCGCCCGCACAGTTTGCCTTCGCTCAGGGCGTGCGGAACGACTTCAGCACCTTCGTCGCCGCGTCGAAGCCCTGCTGGTCGTCCGCGTACACGGAAAACCAGATCTCGGCGATGTTGCCGTCGTTTAACGCGACGTAAAAGAGCATGAAGCCGGTTTTCTCGCCTTCCGAATCGACGCCCTTGCCGGCCACCGTCATTTGCGTGAGACCGCCACGTTCCGTTGTCTCGGGTTCGAGCATCTCGAGGTTGGTGAAGGTTTCTTCGAGGAACTTGAAGGACTCGGCAAGCGCATCGTTCATCGACGACTCGTTGCCTGGGATCGTGCGCAGTTGCAGGTTGACGCCGGTCGGCCCGGTCAGCGTCACGTAATCGCCCACTTCTTCGCCCGGTGTGACTTCCCAATCGTCGGGATGCTCGATCACGAAACTGGCGTTATCGGGCCCCGGATAAGCGAGAAGCTTGGCCTCGATCGGGCCTGAGGCAAACAGGCTTGCGGCAAACAGCAATGGAACGAAAAGCAGTGACTTCATCGACGTAACCCCCTGTGGTGGAACACTACCGGCTGACGGTGCGGGGCGCCCGCGACGTCGACGGTCTGCCTCGATGATACGTGGCCACTCCTTCTTGTTGTCCAGTAAAGGTTTCCTTCTTACTGCTATACGCCAGCAAACAGATCCAGCGAGCGGTAGTACTCATCGCCGTAGGCGAGGAAGTTCCGCGCTTCGCGCTGCAATTGCGGCAGTGCGGCTGACGTTGCCGCGGTACCCGTGCTGATCTGCAGCATGGCGTGCGCATACGACGCCAGCGCATCGGCCTTGCTTTCCCCGATTTGCTGCGCGGCGAGGAAGAGCAGGTCGTGATAGGCGATGGCGATTCCTGCCGAATGCACGGGCGAGACGAGGCCAGAGAGGCGTTCGCCTGCGTGCAGGCGCTTGAGCAAAGCCTCGTTCAGTGCGTGCGCGCGGCTTCGCGTTTCAGCGTGCGGGGACGTTGCCGTGCCGAGATAGCCAAGGCACAGCATCAGGTCCAGCGTTTCGCGAATGCTCGCCGGGCTGGTGTTTGCGAGCGCGGGCAGTGACATCAGTGCGGCGATGTTCTTGGGGCCGTTCGCGAGCGCTGCGAGCAGCACGTCGACCACATCATCCTCCAAGCGCAGCGCTGCAATCGGCGTGCGCACATTGCGCGCACAACTGGCGGGAGGGCGTTGCAGGGCGAGCTGGGTGGCGTTGTATTCCTGCTCGATGTCGGCGGCGCCCTGCTTGCGCGGGCCGCGTACGAACACATCGCGGCGCAATGGCGTTTGCAGGGCGAAATCACGCAACAGTTCGCGCATTCCTGCGTCTTCGGTGGCGTCGACCAGGGCACGCAAAGGGGCGGGCAGCGACCACTGGGGAAAGTTGGAAAACAACTTGGCCGACGCGGCAAACTGCACGTCGGCGCGTGCCATGTCGATGGCGACATCGGTGTGATAGAAGGGCGTCCAGCCGCGCGGGGCGAATTCGTGCAGCAGGTAGGCGTCGCTGGCGTTCGTGATCTCGCGCAGCGCCGTGCGCGCGCCGGGGTTGCTGGCGAAGTAGGCGGCGCCGGCGGCATCCAGTTGTCCCAGCAGATCGCGTGCGGCGTGGAATCGTTGCAGCGCACTGCCATCGGTTTGCCTCTGCGCGGCTTCGCTCATCAGGCGTTGCAGCGGTGCCTTGTTGGCCCAGCCTGGCATTGAATTGTAGGACACGTAGACCACACCACCCGGTTTGAGCAGACGCGCGATGAGCGCGACGATGTGGGCACGGTTGTCCGCATTGACCCAAGTGTAGACGCCGTGCAGGACGATGAAATCCATGGGCGGCAGATCGCGGTCGTGCAATTGTGCAAAGGTGTCCTGCATCAGTTGCAGGTTGTCGAGCCCCGCCTGGGTTGCGAGGGACTGCGCGGCGGCCACGTGCTCGGGCATGAAGTCGTTGCCGAAGAATCGGCCTTGCGGGTGCGCTGCGGCCAGCATGTTGAGGCCCAGGCCCTGACCGAAACCGAGTTCGAGGTAGGTGAAATCCTCGTCGATCTTGGGCGCGGCCAGTCCGGCCTGCAGCAGCGCCAGGCGCAGATGTGCAGGCGCCATCTCGGGGAAATGGTTGACGCTGTAAGGAAGCTCGGTGACGTATCCGTCAGTCCAGTCATCCATGGCGTTTGTCGTGATGGCGGCAGGGGGCGGCGATCCTGCCGGGTTAGCTACCGTCAAACAACCTGCGGAGGCTTATTTGCGTTCGTCGATCATCGCACTCAATCGATGCATCCTCTCTTCGAGCCGCCCACCGGTGATCCAAAAACCGAGTTGCAATTGATCCTTGGGACCGCTAATCCGTCTCGGTCCGGCCGCCAGCTGGAAGCCAAAACACATTGACAGTCCTTCCGCTCCGTGAAATACGCTCCGAAGAAGCTCGCCTTTGGATTGCACCATGCTCACCCCGCACGCTGCGGTATCGCTCAGCCATCCGCATGCCGGGCGCGGACCTTATGCGCTGAGTTCTATCCGTCCGTGGGTTGGCCTGTGGCTCGTATTGAGTCTGACCTGCGCTCCTGCGATGGCGGCGGATGTGGTGGTAGTTTCACTTGAGGATTCGGGCACCGGGACGCTGCGCAACGCGATCGCTGAGGCAGTCGCGGGCGATCGTATTGTGTTCGCGCCAGGACTCGCTGGCACGATCAGCCTGAACTCGACCCTGACCATCGGCCGCGATCTGATCATCGAGGGCAATGGCAACATCGAGCTGGACGGCAGGGACACATCGAGGGTGATTACGATCACCGGCGGCCAGGTCGATTTGCGGCGTCTGGTTGTGCGCAACGGTTTCGCAACCGATGGCGGCGGGATTGCCAGCGCAGGCACGCTGCGTATGAGCAACTGCGTGGTACGCAACAACAACGCGAGCGCGCGCGGTGGCGGCCTGTTCATCGGCGCGGGCAGCTACAGTCTGGTCGACACCACCATTGCCGACAATTTCGCGACCAATGAAGGTGGCGGCATCGAAGACCTGGGCACTGCGCCGTCAACCATCACGCGGGGCCGCATCGTCAACAACATCAGCTCCGGCGCAGGGGCCGGCATCCGACACGTGTCGAACCAGGAACTCACGATCGAACACAGCACGATCTCCGGCAACACGGCAGCGACCACGAGCGTCGTCATCGGCGGCGGCATCGCCAGCCAAGGCGGGACGCTCAACATCAACTACAGCACGGTCTCCGGCAATAAATCGCATTTCGGTGGCGGCATCTATGTGGCCAACCTCGGTGCGTCAACGAAGCTAAATCTGATCGGCAGCACAATCACTGGCAACACGGCCGTATCGGACGGTGGCGGCCTGTTCGTGTTCGGATCAGGGGCTACGCTGACCAATTCGACCATCGCCAACAACCTTGCGGGTGCCGGGACGGGCGGCGGTTTGGCAATTCAGAACTCCGGCCCGGGCACGGCAACGGTCATCATCAACAACAATACGATTGCGTTTAATCGCTCGAACGCCAATGGTGGTGGTATCACCGCAATCTCCGGCTCGCTGACCCTGAAGAACACGCTGATTGCCGGCAATATCAGTGGCACCAACGCAGACATCCAGGGCGCATTCGTGTCGGAGGGCTTCAATCTGGTGCAGACGCGTGGCACCAGCTCGGGCTATATCGCGTCGGATCTGGCCAATGGCACGCTGCCGCAGCTGGCCACACTGGGATTCAACGGTGGTCCAACGCTCACCGTATTGCCGAGCACCGGCAGTCCGGCGATTAACGCGATTCCATCGTCCAACTGCTCGGGCATTCCGCTCGATCAGCGCGGCTACAATCGTCCTGCGAATCAGTGCGACATCGGCGCGCTGGAAGTCGGCGCTCCGCCACCGGCGCCCCCCGTTAACCAAGTGTTTCGCGATGGCTTCGAGTAGGTGCGCCGACATTGGCACCAATCAAGCGTTGACAGGTGTAATCGACTTGCCCTCGTGCGACGGTTTGCAGGCGCGTGTGGGGCAGCTGCTTAGTCGTTGCTGTCCAGATCCGCGGCGTCGCCCTGGCCACCGGCAGCGCGGTCGGCGCCAAGGGAGCGCACCGAGTAGATTCGCCCGTCGCTGCCCGGAATCGCCAGGAGATAGGGCGTGCCCCAGGGGTCGCGGGTTTGCGAGGCGTTGAGGTAGGGGCCGCTCCAGCCGGTCAGCCCGGCGGGGGCTTGCCGCAGGTCTTCGATCTTGCCGGGCAGCACGCCGCAGTCGAGTTCATAGCGTTCCACGGCGCTGGCGACCAGGCGAACGCCGGCGATGGCTTCGCTCTGCCTGGCTTTGCGGTTGCCGCTCAGGACGCTGGTACTGACCAGCGTAGCGATGAAGGCAATGATGCCGAGCACGAGGAGCATTTCGATCAGTGTGAAGCCGCGCTGGCGGCGGGTAGGCTGGGTTTGAGGGCTGCGCATGTGTGACTCCTGGATTTGCCGGGCACGCGCCCGCAGAGACGGGCCGCCAAATGGCGGGCACGTGCAAGCGGCGGCCGATGGGTGGCTGCGGACGAGCGTAGTGGTTTGGGTCGCGGCACTGGATGGGTGCTGACGACACATCATCGACTGCACCTGGCGGGCGCAGTTCCCTGGAACTGTGCAGGTTGCCGTGCGCTCAGGCATCGCGCCGGGAATTGAGCGGCGAGTTTTCCGCGCTGCGGGAACGATCGGTGCGTGCGAGCAATGGCATCGGAATCGCCAGCATCGGCGCAATCCTGAAGACTTAGAGACTGGAATCCAATCTCTGCAAGCCACTCACACGCCTGCCATCGACCACCAGCGACAGCAACTCCGGCCGCGAGTAATGGCCGAAAGGATCGAAGGTCTGGCGTTCTTCGCGGACGCGGGCGTGGTCGAGCTGCGCCAGCAGCAGTTCTTCGCGGCCAACGACAGGTTCGATCAGAAAACGGCCGTCGGGGCCGGCGATACAGGAGCCGCCGTCGGCCATCACGTTGGGCAAATGGTCGCGTAGCAAGGCGAGTTCCGGCAGGGTGTGGGGCAGGGCGTCACGGTGGAGCACAGAGCTCACGGACAGTGCGAAGCTGCGGCCCTCGCGGGCGATGAACGGGGTGATCGTTTCGGTGTTGCGGCGGCTGCCGGGCCAGCCAGCCACGTGTAGCGACTCGCCCTGCGCATAGAGCGCGGCGCGCGCCAGCGGCATCCAGTTTTCCCAGCAGTTGAGGCTGCCCAGGCGGAACGCGCCGAGCGGGTGGCAACGCAGCCCGTGAGCGTCTCCGGGCGACCAGACGAGGCGCTCTTCATACGTGGGCATGAGCTTGCGGTGCACGCTGCGAATGGCGCCCTCGGCGTCGATGGTGACCATCGACGCGAAGACGCTGAGCCCGCGCGCGACATCGCGCTCGATGACGCCGCAGACGATCCAGATTCGGTGGCGCGCTGCGGCGGCGCACAGCGGCGCCAGGTGGCCGGCGTCGATTTGCACGGCCTGGTCGCAATAGTGCGCGTACAGGCGTTTTTGCAGCGGCGATTCGAAGCGCGCGCCATCGGTGTGTTCCACCCAGAACGGATAGCCGGGCAACAGACCCTCGCTGAAGGCCACCAGGCTCGCGCCTTCGCGTGCAGCGCGCTCCACCCACGCCAGCACTTTCTGCAGCGTGGCTTCCCGGTCCAGCCAGATCGGCGCGATCTGGGCCAGGGCAACGGTCAACGTGTCGGCTGCGCGGGTGCTCATCAGCGGGCTCAAACGAGGCGGGATCCGGAGTATGACCGCCTTGGCGCCGCCGCGTGGCTTGCGACGACATCGTGCTGCGCGCGCGTCCGCGCCAGAGTGGCGCGGACGCGTTGCGAGACGACTACTCGAACCCGTTTCGGAACAGCCCGCGCAGGTCGGGACCGTCGGTGGCGACGTTCGACTGCAGGTCCGGGTCGGTGTACGGTGCCGGAAGGGTGGCCGAGACGAGCAGGCTTACGGGCGTCTCCGGTGTCGCGGCGACGGTGGCGGTGAGCACGAAGGTGACGCTGGAACCGGTGGGCAGGTCGATGGGCTCGATCAGCGCCAGTCCATTGCCATTGGCAGCACAAACGCCGCCATTCTGGCTGGTGCAGGTCCAACTCGCCGCCGTGAAATCCGGGCCGAGCGTGCTGTCGAGGCGCACATCGGCGACGCCCGAGGGACCGGTATTGCGGACCACAATCGTGTAGGTGGTTGGCATGCCGCCGGTGACGTAGCTGGTGCCGTTGGTTACAGTGACGACGACATCGGCCACTGGCTGATCGGTCGGAATCACGCTGGCAGCCACGCTCGTGGCGCCGCTGCCAACCTCGTTGCGTGCGGTTACATGGCAGAGATAAAGCGTGCCGTTGGTCAACCCGATCACAGTCACTGGGGACGTCGCGCCCGTGGCTGTCACGCTGCCGGGCATGCACTGCACGGTGTAGTCCAGTATCGGCAGACCGCCGCTGTTAGTCGGCGGCGCGAACCGGAGGCTCGCCGACGCGTTTCCGGCGGCGGCACCGAGCAAACCGGGTGCGCCCGGTACGGTCGCTGGCGTGACGCTGGCCGAGGGCGCCGAGGGCAGGCTGTCGCCGATCGCATTGGTGGCGATGACGGTGCAGGTGACCGGTGTGCCGTTGGTGAGGCCGGTCACGACGAGCGGTGACGACGAGCCGCTCTGCGACTGCCATGCGCAGGTTGCGGTGTAGCCGGTGATCGCGCTGCCGCCGTTGTCGGTCGGCGGCACGAAGGCGACGCTCACCTGCGCGTTACCGGGCGTAGCGACAACGCCGGTGGGCGCGCCGGGCACGGTTGCTGGTGTGACGCTGGCGGACGGTGCGGAAGCCGCGCTGTTGCCGATCGCATTGGTGGCGATCACGGTGCAGTTGACGGGCGTGCCGTTGCTGAGGCCGGTCACGACGAGCGGCGGGGCGGCGCCGCTCTGCGACTGCGATCCGCAGGTCGCCGTGTAGCCGGTGATCGCGCTGCCGCCGTTGTCGGTCGGCGGCACGAAGGCGATGCTGACCTGGGCGTTACCGGGCGTAGCGACAACGCCGGTGGGTGCGCCCGGCACGGTCCCCGGGGTGACGCTGGCGGACGGTGCGGAAGCCGCGCTGTTGCCGATCGCATTGGTGGCGATGACGGTGCAGGTCACCGCCGTGCCGTTGCTGAGGCCGGTCACGACCAGCGGCGACGCCGTGCCGTTCTGCGACTGCGAGCCGCAGGTGGCGGTGTAACCGGTGATTGCGCTGCCGCCGTTGCTGGTCGGCGCGACGAAGGCGACGCTGACCTGCGCGTTACCGGGCGTAGCGACCACGCCGGTGGGTGCGCCCGGCACGGTCGCCGGCGTCACGCTGGTCGAGGGCGCCGACGGAGCGCTGTTGCCGATTGCATTCGTGGCGATCACGGTACAGGTGACCGGCGTGCCGTTGGTGAGGCCGGTCACGACCAGCGGCGAGGCGGCGCCGCTCTGCGACTGCGAGCCGCAGCTTGCGGTGTAACCGGTGATCGCGCTGCCGCCGTTGCTGGTCGGTGCGACAAAGGCCACGCTGACCTGGGCGTTGCCAGCCACGACGCCGCTGATCGTCGGGGCACGCGGGACGGTGGTGCCGATGGTGATCTGGAAAGACTGGGTGGCACTGCCGGCGACATTGTTGCGGGCCCTGATGCTTCCGCCATAGGTGCCGAGCGCGGTCGGTGTACCGCTGATCACCGCGCCGTCCAGGGTCAGGCCGGGCGGCAGGGTGCCGGAGTCCAGCAGGAAACTCGCGGCCGGCAGGCCCGATGTGGTCAGCGTATGGCTGTAGGGCACGCCGAACAGACCGCCCGCGGGCGGGTCGCTCGTGTAGGCGGGCGCGCGTCCGCCGAGGCTGACAACGTGCCCCCCCAGTGTGTAAGAGTTAGCTGCGCCACCCAGGGTCGTGACCCCCACGATGGAATGGGTCGCTGTGCTGATGCGAGTGAATCGACGGCTGCCGAAGACATAGACCTCGCCGCCATCGGCGGACACGTCGACGCCCTGCACGCTGGAACCCGATACCGGTACCGTCGCCAGCACGGTGAGCGTGGCGGCATCGATCACCGCAAGCTGCGGGCTGGACTCGCTGACCACGTACACACGCCGGCTGTCTCGACTCACGACGACCCCTCTTCGGCCCGCGGCCGGGACGGCAACGTTGCCCACGACGCTCAGGCTCTCGACGTCGATCACGGTTATGCGATCGTTGAGCCGTTGGGGTGCATAGACGCGCCGTCCGTCTGGGCTGATGGCTAAAAACCTCATATCCGAGACGGCAATATCGGCGATCACCCGCTGCGCGGCGGTGTCGATCACCTTGATGGACGAGCCGCCAGTCACAAACAACCGCGACCCGTCTGGCGTGATGGCCAAAGCAAAGGGTGCGACGAAACCGCCGATGGTCGCGATCACGGTGTTGCTGGCCGCATCAAGAACCGCTACGCCATTCCCTGTTGTGACGTAGACCCGCGTGCTGTCGGGCGATACCACGGCGCCTTGGGTCCAACTGCCCATCTCGACGCGTGCGATGGGCGCGCGAGTCAGGGTGTCGATCACGTGGAGGCTCCCTTCGTAACTGGGCAGATACACGCGCGCGCCGTCGGGGCTTACGGCGGCGATACCATCGGGCGCGTTCGGCAGGGCGATGCTCTGCACGACCGCGCCGGTGCTGAGATCCACGACCGCGACCGAGGCTGGATCGGAAATCGGAACGTACGCGAAGGCGCCTGGCAGCCCGGGCGTGACCGTGTTGGAAGCCGCCGAAGGCAGCCCGGTCGCAGTCACGGTGCAGTTCACCGGCGCGCCGTTGATCAGGCCGATCACCGAAATCGGCGATGCGCTGCCACTGGCACTGCGTGCGCCGCAGGTCGCGGTGTATTGGGTGGGTGGCAGGGTCACGTTGTTCGGGGGCACATTGAACGAAACGTGCACCTGGCCGTTTCCTGCCGTCGCGGTCACGCCGGTGGGCGTCGCCACTTGCAGTTCCAGGGCGCCCATGTCGCTGCCATTGCCGCCGCTGGCATTGGCCAGGTGCGAGAAGTCGATCGGGCGCGGCAGCCCGCGGCCATCGACCGCGCTCCCCGGGCCCGCGGCGTCGATGATCGGGCTGTCGCTGAGTGGCGCATGGGTCCGGGAATGGCCACCGTTGTCGGCCAAGGGCGCGAGGCGCGCCGGTACGCCCAGCAAGTTGCCGACCAGGCTGGGCGAGTTCGGTCTGAAGCTGGTGGCGAAGGGGTCGCCGATCAGGTTGTAGCCGAAGGACGTGAAGTTGCCGCCCGCATCCGGTGCCTGGGCCACCGTGCGTGTATTGTCGGCGATCACGCTGCCGCGCAGGTTGACGATGGCATCGAACTCGGCGGCGATGCCGCCGTTGAACTGGGCCGTATTCAAGGTCACGGTGGCGTGCGTCAGCGTGGTGGTGCCGGTGCCGCCCAGGTACATCGCGCCGCCGTTGTCGCCCGTGTTGCCGCTGAAGGTGGTGTGGGTCAGTGTTGCGCTGCCGTAGCTGTTGAGACCGCCGCCGATCGTGGCCCGGTTGCCGCTCAGGCTCACGCGATCCAGCACCAAGGTGGCGCCGCTGGGATTGCCGATGCCGCCGCCCGGGCCGGTGGCGATGTGGTTCTCGATACGGCTGTCGCGAATGGTGGCTGTCTTGCCAGGCTCGTTGAACAGGCCAGCGGAGTAATTGGCCCGGCAGCCCGACAAACGGCTGCGCGTGAGGGCAAGGGTGCCGTTGTTGTGGATGCAGCCGCCGCCGTTCGCCTGGCTGTCGTCGACCTGGATCTCGTTGGCATTGAGGGTGCCCAGATTGACCAGGATGGCACCACCGCCGAGGTTGGGCCCGGGATTGCCACGGGTGAAGCGCATGCCGCTCAGGTGCAGCGTGGCCGGCGCGTCGACGTTGAGGTGGCGGCGTTGGTTGTTGGCGTCGAGCGTGAGCAGCCCGGCGCGCGGACCGAGGATCGTCAGCGTCTTGTTTACCACCAGCGTGCTGCCCAGCGTGATCGTCTGCGGATGATCGAAAAGGGGCCGCGCGAAGCTGATGACATCCCCGGGCATCGCATCGGCAATCGCCTGACGCAGGCTGCCGGCACCGCTGTCCTGTGCGTTGGTCACGACCACCGACCCCAGTTCGTAGGCGCCGATGTCAACGGCGCCGCCACGGCTGCGGGCGAAGCCGGCACCGCGCTGGTCGTTGGCCAGTCCCACACCCGGAAAGTCGCCGCAGCCGCTGGTGTTGAGGACGCATCCGGAACCCGCATCACGGGCAGGACTGTCCAGGTTCAAGGCAAGGGTCCGCGTGGCGCCGCCGTTGTCGGCCAGCGGGCCAACGCGTGGATCGGTGTTGTAGATGTCGGTACCGGAAAGGTTGCCCTCGACATTGGCACCAACCCGGCTGCGGATCAGGTTGTGGCCGAGCGAGTAGATGCGGCCGAAGATGTCCGGGCTGGCGCCGGTGTTGTTGGCAATGATGGTGTTGACGACCTGGGTGTCGGAGGACGGATAGACATGCAGTCCGCCACCCTTGACGCCCGAATTGCCGACGATGGTGCTGTTGGCGATGCGCACCGGACCACCCAGCAGAAGAGCGCCACTCTCGGTGCTCTGGAAGGTGCGGTTGCCCACGAACGTCGAGTTCTCGATCCACAACGGTGCGCCGGACTGGATCGCCGCGGCGTACAACGATTCGTTGCCCTCGAACAGGGAGCCGCGGACCCGGAGTTCGCCGTCGGCCTTGATGGCCCCGAACTGGCCCAAGGTTCGCCCCGGCCCTGTCGGGTCAAGTACCCCGTTGCCGCGGAACACTGAGTCGGTGATCAGCAGTCGGCTGGGGAACTGCGGAGTGCCGACACCCACGTGGATGCCTCCGGCACTGGAGGGGCCGTAGTTGCCCTCGAACAGCGTGCGGACGATCGTGACTTCACGAGCGCGAGTGTGGATCGCGCCGCCCGAGCCGCCCGAGCGATTGAAGCGAAACTGGGAATCCTGGATCAGCAACGCATGGCCCGGGCCGATGGCGATGGCGCCGCCGTCCGAGCCCGAAAACAGGTTCTCAAAGATCGCATTGCGGATCACGACCTCCAGAATGGTGTTGTTGTCGATGACCAGTCTCGGCAAGCGCGCGCCCGCGGCGTCGATGGTCACGCTTCGGGTGATTCCGGCACTGTCCACCGCGGTTGTTGCCACGGCGAATACGATGGTGTCGCCCGCCGGGGCGAGCCGGCTGATCGCACCCGGAAAGCTGCAATCGGCCGGCGCCGAAGTGCAGGCATTGAGCGCCGGATCCGCCGAGGTGCTGTCGACGGTCCACGTGGCGGCATGTGTCGTGCCGATGGCGAATGCGAGCAGCAGGAAGAGCGTATGTGCGATGAGGCGCGTTGAAACGCGGACAGTGACGTTGGACATCGTGGGGCTCCGGCAATCCGGGCCGCGCAATACGGCCCATGCTGGAGCTAGCGAATTGGGAAGGGCAGAACTGTCATCGCGTCTGCAGGCGGGCGATCCGGGCTCGCCACGGCGAGTCGGCGACGATGCGGCCATCGATGTCGTCGAGGATCTGGCTGGCCAGCACCTGCGCTCCCGTCCTTCCCTGCGCGCCACCGCGCCGCGCCAGCCATTCGGCGCGGTCCAGTCTGGCCAGCGCCACGCGCGGATCGCCGGCACTGACGGCCTCCTTCCAGGCTGCCTCAGCGGCAAGGAACGCATCGACGATGGCTGCCTCGTCATCGCCATCCGACCGCAGCAGCGCGCGCACCTGAAGACGATGGGCATGCGTGGGCGTCGCCACGTCGAGCTTGGTGTCCTCGGCCAGGGCCAGCATCCGGTCTGCCTCTGCCCGCCGGCCAAAGCGCCAGTCAGCTTCCGCCAGCAGCACCCGCGTCTGTGCCAGGTCGACTGGACTTCCGGGTTGCTGTGCCGCCAGCACGCGCTCGGCCGATGCCAGCACGCGACTCGCCTCGGCATACGAAGTCATCGCCAGCAGCACTTGGCCGTGGTTGGTGCGCGCATTGGCGATGGCGGGGCTGCCCTCGCCCCAGGCGCGAGTCAGCGTCGCCAGTGCGCGCCGAAAGCTGCTGTCGGCCGCCTCCAGCGCTCCCGCTCGGAATTGGCTGCGCCCTTGGTTCTGAAGCAGCACCGCATGGTGCAGCGTGTCGGCGCCGAATTTGCGCTCCGCGAGCGCGACGGCTTCCGCGTACAGGGGCAGTGCCTCTTTACTGCGGCCGTCCGCATCGAGCACTGCGCCCAGCTCCGACAGCCGCCAGGGCGTGTTGACATCATCCGCGCCGTGCAGCGCACGACGCCGTTCCAGTGCGTCCCGCAAGAGCGATTCCGCCGCTGGCAATTGCTTGCGCGCGACCAGCACGCGGGCCAGCACTTCCTGTGCATTGACCGTTTCGACACTGTGTTCGTCGTGAGCACGGAAAAGTGCATAGCTGCGACGCAGGTGTCGCTCCGCCTCGTCCAATTCACCCAACAGGTGCAACCCGCCACCCAGATCGAGCAGTGCAAAGGCGAGATCGGTCGCGTTCGGACCGTTGCTCTCCGCGTCGGCTAACGCCGACCGTAATAACGCCAGTCCTTCGGCAGACTGCGGCGTGTTCAACAGAGTCTGGCCGAGCAGTCGCATGGCCTGTTGTCGCTCGCCGGCCGGAGCATCCGGGCCCAGCGCCTGGTACAAGGCGAGCGCCTCGCGGGCGTGCGTCAAGGCTGCGTCGGTGGCGCCGTTCTGGCGTACGTGGCCTGCCAGCCGCAGCGCACTGCGTGCCAGCGGCAACGGGCGTCCCAAGGTGCGCTCGATCGCCACCGCGCGTTCGAAGCTGTTCTGCGCCGCCTCGGGAATCCGCAACTGCGTTTGGACGTTTGCCAGCGTGGTGTACAACTCCGCCTGCATTGCCGGCTGCCCGGCGAGCTCAGTTTCGATGCGCGCCAGCGCCTGTTCGACCAGCTGGCTGACAGGCACTTCCGCGCCGCCAGCGTCTGGATTGGCGCCGTCCAGTATCGAGACCACGAAATCGCTGACCTGGCGGGCTGCCTGCTCGGCCGCCGTTGCGCGATCGCGTTCGGCGAGCGCCCTTTGTTCGGCGGCCAGCGCGCGATCGCGGTCACGCGCCAGTTGCACCGTGAAGCCGATGACGACCAACGCGAACAGGGCCGAGGTCAACGCCCATGGCCACCGGCGTTGCAACCATTTGCGGGTGCGATAGCCGACGTGCGCTGGAACGGCCTGCAGCGGCAAGTGCTCTAAATAGCGCTGCAGGTCTGCGCCGAGCGCGGCGATCGATTCATATCGTGCCGAGGACTCGGTGGCCGTCGCCCGCGCCACGATGGCGCGCAATTCGTGGTCGATAGCGATGCCGGACTGCAGCGCCAGATGTTCGATCAGTCGCCCGAGGCTGTAGACGTCTGTGCTGGTACTGATGGCGCCGCCCGATTGCTGTTCGGGGCTGGCGAATCCCGGCGTGAAGGCGCGCGCCCGTTGTGAGGTTGAGGAGGCGGGCCCGCGGGCGGCATCGCCGAGCACGCGGGCGATACCGAAATCGAGCAGAAACGGATGCCCATCGGCTCGCACCAGAACATTGCTGGGTTTGAGATCGCAGTGGACCACAAGCCGTGTATGGGCGTAGGCCACCGCTCCACAGATCGGCAGCATCAAGCGCAACAGCGCCCGCGCGTCTGGACGCCGTTCGCGACACCAGCGGTCGATCGGCATGCCTTCCAGATATTCCATCACCAGGAACGGCTGCCCTTGTGGTGTGGTGCCGCCATCCAGCAAGCGTGCGATGTTCGGGTGTGCGAGGCCGGCCAGTATCTGGCGTTCCCGGGCCAGGTATTCCAGAGCCGCCGCGCTCGGCAGCCCACGCAACACCTTGACGGCCGCATCTTGCTCGAAATGTCCATCGCTGCGGCGCGCTGCGTAAACCGTGCCCATGCCGCCTTCGCCGATTTTGTGCGCCACCGTCCAGGCGCCGAGCTGGGTTTGAGGCGCTGGTGTGTCGGAGGCCAAGGCGCCCATCAATGCCATCACCGGCGCATTGACGTCCTGTGTGGTCGGAGACAGCGACAACATCGAACGCACCAGGGCGAGCAGCTCCGGGGCCGCGTCGCTGGCGGCGAGCGCACGTTCCTGTTCGGCCGGATCGAGATCGACCAACGCGTCGTACAGCGCGCGAACTCGCCCGTACGCCTCAAGGTTCACGACGCCTCCTTAACAACATTGGCGACGCGGCGTTGCGCCAACAGGCGCGAAGACTGGCCGATTCGTTTTTTGCCTGCGGGCTCATCCTGGCTCCTTCGCCGTCTCCACATCGGTCCGTGATGAAGCTAGCGGATTGCCGAACGGGAAACTGTCATGGCTGGGTCAACTCGTTGCGCGCGGGAGCGATGCGCAACGATGTCGGTGCTTGCGTGGCCGGCCTTGTGCGTGTCCGCGCCAGGGTCGGCGCGGACGCATCGGTCAATGCCATCGACGAAGTCAGCCTTGGCGCAGGTGCTGCTGCACCCAGACGCGTGCGAAACGCAAGTCGCGATCGACCGTCGCCAGCGACAGCTTCAGCACATCTGCAATTTGCTGCCGGTCCAGGCCGGCGAAGCAATTCAGGTGCAACACATCGGCGCAGCGCGGGTCCAGCGCCGCCAGTTGCGCCAGACTCTGATCGAGCGCTACGACATCAGCGACGATCGATTCCTCGCCGCCAATCGCTTCCGACATACTCACCTGGATGTCGCCGCTGCCGCGTTTGGCCGCCTGCCGGGCGCGGGCGTGATCGACCAGCGCCGAGCGGATGTACAGCGACATGCCCGCATAGAAATGCTCACGGTTCATGAACGCCACGTCGCCGACTGCGATTCGCAGATACGCTTCGTGCAGCAGGGCGGTGGGCGAAAGCGTGCCTGGCCAGTCGGCTTGCCGCAGGCGCTGCGACGCTATGAGCTTCAGCTCGTCATAGGCGAGCTCAAAGGCTGCCGCTACAGCATCCTTCTCGCCATCACGCCAGGACTGCAATAGCTGAGTCAGTTCGACATGCGCCGGCGAGGCCATCGGCAAGGTTCAAGCACAATTCGGATTCGACGAATGTTCGACGCTATCGCAGGCCAGGGCAAGAGCTGCCGCGTCGTCGGCAGGATCAGCCGACAGTGCTTCGTTGGGACTGATCGGCACGGCCATCGATTCGACACGGCTCAGATTTTTGGCGGCCCGTGGCGCATACAATTCAAGCTGATGCCTATCAATGGGAAACCCGATGCGTATGAACCCTCGATTCAACCGTCACCGCTATCTTCATCTTGCCGCGCTGATGGTCGCGCTGTGCGTCGCGATGCCGGTCCTTTCCCATGAGGTTATTCCCGAGCACGAGGCGGCGGCGGCGCAGCGCCTCAAGGCCGATGGCCCCACCGAGACCGTCGGCGTCGATAAGGTCACGCCGCTTGGCAGCGTATCGCTGGATGGCGAGATTTCGGGAGCGGAAGGCAAAGTGCTGCGCGCCCGCGAGTTCGTGCTTGCGCCTGGAGCGACGATCGCAGTACATGAGCACCAGCAGCGTCCAGGGTTGGCTTACATCCTGGAAGGCGAACTGGTCGAACACCGCAACGACCACCAGGGCCCCATTGTGCGCGGCGTTGGCGCGGTCGCGTTCGAGCGCAGCGGCCTGGTCCATTACTGGAAGAACGAATCCGGCCGATCCGTGCGTGCATTGGTGGTGGACATTGTCGACACCGGGTCGTAGACGCCGCATCGCTTATCAACCTGGTGCTTTTCCTCAACGCGTGTTTCGGCGCGAATCCGGCGAAATAGACGTTGGTGAGTGCGCTTGCGACTGGCGCTCGGTTGTCGTGGGATGTCGCGTGGCTGCGCGATGGCAGGCAAGAGGTCGCGCCAGTGCTCGATATAGAACGGTGGCCCAGCGCGCGAGCAAGCGCCGGTTCCGGTTCTCGTCTGGCTTGTGAGTCACGGACCGCGCTCAATCAACTCGCGGACCCGGCCTGCCGCACGCGCCTACCGATACGGCGCAGACCGGCGCGGCGGGCATGCGCCGGTGCTTGAGATCGGCGATAGTCCGCAGATGCGTCGCGCGCACGAGTCAGCCCCTGTCCAGCCGCCCATCTGGTTGCCCCTGGGGGCCGGTGCGCTGCTGGCCGGCCTGCTGGCGGTGCTGGCCCTGCCTCTGTACGGCCACGGCGCCGCGACCTGGTCGCGCACCGTGTTCCTCAGCACTTTGCTGTTGTGGATGCTGCCGCTCACGCTGCTGCAGCGAGCCTGGTGGCGGCGCGGCTGGGGCATGCGTAGGACCTGGTTGCTGATGCTGCCGCTGACACTGGGCATGGTGCTGCTGACCAAGTGGCTGCACCTGTGGCCGCAGCGCGCCACGGGCGAGGCACCCGACCTCGCCTGGCTGTGGCGGGGTCTTGAGGCGCCGTGGCTGGGTTTGCTCGCCTATGCCGCGCTGCATGCACTGATTGTCCATGCCTGGGCCCTGCGCGCGGCGCGCATCCGCGTGCAGCAGGCCGAGCAGTCAGCGCGGGATGCCCAGCTGCACGCACTGCAGCTGCAGTTGCAGCCGCATTTTCTGTTCAACACGCTCAACGCGATCTCGGCCGAAGTGGGCGAGGGAAGCACGGCGGTGGCGCAGCGGATGCTGGCGCGCCTGGGCGATCTGCTGCGGGCCACGCTGGAACTGGGTGGTCAACCCACGCACAGCCTTGCCGCGGAGCTGTCTCTGGTCGAGTCCTATCTCGACATCGAACGCGCCCGCCTGGGCGAGCGCATGCGCCTCGACCGGCAGATCGCGCCAGGGATCCTCGATGCCGAGGTCCCGACCCTGGGCCTGCAGCCCCTGGTCGAAAACGCGGTCCGCCATGGTCTGTCGCCACGGCGCGCGCCCGGCACGCTACGTCTGCACATCTGGCGCGAGCAGGATACGCTGCGGGTGGACATCGCCAACGATCTGCCCGAGTCGCTGCCAGTCGCGTCGTCGGGCGGCGGCGTAGGCCTTGCCAATCTGCGCGCTCGCCTGCGCGAACTGTACGGCGCAGCGGCGACACTCGACTGCAGCGCCGAGCACGCCCAGTTCCGCGTGCAGCTCAGCCTGCCGTGGCGCGCGGGCAGGAGTGGCTGATGCGCATCGCCGTGGTCGACGACGAGGCGCCGGCGCGACGGGCGATCCTCAACCAGCTGCAGACGCTTGGTCTGCAAGCGACGGCAGAGTATTCCGACGGATGCGCCGCGCTGGATGGGCTGCGCGCCACTCCTGTGGATCTGGTGTTTCTCGACATCTCCATGCCCGGAATGGACGGTCTTGATGTGCTGGCCGCGCTGCCGTCCGCCGCGCGGCCGCTCGCCATCCTGCTGACCGCGCACAGTACGTTCGCCGTGCGCGCCTTCGAGCTGGGCGTTGTCGACTACTTGCTCAAACCGATCGATCCTGTGCGCTTTGCCGAAGCGCTGATGCGCGCCCGCGAACGCTGGCAATGGCGGGGCAGGGCGCCTGCGCCGACGGCGCCGTCGCCGCAGCGTTTCGCGGTCAGGGTCGGGCGCAGCGAGCACTACGTGGCCACCGCGGACATCCGCTGGATCGAGGCCGACGGTGACTACGCGACCTTGCACACGGCCGGTCACGCCTACCCATTGCGCCAGACCCTTCACGAGCTGTCGCAGCAGCTGGATGCGCGTCAGTTCGTGCGCGTGCACCGTTCGGCCATCGTGCGCGTGGATTGCGTGGCCGAGATCAAGCCGCTGACCAATCGCGACGCGTTGCTGCGCCTGGACGACGGCACGCCGGTGCGGGTGAGCCGCAGCTACATCGATGCACTGCTCGCGACACTGCAGGCGGTGCGGGGTTAGTTTGGTCGCGACGACGGAGCCTGCCGATTACGCGCCGCCCACCGGCTCGGCGCAGCCCGTGCACGACCCGCTGTGCCATCGCCACGCGCCGCGCCGCATGCGAATACAGTTCGGCTCCCCATCATCGAGGAGCCATCCATGTCCATCGTCCGCAACAGCCTGTTCGCCCTGCTGCTCGGAATCGCCGTTCCGGTCCATGCCAGCGCCTGCAGCCCGCAAGACGACCCCGCCTCGCGCACGGCCCAACGCATGCTGGACGCCCTGGTCGACGTCAACGGCGTGCCCGGCATGGGCGCAGCGGTGTGGCGCCGGAACAGCGTCGTGTGGATCGGCTGCGCCGGCAGCCGCGACCGCGAAGCGAGGCTACCCGTCGAGGCCGACACATTCTTCCGTCTCGCCAGCGTCTCGAAGGTATTCGCCGCTACGGCCATCGGCCGGCTCGCCGAGCAAGGGCAGCTCGATCTCGATGCGCCGGTCGCTACCTACCTGACCTGGCTGCCCTCGCGCTGGGCGCCGATGAGCCTCCGCCAGCTCGCGGCGCATGCGTCCGGTCTGGGCCATTACATCGCCGCCGACGATGCACTCGGTCAGCGTCACTTCGATACTGCCCGCGCCGCCGTGCGCTGGTTCATCGAGCGCCCGCTCGTCGCTGCACCGGGTGAGCGCTACGAATACTCGTCGTGGGGCTACACGCTGATCGGCGCGGTGATCGAGGCGGTCGCCGGCACGCGTTACATCGACTACATCCGGCGCGAGATCACCCCCGGCCTGGGTGTGATCCAGGACGGCAGCGGCACTGACGCGCGCGTCTCGCGCTTCTACGATATCGGTGCTGGCAAACCGGCGCGGGTGGCGGGTGGGGATATGAGCTACACCGTGCCCGGTGGCGGGATGGCCGCGACGCCCGCCGCAGTGGCGGCGTTCGGCGGGCATTTGATGGCCGGGCACATGGTGTCTGCGGAAAGCTGGCATGCGATGCGCCAGCCGTTTGTGCTGGACGATGGGTCGATCGCGGGCGAGCGCGATTACCAGGTGGGCCTCGGTTGGCGCAGCGGTCGCGACGAGGATGGCGCGGCGATCGCGCATCACGCAGGCATCACTGAGGGAGCACGCTCGGCACTCGTAGTCTGGCCGGACGAGCACACGGCTGCGAGCCTGCTGTCGAACGCGATCTGGGTGTCGTCGATCGAACGCTCGGCGATGCTGCTCGCTGCGCCGTTCCGGGACCCGCCTGCCGGCCTGATCGAGCGCGAGTGCCCGCTGCAGGCGCAGCGCTATCGTGGCACGCTCGGCGACGCAAGCATCCTCGGTGCGCTACGTTTCGAGATCGAGCTGGGTCGGTGCGTGGGCGTGCTCGAGCTGGATCCCACGCTGGCGGCCGCGTTCGCCAAAGCGACGGCCTGGCCTCATCGCCAGTTGCAGATTGTGAGCCTGTCCGACCGCGGCTCACTGTCGCGCGCTGCGCTGGTCACGCCATACGGATTGTACGAGTTGCGGGCGGTCGACGGAGGCTGGCGGGCAAGGCTGCCTGCGGGTGAGCTGAGCTTGCGGATGACGGAGTCCTGACGCAGATTTGCCGCACGAGGCCTGCGCCGCATCTGGCGGCGGCGTTGCCTGGCGTGATGAAGAGCCCAATCGTTGGTTTCGAGGTCGCTGGCCGCCGGCGCGCCAAGCCTGGCGGTCAGCGACGCGATTCGTTGCGCGAGGTCGTCCGGTATTGCGGCGTCAGGCTGCCAAAGCGCGACGGAATGATGCAGCGATTGGCGGCCGAGTTCGAATCGGCCTTCGGCGAGCGCCGCTTCCGCCAGTTCCAGGTGAAGGCCACCCAGTTTGATTCGATTCTCCGGCGCATCGGGATCGCCTGGCGGATTGGATAGTTGCTCCAAGACCTCGCGATGACGCTGGAGGCGATTCAAAGCGTGCGCCCAATTCTTCTCGAACAGCCGCACGTCGCTATGCGAGCGCGAGAAGATCTGGCGCCCAATCCGATTGGCTGGCGAACAGCGCGTGCGCGGCGCGGCACTGCGCGCGGTTGCAGGTCGCTGGGCGACAGCCGATCCCCCATATTCCTGGGATGCCGGCCGTGGCGGCGAGTGACTCTAATCGGGCGGTCTTCGGGAGTTCGTCATGACCGCTTTGCTGCGCGCCTGTTTGTGCTGTTTGCTGCTGTCCGCCATGACGGCACAGGCGGCTCCGCTGGATCCGAACGCCTTTACCAGCCTCGGAAGTTTCAATCCCGGCAGCAACGTCAGCGTCAATACCGACACGCTGGCGATGAGCGGCGGCGCCACATTTACCGGTGTGACTTCCGGCAACATCGCAGTGTTCACGTTCACGACGGTGAATCTGAGCGCCGGTATCACGATCACCGTCACCGGCAGCCGGGCGTTTGCGCTGCTTTCGCGCGGGACGATGTCGATTGCCGGTACAGTCGATGTATCGGCTTCCGGCAACACCCGCGGTGCAGGCGGCCACAATGGCAACGCCAGCAGCGCCGGCGGCTTTGGCAGCGGGCCAGGCGCTGGCGGTGGGGATTCGCAAGGCGGCGGTGGCGCCGGCTTCGGCAACGTCGGCGGCTCGTCGTCCACCGGCTCCATCGCCGGGCCAGCGTACGGCAATCTGGCGGTCTTGCTGGAGGGCGGCAGCGGTGGCGGCAGGGGCACTTTTTTTCCGACCACGAGTGGCGCAGGCGGCGGCGGCGGTGGTGCGCTCGAACTCGGCGCATTGGGAAGCCTGACTTTGCAAGGAAGCGCTGTCCTGCGCGCCAACGGTGGCAACGGTGCGAACCACACAACCGGCAGCGATGGCGATGGCGGCGGCGGCGGATCCGGCGGCGGTTTGTACCTGCATGGCGCGCCCACCGATCTACTCTCCGGCGCGCAATTGCGAGCCAATGGCGGGAACGGCGGCAATGGCCGGAACGGCGTGGGCGGCGGCGGCGGAGCGGGCGGGCGCATTCGCGTTGAAGACATCGGGGTCAATGCGGCAACGGTTTCGGCCAACGGCGGAACCGGAAGCGCGATCGGTGGTTTCGGCACCGGCTTCAATGGCGGCAACGGCGAGATCCTGCTGCTCGGTCCGCCGGGGGTCTCGGTGGTTCAGAGCGGCGGTTCCACCAATGTGACCGAAGGTGGTGCGATCGACACCTACACCTTGGTGTTAACCTCGCCACCCTCGGCCAATGTGAGCGTTGCGCTGAATCCTGGCGCTCAGCTCACGGCGACGCCGAGTCCGGTGGTGTTCACTCCGGGCAATTTTGCAACGCCGCAAACAGTGACGGTCGCGGCCGTGGACGACACGGCGATCGAGGGTCCGCACCTCGGCACGATCACGCATTCGGTGAGCAGCAGCGACGGCCGATACAACAATCTGGTGGTGCCCAGTGTTTCGGTCAACATCACCGACAATGATCAAGCCGCGCTGGCGATCAACGACGTCTCGATCAGCGAAGGCAACACCGGATCCTCGATCCTGAGTTTCACCGTAACCCGCACCGGCACAACGTCGGCAGCGGCCGGCTTTACCTACGGCACAGTGGACAATGGCGCCACGGCCGGCAGCGACTATGCGACGGCCAGCGGCACCGGCAGCATCCCCGGTGGCGGCAGCAGCGGCAGCACCACCGTCAACGTCACGATCAACGGCGATGCCGTCTTCGAAAACAACGAAAGCTTCTTCGTGAACTTGAGCGCGCCGACCAACGCTACGATCGCCGACGGTCAGGGCGTTGGCACCATCGTCAATGACGATACTGCGCCAGCGCTGACGATCAACGATGTCAGCGTGGTGGAAGGCAACTCGGGGACATCGAGTCTGCTCTTTATCGTGACCCGAACGGGCCCGACCGAATTGCCGGCAACCTTCATCGCCGCTACTGCCGATAGCACGGCGACGGCGCCGTCGGACTATCTGTCGGCATTGACGGGCAGCACAAGCATTGCACCCGGAGGCGCGAGCGCTACGACCACGTTGACGGCCACAATCAACGGCGATGTGGTGGTCGAGAGCAACGAGAGCTTTTTCGTCAACTTGAGCGCACCGAACAACGCGAGCATCGCCGACAATCAAGGCATCGGTACGATCAACAACGACGATGTTGCGGGAATCGTCCTGGTGCAGTCGGGCGGGAACACCGTTGTCGCGGAGGGCGGCGCGACCGACAACTACACCTTGGTACTGACCAGCCAACCGACCGCAAACGTATCGATCGCGCTGACCGGCACGCAGGTTACGGCGACACCAACGCCACTGGTTTTCACCAGCGCGAACTGGAATCTGCCGCAAGAGGTCACCGTGACAGCCATCGACGACGCGCAGATCGAAGGCAATCACACGGGTTCGGTGAGCTCCACAGTGACCAGCGCCGATAGCAACTACAGCAGCGCAATACTGGCGGCAGTGCCGGTGGCGATCGTCGACAACGATAGCGCCGGCGTGAGCATTACCCAATCCGGCGGCAGCACGGCGGTGACCGAAGGTGGGGCCACGGACAATTACACCGTGTTGCTGACCAGCCAGCCGGTCGGCGATGTCGTGATCACGCCCAGCGGCGTGCAAGTTGGCGTTTCGCCCAGCAGTCTGACCTTCACTGTCAGCAACTGGAACCTGCCGCAGACAGTGACCGTCGCGGCGCTGGACGATAACTCCGTCGAGGGCCCGCATACCGGCAGCATCGTCCACGCCGTGACGAGCAGCGATGCCAACTACAACGGAATCAGCATCGACGGTGTACCGGGCATCGGCATTACCGATAACGATTCCGCCACTGTGCAGTTCAGTCCGATCAGCGTCAGCCAATCGGAAGCGATATCGCCGATGGTGTTCACTGTGACGCTGTCGAACCCCGTGGCCTCGGGCGTGACGCTGACGGTGAACTCGACGCCGGGCACGGCGACTTCGCCGGCCGACTTCGCCGCGATCAGCGGCGGCACCGTGACCTTCGCGCCGAACTCGACCACTTCGCAGACGGTGAATGTGGTCATCGCCAATGAAAGCTTGTTCGAAGGCAACGAGACCTACTCGCTGACGCTGTCGAGTTTGGTGGCGACTGGCAATGTGACGTTGCCACCCGGCACGGCGACGGCAACTGGCACGATCGCCAACGACGATGCCGCGCCGACGATCACGATCAGCGCGCCGAGCGTGGTGGAGGGCAATCCGCCGACGTCGACGCCGCTGAACTTCGTGGTGAGCTTGAACACGGCCTCGGGTCTGCCGGTGAACTTCAACTATGCGACCAATGGTGCGACCGGAACGGCAACGGCGGGCACGGACTACACGGCGGTGCCGAGTACGGCCGGCAGCATTGCCGCCGGGCAATTGAGCGTCACGCTACCGGTCACGGTGCTGGGCGACGTGCTGTCGGAAGGCAACGAAACGGTGGTGCTGGATCTGAGCACCATCGGCAACGCCAACGTGACTACCCTGAGCGGCACGGGCACGATCAACGACGATGACATTGCCCAGATCACGCTCACCGACGCGGGCCTGACCGAAGGCGACAGCGGCAGCCAGAACCTGCAGTTCACGGTGAGCCGCAGCGGCAATGGCGGCGCCTTCAGCGTCGACTTCGCCACCAGCAATGCCACGGCGACCGCCGGCAGCGACTACACCAGCACCACGGGCACGCTGACATTCACCGCCAACGGTGCTCCCAGCCAGGTCATCAATGTGCCGATCACTGGCGAGTCGCTGGTTGAAGTCACGGAGACCTTCACAGTGACGCTGAGCAATGTGGTGAACACCCTCGGCACCGCCGCGATCGACGACGGCAGCGGCACCGGCACCATCACCGACAACGACAGCGCCACCGTGCAGTTCGCGCCGACCAGTGTCAGTCAGTCGGAGGCGACCAGTCCGATGGCCTTCACGGTGACGCTGAGCAATCCCGTGCAATCGGGTGTGACCCTGACGGTGAACTCGACGCCGGGCACGGCGACTTCGCCGGCCGACTTCACCGCGATCAGCGGCGGCACCGTGAGCTTCGCGCCGAACAGCAACACTGCGCAGACGGTGAACGTGGTCATCGCCAACGATGCGCTGGACGAGGACGATGAGCAGTTTACGCTCACGCTCTCTAGCCTCACGGCGACCGGCAACGTCACGCTGCCGATCGCCACCGCCACGGCCACCGGCACCATCCAGGACGACGATGCGCTACCGGTGTTGTCGGTCGCCAACGTGTCGCAAGCCGAGGGCAACAGCGGCACGACGACGATGACCTTTACCGTGAACCTGACGCCGGTCTCGGGTCGCGCGGTGAGCTTCACCCGGGCCACGACCGATGGCAGCGCGGTGTCGATCGGCGCTGCGCCGGATTTCGTGGCGCTGGCGGCTGCGCCGGTCACCATCGCCGCCGGACAATCGAGCGCGTCGATTGCGGTGACCATCAATGGCGATGCGGTTTTCGAAGGCGATCAGCAGTTCACGCTGGATCTGTCGGCCGTTGGCAATGCGACGCCGGGCAGCCTGAGCGCCGTCGGCACGATCGTCGACGACGATCAGCAGCCGACCACCACCACGATCAGCAGCGATCAGCCGGACCCGAGTCTGGTCGGTCAGCCGTACACAGTAGCGGTGGTGGTGCGCGGACAATCGAGTTCGCCGAGCGGCACGATCTCGATCAGCGATGGCAGCGCCAGCTGCGGGCCGGTCGCGTTGACCCCGAGCAACTCGCCGGAGAGCACCGCGAGCTGCTCGTTGACCAGCACCAGCGCCGGCAACAAGACGTTGACCGCGAGTTACACGCCAGCGAACACGGCTTTTGCGCCGAGCAGCGGCACCACGGCGCACCGCGTCGATGCGGCCAGCACGCGCTTGAGCGTCACCGGCCCGGCGCGTGTGCGGATCGATACGGCGGCGACCTACAGCATCGATCTCGGCGTGATCGCGCCGGGCGGCGGCACGCCCACCGGCACGGTCACCGTCAGCAGCGGCGCGAACAGCTGCACGATTGCGCTGCCGGCCACGAGTTGCAACCTGAGCTTCAGCACGCTCGGCAGCCGCACGATCAGCGCCAGCTATCCGGGCAACGGCGACTATCTGGGTTCGAACAGCAGCGGCGCGGGCAACGCCGGCACCGTGGTATTTGCGTTGAGCGATGTGGAAGTCACCAAGACCGATGGTCGCGAGTTCTATGCGCCCGGCGATTTGATCGTTTACACCATCCAGGTGCGAAATCTCGGACCGGATATCGCCGAGAACATCCGCTTGCAGGACACGCTGCCGGCGGGTTTGAGCGCGGGGCAATGGAGCTGCGATGCCAGTGGCGGCGCCAGCTGCGCACAGAATGCCGGCACCGGCAATCTCGATCAGCTGATCCCCCTCCTGCCGCGCACCGGCCTGCTCAACTACACCTTGTTCGCCAACGTGGTCGGCAGCCCGGGCTCCATCAGCAATAGCGCCACGTTGGTACTGCCGGCCGATGCCACCATCGACGATCCGCAGTCGGCGAACAACAGCGCCACCGATGTCAGCATCCTGGACCGTTTGTTCGAAAACGGATTTGAGGCGCCATCGGTGAACGGTCCGAGCGGCAGCTTCGTGCTGCCCGGTCTGGCGTTGAGAGGCGCGCTCGATCCGGTGGCGATCAGCGTTTACAGTCTGGCCGATAGCCGCGGTCCGGCGTTGCGCGTGTACGCGCGGCTGTGGAATGGCGAGGTCGAGTACGCACTGGCGATCCGCGACGGCGCCAAGCTGCGGCTGGGCGCCTGGCAGCGCCATGCGGGCGAACCGACGTTGCGCTGGACCGCCACGCAGGTTGCCGAGGGCTGGGTGCTGCAAAGCGCAGCGCTATAGCCCTGTGTGCTCGCCCCAGGTGCGAACCATCCATGGTTCGCGCCTGCAGGCTTGCTCTCAACAGCAATCAACGCGCGAGGGCGATCTGTGCATTGACCAGCAGTGGCGGCCCGCTGCTCGGATCGACCACCGGTAACG
Organism: Lysobacterales bacterium; assembly: GCA_022844135.1. Lineage (GTDB taxonomy): Bacteria > Pseudomonadota > Gammaproteobacteria > Xanthomonadales > SZUA-5 > JALHMH01. The sequence goes on from JALHMG010000029.1 coordinate 29,121, forward strand.
GCGGTGGTGGCGGAACGGTGAAATGATCGATGGCGCTTTTCTGGAAGACGATCGCCAGACTCGATCCGCCATAACTGAAGTAACCCAGTTCTGCGCCTTTTTTGAGGCGATCACCTGCCTTGACGCAAATCCGCACCGAAGAAATTTCGGTGATGCCGATCGGTACCACGCAAACGATGCCGATCGCCCTATCGTCGCTCTCGATGAAGACCAGGCCGCGCGTGTTGACTGTCGCATCGTACCCTTCCGAAAGGACACCGGCGTTCGGGTCGAAACCGGCCGACTCTGCATCGCTGAACATCAGTCCATCCACGACCCGTGCCTCACGCACGGTGCCATCGATAGGCGCGTGCCAGCGGTGATAATTTGCGCCACTGAGGAACGACTGAAATACATAGCCGCCGACGAAGCGCTCCCAATGCTCGCTGCGATCGAGCATGTCGACGAGCGAAAACGGCTCGCCCTTGAGCCAGAACTTATCTTGCGGTTTGATGTCTCTGGCGATCGTGACCAGGTTGCCGTCGTTCGGCGATACGATGACTTTGGGATTGTCCGGCGCGCTGATCGGTCGCGCCTGCGGTTTGATTTCGCGATGGAAGTAGTCGTTGTACGAGGCGAAACCCCAGTGCGGCTTGGTACGATCGAACTCGAACTCCCAGAGTTTCATGTCCTGATACGCGAAATCCGACAACCAGCCGAACGGACCCTCATTGAGCACGTGCGAACTGGCGGGGCTGTCGAGATATCGGCACCACTGCTGTAGCACGTCCTTGATCGCCCTGTTGAACTCCTCGTTGCGAAAGAGCGCCTCGCCCGCTGGCGTCATCATCATGTAGGCGAACAGCGATGACATCGGAAACGCGTTGCGTTTGGCCGGATCCTGGTTGTAGAGCGGCGCGCTGACGACGATCTGTTCCAGTGCCTGCAACAATTCTGGAGTGCTGTGCACAACCTTCTGCGCGTCGGGCACCTGATCGATCATCTGCGAGACGTACATCCGGATCAGTGGCCTGGTTTCGATCAGCACTCCGAGGCGCGCGACCGCGTCGCTCGGGGCGCAGGCCGCCGCCGACAGCGTCGCACGAAAGTCTTGCTGCCAGGCATCCAGGCCGGCCCGCTCGCGCGGCAGGTAGCCGGCGCGATAGCCAAAGAGCTTTCGATATCTGGCGTCCAGATGGGCATGCAGGTCCATAACGAGTCCTTCCAGGAGAGAGACAGAGACAGGCGCGTCGACGTCGCCTCGTTTGTTGGTCGCGGTACGATCCAACCGCCCTGGATCGAATGCGCAGCCGGTCGCCATCGTTGCAGCAATTTCGCCACTCCGATAGGGGGCCAACTCTCGCAAATACTCACAGGCGCGAACTGACCGGCGCTGCTCTCAATCGCCGCTGGTGAGACCGGCCGCAGCGTTCGGTGGAAGTTTTAGCAGCCGATCGCCGCGGTCGAAGGCGGATTCGAAAACCCCGACGCCGGGGATCGTCAGCGCAACAATGCCAAGCGCGCTGGGTTCGCCGCTGGCGTAGCCCTCCGGCGTCCGATCGACGAATGCCTTATCCTCGTTCAACAGCAGGCGCGAGCCCCGGCCGATGGTGCCCAACAGCAGGTCCAGATCGCGGTCGCCATCCAGATCGACGAAGCTCGCGTCGAGTACCGATCCGATCGAATCTGCGAGCCGATCGCTGTCCGCTTCGAACCGCGCCTTGCCGTCGTTGAGCAACAGCCGCGGCACGGCTTTGTCTGGCGCCGCAAAGTCGACGTTGGCGAAAACGAGGTCGAGATCGCCATCGCCGTCGGCATCGCCGAGCGCGATTTTGCGCGTCTCTTCGGGAGCCGCCGGTGAGGGAAGCGACTCGTCGCTGATGTCGACAAAGCGCTTGCCCTGGTTTTGGTACAGGCGATTGCGGCCGCCGTCGCGCGGCTCGTTTCCGGCGACCAGATCGAGGTCGCCATCGGCGTCGAGATCGGCCAGCACCAGATCCTGCGTCACATCGATGTTTGCCGGCATCCAGTCGCCGCTGGCGTCGGTGAACCGGCCGCGTCCATCGTTGAGCAACACCAGTTCCGGCGCGTCATTGCGTGACAGGATCAGATCGAGATCGCCATCGCCGTCGATATCGCCGGCGGCACCAGCGTTTGAGGTTGTGTTCCCAGGCAGCGCATGCGGTGCGGCCGAAAACTGGCCCGCGCCGTCGTTCCAGAGGTATTCGTTGAGCGCGGTATCTTCGCTCGGAAAAACCACATCGAGATCGCCGTCGCCGTCGAAATCGCCGAGCACCGCATCTTCCGAGTCTTCGGCGCTGGCCGGGAATGCCTCCGGTTCGGCAACGAATCGATCCGCCTCGCGGCGCAGCAAAACGTTACCGGCGAACTCTTTGGCCAGCACCAGGTCGAGGTCGCCATCGCCATCGATATCGCCCAGGCTGGCGTCCATCGTGCGCCCGGAACCGCTGCCTGCCGGCAGCCCATCGAGCGTGATGTCCAGCGCATCGAAGGCTCGAAGTCCCGTGCGCTTCGCCAGCCAGCGGTCGAGGTGTCGCGCGGCGGTGGACGCATAGGTGCCCGGTTTGCCGAGCGCGCCATAAGCAGCGCGCTCGGAGGCCGCCGCTTGAAAGCCGTGGTCCGACTGCGGCACCGCGATGAACTGCGCATCGCCGCCGGCCGAGCGAACGGCCTCTGCCAGCAGCTCGTGATCGCTGCGAGCGGCGACAAAATCGGCGTCGCCGTGCATCGCCAGCACCGGCGTTTTCCCTGTCGACCACAGCCGGGCGACATTCACGGCGGCCAGCTGTTGCCAGAAGGCCAGCACGCGTCCGTTCCAGATTCCGTCGACGATTTCCTCTGCGACCGCAGCGTCGAGTCCAGGGCGCTGGCGCGCTTGCGCCACGCTGAGGCCATCGATGAGCAGCGCGGTGTTCAGCGCCGCTCGCCGCTGCAGCGCCTCGTGGATATCTGCTGGCGCATCGCCGGCCAGACGGAACTGGCGGCGCGCATTTTCCAGGTCGTACTCGTTCCAGGTGCGAAACACCGTTCCGTATGCCGCGATGCCGGCGACGTCGAACTCGTTTGCGAGCATCGGTGCCCAGATGCCGCCCATGCTGTGGCCGATCAGAAAAATCCGTTTGGGATCGATGGCGGCGATGTCGCGAGTCGACTGCAGCGCGGCCCGATAGCCGGCCAGCTCGCGCTCGAAGTCGAGCGCAGACGCCGGACCGCCTTCGCTGTCGCCAACACCCGGTTTGTCGACGCGCAGCGTCGCATAACCGGCGCGCGCAAATGGCCCGAGCAGGCGCGCGTACGGGTTGTTGTCGGTCAGCGGCGAATCCAGCGAGGAGAGCGTGATGCCCTGGATCAGCATCAGCAATGGGAAAGGACCTTCGCCATCGGGCAGCGACAGCAGCGTACGCAGCCGTGCGCCGTTGGCGCCAACGGCCTCGCCGTAGACGACGCGATAACCAGCGCCGACGCTCTCCATCGCGCGCGTTTGCGCGGTGCCGCTCAGGCGCTGGCGGACGTTGTCCCGTTCGACCTCGACGACGATGGGCGCGCCGCCGCGGCTGTTCGCCGCCCAGGCGAAAACATCGGGCAGCGCCTTAATCGGTTGTTGATCGATTTGCAGCAGCCGATCGCCAGCGCGCAGGCCCAGCGATTCCGCCGTGCCGCCCGGTAGCGCCGCCTGCACCAGCACGCCGTCCGCCGATGGCATCAGCTGAGCGCCCAGCGCAGCGCGGCGCGGCAGCGGATCGGACGCCCAGCAGGCGCCAGACAGGAACAACAGAGGTACCAGCAGCAAACGGATGGCCATCGTCTTTCTCCCGGGTCGACGCCGCGAGTATGGCCAGCGCGCTGGCCGTCCTCGTCTGGCAAAAGTCAGGATGGCGCTCGTGCTCCGACATCGTCGGGCGACGTAAGCCATTGCCGGGCGATCTCGATGTCGCTCGACCATAGGCGATTTGTCTCGGTGGACGGATCGAGGTGCTGGTCGGGCTGCACACCCTGTACTTCCAGTAACGTTCCGTCCGGCGCGCGCAGCGTCTCCACCGAAAGCGTGAACTCCCAGCCGTTTGGCAATCGCTTGGGAATCGCATCGGACAAGGTGCCGCGAGTCGGGCGGCCAAATAGTCGGGCTTGCGGCAGCGCCGCAAAAGCAATGGCAGCCACTTCCGCGGCGCTGACGGTATTCGGACCAATCAACACCGCCACTTTGCCCGCATAACCGCGGCGTTTGCTCGGCGCGATGCGAACCTCATACGGAGGTCCAGCATCGCGCTGCGCTTGCCGCGTGAACGCAACTCGCGGCTCGTCGGCGAAACGCGCAACCAGTGCCATCGCCACCGCATCGAAGCCACCCGGGTTGAGCCGAAGATCGAGAACTAACCCCGGTGCGTCGGCGATCGCTGCCAACACCGGATCGAGAACCGCATCGGCCGCTGCAGCGTGCGTATCGGCAGGGTGCGACTCGTCCTCGCCGTCGCCCCAGCCGCCCATCGCCAACACGCCGAGATAAGCCGTGCCGTCGTCGAAGCGCCCGAGCATCAACCGCCGGTTCGCGATCACCTCGGGCGGCGCCTGCAGGCCCGCCTGTTTCGATTGCAGGAACTCGCTGAGATCGCGCCGCAGGCTGCGCCATTCCCAGGGCGCGCCATCGGGCGCGCTGCCGGGCGCGATCACTCGATCGATGGTAATGGCCTGGTCGTCGTAAATCAGCCCCACGTGGCCATCATCCAAAGTCTCGATCAATGCGCCGATTGCGCCGCTGAGATCGGTCGGCGCGCGTTGCCGAGCCTGCAACAACGCCGTCGGCCATTGCCCGCCGCGCTGGTCGAAGAAAGGGTAGAGCGCGTCGAGCGTCGCGATGAAGACCTCGAGATTCAGCGCGGGATCGTCGCCGCGCAAGGGTCGAACGCAGGCATCCGGCAGTTTGTCGAGGCGGCGCAATCGGTCTTGCGTGGCGCCGCGCCAAAGAACCCAATCGCTTACGTCGCGGACCGCTCGACCGCCGTGGACCTCGAACTGAGATCGAGTCAGCGAGTCGGCGCGCACGCATCCAGCCGGCGACACGTCGTAGCGCCGAACCTTATTGCCGACATCGACGATGTAGCCGTAGCCGGCCGACTGCCAAACGCCGCGCGGCAGCAGCTCGGCGCTGGCGGTGGAACTGAAGACAAGGGAGCAGACCAAACACCAGCGAACGAACATAGCGCACACTCTGACCGACGGGCGGCAACAGCATCGCCCAAGACAACGTCGTCTTTTGCGCGTTTTCGTTCTGCGCAGTGCAGAATTGGTGCGTTTTCGAACTCGGAACGCACATTTTCGCCATGACCTTGGATTCGTTGGATCGCAGCATCCTCAGCGCGCTGCAGCAGAACAGCGACCGTTCGCATGCCGAGATAGGCGAGTTGGTTGGGCTGTCGGGTTCTGCGGTCCGGCGGCGCGTGGAGGCGATGCGCCGTTCAGGTGTCATCGCCCGGACCGTTGCGCTGTTAGGCGACAACGCCAACAGCGCCGGCATTCTGGTCGTGGTCACCGTCAGTTTCGAACGCGAAACGCCAGCGGCTTATGAGGCGTTTCGTGCCGCCATGCGTAAAGACGAACGCGTGCTGCAGTGTTATGCCACCTCCGGGCAATTCGACTTTGTCTTGATGGTGGCAGCCGCCAGCCCTCAAGACTACGAGCGCTGGGGCGAACGGACGTTGATGGCGAACGCCGCCCTGCGGCGCTACGACAGTTTCGTCGTCTGGTCGACCGTGAAATTCGATACCGCCCGGCCGATTTTCGATGTCCCCTGACCGCCGGACCGGGCATCGAGCGATACCGCCAGGCAGACGATTTTCGAGATTCGCCTAGCCCGGATATTTCACGAGGTCGCGAGGAAATGGCTTGATTTCGTTGTAACGGCGCTGAAATCTTCGAATTGGTTGAATTGACAGACTGTCCGCTGCCATTTCCTCGCTAACGCGGCCCTCGCTCGTTCTTTGCGCCGGACTCTTCGTTGCTCGTCGTCGCAATGGAACAACCATTCCTCCTCCTCCCGCCTCGATTCCGGCGCAAATCCCTTCGCGATCTTCCGCGTTTCCTCATGAAATATCCGGGCTAGCGCTCGGACCACGGCACGATGGGCGCCGCAGTGCACGAAGACTAACCCTCGATCGCCAGCTCAGGACAGCGCATGGTGCGGAAAGCCGACGTCGACTTGAAGTCCGCCCGCTGAGCGATTGGAAAATGTCAGGGTCGCGCCGTCGAGCTCGAGCGCGCGCCTTGCGATACTCAGACCGAGACCCGTCCCGGTGCTCGTGCGCGCCGTATCTGCGCGATAAAAAGGCTCTGTCAACCGCGCCAACTGATCTGGCGTCACGCCCGGCCCGGAATCGAGCACCTGCAGCCGGAGTTGTCCATCCTGCACAAACAATCGCAGGCCGAACGGCGCATTGCCATGTTGTTCGGCGTTAATCAGCAAGTTCCGGATGGCTCGCCGTAGACCGATGGGGCGAGCCCGAAGCAGACAATCGCCAGCAGCGTCGATGGACCAGGCTGCGGTTTGCTGCGCCACCAGTTCGCGCACCAGCGCCGCCAGATCGAGCGTGCTCGGTTGCTCCTCGCGGCCATCGCGCACGAATGCGAGGCAGTTTTCGATGACGCTTTCCATTTCGACCAGATCCGCAACCATCGATTCCCGGCTGTCCGGGTGCCGGTGATCGTCCATCTCCAGCGCCAGCCGCAAACGCGTCAACGGCGTGCGCAAGTCGTGGGAGATCCCGGCCAGCAGGGTCTCGCGCTCGCGTTGGGCTTGGGTAGTGCGCTTGGCCGCGCTCGCAATTGCCGACGCCAGAGCTCTGACCTCGGGTGGCGCGCCATCGAGCTTCAGTGCGTTATGGCTTCCGTCCACCAGCGATTCAGCTTGCGCCGCCAGCTGAACTAAGGGTCGAACCAGCAGCCGTGCGATGAGTGCCGCAATCAATAGGGCGGTCAAACTCGCGGAGGCCACGATCGCGGTAATGACACGCGCCGCACGATCGCGAAAACCCGTCACTGGCAGACCCACCCATCGACTAGGGTGATGCGCGCCTTGCAACCACAAATGCGCTCCGGGTCCGCCGGACAAGACCACGCGGCGTTCGTCGCCAGCCATGGCGCCGACATCGACGCGCAACTGCTGCAGAAATGGCTGGTTGGCGTTGGTGGCCAGCGGCGGCTGCTGCACGACGGCAATCTGCCCGGCCTTTAGCGCGCTCAGAGCGTCTGCTGGCTGATGGTCGAGCAGCGCATCGGTTGCGGCCAATTGCGCATACGCTTGTTTTGCGAGCAACAACGAAGACGCGTCAACGTACCAGCGGATTGCACCGGCAGCGGCAATCATAACCAGCAACAGGCAAAGTCCTTGCAAGGCCAGCACGCGTGCATAGGTGGAGAACGAAGAAAACACGGCTATGGCGCCTGCGGGACAAACATGTAGCCGACGCCCCAGACGGTTTGCAGCCATCGCGGCTGGCGCGGGTCGTCTTCGATGAGCTTGCGCAAGCGCACGACCATGACATCGATACTGCGATCGAAGGCCGCAATCTCCGTTCCTCTTGTCAGGCCAATCAGCTTGTCGCGTGTCAGCGCTTCGCCGGGATGGCCAGTAAGTGCCGCCAGCAGCGCACATTCGCCGCTCGTGAGTTTGATCGGATGACCATTGCGGGTGAGCGTGCGCGCGCCAGCATCGAAGGCAAAAGCCCCAAACTGCATGACCTCGCCGGGCGTGGCGCGAGGCGCGGGAATCCGACGCAGGACTGCGTTGATCCGGGCCACGAGTTCGCGCGGATTGCAGGGTTTGCTGAGGTAGTCGTCGGCACCGATTTCAAGCCCGACGATGCGATCGATTTCGTCGCCCTTGGCGGTGAGCATGATGATCGGCAGTGCCACGCCTTCGCCGCGCAATTGACGACAGACGCTCAATCCATCGCCGTCGGGCAACATCAAATCCAGGACCAGCAGGTCGATGTGGTGTTCCTTGAGCACGCGGCGCATTGCCGCTACCGTGCCGACGCCGCGAACGGCGAATCCCTGGCCTCGCAGATATCGCTCCAACAGGTCGCGCAATCGCAGGTCGTCTTCGAGGAGTAGCAGGGAGGGTTCGCGCATGGCGTAAGAGTACCCAAATGAGCGCGGATCTTTTGTAAGCGGATGTTTCAAAAAGCGCAGATGTTAACAGGTGCATATCGTCTGCTCACAACGCAAAACAACTGCCGTCGTCGCCAGAGCTAACGTTGCTTCGCCGCAATCGGCGGCCAAACAACGGAGCAGGTCATGCGCAAGCACATGGTTTTAGCCGCATTCGCGGCGCTACTTCTCTTGTCGGCGGGGGTGGTTATCGCCATGCCGCCATCAACCGGCGCGTTGATGCGCCTGGTCGATCAGCGCCAACAGGCGTTGGCCGATTTCATCGCTTCACTCAACTTGACGCCCGCGCAGAAAGTGCAGGCGAGTGCGCTCCAGCAAAACGCCAGGCAGGCGCGCATCGACGCTTTGCTTGCAGCATCGATTACGGCCGAACAGGTGAAGCGCGAACTCAGGCAGCCGAATGCCGACCTGCGACGCGTATCCAGCCTGGTGCAAGCGATGGTGGACGAGCAATTGGATGTGCATCGCTCGCTCACGGCCCAACGCCTGAGCTTCTATGAAAGCTTGAATCCCACGCAGCAAGCGCAGGTGCGCGAGCAGCTGGCGGAGCGCATCGAACGCCTCGAACGGGTGCGCGAATTGGTGCTGGAACTGGCTGCGGGCGGCCTCTGAAGCCACTCACCATCGGGAGATCGAACATGCGTGCAATCGTCATCGCAGTGCTGCTCGCCACCGCGCCAGCACACGCCGCCAATTTTCAAGTCGACAGCACCTTAGATGCGCGCGACGCCGATCCGGCCGATGGCCTATGCCTGTCCGCAGCGGGCGCGTGCACGCTGCGGGCAGCTATCGAACAGGCCAACGCTCTGGAGGGTAACGATGTTATCGCCCTTCCTGCCGGGGAGTATCGGCTGACGCTCACCGGCGCGAATGAGGACCTGTCGGCCAGCGGCGATCTCGACATCACCAGCAATGTATCGATCCTGGGCAATGACGTGGCGGCGACCCGCATCGTCGGCGACGGCGATCGGGTGTTCGATATACAACTGGGCGGTGTAGCGGCGTTGACTCGCGTGACCATCAGCGGCGGCGGCGGTGTCGCCGCTGGCGGCGGAATCCGCAATGCCGGAACCTTGGTGCTGACCGGGTGCGACATCGCCGGCAACGGCGGCGATGGGCGCGCCGTCGCCAATGGCGGTGGAGTTTTCAATCTCGGCGTACTCACCATGGCCGGCGGCAGCGTCACTGGCAATCAGGTACAAAGCGCGACGCCGGTTCCAGCGTCCGGAGCGGGCCTTTATTCGACGACCGGCATGCTCTTGACGGCGGTCAGAATCGACAACAACGTGGCGCTTGGAATCAATGCCAGTGGCGGCGGCATACAGGCGCTGGCGCCTGGGGTAGTGCAAATCGCAGGCGGCACTGTTATCGGAAATCAAGCCGCCTTCGCCGGTGGAATCGGCGTGGTGGGCGCCGATGCGAGCTTGAACGCCGTACTGATAGCCGGCAATGCCGCCACTCGCTCAGGCGCTGGTGCGCGCGTGCTGAGCGGGTCGTTGGCGGCGATCAACAGCACCTTCAGCGGCAACAGTGCGCGCGAAGACGGCGGTGGCGTTGCGCTCAGCGGCGGCGAATTGCGAAGCTTCAGTTCGACCTTCAGCAACAATTTGGCGGATGCCGATGCCAACGGCTCTGGCGGCGGTGGCGGCATCGCGCAGAGCGGCACCGGTGTGGTGCAGCTGGTGAACAGCATCCTGTCGGGCAATGTCGATGGGTCGCTCACCGGCACCAATGCCGCAGATTGTCTGGGATCGCTAAGTTCGGCCGGATTCAATCTGGTCGGTAGCGCCGTCGGCTGCGCCTTTGCCGCCATCGGCAGCGACCGAACCGATCTGGATGTTCGTCTTGCCGCGCTCGCCGATAACGGCGGCGCAACGCCCACTCACGCGCTACTGCCCGATAGCCCCGCGGTGGACGGTGGCGATCCGGCCGGTTGCCTGGGGCCATCGATGCAGGCATTGCTCACTGACCAGCGCGGGTTGCCGCGCACGCGCGACGGCAATGGCGATGGCAGTGCCCGCTGCGACAGTGGCGCCTTCGAGCTTCAGCCCATCGACGATTCGATCTTCGCCAACGGATTCGAGAGTCCGTGAGCATCGAGATTCGCGCTAATGGCCACGGCAATGGGACACAAGCAGCTACGATCGCGCCGATCGCAATTCACATTCGTGAGGTTGCCGGGCCGCGCGCTTCCTGCAGCAGGGGCGGGCAGGGATTGCCCGTCCGCCCTTGCTGGTTTTCCCTTGGTCAGCGCAACATCGTACCGACTTAGGACGTGGGGAATCCGCTGGTGTCGCAATCTTCATTGCACAGGGCATGCGAGCGCAAACACTGCCTCCACTTAACCTCCATGCAGTAGCCATAACTTGGACCCATCTTGCAGTCCCGGTCCGCTACAGCCATGCAGCTGTCGTATGCGGCATCGCAAGCCCAAAAGCACTGGCGATCGCCGATAAACCCTGATGCAGGCTGCGAAAAGCCGATTCCCAATCCCACGCCCATGACTGCGACTGCCGATAACAGCAATTGTTTAGACGACATGATCTGCTCCTGAAATGCCCAGCCACGATGGCGTGGGCGTTGGACCTGTTGACAGGCCGGTCCTATCGCCTCCCCGTGTCCAGTTGGAGCAGCGCCTCAACGATCGCCTGCTCGTCGAAACCGGCGATGCGCCGGTTGCCAATCATCATCAGCGGCACGCCGATGCCACCGTGTTCTTTGAACGCTCGCTCCGCTTCTGGCGATGCATCGATGCGAAACTCGGCGTAGCGAATCTGCCGCTTTGCCAGCAGTTCGCGAGCCATCTGGCAAAACGGGCAATCCTCCGTCGCGAAGAGCACCACGTCGCTGCCGGCACGGGCAAACAGCTCGCCAAACTCGCCTTGAGTGACCGCGCTGTGGGTCATGCTTCGATAGGCTCGATGCAGCGATGGGCCGAAGGTAAGTCCGAGCGCGAAGCAGGTCGGTAGGATCAGCGCATAGCCGATCCGAAGCACCCAGCGCGACGACGGTGTTGCAGCGGCTTTGGGGTTTTCGTGCATCGCTGTGTCCTCCGGTTGAACTGGCCAGCGAAATTGCATCGTGCGTGCCAACGGGAGAAACCGCGTTTCGACCGGATTGGAGCCCGAAAGGACATCGAATCGAAGGCTGGCGAAGAGCGACGATGCAGGGCGCGTCAAAGCAGGGTGAGACCCTTGTCAACGTGCGCAGATCAGCGCTTGTCCGGCGGACGTCCGCGTCCGCGTCCGCGTCAGAAACGCGAGACGGACGAGGATTTTCTGCATGTTTCTGGCGAGTTGCGCGTTAGCGGCTGACGACGGGCGCGGCCCAATAGAACGGTAAGGTCATCGCCTCGGGGTCGGTCCGCGACCACCACAGCTCGGCGCGTGTCCGCCAGTCGGGTTGGCGATGTCGAGCCAGCCAGTCGCGCTGGGCGGATGCCAGCGCGATGGAGACGTCGGGCTGCTGCTGGCGCGCTTGATGGAAGGCCAGCATCATGCTCGCGGTCGCGGCATCGGGCACCGGCCAGAGCGTCGCCAGTACCGAATGCGCGCCGGCGCGATGCCAGGCACGCGCCATGCTCAATGGCCCGCCGCTGGCCAGCGTGCCGCGCTGGCTCGCGCAACCGCTGAGCACCACCAGCGTCCGTTGTCCCGCATATCGGGCGACCTCATCGTCGTGCAGCCAGCCGTCCTCGCCCTCGCCGGGCGCCAGCGCGATCATGCTGCGTTTGTCGTCCAGCGGGTGGCGCAGCATGTGCGCCGCGATGTGCACATCGGCATGCGCTGGGAGTGCGCGCAGCGCCGCTTCGCGCGCCTCGTCTCCGATCAGCAGCGCCGCCTGCGGGTACAACTCGGCGACGGCCCGCGCTTCTCGGCTCGCGCCGCCCAGGCGTCCGGCCGTGCGCGGTGCAGGAGCGACAGAAGCGCCGGGATCGCCCAGTACCCACAGCGCACTGGGCGTCGGTGTTGCCGGCGCGGTCGCCTCATGCATCCGATCTGCGCGCAGCAGGGCCGTCTCCTCGATCAGATAACGCCCGGTGCCGGCATCGACGATCAGCGCACCGAACGGCAGTGCGTGCAGCGGCCCGTCGGTCTGGAGATAGACGCGCTGACTGCCGTGCCGCCATGCGGGCGCAATCAATTGCCGATAGAGCTGCGCGAGACGATGCTCAAGCGCGCCTCGGTCGGCATGTTCGCGTGCCGCAATCAGCAGCAAAGCGGCGCTCACCGCTTCCTGCAGTTCCGCGTGCGTGAGGCCGATGTCGGCGACGCGAAGTTCGCCGCGGAACGAGGACAACAACAGCGTGCGGCGCTCGTGCACGACATATGACAGCAGCAAGCTGTGCTCGTCCAGCAACGGCAGTTGCGGCGGCGCACCGCGCATCCGTTGTGCCAACGACAGGGCCGCCGCCAGATCGCCGCGATCGGCGGCGCGCTGGATCGCTTCGCGATAGAAAAACGCAAACTGGCCGGCCCACTGCGATTGAACATCGCCGTCGTCGCTTTGCCGTGCGCGCTCGGCCTCCAGCCGTTCGATTGCCGTCAGCAGCGATCGGTCCGCCGCCTGGGTCTGGCCGCGCGCCGCCTGGATATGGCTCAAGAAAAAGTGCGCAACACCTTCAGAGACGCTGCCCGGCGCGTGGCGCTGGCGCAAGGCCAATGCCTCGTCGATCGCAACGCCCGCCGCGGATACCTCGCCGCGAACGATTTCCGCATAAGCCAGATAACAGAGGAGCTGCGCTCTCAACAGCGCCGGTAGGTCTGGCTCCAGTGCCGGCAACAGCTCATCGCGGGCGCGGTCGGCTAAACCCATGGCCAGATAGACAGCCGCGAGCGCGTAGGCGCGTTCGGCCCGTATCGCAACGTTGGCGCTTTGGACGCCCAACAGCGCCGTTTCCGCTGAGCGCAGATCGCCCTGCTCGAAGCGCGATTGTGCCAGCGCGATGACCGCTCGCTGCTTGAGCGGCGACGTGTCGGACAATCGTGCGCCGTGGTCGTCGAACCAGCGCAGCATGCGCTGCTCGGCGAAGACGAACTGGCCGCGACGCAAAACGATGCGCGCCGCTTCCAGGTCGATGGCGGCGGGATCGGTTTGATCGCTCAGGGCCTGAAGTTGCGCTTCCGCCTCGCCTAAGCGGCGTTGCTCGCTCAGCCGTTCGACCTCCGCCAAACTCGTCGCCCAGAGTGGCGTGAGTGTCGCGCTGGCCAATAGCCACAGTGCGATCCGGACGAGGACCATGGGTCTATTTCACCCGGAAATGGAACGGACCCAGTTCGTCGGCCGCGCAGCTCACGGTCCACAAATAGTCGCCGGATGGCAGCGGCGAATCTACGGTCGCACGGCCACCGCGAACCCCGTCGCTGCGCCAGACGCGCTCGCCCGTGGGTCGGCGCACGTCCACGCGACAGATGGCGCCCGCTGCGATCGTCCAGCGGAACTCGCTCGGCGAGCTGGCGAGCTCGCTGCCGATGTCCGGATAGAGTGCCCCGGCGCCGCCGCGCAGCACCTCGTCGGCGCCTGGCGGTCGCAACAGCGTCACGATGGTCCCGGCGCCGAGTGCCAGCAGCACACTGGCCGCCAGCGCCCAATGCCGTGGGAAGCGCCTGCGACCATCCATCTTGGCGTGTGTCGACCCCTGCGTCTGCAGTCCCAGCTCGATCTGCGCAATCGCCGCGCAGCGCGTGCAGTTCGAAAGCGCCGCCAAGGTGTCGGCGTCTCCGGCGCCGCGCGTCGCGGCGGCGATTGCCTCGGCACTCGGGCAACCCTTGCCCTCGCGTGGGCACGCGCTCGCGTGCTGCTGAAACGCTGTCGCCAGCACGTCATTCATAGCTCGCTCCCCATTGCTGCAAGGTGGCCTTGAGTTCGTCCAGGCCGCGATACACCAGATTGCGTACGGTTGCCTCGCTCTCGCCTTCCATGACCGCGATCTGCGCCAGGTCGAAACCTTGCAGATGCAAAGCCACCGGACGTCGCCGACGTTGAGGCAACTGCGCCAGGGCGCGCGCGATCAGCGCACCCAGCTGCGCAGATCGCGTTTGCGCGTCGGCGTTGTCCGAGACCGCGACATCCTCAGGGAGCGGCTGCGGCGCGCGCCGCAGTTTGCGAATGTGGTCCACGATCACGCTCATCACCGCACGATGCAAGTAAGACGGCGGATGGACGATGGTGTTCTCGCGCTCCAGCACACGCCACAGCTTGAGACGCACCTCCTGTTCGATCTCGTCTGCGTCCAGACCCAGCGCCGGCGACACGCGCGAACGTACCAGCGAGCGCAAGGGCTTGCAGAGCTCCGTCAGTAGCGCATCCAGGCGAGCGGTCATCCAGGCATCAAAACACCGCAAAGCCTGTCGCAGCAAGCCTCATTCGAAACCATCCGCGAGCATCGCACTGGGGCCGGTCTGCAAACTTTGGAACCACTGCTCGAAGTTCAGGTTTGCATACGACTGCAGGTTGTTGCTGCGCTCCAGTTCGAACTGGATGGCGGCCGCCAGTTCGGGCGAGCCGCGTTGCGCCCAGCCTTCCCAGACCGTGCGTGCGCTGGCAAGCATCTGCGGACTGAGCACGTAGTCGCTGCCGTCGCCTTCGGCGAAGGCATTGAGTGCGGGAAACAGGTCGGCGAAGGTGCGTTGCCGCGCCTCGAAGTGTTCCGCAAAGCCTAAGGTGGTCCCGAGAATCTCTGCTGCATGGCGGTGGTACAGATCGAGGTAATAGCGGCCCGCAGGCGTGGCCTGGAAACGTCCATGCAGCCTGGCCAGAAGTGGCAACTGCCCGCTGCCACGCTGGGTGTCGAAACCAGATCCGGGATTGCAGCGATTGACCAACTGGCAAACGCAGAGCCACAGGATGAACTGACCCGATCGCATGTTAGTGGGTGCCAATGGGGCGCCAAAGCTTGGCGTACCGTAATGCGTGGCGATGGACATCGTGCCTTGGAGATCGATGAACGCCAGTCGGGTGTTGCCATACTGCGTCATCGCCAAGCGCTGACCGGTTGAGGCCGCGCCGAGCGGTTCGGCTTGCCAGATATCGCCTCCGTCCGCTTGCGCCAGGCGGATTCGGCGTTCTCCGGTTTGATCGTAGGTAAATAACAAGCGCGGCTGCGCGCCGCCTCGTTGCACATGCCTGAGTTGGGCATCGCGCATTTGGCGCTCAGCAGAGGGCGAGATGATCTCGCCCGCAATCCGAGTCCAGGAGCCATTTACCCAAATGGCATAGTCCAGCCGATGCGTGCCGGAAAAAGAGACCGAATAGGCGATGGCCGGGCGGTCCAATTGCGCGACGTCCAATGCCACCACCTGCGCGCCGTAAATCGAAAGTCCCGCATCGTTCAGCGGCGCCAACAGCGTTTCCGTGAGCACACCTGAGGGCCAGTCGGCGTCGATGCGCAGTACCCGGATTCCGCTGGTCCCGTCGCCCGCCGGATCATGGCCGGCAACGAACAACGATCCAGGAAAGCCGGTCGCAGCAAGACGAACGCGCGTCAGGCCGTCCGCGGCGACGAGCCAACGCGGCGCGTTGGCCGCAAGCCCTTGCGTCCATATGCGCGAGTGGGCCCCGTGGCGCAGCAGGACAAAGGCCCGACCGTCCGGCCCCAGCGCGAGGTCGAAGTCATCAGCGAGCGGCCCGCCGAGCGCCTGGATACTCCAATCGGAGCCGGTCCAGAATGCATAGTGCACTTGCCCGTTCGCGCTTTTCAGTGCCAGATGTGGGCGATCCAGGGAATCGACGTCCAGCCTGACATCGTCGACATCCAAAGCTGGCGGCAAGGGGCGCTCGCTGAAACCACCATCAACCACAGTCCACACGCTGCCGCTGCCGTTCGGTACATGCTGCGCATAAAAGACGGGTGCTCCAGAACTATCCTCGGTCAACGCCAGAACACTGTCGGCAGAAAGTCCACTCGGGCCTTGCCTGATCACCCAAGGTGGCAACTCGCGCACCCACACCAGGTCTCGATGGTTGCTGAAATCCAGCGCCAGCGCATGCAGCTGGCCTTCGCTGTCATAAGCGACGTCATGCACCTTCGCGAGCGAATGGATCGCCAGCTCGGAAAACGTCGCGCCGGATCTTTCGCGAAAGAGGCGGTATCGCTGGTTAAGATCATTGAAGGTCAACGCCCACTGCTGACCGGGCCCGACGGCCAGCGCGTTGGGCGCGAGACCTTGCGCGGTGAGCGCAGTCAGGATCGGAGCGCATGATCCAGCGCAAACGAACTGTGTTGATCCAGCCACGCGCACCCTGCGCTGCACGATATGCGGCGGCGGTGCGCCAATGCTTGGGGGCGGCCGGGCGATGACGATTGCGATCTCAGAACTGCCATCGGCCCGCGTGGCGAAGTATTGCCATTGCAGACGATCGCCGTTGCCCGGTACGAAGGTCGCAATCGGTTGATCGGCAACTTGCGATCCCGCGATGCGCGCCCAACGCACCTGGTGCGAACTGGAATCGAGTTCAGCGTAGACCAATTCGGGGTGAGCCAGCGTGCCGATGGGTTGCACGGCAAACGCCGGTCGCGATGCTGTCGAGGTGACGCCAAACGGCGCTACAGCTGACCAGGTGCCGAGCGCTCGTTGCTGAACTCGCAGCACACCGACGCCATCGCTGCGCGCCGTATCGATCCACGCTGCGATCGGCTCGCTTGCCGCGTTCATGGTCAGCGTGGGTGTCGCAACGTTGCCGACATCCAGCACATGGCGCACAGGCGCACCCGGAATGGCTTCGATGTGCACCAAGGCATCGTCCGCCGTTCCGGCGCCATGCGGCTCGATCAGCAGCACATGCACCCGCCCGCTGGCGTTGATTGCGATTCGCAAGTCGCGAGCGTTATCGCCAATCGTGCCCACCATCGGTACGGAGCCGATGCGCTCGCGTTGCCAGGTCCAGCCATCGTAGCGACGCAAATACAGCTCCGCAGGACGCACTGCGGTCTGGTCCAGGGTGGCTGTATCGATCAGCGCAACTACCGGGTGGTCGGTCTGTGGATCGATGGCCATGGCGGCATAACCGTCGGTCGCGCCGAGCGACTCGACAATCTCATAACGCGCAGCCAGGGGCGCGTCCGGAAAACTGATCGCAGGCAGCGCGACAGCGAGCAACAGAGCAAGACTCACGGCGGGATCCGAGCAGGAAGTCCCTGGCTAGACGAACGCGAGCGGGGGTTTTTCTCGCGGGCCATGGCACCCATGCGCGAGCGTGTGGGAACACCATCCGAAACGAATGGGCGCGACGCCGGGCGCTGCAGAAACTCGACCCGAGATCCGACGCACCGCGCGTTAGGTTCGCGCTTTCCGCCATCGCCAGATCGTGCCCACCTCGCTATTCGGATACGCGCCGACGAAACTCATTCCCGATTTGACCAGCACCGAATTCGAAGCATTTCGCTCGGCCAAGGTGTGCGCAATGACGCTCTGGATGCCAGGCGCCGCAAAGGCCCTGGCCATTAGCCACGCGACCGCCGCCGTTGCGAAACCCTGACGGCGAAAAGCCGGGGCGACCTCGTAGCCGATCTCGATCTCGCCATCGCGAGGCGCGCCGCAGTAGCCACCGTTGCCGACCACAAGGCCGCGTTCGCGGGAAACGAAAAAGTACGCCGGCCATTCCGGTGTTGCCGGGTCTGGCGAGTCGGGGTCGAACGCCTCAGGGAAGGCTGGCCATTGGTCGGGCAAGTCGAAGCCGAGTAAGGCTGCCAGCTGCGCGCGGCCGCTCGCCAGTGCAGCCTTGTGCACGCGGCGAACTTCGATGAACGCCAGTGACCGGCTTGGGGATTCAATCGTCTGTGGCATCGGCGCGGTGGTCGGAGGGCGGTTATTCGAAGCCATTGTTGAACACCGAATCGATAAAGTCTCGAATCACGATCTCCGCGCTCGACGGCGCGCCGGGCAGATAACTGCTCGACGGTCCCAGACTCAGGCGCACCGTTTCCGGGCCTTCGATCTGCAGATCGAAGATCGGGCGAAGCACCAGGGTCGAGCTCGATTGGTTCAGCGGCAGCGAAGCCGCGGTCGAGATGAACTCGTAGTCGACGCTATTGCTGGCGGTGCCGCCCACCGACAGCACGATCGGCAGGCTGGCTTCGATATTGCCGCCCGTGCGAGTGAACAAAAAGCTCCCAGTGTCGCCCGGCGCCTCGCTGGCGTCGCCGTCTGACACGCTGACGGACAGAACGGGTGGATCGTCGAGCAGGGCCAGATCGACCGTGGCATTGCCATCGACCAGATAGTTGCCGGGACTGCTGGCGACACCCAGCACCACCGACTCCGTGCCTTCGACGAGATTGTCGGCGAAGGGCAGGACGGTGACGGCCACGCTATCGCTGTCGGCGCCGATGGTGGCGGACGCGCTCAGGAACTGAAAGTCTGCGCTGTTGCTCGCCGTGCCCGCCCGCAACAGGCTGATGCTCAGCGCGCTGGCCCGGTTGCCGCCGGTTCGAGTCACGGTAACGTGTGCCGGATTGAGGCCGAGTTCTGCGGCTTGCGTATCGTTCGACGCGACCGTCAGGCGCGGCGGATCGTCGGCCAGGGACACATCGATGGTCGCGTTGCCGTCGACCAGATAGTTGCCGGGGCTGCTGGCCACGCCGAGGACCACCGTCTCGGTCCCCTCGACGAGATTGTCGGCGAGCGGCGCGACGGTGATCGCGACGCTATCGGCGTTAGCGCCGATGGTGGAGGAGGCGCCAAGGAATTGGTAGTCCGAGCTGTTGCTCGCTGACCCGGTGCGCGCCAGCGAAACACTCAGCGGAGAGGCGCGATTGCCGCCGCTGCGGGTGATGGTGACTTGCGCAGGGTTGAGCCCCAGTTCTGCCGCCTGCGTATCGGCCGATGTGACGGTCAGCCGCGGCGGATCGTCGGCCAGGGTGAGATCGATGGTTGCGCTGCCGTCGATCAGATAGTTGCCGGGGCTGCTGGCCACACCCAGCACCACGGTCTCCGTCCCTTCGACGACATTGTCTGCAAGCGGCGTCAGCGCAATCGACACGCTGTCCGTCTGGGCCGGAATCGACGTTCCGGCGGGAATGAACTGGTAGTCGCTCGCGTTGCTGGCCGATCCCGAACGGGCCAGCGTGACGCTGAGCGGGCTCGCCCGATTGCCGCCGCTGCGCGAAATGATCAACGCCGCCGGATCGAGCCCCAGTTCCGCCGCCGCCGCATCGACGGCGCTGACGCTCAGTCGTGGCGGGTCGTCGCTCAGGTTCACCGTTGCGACGTTGGCCACGCCGACGCTGTAGGCGGCACTCGGCATCACTTCCAGCACGATGCTCTCGGCGCCCTCGACCGCATTGTCCGCGAACGGCCGCACCTCGATCAGTTGCGACGCTGCGTTGACCGGGATCTGGACGCTGGCTTGCAGAAATTCGTAATCGTTGCCGTTGCTGGCACTGCCGGATCGCCCCAGCACCACCGAGAGCGATTGCGCCGTGCTGCCGGTGCGTGAGACCAGAACCTGTCCGGCCACCAGGCCCGCCTCGGCGGCCTGCGGTTGCAGCGCAGCGATCGAGACCGTCTGGGCGCTGAGCGAATCCGCCAGCAAAGCGATGGCCAGTAATGCGATACGCATGCGCAGGAACTCCAATGAGGTAATCACCGTGGAAACCCAGTCCGCAGGCATAAACGGCATGCCGGCGCCGGCCGCAGGCTCACCGAAGAGTCGATATCGATCCGGTTTGCCCAGGACGGAGATCAGACGAATGCCGGGGCTCGGCTTTCTCACCGGAACGCAACATCGTGCATCGGCGCGCTGACGCGCTGCGCACGGCAGTGACGGGTCAGTCTGCGATGGCAGCGTCGATCTCGCTCAGGACGCGATCGCGGAGCCGCGCTAATCGGTCGACGTAGTCGTTGTGCCGGTCTTCGAGCTGGCCGACCTTGCTGTCGAGCGCGCTCAACCTGTCGGCAGGGGTAGCACCCGCGCAAAGGCTCCAGCGCCGCGCGCGTTGACTTCGCGGCCGAACGGCGGGCACCATGCAGTTTACTCAGGCGCTCGGTTTTGCCATTCATGACTGGCGGCAATGCCCCTTTGCCCGACCATCCGATTGCGGTGGATGCGGCGTTCGAGGCCGACTATCAGCGCCTGAAGGCGATGGCGCATCGGGAGCTGGCGCGCGGTCAGCCGGTCACTGTCGGCACCACGGAGCTGGTGCACGAGCTGTACCTCAAGCTGGGGAACGACCTGCAGTTCGGCGCGCCCGATCAGTTCTTTACGTACGCCGCGCGGGCGATCCGGCACATCCTGGTCGACCGCGCGCGGCACCGGCTCAGTTTCAAGTCGGGCGGCGATCGGCTGGCGGTGTCGCTCACTGATCCGGCCGTCGATGCGGTTGCCGTGGAGCCCGAGCTGGCGCTGCTGCTCGATCGTGCTCTCGACGAGTTGGCGGCGGCGAATCCGCGTGCAGCGAAGGTCGTCGAGCTGCACTATTTCGCCGGGCTGGGTCTGGAGAAGGTGGCGCAATTGTTGGGTGTGGTGCGGCGCACCGTCGATCGCGACTGGCGTCAGGCGCGCGCTTATCTCTTATCGCAAGTGGAGTAGCGGTCGTGTCGCATTTGCGATTCGGACTGCGTTACTCGCTGCCATGAATGCCGATCGCGAACCGATCACCGCCGACGTCCTGGCGCAAGCCTGTGCGCTATTCGATCGTTGCGTCGACTTGCCTATCCCGGAGCGGGAGGCGCTGCTCGATACCGAGCGGCCGGCGCAGCCGGTGACAACCCTGCTGCGATCGATGCTCGCCGCTGATGGCCGCAGCGGCGATCCCTTCGAAACGCCGGCGGCGGTCTGGGCCGCGCAATTGCACGTCGATACCGAGGTGGTAGACGAGCTGATCGGCCAATTCATCGGCGACTTCAAAATCATCGCGCGGCTCGGTCAGGGTGGGTCGTCGGTGGTGTTCGCGGCCGAGCGCGATGTCGCGGGGGCAAAGCAGCGCGTCGCTCTGAAGCTGCTGCGCACCGGGCTGTTCTCGAACGAGGCGAGGCGCCGATTTCGTCGCGAACAAGCGATTCTCGCTCAGCTCACGCATCCCAATATCGCGCGCCTGATCGATGCCGGCGTCAGCGCGACGGGTATTCCTTACATCGCCATGGAACTGGTCGACGGCCGCCCGTTGCTCGACGATGTACGCGCCCGCGCGCTGGACATGCCGGCGCGGCTGCGACTGCTGGCTGAGGTCGCGCTGGCCGTCGATGCGGCGCATCGCGCCCTGATCGCACATCGCGATCTCAAGCCGGCCAATGTTCTGGTCGACCAGGACGGTCGGGTGAAGGTGCTGGACTTCGGCATCGCCAGGCTGATCGACGACGACGATCCCACCCAGACTCAGCACATCGCACTGACGCCCGGCTATGCGCCGCCCGAGCAATACCGGCAGGGCGCGCCGACCACGGCGATCGACGTGTATGCGCTGGGCGTCATTGGCGCGGAGTTGGTCGTCGATGCGCGCCTGGGCCCCGATGCGCGAGTCCAGCCGGGGCCGGACGCGAGCGCCATCCGGGCGCGCTGGCAGGCGCTCGACGCCGATCTGGCCACTCTGCTGCGCACCGCGCTCGCCGAGGATCCGCGGCGGCGTTACGCGTCCGCGCGCCATCTGGCCGACGACATCGGCCGCTATCTGGCGCGCGAGCCGATCGCCGCTCACCCGCCGTCCCGAGCCTACCTGGCGCGTAAATTCCTGGCGCGCCATCGTGTCGGCGTGGCCGTTGGTGCGGCGATGCTGGCCACCCTGGTAGTGGCCTTCGCGCTGGTGCTGGCGCAGCGCGATCTGGCGCGCCAGCAGGCCGCGCGGGCCGACAGCATGCGCGACTTCATGTTCGCCGCATTCGCCGAGGCCGAACCCGGCGGCGAGCGTGATGGGCCGGCAACCGTGCTCGACGCGGTGCGTCGGGCTGTCGCGACGAGCGATGCCGATCCCGGCGCCGATCCGCAAGCCCGACTCGAGCTGCGGCTGCGCCTCGCGCAAGTGCTGCAGCGTCAGGGCGATCTTGGCGGCGCGCGCAGGCTGATCGAGGATGTGCGGCAGGAGGCTGGCGAACGCTGGGGCCCGACCAGCGCGCTGGCGATGGATGCCGCGATCCAACGAGTGGGAAACAGCATGGCGCAAGGCGAGTTTGCGCAGGCACGAGCCGAGCTCGATGGCGTGCCGCCGCCGACCGACGACTTGCGCGACCAGGCAGAGCGGCTGGCCGTGTCGGCGGTGCTCGCCTCGCGCGTGCGCGATCTGGCGCGGGCGCAGACCGATGGCGCGGCGGCGATGGCGCTGGCGCGCCGCAGCGGCGATGCGGAGACGATCCGCACCACGCTCAACGACTGGGGCGTCGTGTTGCTCGCATCCGATCGGTTCGCGGATGCCGCCGTCGCCTACGAAGAACTCCTGGCGCTCAATCGCGCGCGCTTCGGCGAGCGCCATGTTCGCGTGGCCAACGTGCACGCCGCGCTGGCGCGCGCCTACCGACGCAGCGGTGACCTGGATCGAGCAGAAGCGGCGGCGCGGCTGGCTGTGGAGATCGATCGAGCGATCTACCCCGGCGACGATCGTCATGCGGCGGTGAACCTCAACGCGCTGATGATGGTGCTGCGCGAGCGCGGCGATCTGGATGCGGCACTGCCGGTGGCGCGCGAGGCCTTGCGCATCAATCTCGCTACGCTCGGCGAAGGCCATCCGGAGACCGCACTGGCGCGTTATGGTGTGGGCGATCTGCTGGCTGCGCGCGGCGATTACGCCGAAGCAGCGACGCTGCTGGCTGAAAGCCTGGCCGACTATGAACGCGAATTTGGTGCGAATCATTGGCGCGCGGCGGCGGCGCGCACGGCTTACGGATTTGCGCTTGGCATGAGCGGTTCGATGTCGGCTGGGGTCGCCGAGCTGGAGCAGGCGATCGACGCGCTGCGCGCGCTGCCCGAGGGCGACCCGGATCGATTGTGCGGCGCCATCGAACGGCGCGCGCGTCTGGCGCAACAAGCAGGCGATGTCGCTGCCGCACTGCTGTGGCTGGATCGGCTGCAGGCCGCCGATCGCGATCCGCCGCCGACCCGCGCGTGCTGGCCAGGCAATGTCGACGTGCGGCGCGCAGCGGTAGCGCTCGATGCGGGCCGTTACGCGGATGCCGACGCAGCGCTGCAGCGAGCCAAACCGCTGCTAGTGCAGCTTGGTGGTTCGAACCCTCTGGTGCGCGTTGAACATGCGCTCTTGCAGGCGCTGCTGTTGGATGCCCTGGGCCAACCGGTAGCCGCAGCAGCAGCCGAGGCAGAGAGGCAACTCGCCCGTTTGCCCAGCATTCCCGCGACGCTGCGCAATTCAGCCGCAGCGCTGCGCGAGCGGCGTCAACCGAGCGACGATTAAGGCGCAACGACCAGCGCACAAGTCCTCGGACGAAGGGCGTGAGGTTTGACAGCGCCAGGTCGCGAACCTGATCTTACCCTTGTCTTACGTTGGCAGCGCTGTCATGGAAACCACCAGGCTCTCCAGCAAAGGTCAGGTCATCATTCCCAAGGCTTTCCGGCGTTCTCACCGCTGGGAGCCCGGCCTTGAACTGATGGTCATCGACACCGGAGAAGGGTTGTTGCTGAAACCCAAGGCTCCGTTTCCGCCCTCCAATCTCGCGGACGTTGTTGGCATGTTCAAGAACAAGGTTTCGCCCAAGACCGATGCCGAGATTCAAGCGGCGCTGACGGCGGACTTGCGGAGAATTTGGCGTGATCGCCATTGATACCAAGGTCCTGGTCCGACTTCTGGTCAACGACGATCCGGCACAGAGCAAAGCCAGCCAACGGTTGTTCGCATCCGAGGACGTTTTTATGCCGGGCGGGATTCGTTGAAGACCTTCGATGCCGGGTTTATCAAGGTCGCCAGGAAACACACCAGCCAGCGCGTAGAACGGCCCTGAGGCTGGGGCATCGATGTCCGTCTGATCCGCTTGCGCGATTGCCTCGCAGCGCCGGGCAAGCTGCGCTGCCGCCATCGGCGGATTAACGTCGGCTCAGCTTAGCGCCTGCTGTCGATTTGCCGCAGCATGTCGCAAACCGCATCCATCGCTCGTTGCTCGGTTCAACTCGCCGACGAACCCTTCGAGGATGCACGCCATGTTCAACGCCATTCGATTCTGCCAAACGCTGATCTTGCTGATGTCCGGTGTTGTTGCCGGCTCGGCTTCGGGTGCAACTTTTCTGGTGGGAACGGGCGCAGGCTGCAATTTCAATACGATCCAGGCTGGCATCAATGCCGCCGCCGCCAATCCCGGTGCCGATGTTGTGCGGATATCGAATGCCACCACCTGGGGCCCGGCGGGCGTGACCATCGGCCAACAGGACGTCACGCTGGACGGGCGGTTTGCGACCTGCACCGACAGTGTCGCGAACGGGAACTACGCGCAGCTGGTCGGTAACGCCGTCAATCCGGACAGCAGGCCGGCGATGATCAGCGTGACCGGCAGCGGTGTCCGTCGACTGATCGGTCTGCAAATCCGCAACAACGTGCGTGGCCTGAACTTGAATGGCGGTGCCATCGCACATTCGGGAACCGGCGAGCTGATCCTGAGCGAGATGGATCTGCGCGACAATCGTGCGCAGTCGGGTGGCGCCATTTACAGCACGGGCGGGATCGTGACCCTGTCGAACCGCGTGCTGATCGAAAACAACATCGCCGATTTGAGCGGCGGTGGCATTGGCCTCGGCGGCGGCGTGCTGTTCGCCGTCGGCTCGGATCTGTCGATTGCCGGTAACGAAGCTTATCGCGTGGGTGGTGGACTAATCCTCGCGGGATCGTCGCAAGCCTATATCGCCTCGCCTGGATTCGGCAGCCGGGCGGTACTGCAGTCGAATCGCGCCGGCATTTCTTTCGATGCCGGCGCGACCAGCGGCGGCGCCGTCGGTTTCGGCGTTTCGTTCGGCGCCAGGCTAGTGGTGTATTCGACAAGCGCCAACGCGCCGACGCGGATCGCCGACAATCTGGCGCGCGACAATGGCGGCGCTGTTTACCTAGGCGATTCGCTCGCGGGCGAATCGGCGACCGTGTGCCTGATGGACGTGCACCTGTCCGCCAATCGCGCCAACGGTGGCGCCGCGCTGTACGCCGAAACCGCCAACGACACCAACAGCAGCGTGGTCTACAACCGGCCCACGGCCGCCGAATGCAGCGTTCCGGCGAACGCACCGGCGCCGCCGGTGCGCTGCAATCGCAGTGTGATCGGCTGCAATACGATCGAGGGCCACATCACCCAACTGCCCGGCGGCGCGCCGAGCGGCGGCGGCGTGGTCACCGTTCGCAGAAACCTCAAACTCACCATGCGCGATGCCAGATTGCTCGACAACTCGGCGGGGTTCGTGTTGAGCGCCACCGACGCTGCTCAGGTCGACGTCAACACCGCGCTGATGGCTGGCAATACGGTGTCTGGCAGCATCGTCCGGCTGGGATTTGCGCTCAGCAATCAAGGTCTGGCGATGCGCAACCTGACGATCGGCGGCAACACGTTCACTGGCGCATCCGGCAATCCCAGCATCATGCTCGATACCGCGCCCGCCACGGTTGATTTCAACAACAATCTGATCTTTCAGCCGGGCCGCACGGCGTTGGTCAGCACTTTCGCTCTCACCAACGCCAACTTCGATTGGCGCTTCAACGCCACGAACACGCCTCAGGTGTTGCCGAACCCGCAGCAAGCCGTGTTCAGCGATGCGCGCTTCGAAAATCCCGCCGTCGGCGACTATCGTTTGCGAATCGGATCGGACGCGGTCAACGCCTTCGCCGCCGGACCGGCTATCGATGCCAACCTCGATCTGGACGGCCGCTCGCGGCCGATTGAACTGAGCATTCTTGCGCCTGAACTCAGCAGAGACGACCTGGGCGCGTTCGAGCGCCAGGAGGGCGATATCTGGCTGGTCAATGGCTCGTTCTCGGCGACATCGCAACTGCGCTATTGGGAACCCAGCGCCAACGGCGAAGCGATTCCGGGGGTGGTCTGGGATGCGCAAGACGCCGTCGGCAACCCGAACTCCGGATCGGCACTGGTGAATCTTCCGGCCTCTCTGGCGCCTCGACTCACCGTGCTGCGGCGCTGCTTCAACGTACCGGGTCCCGGTCGCTATACCATCACCGCCATGGCCCAGCGCGGCAGCGGTTTGAACGCGGACGACGCCAGGCTGAGTTGGCGATTTCGAGTCAACGATGCCACTTGTACCGCTGCGGACGTGCAGGGCAGCGGCGAAGTGGCCTTCGTCACCGGCAACCTGTTTCAACCGCTCGCCGCGCCGCTCGCGATCGATCTCGCGTCCACCACATCCAACTCGACGATCGAGATTCGTCTCGACGCGGTCAGTGGCTTGAACCTCAACGGACTCACGAACATTCGCTTCGACGACATCGCTATTGGCGGCTCACCGCTGCGCCCCGATGGCATTTTTGCCAGCAGCTTCGAATGATCTGCGGACGCCGGAGCTGGCGCCGAACCGCTGGGGGAACGCGGAGCGGGCTACGTGCAGCTTGGCAACGTGCCCTGGCGCGCGTAGGGTCCGCGCTGACCTTCCAGCGGATTCTGTGCATGCGCACTGCCATTGTTGCCGGGCTCCTCCTCAGCGCGCAAAGCGCTCAGACGCAATCGCTCTCCGGCCCCGAGAGTCTGGAGTACGACCGCGCCAACGAGCGCTACCTGATCAGCAACCGCAGCGCCGGACAGATCCTCGCGCGATCTCCGTCCGGTACGCTGACCGTGTTCACCGATGATCCGGCTGGGCCCGCGGGCATGGAGATCGTCGCCGACACGGTCTTCGTCGCCGATGGCAGTTTTATCCGCGGCTACCGTCTCAGCGACGCGGTACGTGTGGTCAATTACCAGATCGCGGGCGCTGGCTTCTTGAATGGTCTCGCCAGCGACGGCGGAGCGCGCTTGTGGGCCAGCGACTTCAGCGGCCAGCGGCTCCACCAGGTGGATATCAGCAACTTCGCCAGCATCAGCCACACAACCCCGATCAGCGCCACCGGATTCACCCCGAACGGGCTGTGGTGGGACCGCCGCAACGAGCGTCTGCTGATCGCCAGCTGGGGCAGCAACGCGCGTCTGTTTGCATGGGCCACTGGACAGACCAGCGCCACCTTGATCGTGACGACTACCTTCGGCAACTTCGACGGCATCGTTCAGGACTGCGACGGTCGCAGCTACGTCTCAGCCTGGAGCGCTGCGGCTATCCTCAGCGCCCCCGCACCTCTCAACGCCCAATCCCAGTTCACCGTATTCGCCGCCGGCCAATCCAATCCGGCTGACATCGCCTATACCGTCGGCGACGGCGAGATCGCTGTCCCGAACGCCGGAAACAATTCGCTTGCCTTCATCGCCACTGCCTGCGCCGGCGTGCTGTTCAGGGATGGCGCTGAGGGCTGAGCGCGGCCGGCCCGCGCGCCATGTCGCACGATCTCTACTGAACAGCCCGGAAATCGTCTGCGGCTGGGGACTGGCATTGCTGGAGTGGGACGTGGGCGACTGCCGTGTCACGATGTCGAGTCACTAGCCCGCATATTTCATGAGGGAACGCGGAAGATCGCGAAGGGCTTTGCGCCGGAATCGAGGCGCGAGGAGGGTGAGAGCGGGCAAGCTTGCGCCGCATGCGGCGCGCCCGCTCGAACGGGCGGCGGCTGCGCCGCCGCACCGGGCGGAATGGTTGACCCGGCCCGTCAGCGTAGCTGCCGGGCGCTCGGAGCATCGCGCGCTGCGCGCGCAAACGATGCCCCTCTCCCATTGGGACGACGAGCAACGAAGAGTCCGGCGCAAAGAACGAGCGAGGGCCGTGTTAGCGAGGAAATGGCAGCGAACACTCTGTCAGTACGACCAACTCGATGATTTCCACGCTGTAACAACGAAATCAAGCCATTTCATCGCGACCTCATGAAATATGCGGGCTAGGGCGCCGCCAACGGCTCCTCCGGCTCGCGCCAGGCGTGAATGGCATCGGGAAGCGCTAAGGCGGCGAAGAAACAGACGAAGGCGTAATCGTGCAATGCCTCGGCGGACAGCGGCAACATCCAGCCGAACTTGACGGCCAGCTCATTGCCGATGTAGCTCAACAAGTACGCCATCATCAGCGCGATGGCACCCAGATACGCGAAGCGATAGGTTTTTCCGCGCGCGGCCAGAATGCGCTCGTCGACCAACTCGTCTGGGTAGTGGGTCATGCCGCGGACCGCCGTACGCAGCAGCATGAGGCAAGACAGGTAGACGAGCATTGCGAACAAATTGACCCAGGGCTGGGCGAGCAGATGTCCGAGCAGTAAGGTCACCAGGCTCATTACGGTGATCACCACTAACTGGCGCCGTCGGGACTGGACGCGCAGCCAGTTGTAGCGAGTGTCCAGTTGGTCGCGCCTGACATCCGCTGCCGCCTGGCTCAGAGTGTTGTCGCGTCGCGATCGAAACCACGATGGTCGATTCATGCGTCTGTCCTCGGTGATTGGTAAAGCTGCGAGCTCATGGGCTGCAGCGGGTCTAAAGAGAAAATCGCTTCGATCGGCAGCTCGAAGAGTCGCGACAACTGCAACGCAAGCAGCAGGCTGGGGTTGTACTCGCCGCGCTCCAGATACCCGATGGTCTGGTAGTGCACCCCGACCGCGTCTGCAACCATTTGCCGGGTCAGCCCCTTGTCGGCCCGAAGTGCCGCAAGTCGGTTATAGAGTGCTGGCTCGGTACTACGTGATGGTCTATTCATGTGACTAAAAATAGCATAAGTACTACATACGGATATGTGCCGTTCGTCACCGCTACCGTCGGACTGCGCGAAAGCGGCGCTCATGGTGGCAACAGGCGTCAACGCGCGAGTGCTGCGCGATCGATTGGGCCCGTGCTGCAATGACCGCAATGACTGGTTCGCTGATAGTGTCCGATCGAAACGTGCCGCGGACATCCAGTGCGGTTTCCCCTGTAGCGGTTCGCACCACAAAACCAGAGATGCGTGGGCGGCGACGGGCAAAAACTGAGAGCTAGTCGATCTCAAACTGCGGACGCTCAGCGAGTGCTGCCTGCGCAAATGGCAGGTCGGGAAACATTCGCGCGTAGTACCAGCGGCGCAGGTCGGCGTGAAATGTGCGCACCGATTGCTCGTACGCCAGCGCCGCTTGCGTATCGGTGCCGGCGAGCGCTTCGAGCTGCCGTTCCAGAGCAGCAGGGGGCGCGAGCCAGGAGAGCGCAGCTGCCGTGCGTGCGCGGGCGGCGCGGCCTTCGCTCCGCGCCCGCGAGAGCGGGGCGGCTGTCTCGTCGCCGACCTGCTGGAAGGCGAAATACCACTTCCATTCGAATGGGCGGCGGATCTGGGTATGCGCCGCCCATTGCGGGTGGCTGGCGACGAACGCCTCCATGGTGGCCGCCTTCGGCAGGTCCCAGGCGGCGTTCACCGTCTCGCGTTGCGCCATCAATATCGTCGCGCCCTCCGGCAGCGCGTGATGTCGCTCGGCGACCGTGGCGATCGCCGCCGGGGCGATCACGGCCAGCAGCAGCCAGGCGCCGACACCTTGCATCAACTGGGTCGATGGTGGCGTCGCGCCATCGCGGTCCAGCCAGCGGCATAGCACGGCCCAGAACAGCAGGTGCGCGATCACCAGCGCGGCGGCGATGAGCACCACGGCGCCCGCCGTGCCTTCGAACATGGCGCCCAGCGCCAGCGGCAGCAGCAGCGCGAGCGCGAGCAGCGCGATCCGCAGTCCGGCGCGCAGCCGCCACAGCCGCGCGCCAGAGCGTGCGGTTGCGACCAGGAGATCGTGGCGGCCTGCCGTCCGTTCGCCAGCCGCCAGGCCATGCAGCAGCAGAATCGCCAGCAAGGGCGCGAGTGTCGCTACAACGAAGGCGTAATCGAAGCGCCCGAGCAACGCGACTTCCGGCTGGCCCGCGTCCGGCTCATGGATCTGGCCTTCCAGCGCGAGCATTCGCACCCGGTGTTGCCAGGGGCCGTGCTCGCGCAGGCCGAGCGCAGCGAAGGCAAACGTCGAGGGTGGCGCCCCGGTCAGGTGGAACGTGTAGTAGGCCGCCGATCCCCAGTCGGCCTGCTGCGCCGCGACCGCCTCGCGCTCGCGCCGGTCGGCGTCGGCCAGGGCGGCGAGCTGCACGCGCTGCTGGCGGACCTCGGCCAGACCGCCGGTCACCGCGATCGCCGCCGACAGCAGGGCGATCACGAAAAGCCCCAGCGCCGCGCGATCGCGGGCCAGCAGTCGCAGTTCGCGCAGCAACGCGCTCATGGCCGCAACCGCGCCACAGCGATCCGAAGTCCGAGCGCCAGCGCGACCAACCACGCCGCGAGCGCGACGCTTGCCGCGAACGCGTTGGCGCGGCGCGCGGCGGGCGCTGCAGGCTCGAAGCTGAAGGCGCGCAACAACCGCCAGTGCGAGGCGTCCACCCGTGTACGTCGCTCCGCCTCCGGATCCACGCTGCGCTGGATGTCGTCGGCATAGCGCAGCCTGTTGGCATGGACCTGATTCAGGCCCTGCACGAATTCGAAGCGTAGTGCCTCGGCCTCGCGCTGGAAGCGATGCATGGCGGCAAGGTCGGTGCCGGACAACGCGCGTGAGGCGATGCCGGTCGCGAGCGCTGGCGAGGCCCAGGCGAAGGCGGCCAGTTGCGCGGACTGCGCACGCTCTTGCGCCATGCGGCGTTCGGCGGCCTCGTTCAGCAACGCGGTCAGGCGCTCCTCCGCAATCGTCGCCACCACACCGCGGAAGTTGACCGGCAGGTCCTCAACCCGTTCGACGCCATGCTGCGCCAGCAGCTGCCGGCGCAGCGCGTCGAACGCCGGATCGGCGGCATTGTGCCCGTCGCCGGCATTGCGCAGGCCTTCGAGCAGGGCAATGTCGGCGGCGATCTTGCCGCTGGCTGCCGCCGTCGCCGCATGGCTCGCCGCCAGCCGCGGCAGCACCAAAGTGGTGGCGAGCCAGACCAGCAGCAGCGCGCCCAGCACATCGGCGCGGCGCGGCAGCAGCGCGCCCAGCAGCAGCACGGCCAGCACCCAGACGACGAGGTAGCCCGCGTACAGCAGCATCTGCAACGCGGCGACCGTCGGCGATTCGCCGTCGGCGACCGCAAGCGCAGCCAGCCCCGCAGCCGGCAACAGCATGGCGAGCGCCGCGACGCCGAGCGCAATCGCTTTGCCGGCGGCGAGTTGCGCTGGCCGCACGCCCTGCGCCAACAATGGGGCAAGCGTGCCCGCCTCGCGTTCGCGCGCGAAGGCGGCATGACCCAGCGCGATCAGCAGCAGCGGCACCAGCAACTGATAGGCCAGCGCCGGATGCGGCACGCCGAACGCACCCACGCCGGCCGCCGACGGCGCCTCGGCGAACGCCGCACTGTTCTGCCGGTGGCCTTCGAGGAACAGCGCCTGGCCGGCCACTGCGTCGATGCCCGGATCGAACATCGCCAGCGGCGGCGGCGTGCGGAATACGTAGTGCCCGTAGTGCACCATCCGATGCGGATGCCGGTCCGGCTGCGCAATGAAGGCCGCTTCGGCAGCCTGCTGCTGCGCGGCGCGGCGCGCAGATTCGGTCTCGATTCGCGTCGCGGACAGCACTGCAATCGCTGTCAACAGCAGACCGAACACCGCGAGCGCCGTCCGCAGCAGGCGCGAGCGCAGCCAGAAACCCCATTCCGCGCGAGCAATCCGCAGTGCGGCGGTCATGCCGGTTCGCGTGCGACGAACGCGGCGTGCACGGCCTCGGTGTCGATGCGCGCGCCCGGCGCGGCCTCGAAGCGGCCCACCAGCGCGCCATCGCGCAGCAGGCCGATGCGGTCGGCGACCTGGCAGGCGCCGTACACGTCGTGGGTCACCATCAACACCGTGCGCCCGGCGTTGGCGAGTTCGCGTAGCAGGCGGTTGAACTCGTCGATCGCGACTGGATCGAGGCCGGAAGTGGGCTCGTCGAGCAGCAGGATCGGCGTCTCGCGCAGCAGGGCCAGCGCGATCGCAACCTTTTGCCGCATGCCCTTGGAGTACGTCTCCAGTCGGCGTGTGCGCGCCGCAGGCGCCAGCGCGACACGGTCCAGCGCCGCGTCGATCGCCGCGCGCACGGCGCGCAAGCCGGCGAGGGCGAGGAAGTAGTCGAGGTTCTCGTACGCGTCCAGGTGCTCATACAGCGCAGCGTTCTCCGGCAGGTAGGCGATGCGCTGCCGCGCGTGCGCCGGATCGGCGCCGACGTCCGCGCCTTCCACGCGCACGCTTCCCTGGGCGGGCGCGAGGAAGCCGAGGAAGGCGAGCAGGGTGGTCGATTTGCCCGCCCCGTTCCCGCCCAGCAGCGCATGCACCTCGCCGGGCCGCACCACGAAAGACACGCCGCGCAGCGCCGGCCGGCCGCCGCGCAGGATAGTCAATGCGTCTGCTTCAAGCGCGGGCACCATGGCGGGCTCAGAATCGCCAGTTCGCGGTCAGTCGCCAGGCGCGCGGCTCGCCGGGCCGCACCCACAGTTGCGAGAATGAGTTGGCGTAGTAGGTCTCATCGAACAGATTGTCGATCTCCGCGCCGAGCGTGATCGCCTCGGTCACATCCCACGCGGCGAAGGCGCGCGCCACGGTGTAGGACGGTAGTTCGAACGTGGTGCCGGCTTCGCCCAGCCGATCGCCCACGTACTGCACGCCGCCGCCGATCCGCAGCGGGCGGCCGAGGGCGACCAGATCCTTCGCCACCTGCACGCTCAGCGCATGCTCGGGGATGTTCAGCAGGCGATCCCCTTCGCGCAACGGCAGCGCGAAGTTGAAGTCCAGCACGTCGTTGTCGAGCTGAGCGTCGATCCAGGCGTAGGACAGCCATACCGTGAGTCCTTCCGCCGGCTGCCCGGACAGGTCGAACTCGACACCGCGGCTGCTGGCTTCGCCAGCGGCAATCGAGAAGCCCGCGTTCACCGGGTCGGCGACCAGTAGATTGTCCTGCGTCAGGCGGAACACGCTGGCCGTGGCCGAGAGTGCGCCGTCCAGCAGATCGAACTTGACGCCCACTTCCGCCGAACGCGACTGGTTGGGCTCGAACGGCGAGCCATCGAAGGCCGCGCCCGACAGCGGACGGAAGTTCTCGCCATAAGCCGCGTAGGCCGACAGCGAAGGTGTGATCTCGTACACCACGCCGGCTTGCGGACTGCTGCGCGACTCGGATTGCGTGAGCGAACGGCGGTTGAGGCGGTTGTCGAGCGTCTGTTCGTAGTCGTCGTAACGCAGCCCGGCGCGCAGGTCGAGGCGCTCGGTGAGGCCGACGTGGTACTGCAAGAACAGACCGTTGGATTCCTGCGTCTCCAAGCGATCGGTCAGCGGGCCGGGCGTGGGCAGCGGAAAGCGACCGTAGACCGGGTTGAACACGTCGATGGCCTGTAACTGCGCGAGGCTGGGATTGGAGGCCAAGGTTGGTCCGCGCGCGCGCAGGAACACCTGGTCGTTCTCGAATTCGTCGGAATCGGCACCGAACAGCACGCGATGTTCCATGTCGGCGACCTCGAAGCGGCCAGTCACTTCGGCGCGCAACACGCGATAGGTCGCGTCATAGTCGCGGAATCGCCGCTGGCGAGACAAGGTTCGGCCATCCACGAACAGGCGCTGGCGATTGGCGGCGAGTTCGGCCTCGGTAGAGAAACCTTCCAGCGAGGTGTCGCGATGGGTGAAGCCGACGAGTCCGCTCCAGTCGGCGCTGAAGTCGTGCTGCAGTTCCAGCTGGTGACCCTGCACCTCGGTGCGGATCGGACCGTCGCCCGGCTCGCCGAGGAAGCGCTCGATCGGTAGCGCACCAATGTCGCCGTTGATCGCGACGACGCCGCGGTCGAACGGGATCTCCTGTTCGCTGTACTCAAGTTCGTACACCAGACGCGTCGCGTCGCTGAAACGGATTGCCAGCGAGGGGCTCGCGCCCTGGCGCCGGGTTTCGATGGTGTCGCGAAAGCTCTCCGCATCGGCGTGAAATCCGACCAGACGCACCGCAGCCGCCTCGCCGATCGGTGTGGTCCAGTCGACATCCGCCCGCCACGCGTTGAAGCGCCCGGCGCCGATCCGGAACTCACCAGCGCGCTCAAAGGTAGGGCGTTTCGAAACCAGGTTGATCGTGCCGCCGGGTTCCCCGCGGCCGAACAGCGCCGCACGCGGGCCCTTGAGCACTTCGACGCTCTCGATGCCCGACAAGTCGCGAGGGCCACCGAAGCCGCGGCCGGCGTTGAAGCCATTGACGAGGTAGTTGCTGGGCAGGTTCTCGTCGCCGATGAAGCCGCGCACGGCAAAGCTGTTCCACAGGCCGCCGAAATTGTTCTGCCGTGCCACCGAGGCCGACAGGTCCAGGGCCTGGTCGAGATCGGTAGCGCCCGCGTCGCGCAACACCGCAGCATCGATCGTCAATTCGGCCTGCGGGATCTCCCGCGTTTCGAAGTCGCCGCGATAGGCCTGGCGGGTAGCGGTGACGACGACCTCGTCGAGACGCTTCGCGTCGTCGTCGGCAGCTGCGGTAATCGGCTGCGCAAGCGACGAGTCGGGGAACCCGACGACCGCGCAGGTGACCAGCGCTGCCGCGCTTCGGAATGCTGTCGATGCGAATGTGTTGGTCGTGGTCCGCGACGCAGAGGCGCGGCGCGTGCGGTGATGAAGCGCAGGAGGATAGGGCACAGGTAGAGAGTTCGACTAAAACATGACGTTATAGTATTACACTCAACCATGGCGCAAGAGGGACGTCGCGTATCCAGGTCCAACCTGCGGATCGGCGCAGTGTGGCCATCGTTGACGTCGAATTGTTCGATACTCAGCCGACGAATTAACGGATTGCCGACGTGCCCGAACCCTTCAAACTGCTGCTTTCGCCAGAGCTGGTGCGTTGTGCGGGCCTGCATTTTTCGAAGGTGCTGCCGACGTTTCCGCGACGGCGGTTCGAGTCGCTGGCCTTGGACGGCTTCGATGGCCTGGAAATGAAGGCGCGCGCGATGCAGATCGCGACGGCGCTGCAAGCGACGCTTCCAACTGATTTTCCCTCTGCGGCAGCGGCCATCGAGGCGACGCTGTTGCCGGTCGCGGGCGACGAAACGCTCAAGGACTTGCGCGCATCCGACCGCGGATTGGCGGGTTGGATTGTTTGGTCGCTCGGCGAATTTGTCGCTCGTCAGGGGCTCGAACACCCCGACCGGGCACTGGCGTGTTTGCGTGCGATCACACAGCGCTTCAGCGCCGAGTTTGCGATCCGGCCGTTCATTCTGGCGCACCCGCAGCGCAGCTTCGAAACGCTGGCGCGTTGGGCCGGCGATCCGAGCCCGCACGTACGTCGGCTGGTCAGCGAGGGCAGCCGGCCGCGATTGCCATGGGGTATCGTGCTGAAGCCGCTGGTCGCGGATCCGACGCCGTGCCTGCCGCTATTGGCCGCACTGCAGGACGATACGAGCGACTATGTGCGCCGCAGCGTGGCGAATCATTTGAACGACATCGCCAAAGACCATCCGGGCGTGGTTGCGGGCTGGCTCGAAGATCACCTGCCAACTGCGTCGCCCAACCGGCGCGCGCTATTGCGCCACGCCAGCCGCACCTTGATCAAGCGCGGCGACCGCCGCGTTTT
Source organism: Lysobacterales bacterium (assembly GCA_022844135.1). Classification (GTDB taxonomy): domain Bacteria; phylum Pseudomonadota; class Gammaproteobacteria; order Xanthomonadales; family SZUA-5; genus JALHMH01. Next base: position 64,798 of record JALHMG010000029.1, read on the forward strand.
GGCGGCCTGGGGGATCGATGCGCCATTCAAGGGCAATGCAGACTTGAGCATCGATCCGTCCCAGATAGTGCTTGGCCAATCGCTGCAACTGCGATTGAACTTGCACTCGACGTCAAGAACACCATTGTTGCTGTCGATCGATTACATCGTGCACCACGTGCGGGCGGACGGCAGCAGCTCGCCAAAGATTTTCAAAGGCTGGACGCTGCAATTGGCGCCGGGCAAGCGTCGCGAACTGGTTCGGCAACATCCGGTGCGACCGATCACCACCCGGCGCTACTACGCCGGCACTCATCGGATCGACGTCCAGGCCAATGGCCGCGTCATCGCCTCGGGGCGGTTTGAGTTGCTGGGTTAGCGCTGCTTCGTTCGCTGACGATGATTGGCGGTTCCGGACATGCGACGGGTTCGAGGGATCGATCCGACGATTTCCGCCAAGGTCGCCGATATGACTTCGCCAGATGCCAATTAGGCTGGCGGCGAAATACCGAGTTCGTGACGCAAGCGGCGGATCGCTTCTTGATGGCCCGGCTGAGGTTTCGCAACGACGTCCAGACCGCGCAAAAGTGCTGTCACTTTCTCGCGGCCGATGGCGGTCGCCGATGCCTCGCGAGGCGTCAGGCCATCAAGTGCCGGCAACGGTTGGTCGGGCCAGGTTTCGTAGTGACGTCGGACAAACTCTGCCATCGCCGCATCGACCTCGGGTCCATCCATCGGCGCTTGTGGCGCCGATGGCGGCGAATCGACCGACACCAGACGCGCGCGCGGCCCCAGCCGCTCGTCGATCAGCGCTTGAATACGTTCTCGCCGTTCGCCGGAAGCCACGTCGATTTGCATGCGCCCGGCACTCAAGCGGATGCGCCCCAGCACCGTGCTATCCCAGTCTGGATGCTGCGCATTGCCAACGCGAGTCCAATGGATCGTCGCTTGCTGGACGCGGCCGTCTGTCGTCGATGCCGCCTGCCATTGTGCCTCTCGCGACGTTGTGACATCCAGTTCATGAAGCGCTTCGAAAGCGTCGTCTGCTGAGTCGATTGCGTAATTCAGAACTTGTGGCTGCAGCAGTTCGCCATCCGTGGTCGTGAGCTGCGGCGGGCGCATCCGTCGTTCCAGGGTGTCGAAGTAGAAGTCGCTTAACTCGATGTTGTAATCTCGAAGGAGTTCGCGCGTCAGCGGCTGCTGTGCTGCAATCTGCTCGCGAAACTCGATGATCTCAAGCGTGTCGATGGGCCTGAGCGGATAGGGCCAGACGGCTGTGAACATACTGATGCCGCCGGCGCTGCCGATGAATCCCATGAGCACATCGCCGGGCTTTACGGATTTATGGAGATGGCCATCGAATACTGTGAGCGCGCTTTGCAGAATGACATCGCGAACCTCCAGCCGACCGTCGTCATGGGTGGCGTCGACTTCAAAGATGCTGACCGCGGTCGTCGTCAGCGACGTCAAGTACTCCCGAAGCAAAGGATCTAGCCGATGGCCGCGCAGCTGCAAATACAGTTTTACCGGCGCAACCTCAAATAAGTCCGGATTCGCAACAGTAGTGCCGTGACGATCGGGGTCCCATAGCGCGAACAGCCAATGCGCAAAAACTTCAGCAAAGGGGGAGTCGGGATCGAAACTGGTGTACTCGTCATCGTCGTAGAACCAATCGTCGATCTCGTCGTTGGCACCATTGGACACCGCAGCCTCGCGATCGACGAGATCCGCAGGCGATTGGTCATCGCCAACGAGCGCATCGAGTTGCGCCGCGCTTTGGCCCGATCTGTCGATCAATCGCGCGCTGCGTTCGGACGCATCTGGATCGGCATCGATCTCTTGACTCTGCGGGTCATTCGCTTGGTGGTCCAGAGAGTCATCGTTTTCCGGCGCGTCGTCGTAAGCTTCATCGTCGAGGTCGACATCGTCATCGGCATCGTCGACGCCATCAACAATATTTCGCCAGACGAAAAACTCGGCCCACGCCTCATCGATGGCGTCCATGCCGTAGTGCTCGGCGACGAATTCGAACATCTGTGACAGCAGCCTGGATTCATCGATCACCCGACTCAGCCGTCGCCAAGCCAAAAGATCCGGGGACACCGCAGTGTCGTTCGGCAGATGGCAGTGCTTGTACTTGTTGCCGCTGCCGCAGGGGCAGGGGTCGTTTCGACCCGTCTTCATGGATTGCGCCGGGGTTATCTGAGCCACGCAATGATGCCAGCTGCCGTCCTCGATAAGCGCGCAGTGTAAAGGTGCAGCAAATCGCTCAGTTGGATGAGCCGGATTCGTTCCGATGTTGGCGCATGCTGTCCACGGCGCGGTCGAACTCCACGCGCATCGCCCCGCCGAGCGCGCGTGCGTCGACCAGTCTCCCGGCCTTTGCCGCAGCTTCCGCCTCGGCGGCCATTCCGGCCAATGCCATGGCTCCGAAGTACGCACTGGTCGATCGAAGCGAATGTGCGGATCTCGCGGCCGCAGCGGTCGATTCGTGGGTCATGCCGATAACGCTGTCGATCAGCGCCGGCGTGTTATCGACAAATCGGCCGACGAATCTGGCCAGCAGGCCCGGTGTGCCACGATCCAACTTGACCAATTCCTCGAAAACCTCCGCGTCGAACGTCACCGGCGTTTCGTCGCGATATAACTCGGGCAGTGCAATCGAGGGACCGCTTGCCACTGCCGCGAGTAATGACATCGTATCGAAGGGTTTGGATAGAACGTCATCCATGCCTGCTGCCAGGCAGCGCTCGCGGTCGCCAGCCATGGCGTTAGCGGTAAGCGCGACAATTCGTGTTCGACCCAGGCCGCTTCGGGCCTCGTGTGCGCGGATGCTGCGGGCGGCCTCGAAGCCATCCATGATCGGCATCTGGCAGTCCATCAGAATCAGGTCGAATTTCCCTTGCGCAAACTTGTACAGCGCCTGGGCACCGTCGCTCGCTACTTCTACGCGATGCCCGGCTTTACCCAGCATTGTGCAAGCCACATCCTGATTGATGTCATTGTCCTCGACCAGCAACACGGTCAGAGGCGGACCTGCCATTCCTGCGGCGCTCGGCAACGCTGCCGCTGGCGCGGCGAACGCGGCGCGGGCAGGCTCAAACGGTATCTCGAAATGGAATGTCGAGCCGCTTCCTGGTGTGCTGTCCACGTCGATGGTTCCACCCATCAGATCGACAAGATGCTTCACGATCGTCAGCCCCAGTCCGGTGCCGCCGTACTGGCGTGTTGTCGAACTGTCGGCCTGACAGAAGGGCTGGAATAGCTTGCGCACGGTTTCGCCGCTCATACCGATGCCGCTGTCGCGTACCGTGAAGCGTACCCAGCGACGCGGGTCGCCCGCACGCAGTTGCTGGGCTTGCGCGCCAAGTTCTATCCAGCCGTTTTCAGTGAACTTGATGGCGTTGCCGAGGAGGTTGGTCAAGACCTGCCGCAACCGCAACGAATCTCCCGATAACCTCAGGCCCGCAGGCAATTCGATTGTGGTCCGAAAGGCGTTACCGCGCGCTGCGGACAGTTCCCGGTAAGCAGTCACCAGCTCATCGATCAGCCGTGCGGGCTCGAAGTCCTCCTGCTCCAATTCGATTTTGCCGGCTTCAATCTTGGCCAGATCCAGAATGTCGCCGAGCAGGTCGTGCAGCGCACGTCCCGACGCTCTGATGGCGTCGCAATAGCGCCGCTGTTCCGCGCCCAGCGCTGTGCCTTGCAACAAATCCGCCATACCCAGGACGCCGTTGAGTGGCGTCCGTATCTCGTGGCTCATGTTCGCCAGAAACTGCGACTTCGCCGCGCTCGCCGATTCTGCCTCCTGTTTCGCGATCTGAAGCGCGGCCGAAGTTTCGCGCTCCCGGGTTACGTCGCGTAGCACTGTCAGCAGCGTCGGTCCGTCGGAGAGCACCAGTCGAATCGTCAACGCCTCGATCCGCCGTTCGCGTCCGAGCTTGTCCGTGAGTCGATATTCGCCGGGCGTGTCGCTGCCCGGGGCGTCGGCGTCGGCAGCTGCGACCTGCGCGCCGGTAAACTCGCGCTGTTCGGCCGGCAACAGCTGATAAACGCTCATGCCGATGGCGTGCTCTGGTATGTCCAGGCCGGTGGCTGCAGCGGCAACGCGGTTGACCAGCAGGACGCGGCCGTCGCGGTGCATCACATAGCCGAACGGCGCCTGGTCGATCAGTTGCCGGAAGCGCTGCTCCTGGTCGCTGGTGGCGCGGAGTGAGTCGTGGAGCGCCTTCGAAAACAGATACAGCATGGTGGCGGTTCCGCCGAACAAGATGCAATAAACCACCAGAATGTTGTCGGACCGAAGCCCATGAACGGCCTCCTGATCGATTGACCAGCCGCTCGACTCAAGGCCGTACAAACCAATCACCGTGAGAATCGTGACACCTGCAGCCCAGAGGCTCGCGCGATAACCGATCAAGAGCGCTACAGCGATAATGAGCAACGCGAATATCCCGGTAGCGTGACTGCGCAAGCCCAGCCCCGAAACGATGAGGTACTGCACCACCGCCAGGTAGGTAACAACGAGCACGACGCAGGCACCGACGCGTGGTCGGCCAGATCGCACGAGCAACATGGCGACTGCGCAGGCAATCGTGATCGCCACCGGAATTCCGATGTGAGATGCCGCCGTGGCCGCAGACTTCGGCGTATGCAGTATCAATGTGGCAACGGTCGCCACAATGCTGAAAAACGCGAGCAGCCACATCGTCACCCGCAAGACGACGGCTTCGATGGGCTGCATACGGAGAGTGGATAAGGGTTCCATCCGGCATCACTCTATCGGCAACAGCGAAAGAAAATCAAACGTCGATGGCGGTTAGCTCGTCGGCGCGGCGAGACACAGTACGTGTGTCCAGATGTCCTGGACGGTCTGGAGCGGGTTGGCGAGCGGACTCAACGACTGGATTGCTTCGGCGCGCTGCAAGCGCACTTCGCACGCCCGCATGCCGGGGAACACGCCCAGGACCAATAGCACGATCGCGGATTAATTCTGATCCTTCAGGTGGGCGCGCAGGCTTTTCGCGGTCGCCAGCAAGGCCGGGAAGCCGGCGAACTCGTCGCCGCGGTCGGTTACTGTGGGCAACCATTGGATGAACTCCGTACGCTCCAGCAGCTGGCCGCTTGCCCAGATCGTCAACTACATTGACGGCGCGCTCACAACAGGCCAGGATTACTGCAATCCAATTGAAGGAATCTGCGATGGTTGCCGACAATGAAACTGCCGCCGGCCAGTCTCCGCCGTCGCTGGCCTTGTCGCCAGCCACAACTCTCCAGCGTCTTTATATCGCCGTAGGGCAGGCGCTGTCGGTAGCCGCGAACAATGCCGTCAATGCGCAACAACAAAGCAACGTGACGAGTCAGGCGAGCACAACACAGGGCATTACCTTGCTGTATTCCATCGACACCGCTACGGTCGCCATCGCTACCCGGAAAGAACTCGACAAGGCGGGCGCCAACTCAGCGGCGGAACGCCCGCCCAGCGACCTTTCGTGACCAGCAAATGGACGGCCCTGGCATCGCTTCCTGCGCGCAAGCCGAAGCAATATTCGACCTCCAAACCACAACATCCGAACACGGCAAGGGACCACAGCTCATGAGCCAAACGGGCCAAAATGGAGAGCAATCTGTTGCTCAGGCTGCTGATATCGATACGCTGCTGCTCGGGACTTCGCCTTCCTATTCCCAGGCAGTTCTCGACGCCGTCTTGGCCCAGGCCCTTGGAATGGCCATGTTCAATGCGGCTTCCGCGCAGCAGGAGGCGAGTCTCGCTCGCAGAGCGACGGTTTTGATGGCCTGCACAACCTTGCTGTCGTTAGGAATCTCCGGCGTTCCAGGATCAGCCGCGCAGTCTGCACTCAAAGCCGCGACCTCGGAGAAACCACCGAAGGGCGGCGCAGCAACGTCGGATCCGCCGCCTCCGCCTCTTGCCGCAGCGGCCTCGCCGCCGGCGGATGCGTCCGCAGAAGAGGGCGAGCAGTCCAACGTGAATGCTCGAATCGTTGCTGCCATCGAGCAGACCCAGCAGGCTGTGCTGTCAGCGCAGGTCGTGCGCACCAGCGGAGCTGGTAAGGCCTACCAGCTCGCGGCTCAATCGGCGGCGATAGCGATCCAGGACGCGACCGAGGCGCTGCGGTCGACGTCTACGATCACGACAACCGCGGCCAGCGTCGCGATGGCGAATTTTCTGGCCACCGGTGACGAAAAGTACCTGCGCGGCATCTCTGCGGCGCGGGACATGATGGCCACTGCCACCGACGATTTTGCCGCCATCGCCTCCTTTGCCATTAAGGTAATCGCAGACTTCCCCTCCAGTTGAGCGCTGCAGTTGCACGCACTGCCGGTCGGGATCCCCGTGAAGAACTTACTCGAAGCCGCTCGCAAACACGGCGTCGGTGGGCGATACGAAAGTCCCGATGGCCATCGGATCGGCAAGAACCAAGCCGCTTGCCGATATCAGCACCGCCAGTGTTCGAGGTTGGCCGTCGGCGTTGGTGATAGGAATCTCTGCACAGCTGCAACCGACGGAGCAATTCGACTTCGCCTACAACGCCTGAAGCTGGCGGCGCGTTCGCTTGGGTTGGAGAGCACCGTGGCGAGTCGCGCAGAATGTGCTGCGCGGCTCGTCGGGCATTCGATCCAACGAAAAAGTCCGCTTAGACGAAAAGCGCGACAGGTTCGACCGTCTCGTTGATATCGAATAAGCGCAGGTACTCATCGACACGGCAGTTCATGTTGCCGCCGACGATGGCTTCAACGCGCGTCAGAAAGTCGGAGAGGTTGCGCATCTCGCCGCTGCCCAGGCGTTGGTGTTCGCCAACGGATCCTTCGCGAGCGAAGCAGCCCAGCATCCGGCTGAAACTAATGAACGGCGTGAGCACCGTTGGCGGTGGTGGGATAACCGGTGAAACGAATAAGCTCCCGCCCGCACGGGTTCCGAACGCCAGCTCGCGCAGACCTGCTGTCGACAAAGTTGTCAAGATCGATTCCCAGGCGACGTCGTTATGCAGCATTTCATCGTTGCTATTCAGGCCCAGAGAGGCAATCCCGAAACGACTTCTGGGCAGCGGTCTTGGCGTGTTGAACATCAAGTGGACGATCTGCTTGGCGGCATATTCAGCGAAGCCCTCGTGAAAAGCGGTGGTGCGTGCCTCTTGCGTCTCATGCGTGCCGCCGCCTTCGAGCGAGCCAATGAGTCGCAATTGCCCGGCCGCAACGGATCGCGTGTGGTCGTATGCCCAGATGTGCATGGCCTCGTGGAAAATGGTCCTTAGGTCCTCGTTCGGCACCAGGTAGACATTGCGGCGTACCGGATCGGCGAACGTGCGTTTCGCCAACGTCACAACTTCCAGCTCGAAGGGGCGAATCAACCGCCCCGCGAAGGGCTGGCCGAGGTCGTCGAGCAGGTCCAGCAAGAGGCGCGACACCGCCCACACTTCGGCGTTCTCTCTGAGCGCTGTGTTGTCGACGAAGCTGCGAGCGTCGATGTCCGACGCGACGCTGTCGCCGATGACGATGTTGGCGCCGATCAAATCTTCGCCGCGTACAAGCGGCTGCTCGAACACCGTGTCCCAATCCGCCGCCGCCTGATCGCGCACGGCCAAGTCGTCGGTCTTGAAGCGCACTTGGATGCGATAGCGGCGGTCTCGGACACGCTCGCGATTGTTGATCGTGAAGTTCCCGTTCGCATCGGTTTGTGCTTCTCCGATGTTGTTCCAAACACCGTTGCCGCGCCGCCCTTCAACGAAGACAAGAACGCGCGCCAACGGAAGGCGTTGGGCGAGGGGGAGGGTGGAATCACCTCGCGTAGTACGGACACTTAAATTGCCGCTGATAGTTACAGTCGTCTTTGCCATGGAACGATTCTCCGGACGATATTGAGGGTCTGAGGAGGTGGCTCCCCAGCTCGCCGAAACCGCATGAGCAGCCGGTAGGGTGATGCGGCCCGTAACGAGCAGCCTGATCGCGCCGCAGACAACGCGTTTGACCTTGCGGTGCATTTCTTTGACAGTAGGTTGCAAGTTGCGTCAAACGGACGAGACGGCCTCTGCGGCCGTCGCCGCCGCACAACACAAGACTTGCCCAAGCGAATGCTTAGCTGCGCGCGGAATCGGTTGAACTGCGGGCGCCGCTTGAGCGCGTGGAAGCACTACTCGTCGAACGCGCGAACCAACAGCCGGCTAAGCGCAGGCCTTCGTCGCGATTCGCACGCAGCGACTGATCCCTGCCCCTTTCCAAATCCGATAGACCCAGGCAGTCCCATCGGAGCGCTCAACAATGAGAACCACGATTCTTGCGCTGGCGCTACTTGCGCTGACCGCGGTCGGCTGCAACACCGCGTTTTCGCAATCGTCCAGCGCCAGCTTTGAGGTGCCGAAGCAGTTGATCGACGCCGGCGCAACCCGCAGCAGCAGCGCGAGCTATGCGCTGGACGCCACGATCGGCCAGCCCGATGCCGGCCCACTCATGTCCAGCGCGAGCTACGAGTTGCGCGCGGGCTTCCATCGCCCGGCAATGAGCGCTCAACTGCCCGACCCCTTGTTTGCCAAGGCATTCGAGGGCTGAGAGATCCGCCACTCAGTTGCCACCCGTTCTTTACGTCCCGGAGCTTCCATGCCATCGATCCGTTTGTTCAGCCTGTTGTTGTTTGCCGAACGGCGGGCGATCGGAGACCGAGACGAGCGGCATCGCGCCCGGCGCTGGCGACTTTTCGGCGACATTGTCGCCTCTAACCTGCTGCCAGGATCATGATTCGGGCCATAGTCGAAGAGGCTGCTAGTGCGAACCATGGATGGTTCGCCCATAGATCAAGCACGGCGCTTGATCAATGGAGAGAGAATCCAAGAGCCAGGGCTTAGATCAGAGCGACTGGACGACGGGTGTCAGAAGGGGTGGGAAATGGTTCGTGATGCAAATGAAGTGCCGATTCGTGCTTTGATTGTCGAGGACAATCGCGACATCTGCGCCAACATCGCCAAATACCTGGAGAGACTGAACTACGTCTTGGATTTTGCGCATGACGGGATTGCGGCGATGCACTTGGCGTTGGCGAATCGGTTCGACGTGATTGTTCTGGACCTCACGATTCCAAGGATGGATGGCCTTTTGTTGTGCCAAAAGCTGCGAGCTGATGACAAAGTAGACGCGGCGGTTCTCATGTTGACGGCAAGAGACACGCTTGACGATCGACTTAGAGGTTTCGCGGCCGGCGCTGATGACTACCTGGTCAAACCATTTTCACTGCAGGAGCTTCACGCACGAGTGCGGGCTCTCTATAAGCGAAGTCGCCGAACTGTTGGCAGGGCGCTAACTGTTGGCGATCTGACATTGAATCGGTCCACCATGCAAGTTCATCGCGCCGGGCGGCGTATTGAGATCAATCCTGCTGGTATGAAATTGCTACAACGCCTGATGGAAGAGTCGCCGTCCGTGGTTGCTCGCGATGATCTGGAAGTCTTGTTGTGGGCTGACGAACCGCCAAACGGCGATGCGCTTCGTTCCCACATGTATAAGTTGCGGCAGGCAGTGGACAAACCGTTCGACTGTCCATTAATCCACACGGTGCATCGCACCGGGTACCGAATTGCCCAGGACCAAAATTAGTGCAAAGGCGCAGCCTGCGCAAACGTGTTGAGTTTGCATTTGTCATATGCTTCGTTTGGCTCAGCGCAGTCTGGGGATTTGCTTTTGTTGGGGCAATTAGACTGAGCGAGGATCGCGTTTTAACGAATCAATTGCGGGCGGCTGCCGAGGACTACCCGGATCTTCCAGAAAATCCTCGCGTTTATGGTGACGTTAGCCGTTTGCCGGAGAAATTAAGAGATTGGGCCAGAACAGATCCCGATGCCGGCTTGTATGAATTTGTTGACGAAGAGCTTCATGTGGCGGTGATATCGGTGGAAAGCGAGCAGCGACGCGCATTTGTCGTGCTCGATGTGGCCGGATTGGAGGCTTCGTCGTCTGAGGATTGGTGGTTGCTGATCGCAATCATCGTCTTCTTGATTGTTGTTGGTTCGCTTGGTTTTTGGCTTGGGATTCTGTTTATGCGTAAAGCTGTCGAGCCCGTTGTTCAGCTCGCCAGCATGGTCTCGACAATTGACTTGGAGCACTTGCCGCCTGGAAATCGCGAGGTCATAGAGGCCAGCCGATTCGATAACGATGAAGTCGGCGTACTTGCCGAGGCGATCAAGAGAGCTTTCGATCGTGTCAATGCCTTCATCGTCAGGGAACGGTACTTTACTGGTTGGGCCAGTCACGAGCTGCGGACGCCTGTCACGGTCATGATGGGTGCTCTCGAATTGCTGGAAGGGAGTAAGCTTTCAGACGACGATGCCCAGGCTGTGGAACGGGCGAAGCGCGCTACAGTTGAAATGAATATGACGATCGAGATGTTTTTGTCCCTCGTCCGGGAGAAAGATGTGCAATCGTCCAATGAGCTTTTCTTTGTGGCGCCTTTGGTGAAGCAAGCGATAGAGCAGCAACAGCATTTGCTGACCGGAAAACTTATTGATGTTTATGTAGACGGTGTCGATCAGGCAAAGGCCTACGGAAATCCCAGGGCTTTCTTGATTACGCTCAACAATCTTGTGCGTAACGCATTTGAACATGCGCCCCCAGGGCAGGTGTCGATAAAAGTTAATATAAAGGATGGCGAGTTACTGATCACAAACAACATCGGCGGCAGTCCGGTTGGGGAAAAACCGCCAACCGAATCATCGTCATTTCATGGTTATGGCCTTGGTTTAGTTATTGTTCAAAGGTTATGTTCACTCAACGGTTGGTCGTTTTCTCTGCGGCTCGATGATGCACATGCCACGGCCTGTCTATCATGGTAAAACCACCTCCCTTGATTATTTTTTGATTTGTGGACAGCAATGATAAGGTCTCTAGCAAGATTTTGATAAACGCAATTCCTGAGCGTTTCTCAAGTTGCGAGTCCGGCGCGTGTTCGGGCTCGCTCTCCATGGATCAAGTGCTGTGCTTGATCCATCAATGTCCGGTGTCTGTTCTCAACCCGTAAAGAGGAGTGATTTTATGCTGTATCGCTACAAGGTTATTGCGCTCGTTATTGTGGCTGCTTTGGCAACGCCAGGGACTGCTAGCGCACAGGACGTCAAGTTCACGTATATCGAGGGAGGCATCGTCGGTGGCTTCGTCAACGACATTGAAACATCGGGAGCAGTCACGGGCGCGGGCTCGTCAAGCCTCGAAAGCGATGCCGATGGCGGCGGTTTCATCGGTGGCGCCTGGCAATTCGAAAACAACGTGCACGTATTCGGCGAGTATGCGTCGCTCGGCCAGGAGCTTGAGGTTCGCAGCGGCACCAACACTGTTACGGGCGAGTACGATGTGGTGCGCTGGCGCATTGGCTTAGGTTATCTGTACCCCTCCTCGGAAACAGTGGCCTACTACGGCAGGCTCAGTCTCGACCAGCTCGAATTCAAAGACGCGCAGGCAGCCGGCTTCAACCTCGATATCGATGCCGACGATAGTGGTGTCGGCGCTGAGGTCGGCATCATCTGGGCAGCGACACCGACGTTTCACCTGCAGGGGCACGCGCGTTACACGGCGGTCGGCGAGGTTGCTTCAAGCGGTTCCGACCCGTTCGAGTCTGATGTACTGATCGCGGTGAATGGGCGCTGGCATTTCCGTCCCAACATGGCGGTAGTCACTGGCTACGAATTCGGCAAGATCACCACGGTGAATGTTGGTCTGCGATTCGTGTTCTGAGCTTTCCCGGCGACGCGCTCATCCGGACAGCCCGCGGTCGGAGGATTGAATTGTCGATTCTCCGCACCAGCCGCGCCGGTGCCCCTCTTGAACAGGCGCACCGGCTAGCCCGCATATTTCATGAGGTCGCGATGAAATGGCTTGATTTCGTTGTTACAGCGTGGAAATCATCGAGTTGGTCGTACTGACAGAGTGTTCGCTGCCATTTCCTCGCTAACACGG
>JALHMG010000030.1 GCA_022844135.1 Lysobacterales bacterium
CATCAATCCCGAGCAGCACGAGCTATTCGCCAAGCTCAAGATCCCCGAGCCGACCTAAAAAGCGCTTGTAGTGTCAAAAATGACTACCGTCGTGTAGTCAAATCAACAGGTTGCAGCGCCAACTGTCGAACTCGGGAGGTCAGTTCGGGCAGTTGGAGAAGGACCGTCAGGCGCGCCTCGGGGGCGGGCAGCGGTCGCGGAGGTCCGACGAGTGACCGAGAACCGCCTGCACTGCGCGAAGAGTGGTTTGGAATTCCTATTCTTTTTTAACCTGATCTTTTGGGTGTATCCGATGACTGACTCGATGCAGTTTCAGAACACGGCTCGAAAGACAAGATTTTTGGCAATGCTGTGGACTGTTGGTTGGGTTTTAGTCCAGGTTGCCTCGCCTGCACTAGCTCAGCCCAGTGCGGCGGACGTTGGCGCAAAGATGGCAGAGAGTCAAGCCCAGTTGCGTCAATATGTCTGGCAGTCGCGGGTCGAAGTGGAACTCGATGGCGAGTCCAAAAAGGTCGATCTATATCAAGTGCGATACAACTATGACGGTGAGCTGGAGCGAACGCGCTTGGGTGGCGAAACAAATGAGGAGAATCAGCGGGGTGGTACGCCATTGCGCCGGATCGTGGTTAAGAGAAAAACGGAGCAATCGGCCGAGTTCCTCGAAGCTGTGCAGGAACAGTTGCGTCGCTACATGTCGCAGAAAACCATGACCACGGCGATCTCCAATGCCTTCTTCCGCACGGAGGGCGGCGACATACAAATGCGGGCTGAGAACATCCTGATTGCAGGCGATACGATTGAGTTTCTGATTGCAGAGGAGACGCAAAAGCCGACCTCCATGCTGATCAGTACGCGGGTCGACGGTGAGCCGGTCAAGGTGACGGTCAATTTCAAGACCTTGCCGGATGGACCCAATTATCCGGCCCGTCAGGTGTTGGAGACGCGAACCGCCAACAAGCGGCTGGTGATTACTACGGAAAACTACAACTACGCAAAGTAGGTAGATCATCCAGATGAAATTGCCGGTTCAGAATCCGCGGCACGATTGCGTTTGGATCAGGCCATTTAGCCCATCGGGAAGCAGTTCGATTGCTTCTCGCTGATCGCCGCGGCGATCCCGTAGTAGTGCATGCGCAGGGTATGTTCGAACTCGATCAGCGATTCGAGTCGACTATGTTTCGGCCTATCGGCGCACGGGCAGCGTCAGCCGGACCCGTTGCCCGTGCTCGAGCCGCTCGAAGCTCAGCCGACCGCCAAGCCGATGGGCGACTTGTCCCACAATGGCGAGCCCGAGCCCGGTACCGGGTACGCTTCGACTGCGTTCGCCACGGGCGAATGCCTCGGCCAGACGAAGCGCCGCGTCGCGCGCCATGCCATCGCCATGGTCGTCCACCTGTAGGCACACGCCGTCGCGGTCAGCGGTCAGGCTGACGAGCACGGGTGCCCTACCGTGCTTGAAGGCGTTGTCGATCAAGTTGACGATGGCACGCTGGAGCAGGAGCGCATTCGCCGGACCGAAGCTGAGCCGGACAGGGGCGAGGACCTGCGATGGCGGTTCAAAGCGATCGAACTCGGCGGCGGCGGCGCGCACCAGCGCGGCAAGGTCGACCATTTCGTCCAACGGCAACTCGTCGGCCGAGACGAAGTCGAGAAAGCTGCCGACGAGCCGATCAGCCTGTTCGACCTCCCGGACGATTATCAGCACGTGCTCCTGGTTGTCCTCGGTCTCCGGAAGCATTTCGGCCGCGAGTCGAATGCGCGCCAGCGGACTGCGCATATCGTGGGAAATTCCGCCGAGCATCACCTTGCGCTCCCGTTCGAACCGCTCCAGCCGCGCTTGAAGATCGGCATACGCCGCCGCAATCGAGCGGACTTCGGCCGTGCCTTTGACGGGCTGCCGCGGTCGTTCGCGCTGATCCGGCACGAACGTTACCGACTGGCTTCGAATCCTGGCCTCCAGCCACTCGAGCGGCCGTGAGACGTGCCTGGCGATGGCCCAACTTGCGGCGATCACAAACGCCAATGCGGCCAGCAACCCAATTCCGACGGGGTACCAGCGCGGGAAGACGGACGGATCCGTCACGCCGACCCAAACCGGCGGAGACTGATCGATTCGCACGCGCATCGAAAATGTCGGCCTGCCCTGGCTCGCATGCAGGTTCACCTGGTCGACCTCGAAACCGTGCCGGTTCAGTTCCTCGATGAGCTTTGCCGCCCCAGGCCAAGTCGCAATGGCGAGCCCTCCGCGCGCGTCAGGCGGCTCGATCCGCTCGACGGATTGTGGCGCAGCAAGCACCGGCCTCGTGCCGAGCACCCTGGCCAGCTCGGGCGCCAGGACTTCGGCATAGGGCCCAGCCAGGACTACGTTGCGGTCGAAGAACACCACCGCGCCGAAGGTGATCGTGGCACAGACGACTGTCAGTCCCTGCGCGAGCAGCAGACGTGCGAAGAGCGAATCCAGCCGATTTACATGCGCCACCGGGTCCTCCTACCGCGGCGCTGCGGGACGTGGAATAAAGACATAGCCTTCACCCCGCACCGTGTCGACCCAGCCCCGACCAGAGCTGTGTTGCATCAACTTGCGCCTCAATCGATAGACTTGTGCGTCGACGGTCCGGTCCAGCGGTCGGTAGTTGCCGATTTGGACCTGGGCGTTCAGATGTTCTCGCGTGAGCGACTTGCCCGGGTGGCTTGCCAATTCCAACAACAGCTTGAACTCTGTGCTGGTGAGCTTTATAAATTGATCTCGGACTCGTACCTCACGCAGCTGTGGGTCGATAGTCAAGTCGTCGAAGCGCATCACGGGCGATTCGGGACGTTCCCCTGCTTTGCGCCGCAACAGCGCACGGATGCGTGCCACGAGTTCGCGCCGGTCGAAGGGCTTTGCGAGGTAGTCGTCGGCGCCTGTGTCCAGGCCCAGCACCTTCTCCGAGGGCTCGCCGCGCGCCGTCAGCATCAGGATGGCCAATTGCCTGTTGCCAGCGCGCCAGCGTCTGCACAAGTCCAGCCCGTTCGCATCCGGCAACATCACGTCCAGCAAGATCACGTCGGGGCAGGCTTGAGACATCAGGCTGTCGCCCTCGGCACCGGTCAGCGCAACCTGCACTGACCAGCCTTCGCGACTGAGCAGAACTTGAAGCATGCCGGACAACGTGATGTCGTCGTCGACGAGCAGTATTGAAGCGTGGTCCATCCCTCGCACTCTAACTCATCTGATCGGGCAACGCGGCGACCGCTGCCCAGCCTCTAAATCGCGCGTCTGGAAACCAAAAGGCTATCACCTATGTTGCGACGCAGCATCGACTTGTTACGCTCATTCGTTAGTTTTGTGTTGCGTTCGGTTGACAGCACTACTAGCATCAATTGGAACCTGCTTCTTCCCGAACCTCCCACCAAGGAACCCGCGCATGCACCTTCAGCGGCTTGTCCCATTGGCGATTGCTGGCATTTTGCTCAGCGCTTGTAGCGGCAGCAGCAACAGCCCGCGCGCCACGCCTGTTCAGGGCGCCACCAACAGTAATGGTCAATTCGTCAGCGGTATCCAAACCGCACGATTCGATCCGACTGCCGGTGTCATCCCATTCCCGAACAACTTGTTGATTCAAGGGTCGCGCGACCTGACGGTCAATGCTCCAGCCGCCAATCCGAACAACTTCGGTGATCCGACAGTTGCGTTGAATGCGCTGGACGGCTTCTCGACCACATCGCCGTGGACGATGACCTTTACCACCGCTCTGGCGCCGGCAACTCTGCTACCTGGAAACACGGTGCGCTTGTTCGAAGTGGCGGTTGTCACGTCGGGCCCGGCAGCAGGTGCGGTACAGCGCGTCGTTCGCGAACTGGCGTCTCCGGCCGAATACGTGGTCGCGGTATCGACCACCGATGCGACCAACCGTACGTTGGCGATCGTGCCGACGCGACCGCTGGAAGAACTCAAATCGTACATGGCTGTGGTGACTAACGGCGTGACCGACACCGCAGGCAACAACGCCACGCCCGATCAAACGTATTTCCTTGCCAAGCGTACGACGCCATTGTCGTCGGGTACTGGTGCGGCCTGCGTCTCGCTCGATCCGTTGTTGCCGGCATCCTCCGCTTGCGCGCTGGAGCCTTTGCGTCAGTTGACCAATTCGTTCGAGGCTGCGGCTGCGGCTGCGGGCGTCAACCGCAGCAACATCGTCGTGTCATGGGTGGCCAACACGCAAGGCGTCACGCCAACGCTTCGCCTGGTCCGCAGCACGGCCCGCCCGGCCACCACGCGCTTTGCCCGTACTGGTTTGACGACCGCCGCCGCTGGTCTGCCGCCGATTGCGGATATCTTCATCGGCACCATCGGCCTACCTTACTACCTGACCGCACCGGGTACTGGAACGCCGGCTGCGCCGGCCAGTGCAGTGCTCACGAGCTTTTGGCGTGCGGCGCCGGGTGCATACGTTCCGCCGTTCAATGCGCTGGGACTGGATCCAACGTCGACGAACCTGACAGTGGCCAATCCGATTCCGATTGCGACATCGACTCAGACCGCACCGGTGTTGGTGACCATCCCGAATGCTGCCAGTGGTCAGACTCGCCCGGCCGCCGGTTGGCCGGTGGTGATTTTCCAGCACGGCATCACTCGCAATCGTTGCGATATGTTCGCCATCTCGGCGACTTTCGCACAGGCTGGCTGGGCGGTGATCGCAATCGATCAACCGCTGCATGGCGCCTCGCCGACTGCCACCACGGACGTATGCCGGCCGTTTTACATCGGCAACACGCCGTTCGCTCAGGCCGGCGCTCGCGAGCGTACCTTTGACGTCGATCTCATCAACAACGCGACGTCGGCACCGGGACCGGATGGCCAGATCGATCCCACTGGCGCGCATTCCATCAACTTGTCGAGTCTGCTGACGTCGCGCGACAACGTTCGCCAAGCCGTTGCCGATCTCGGTGTATTGGCGGTCAGCATTCCGACCATGGACGTTGACGGGAACACCGCTGCCGATTTCGATGGATCTCGCGTCGCTTTCGTCGGTCAGTCCCTCGGGGCCATTGTGGGTACGACGTTCCTGGCGCTTGAACCAACGGTCAACGTTGCGCTGCTCAATGTGCCGGGCGGTGGCATCGCGAACCTGTTGAACGGATCGCCGACCTTCGGCCCGCGCATCCGCGCCGGCATCTCCGCCGCGTCTGGAATTCCGCAGAACGATCCGCGTTTTCCGGGCACGTTGGGCCAGTTTTTGCTAATCACCCAGACCGTGATCGATTCGGGCGATCCGATCAATTACGCACGTCTGGCTACCAGCAAACGCATTTTGCTCCAGGAAGTCGTCGGCGGTGGGTCGGTGCTTCCCGATCAGGTCGTTCCGAACACGGTCGCAGGCGCACCGTTGTCCGGCACCGAGCCGCTGATCGCGAACCTTGGCTTGAGCGCGATTACGCAAACCACGAGCAATGCCAACGGCATTCGCGGTGTGACGCGCTTTATTGTCGGCGATCACGGTTCGCTCCTGTCGCCCACTGCCTCGGCGGCCGCGACTGCAGAAATGCAAGGCCAGATGGCATCGCTGGTGGCGACAGGTGGCACTACTGTGACCGTCACTAACCGCGCCGTCATTCGTACCCAGTAACGAGAAGCGAGTCGGATCCCATGGAGAAAATGATGAAAAGCACCATACCCGCACGCTCGCGTCTTGCGCTCGCTGTGCTTGGCGCACTCGCCGCCACACCAACCTTAGCTTGGGAATACAGCAACGGCGATTTCGCGCTGACCACGTCGAACACGTTCAGTTACGGCGTTCAGTCGCGAGTTCAAGAGCGTGACGAAGACTTGATTGGCAAGGCAAACCTGTTCGTCCCTACCGCTCCCTCCGCAGCACTGCCGACGGGAATTCCGTTTCCAGCGGCGCTTCCAAATGCACAGCAGCGATTGTTGCCTGGCCGCTTTTCGGTCAATAGCGACGACGGCAATCGCAAATGGGATCGAGGAGATGTAACGAGTAACGCGGTGAAGTGGAATGGCGAGTTGAGCTGGACCTATGGAGAAAACTGGGGCGGCTTCGTTCGCGCTTTAGCTTTCTACGACTTCGAGAACCAGCGCCGCGACGACATCTCCGATCTGGCAAAGGAGTTGGTCGGAAAGGACGCGCAGTTGCTCGACTTCTTCGTCTACAACAATTTCTCGATTGGCGAAACGAACGGTTCGGTGCGCCTGGGCCGCCAAGTAGTCAGTTGGGGCGAAAGCACGTTTATCCAACAGGGCATCAACGTCATCAACCCTATCGACGTTTCGAAACTGCGAGTTGCGGGATCTGAACTGAAAGAGGCATTCCTGCCAATCGAACAGCTCTGGACCAGCTTTAGCTTTAACGAAAATTTGTCGATCGAAGCCCTGTACATGCTGGAGTTCGAGAACACGGAGCCGGAGCCGTCAGGCACGTACTTCAGTTCGAACGACTTCGCTGCGCTCGGTGGCGAATACGTCATGCTCAACTTTGGGCTTGTGCCTGAGCCGATTAACTTCGGTTTCTGCCCTGCCATCAGTGCTGGCCAGAATCCCGGTGGCTTCAACCCATTCACGCTCGCAATCCAGCGCTCTGCCTGCGCGGCCGCCGTTCCGCGTGCCCCGGATCGCTACGCCGACGAGCACGGCCAGTACGGTGTGGCGCTGCGGTATTTCGCGCCAGAGCTCAATAACACTGAGTTCGGCCTGTACTTCCTCAATTACCACAGCCGTTTGCCGCTGCTGTCCGGTGTCTCGGTTACCAACTCCAACGCTAACTCGGCACGGTACTTCGCCGAATACCCCGAGGACATCGAGCTCTACGGATTTAGCTTCAATACGACGCTCGAGGGTTCTGGCATCGCGATTCAGGGCGAACTGAGCTATCGACCGAACGCACCGCTTCAGGTCGACGACGTCGAACTGCTGTTTACCGCGCTGAGCCCGCTGAATGCGGTGATTCCGCAGCCAGTGAATCGCTTTGTCAGTCAATTGGGTTCTGTCGGTCCTGGCGAGTACGTAAAGGGCTGGGAACGCCACGAGATCAGCCAGTTCCAAACCACGGCCACCAAGATCATCGGTCCCGAGAACTGGATCGCTGCCGATCAAATTTCTGCCGTACTGGAAATTGGCGCCACCAAAGTGTGGGATTTGCCGGACCCGTCAGTGCTGCGTTATCAGGGCGATGGTACCGATACCGGTGGCGGCCCAGATTTCCTGACCGGCGCGTTCCGAAATCCGCAGACACTCAACGCTGGCTTCCCGACCTCGTTCTCCTGGGGCTATCGCCTGGCTGGTCGCGCCGATTACAACAACGCGTTCGGCTCGCCATTCACCGTGTCGCCGCGCGTCGCTTTCAACCACGACGTGAACGGCATTACGCCTGGCCCAGGCGGAAACTTCTTGGAAGATCGGCGCTCGCTGACGCTCGGCGTCGAGGCCAATTATTTGAACGAATGGAGTGTCGATCTGAGCTACACGCGCTTTTCGGGCGCCGGCATCTTTAACGTGATCAACGATCGCGATTTCGTGGCCTTCACGGCGCGTTACGCGTTCTGACGAACTGAGGCGGAGGAGAGTGTGATGAGAATGACCAATAGACTGCTCGGCGCTCTGCTGAGCCTCGGACTGGCCGGCGGCGCGTATGCAGCCGTGCCAGCAGCCCAGGCGGATCGGCTCGGCAAAGATCTGATGCCCGTGGGCGGCGAGAAGGGCGCGAACAAGGACAACACCATTCCGGCCTGGGAAGGCGGAATCACGCGGCCGCCAGCGAACTTCAAGCTGGGCGACTTCCACCCGGATCCGTTCCCGAACGATAAGCCTGTGATGCAGTTGACCCAGGCGAATTACAAGGACCATGCGGCCAAGTTATCCCCAGGGCAACAGGCGATGTTCGCCAAGTACCCGACGTTCCGGATGGACATCTATCCGACCCGGCGAACGGCCTCGTTCCCGCAGCGCATCTACGACATGACCAAACGCAACGCGACCACCGCCAAGATGATTGGCGAAGGCGCGGGTGTCGATAACGTCGCCGAGGGCTTCCCGTTCCCGATTCCTTCCGATGGCTATCAGGTCATCTGGAATCACAAGCTAAAGTACAAAGGCGTCGCGGTTCGTCGTTGGGCGAATCAAGCGGCACCGACGGCCACCGGAGCGTTCACGCCAATCCGGATTCGCGAGGAGCTGTTGGGCCTGTATTGGAAGGAAGGAAACACGATCGCCGATATCAACAACATCCTCACCTATTACTATCAAGAGGTGTTGTCGCCCGCTCGCCTGGCCGGTGGCGTGCTGCTGGTGCACGAGACCCTGAACCAGGAAGCGCAGCAGCGTCAGGCGTGGGTTTACAACCCTGGTCAACGTCGTGTTCGCAAGGCGCCGAACGTGGCCTACGACAATCCGGGTACGGCGTCGGATGGTCTGCGCACCAACGATATGACCGACATGTTCAATGGCGCGTTGGATCGCTTCGAATGGAAGCTGGTTGGTAAGCGCGAAATGCTGGTTCCGTACAACAGCTACAAAGTGCATGCGCGTGGGCTGGACTACAAGACTATCTTGAAGCCTGGTCACATCAATCCCGACTTGCTCCGCTATGAGCTTCATCGCGTATGGGTCGTCGAAGCCACGCTGCGCAGCGGCTTCCGCCATATCAACAAGCGTCGCACCTTCTTCCTCGATGAGGATAGCTGGCAGATCACGATGATCGATCATTACGACAGCCAGGGCCAAATCTGGCGTTATAGCGAGGCCAGCAGCATCAACTACTACGAGCAGCCGGTTTACTGGACGACGCTGGAAACTCACCACGACCTGAAGTCCGGGCGGTACATTGTCTCCGGTCTCGACAACCAGGAGGCGCCGGTGGACTTCTCGTTCGTCACGTCGCCAGAGAACTTCTCGCCGCAAGCATTGCGTAGCCGCGGCGTTCGCTGATCTGATGTGCCTCGAACGCCGGCCGGGTCGAAAACCTCGGCCGGCGTTCGCGTTTCTGGCATGGCATCGGTAGTCCGGCTCAGGGCGGCCCGTTCAGGGCTCCGCCATTCAGGTGCCTGAGCATCGTGGCGGTGTAAGGAGACGCGCTGGACCGACGTTTCCATTGTCGCCCATGGCCCACCCGCCGACGCCAAATCATGCCATTGCTTCGCGTCGATTCGAGCTTGAGAGGGGATACGGATGAGGCTTTCAAGAATCACTTTGGCGATCGCTTGTATCGGTTGGATGCACAGCGCATTCGCACAAGAAACCACGCCACCTGCACAAGACGTCGCACCAGAAACCACGCCAGCGTCGACGTGGCCCGACCCGGCAACTTCGCCAGCCGAGATGCTCGATGTGGCGAGAATCCAGCGTTCGCTGATGGTCGATGCTGCGGAAGCTCGCGATCGCGCTGTCATCGTCGGCGACCGTGGTCACATTCTGGTTTCGGAATCGCGCAGCGAATGGCGTCAGGTACCGGTACCGACGCGCACGCTTCTGACCGCTGTGTCGGCCGTCGATAATCGATTGTGGGCAGTGGGCCATGATCAGGTCATCGTTTACAGCAGCGACGGTGGCTTGACTTGGACTTTGCAGAACAGCGACATCGCATCCGAGGGGCCATTGCTCGATGTGCTCTTTCTGGACGCCGAGCGAGGCTTTGCCGTTGGCGCTTACGGCCAATTTTTGAGTACCACCGATTCGGGCGCCACCTGGACCAAGGAAGTCATCAGTGATCGAGTTGCGGGTGCAGATCCCCTCGCCGCACCGATTGCCGATATGGAGGAAGGCGAGGACGATTCGATGCTCGCCAGCACCGACGTCGGTGAAGACGAAGGCGACCCGCATCTCAATGCGATCACGCGTGTCAGTGCTGGTTTATTGATTGTCGGCGAAGCCGGCGCGGTCTACCGATCGATCGACAATGGCGCTACCTGGGAGCGCTCGGATCTTCCCTACGATGGCTCGATGTTTGCGCTGGTGCCTTTGGACAACGGTCGCGTCATCGCCGCTGGACTGCGTGGCAATGTCTTCATCACCGGTGATCTCGGGCGTACCTGGCAAGCGATGAACTCGGGCACGGAAGCGAGTCTGTTTGGTGGCACCGCTGTGCCCGGCGGACGAGCGGTTCTGGTCGGCGCCAGCGGCACTGTACTACTTGCCCCCGCAGACACACTCGATTTGCGGCTTTTCACCTTCGGCGATGGTGGCACTATGAGTGCCGCAATCCCGATCAGCGAGTCTGAGTTCGTTCTCGTCGGCGAGAACGGCGTCGCCAACTATTCGCCCAACTGATTCGGAGCGCACGTCATGGCAGGAATGGGTTCAAGTGACGTCAGCTATCCGCGTTTGGAGAAGCTGATTTTCGGCAATCGCGGCATCGTGCTCGGTGCCTTCGTGGTGATTACGATCGGGTTTCTGTTGGCAGCGATGCAATTGCGCATTGATGCCGGCTTCCGGAAGCAGTTGCCGCTGCAGCACGAGTACATGCAAACGTTCGTCGACTACGAGGCAGAGTTCGGCGGCGCTAACCGCATCTTCGTTGCGCTGATCGACAAGCGCGGCGACATGTTCAACAAGGAGTTCTTTACCGCGCTCGAAGCCGCAACCGAGAAGGTCAAGGGCATCAGCGAAGTCGACAATTCGCGCGTTCGCTCGATCTTTACGCCGAACACGCGTTTCGTGGAAATCGTTGAGGGCGGATTTGCCGGCGGCAACGTCATCCCCGCGGACTTCTCCACCACCGCTCCCGGCTTCGATCCGACGCCCGAGGATTTCAACCGGATTCGGACCAATATCGTTAAAGCCGGCATCGTTGGACGCCTTGTTGCCAAAGACTTCTCCGGCGCAATGGTTCAAGCCGAGTTGATTCCCGAGACTGCCGCAGAGGGCGGCAAGCTCGACTATCAGGCGATCGGCGACAAGCTCGAAGCAATTCGCGCGGCCGTAGAGAACGACAACATCAGCGTGCACATCATTGGCTTTGCCAAAGTCGTCGACGACATCGCCGACGGTGCGCGGTCGGTGATCTATTTCTTCCTGCTGACCGTCGTCTTTACATTCATCCTGCTTTACATCTACTCGACCTCATTCAAGTTGGCCTTGCTGACCGTCGTGGCGGCATTCGTCGCCGTGATCTGGATGCTTGGCGCGCTGCGCTTGATGGGCTTC
Organism: Lysobacterales bacterium; assembly: GCA_022844135.1. GTDB lineage: Bacteria > Pseudomonadota > Gammaproteobacteria > Xanthomonadales > SZUA-5 > JALHMH01. The sequence continues at coordinate 11,135 of JALHMG010000030.1, forward strand.
GGTATCGATCCGATGAACATGTTGACGCCGTTCTTGATCTTCGCGATCGCGGTCAGCCATGGCGAGCAGATGATCAATCGCTATCGAGGCGAGGTCTTCTTTGGCGGCTTGGAGGAGGGCACGCCAGAGGAGTTGGAAAAGCGCCAAGGCGTGTCGAGCGAGGTCGCGGCGGTCAGCGCGTTTCGGCGCCTACTGATTCCGGGAAGCGTTGCCTTGCTGGCCGGTTGTATCGGCTTCGGTACGATCTTGTTGATTCCCGTCAAGATGATTTTCGAGCTGGCGGTGACTGCCACTGTTGGCGTGTTCCTGACGATCTTCACCAACTTGATCCTGTTGCCGATCCTGCTGTCGTACACCAAGCTTTCGAACCTGCCAAAGAAACGCGCATTCCGCCTGCGTCAGATCACTGCCTTCGACCACATCTGGGCGTTCCTGACGCGGTTCTCACGCCCATCGGTGGCAGCGGTCATCATCGTGCTGGGTTTGGTTGGCTGGTTTTTCGCTCATAAGCATGGCGAGAAGATGATGGTTGGCGATGCGCGCGATGGCGTCGCCGAATTGCGCGACGACGCGCGTTACAACCAGGACGCACGGCAGATTACCGAGCGCTTCTCGTTGTCGACCGACATCATCAACATCATTGCCGAGGTGGGTCCATTCGCCTGTACGGAAAGTTTCCAGGCGATGGAGACGCTGGACCGATTCGCCTGGCATATGCAGAACGTGCAGGGCGTGCAACAGGTCATCACGTTGCCGCAGATCGGTCGCATGGTCACCGCTGGATACAACGAAGGCAGTCCACGCTGGCGCGCGTTGCCGCGTAACGCGGAAGTCATGCGCCAGAGTTTGCAGAGCGTCGAAACCGACTCGGGCCTGATCGACGCGCCTGAATGCCGCGCGATGCCTGTGATCGTGTTTACCACGGATCACAAAGCGGAGACGATTACACGCGTTGTGGATGCGGTCAAAGCGTTCCGCGAGAAGAACCAGGCGTATCGCATCGACTTTCGTGTCGAGCGCGACAAGGCGGAAGCGGCGGCCATGGAAGCTGGCGAAGAGTACCGAACCGACGAGGTCAATCTACGTCTTGCCACCGGTAGCGTCGGCGTCGCCGCGGCGATCAATGAGACCGTCAGCAGGCTGGAAAAGCCGATGCTGTATTTGCTCTATGTCGCTGTGTTCTTGATGTGCATCCTGAGTTTCAAGAATCCGCTCGCGGCGTTATGCATTGTCCTGCCGCTGATTCTGGTCACGGCGCTCGGTGAGGCATTGATGGTTGAACTGGGTATCGGGTTGAAGGTGAATACCCTTACCGTAGTAGCGCTTGGCGTCGGCATCGGCGTGGACTACGCCATCTACATTTTCGCGCGGATGCGCGAGCTGATGCTCCAGGGCAAGGGGCTCAGTCAGTCGTACTTCGAAGCACTCAAGACCACCGGCATTGCGATCTTCTACACGGCCTTGACCCTGGCTTGCGGCGTCGCCACCTGGATCTTCTCGGAACTGAAGTTCCAGGCCGATATGGGCCTGATGCTGACCTTTATGTTCGTCGTGAACATGATCGCCGCCATCGTGTTCTTGCCGGCACTGTGCCGCTGGTTGCTCAAGCCGTTTGAAAAGTTGAATTGGGCGCCGCCGAAGTGAATCAGGCGGAAGTTTCCATCGGAAGCTTCCAACTGGTTAGAAACAAACGGAACCCGCCGTGCAGCGAGAACTTAGTTTTCGCTGCACGGCGGGTTCACGCGTTTTGTTGCTTCAGAAGGACGGGGCGCCAGCCCGCAACTTTCATGACCGAATGCGCAAGATCAAAGAACGAGCGCAGGTGAGGGCTTTCGCGCCGCATGCGGCGCGCCGCCGAGCGCCAGCGCTGAGATGCGCTTACCGGAGCAGGAGGCGCAACCGGGTGGCGAGGAAAAGGCAGCGCACAGTCTGTCCTTTCGGTCGACCGACGGAATTCGGCGCTACTGCGCAGATATCAGGCCACTTCTCGCGACCTCATGCAGCGTTGTGGGCTAGCCGTGTACGGCGTCTACCAGCACTCTGACCTGCTCGGGGTTAACATCAGGCGTGATCCCATGGCCGAGGTTGAAGATGTGGCCCGGGCCGTCGCCGTAATCTGCGAGCGTGCGCTTTGCCAGGCATCGCAGTGCGTCCGCAGAGGCGTAAAGCGCTGCTGGATCGAGGTTGCCCTGCAACGCCACACGGTCTTGCGTGGCTCGCCTCGCTTCGCCCAACCCGATGGACCAATCGATGCCGAGCGCATCGGCGCCGATGTGCGACAGCTCGGGCAAGTGCGTGTTCGCGCCGCGACTGAATACGATCACCGGCAAATCGTCGCGCCTGAGCGAGGCCGTCAGTTCTGCGAGGGAGGGCAGTGAGAATCGTCGATAGTCCTCGGGAGCCAGAATGCCTCCCCAGGAATCGAAGATCATCAGTGCCTGTGCGCCTGCGTCGGCCTGCGCCAGCAGGTATTCGCGAACGCTGTCGGTGAGCACGCGGAGCAGTCGCGCGAGTGCATCGGGCTGATCCCACATCAGGCGTTTGATGTACGCGAAACGCTCGCTCGGTCCGCCTTCCACCATATAGCAGGCAAGCGTCCATGGGCTGCCAGCGAATCCGATCAACGGTACGCGGCCATCAAGCGCCTTGCGAATCGTGCGCACGGCGTCCGGGACATAACGCAACGTCGTTTGTGGATCAGGCACGCGCAACGCATCGATCGCATGCGCGGAACGAACAGGGTGTGCAAAGCGCGGGCCTTCGCCTTCGACAAAGTCGAGACCCAGCCCCATGCCATCGGGAATCGTCAGAATGTCCGAGAACAGAATCGCGGCATCGAGATCGAAGCGATCGATCGGCTGCATCGTCACCTCGCACGCCAGTTCCGGCGAGCGGCACAGATTCATGAAACTGCCGGCTTTTTCTCGCGTGGCGCGGTACTCGGGCAAGTAGCGACCGGCCTGACGCATGATCCAGATGGGCGTGGTATCCACGGGCATACGTTTGAGCGCACGCAAAAACCGATTGTGCCGACCGCTGGGTTGATTCAAAAGTTCGATCATTCTGTCCATTCCGTGGGGCGCACGTTGGCGCGACGCTTAAGTCTTTTTTGCACGATTCTTATGCATTCGCTGCACGCCTCATGCTGCGGGCACGAAGTGTCGCAGCAAGGCGCGGACCACCGCAGCTAAGACTGCGGACCTGCGCCTTTGCCTTGTGCTGCACGCACTTCGGTTTGCAGCGGGCCCAGGCGCCGAGGCCAGAGGGCTTGCGTGCCTATGGTTGCAGCCGCGCTGCGGGCGCTGGCGACATCCGGGAAGGAGCGCCAGAGCATTAACCACCAACTTTCGCCGCCGCGCTTGACCAGAATTACAAATGTGTCTTCCACGGCAAGGTTCAGTTGTTGCCTGAGTTCCGTGAACCCCGTCAAGCTGCGCGCGGCGGTCAATTGCACAGTGTAGTGGTCGGGCGGCAGCGCCAATAAATCCTCTGCGCCGAGCGCCGTACTGGTGATGCTGCGCGTTGGGCGATTGGGATCGGGCGCAGCATTAAGCGGTTCCGAACCAACAGCGACCCCGTCCGCGGTGACAGCAGCTACTGTTGCGCCTGGACTCGCTGCGGGCGCCGCACTTTCTGCCGCCATGGTCGAAGCTGCGGGCGTTGCATTCTCTACTGCCTCGGTCGACGCTGCGGCGCTGTTGTCGACGCCAGATTCGACGGGCGGCTGCGCGGCGATGGCAGGCATTGCTTCGGGCGCGCTCATCGAAGGCTCGGGCGCTCCTGCACTTGTCGGCTGCGTTGCCGCCGTATCGCTGCCCATTGCGCCGGCGTCCGACGCTTCGTCGGGCTCAATCTCGGTTGGCGTTCCTTCGCGTGCCGGCGCCGTGGCCATGGCGGTCGGCGCTCCCGCACGTATCGGCGGTGGTGGTGGCAGCCGCTCGCTTGCAGCTTCGGCCGTTGCGTAGTCGCCACGCTCCAGCGACTCGCGCACGATTTGTGGCATCTGCTCTGGATTCATCAAGTAAAGCGGCGGCCGACTGGCCTCGCGCTGCGGCGCAGCTGGTGGCAGTGGACGTGGCGCCGGAGCAGACTCACCCTTGCCGCAGTCCCAGCCATCGCCAGCGACATTCGGGACACAAACGGACTTCTCGGCGCCGAACACCAGTGCCATCAGCAACGCAAGCTCAGTCATAGCCATGGTGGACTCCAGTTTGGGGTTCGTCCGCGCCCTGGCTGAACATGACTTTGAAGCCTTTCTTCACTTGCTGATCGCGTGCCTTCATCAGCGCAGATTGCGCCGATTCAAGCTCAAGATACTGTTCGCGCTTGATCGTGCCGCGCGTTCCCGGCTGGCCCGTTTCACGGATCAGCGTCCAACCGCCAAGCAAATCCTGCTGCAGTATCAACTGATAGTAGCGCTGGGGCTCGGCGCCACTCGATAGGGCTTGCATGTAGATGCGCATGGTTCGTCTGGTTCTGGGCGGCAGAGCAACTGGGTGCTTAGAGTCGATGGTTAACGGTCAACGGTCAATGGGAGCGCCTTGCCGTCCATTGTGAATGGTCCAGGATCAATCGGAAAGCGGTGGCACGCAGCAGCCCGTTGCGGATGCGAATAGTCAACAACCGCTGACGCCGAGAATCATTCTCGCGCATGCAAGCACGCAACAATATCCTGCGCCGCGACATTCTCAACCACTTCGGCGCGACCCACGCCGCGCCATAGGATCAATCGCAACTGGTCGGAAAGCGTTTTCTTGTCCAGGCGCATCAGCTCGACCATGGTTTCGGGCGACTCATCGGCCGTCACGGGTAATTCAAAGCGCCGCAGTAAGTCGGTAAGGCGATGTGCATCGCTTAGTGGCGCCATGCCCAAATGCGCCGAGAGGCGAGCGGCCATGACCATGCCGATCGCCACGGCTTCGCCGTGCAACCATTTCTCGTACCGACCCAGCGTTTCCAGCGCGTGTCCGAAGGTGTGACCAAAATTGAGCAGCGCGCGCTCGCCGGTTTCCCGTTCGTCGTTTTCGACGATCTGGGCCTTGTGCTCGCAGGAGCGCAGCACCGCGTAGGCGATCGCATCGGGCGAGCGCGCGATCAGAGCGGCTGCGTTGTCCTTCAGCCAACCGAGGAAAGACTCGTCGCGGATCGCACCGTATTTGACCACCTCCGCCAAGCCGGCTCGGTACTCCCGCTCCGCGAGGCTGGCCAGCGTATCGATGTCGGCAAGCACGCGACGGGGTTGCCAGAAAGCGCCGACCAAATTCTTGCCATGCGGCAGGTTTACCGCAGTTTTCCCGCCGACGGAGGAATCGACCATCGCCAACAGCGTGGTAGGGATTTGCACAAAATCGATGCCACGCATCCACAGCGCAGCGGCGAAACCCCCGAGGTCGCCGACGACGCCGCCGCCCAAAGCGATCAGGCATGCGTTGCGCTGCGCGCCCAAATCGGCCAAAGCGGTGAAGACCCGTTCGGCGTTTGCCAGCGTCTTCGACGCTTCGCCGCTCGCGATGGTGATCGTCGCAACCTTCAAGCCATCCAGCGCTGCAAGCACTGGCGGCAGATAGCGCGGCCCGACCGTACTGTCGGTGAGCACCAAGGCCTGCCGCCCGCGAACCGCCTCGCGTAGTCGGCTGCGGTCGAGCAACACGCCAGCACCGATGAAGATCGGATAGCCGCGATCGCCAAGTCTGACATCAAGTCGATTCATTGGATGGATCCGGAAAAGCTCTGTTGGAGCGCAGCCAGCACGCGGCGCGCAGTGGGGCCGGGCCCGTGGCGGTCGGCCGTGATGCGCACATCGGCGAGCGCCGCATAGATGGGGTTGCGAACCTCCGCCAGTCGGCGCAGGCGCTCGGCGCGATCTGGTGTCTGCAGCAGCGGCCGCGTGTGATCGCGCGCCAGACGTTCGAGCTGCAGCTCCACCGGCGCTTCGAGATAAACGACTACGCCGCTGCGCAGCCACTCGTGGTTGGAAGGCGCCAGAACCGCGCCGCCGCCGGTCGCGACTACGACGTTCTGTCGTGTCGACTGGTTCGCGAGCGCTTGTGTTTCGCGGGCGCGAAAGCCGGCCTCGCCCTCGACGTCGAAAATCAACGACACGGTAGCGCCCGCATCGCTTTCGATGCAGCGATCGAGATCGACGAAAGTCCAGTTGAGCTGTCGCGCCACGCGCTTGCCCACGGTACTCTTGCCGGCGCCCATCGGGCCGATAAAGAAAATGCGCTCGAAACTCATGGGGACGATGGTAGCGGATCGCGCGCGGAGCGGCGATCTGGGCGCGAAGGGAAGGAGCGCCTTTGCGGCATTCCGCCCAGAGAGATCATCCTCGCGCCCTGCGGGCGAACCTGAAAAGGCAATCCATACCTCGTTCGCTCGCGGCGTGTAGCGCCTCTGTGTGCCCAGCGCAATTGCCAGCATTCAGGGTGGCTCGACATTCCATGGGTAGAATCCGCCGCTCCTTTATCGACAGCGATCGGCATGCTCCGTTTTTTTCTGATCTTTATGGGTGTGCTCATTGCCCTGTTCGGCTTCGAGATTTCGGCCTTCGGCGAGAAGTGGTTTGTCGTCCCCTTCACAGACCTTTTGGCGCGGGTCAGTTCCTGGATCATTCTGCTGTTCGACGATCAGGTCATCGCGCATGGCAAGATCATCCAGAGCACGGCGAATGGCTTTGCGGTGTCGATCGAGCGCGGCTGCAACGGCATTGAGGCAGTGATTATTCTGATCGCGGCGCTGGCCGCGTTCCCGTCTACATGGAGCCAGAAGCTGATCGGCTTCATTGCTGGCTTCATCGCTATCCAGGCGCTCAATCTGGTGCGCATCATCAGCCTGTTTTACATGGGTCAATGGAGCATGGTGTGGTTCGAATGGTTCCACTTGTACCTGTGGCAGGCGTTGATCATCATCGATGCGCTGATCGTCTGGCTGTTGTGGTTACGCTGGATTTCCAAAGATAAGCGCCTCGCCGCGCAGAATAAGAGCGCTGCGGTTCCGGCCTGATGCACGTTCTGATTGCCGGCTGCGGAGAGCTAGGTCTGGCTATCGGCCGCCAGCTCATTGCCCGGAATGATCGCGTGATTGGGCTGCGCCGCAGGGCAGAGTCTCTGCCGAGCGATTTCCAAGGCCTCAGCGTCGATCTGCGTGGCGATCTGGGCTGTGTGCCCGAGCAATTCGATGCCGTGATTTACGCCGCAACGGCTGCCAGTCGCGACGAACAGGGATATCGAGACATCTACGTTCACGCGCAACGCCGACTCCGCCAACGGGTGCGCTGCGCGCGTTGGCTGTTCGTTTCGAGCACGGCCGTATACCCGGACGACGGCAGCGTGGTCACCGAAGCATCTGCGGCACAGCCAGCGGCGTTCAACGGCCGTGTCCTGAAGGAGGGCGAGGATGTGGCGCTCGCCACCTCGGAAGGCTGCTGCGTGCGATTAGCGGGCATCTATGGTCCAGGACGCGAGATGCTCCTGCGCCGTGTGCGTCGAGGCGATCCGCCGGCGCGCTCGCGGCATTACACCAATCGCATCCACATCGACGATGCCGCCAGCTTATGTGTGCGGATGCTCGATAACGATGCGCCGTCGATCGTCAACGGCGTCGACGATGTGCCATGCAGCGAAGCCGAGGTACTCAGCTGGCTCGCCGACGCGATGGCGTCGCCGCGCTTGCCCATCGCCAGCGAATTGCCCTCAGGCAAACGTGTCAGCAACGCGTTGGCCCGTTCGCTCGGTTGGCGTCCGACGTATGCTTCCTATCGGGAGGGGTATGCGGCGATGCTTCGCGCGCCGGTCGATGGTTGATTTGCCAACGCGCGTGGTTCGACAGGAAAGTACATCCCGTCGCGGCCCCGTCTTTTCGCATTCCCAGATACCATTGACCAACCGACCGCTGTTCTTCGCGGCTTTTCCTTTGAATCTTGACCTTCTATGTCTCTCCTCTTCGAAGCCTTCACCCGATTCCGCGAGACCCTGGCAGCGGCCACTGCCGCGGGCGAGCCTGAACCGACGGCCATGACGCTGGCGACTGCCGATGCGTTGGGTCGAGTGTCGGCGCGCACTGTGCTGCTGAAGGAACTGGACGGTCGCGGTTTCGTTTTCTACACCAACTACGAGAGCAATAAGGGCCGCCAGTTGCGCGAGCACGCCCAATGCGCATTAGTGTTCCTGTGGAAATCGCTCGACAAACAAGTGCAAGTCAAAGTCGAAGGCAGCGCCGAAGCGGTGACGCACTGCGAGGCCGACGCATACTTCGCATCGCGCCCACGCCTGTCGCAAATCGGCGCCTGGGCCTCGCTGCAATCGCAAACGCTCGAGAGCCGCGAGCAATTGATGGAGCGCGTGCGTCACTTCGAAGCGCGCTTCGACGGCCAGGACGTGCCGCGTCCGCCGCACTGGTCGGGATTTCGCGTTGTGCCCTCGATGATCGAATTCTGGTCGGGTCGCGAATTCCGCCTGCACGATCGCTTGCGCTACGAATTGCGCAACGGCGAGTGGTGCAAACGGACGCTGTTCCCGTAGGCGCGATTCATCGCGCCCGCATTCGTTTTCGAGCGAACACCATCGACTTGTTGTCTCCGCCAACGCCCAGACGTCCCAATTTCCCGACAACGTCGCGCAACGCGATCTTGCGGCTAGTCAAACTCAGGGCGTAGGCTTCGTTCTCTACTGGCTTTAGCGAGCGTCGCGTATGTCCATCGCCATCCTTCTCGGATCCGTGGTCTTGCTGGCCGGCCTGATGGTTCGCCGTGCCGGTGAGGCGCGCATCATGAGTATCGTCGACTCCGCTCGCATCAGCGATGTCACCGCCGTAAACCGGTGGGCAGGCAATCGTATCTTGCTGGTTTCCGGGCTCGCGTTCGCGCTCAGCACGGTGACACTTCGCTGGCCCGATCTTTCGTTTCCGCTGCTTGGCGCCTTTATGTTGGTGGTTCTCATCGGCGTTTCCTCGGTGGCCGCGGGTTCCAGTCGGTTCCAGGCTGTACGCTGAAGGCGAGCAATCCAGGTCAGTCGTCATCCGCGCATTGCATCGCAAATGATTTGGCGAAGGTGGTGCGCAACATGGCGGAAGTAGAGATCGTCGAGTACCGCGAGAGCTGGCCATCGGACTACCTGCGTATCGAACATGAGATCAGTGCGGTTCTCCCCGCCGGTCGCTGCGCCATCGAGCACATCGGAAGCACCGCCGTGCCTGGGCTATGCGCCAAGCCCGTGCTCGACGTCGCGTTGGGCGTGAACGTGCTTGCGGAGGCGGAAGCGAAGGTGACAGCGCTGGCGTCGATCGGCTTTGTGTATCGACCCGAGCATGAGCAGCAGATCCCCGATCGCAGATACTTCGTGCGCGCCGCAGGAGCAACGCCACGCGTTCACCTGCACGCGCTGCTCCGCGACGGCACGTTGTGGCAACAGCATCTGAAATTCCGCAACGCGCTGCGCCAGAACCAAGAGATCCGAGATGCTTATGCCGCGCTCAAGCGCCACCTGGCCTTCGTGCATGCCTCGGACAAGGCCGCTTATACGGAGGCCAAGGCGCCGTTTGTTCTCAAAGTGTTGGTTGAGCACTGCCAAGTGCGGACGGAGTCGTCGCTGGAGCTGATGGGGAACGCTCGAATGGGATGATTCGTTCGACTTCAAGGCTAAGCGGTCCCGAGACTGAGTGATTGCGTTGACTCGTTCGTATCTGGCTCAAGGGCAATGGACTTCTCAAATCGTGCCGCTTCAGATTCGATCCACCACATCCAGCACCGCCCCGCCTAAACATATCTCACCCTGATAAAACACTACCGATTGCCCAGGCGTCAGCGCGCGCTGTGGCGTGTCGAAAACTACCTTGGCGCCGGTGCTGTGCAGCGTGACCGTGCAGGTTTGATCGGGCTGCCGGTAGCGCGTTTTGGCGGTGCAGCGAAATTCGGCTGATGGCGCACTTCCGGCGACGAAGTGCGGCGTTTCGAGCCGCGCACTGCGCGCGTACAAGAGCGCATGTTCGCCTTGCGCCACGATCAGCGTGTTGTCGGCGGCGCGTTTGTCGAGTACGAACCACGGCTCGCCGCTGCCGCCCTTGCGTCCGCCGATGCCCAGGCCGCCACGTTGGCCGATGGTGTAAAAGTGCAGGCCCCGGTGCTCGCCGATCTGCTCGCCGTCCGGTGTGATCATGGCGCCAGGGTTGCTGCCGAGATAACGCTGGATGAAGGGATCGAAGGCGCGCTCACCGATAAAGCAAATGCCGGTCGAGTCCCGTTTGGATGCCGTCGGCAGGTTCGCCTGCGCAGCGAGAGCGCGCACCTCGGATTTCCGCAAATGTCCGATCGGAAACTCGGCGACCGCCAACTGCGATTGTTCGAGCGCATACAGGAAGTAGCTTTGGTCCTTGCCGGGATCGGCGCCGCGCAAGAGTTCGAATCGCCCATCACGCTCGCGCACCTGTGCATAGTGGCCGGTGGCGATTTTCGGGTAACCAAGATCCTGCGCCTGCTCGACGAAAGTCTTGAACTTGACCTCGCGGTTGCACAAAACGTCTGGATTTGGCGTGCGCCCGCGCCTCAGCTCGGCGAGAAAGTGCTCGAACACGCCGTCCCAGTATTCGGCTGCGAAATTGCGGGCGAAAAATGGCACGCCTGTTGCGGCGGCGACGCGGCGCGCATCCTCGGCGTCCGCCTCGGCAGGGCAGGCTTCGCTATCGTCCTCCTCCCAGTTCTTCATGAACAATGCGCCCACATCGCGACCCTGTTGCTTGAGCAGCCACGTGGTCAACGACGAGTCGACACCGCCAGACAGTCCGACGAGAACGCGGGCGCTCATGCAATCGCCGCCAGCGGATAGCGGCGACCCGCGAGGTAATCGTCGATGCAACGCAAGGTCAGCTCGCTGCGCGGCGAGCAGCGATGCGCGAGGATTTCATCGCGCGTCAGCCAGTATGCGGCGACGATGTCGGGATCCAGTGCCGCACTAGTGTCCTCGATGGCTTCGCAAATCAGTGCCACACGCACGTAATGCGCGGCGGCGCGCGCCGATGCGTACACGCCCAGCAGCGCGCAGGGTTCGACCAGCCAGGCGCTCTCCTCCAGGCATTCGCGCACCGCTGCATCGATCAGCGATTCGCCGAATTCGACGTGCCCGGCCGGCTGATTGAGCACATCATCGTGCTCGTGCACAATCAAAAAACGCCCCTCACGCTCGACGATGACCGCAACCGTCAATCGCGGGCGGTTGAATTCGCTGTTTGCCATCACCACTTGACCTGTTCGATGCGTATTGGCCGATATACTTTGTTCATCTCAATGATTAACCTTGCGGCATGAGTCAGGAAAACGATCCACTGGAAGACCTGGGTGTCGTCGCAGAAGCTTCGCGCCCGGAGCTGAAGAAGCCGCCGTTGTTCAAGGTGTTTTTGATGAACGACGACTACACACCGATGGAATTTGTAGTCATCGTACTGGAGACATTTTTTGCCATGTCGCGAGAAACCGCTACGCGCATCATGCTACATGTGCACACGCAGGGCCGTGGCGTTTGTGGCGTTTTCACCCGCGACGTTGCCGACACGAAGGTAACGCAGGTGAACGCTTTCTCCCGAGCGCATCAGCACCCGTTGTTATGTGCGATGGAAGAGGCGTAGCGTTAGCTGGTGGTGGTTGGCGGTTGATTGGGGTCGGGGAATTTGGTGGAGGTTGGCTGGTGTCGTCACCTGGAACCAAGAACCAACAACCAACAACCAACAACCCGTAAAGGGGTCACGTGGCGTTAGCCAGAAGGACATCAAAGGCCGATGTTTAGCAAGGATCTCGAACTGACGATCAGTCAGAGCTACAAGGAAGCGCGTGCGAAGCGGCATGAATTCATGACCGTGGAGCATCTGTTGCTGGCGCTCATCGAAAACCCGTCGGCGGCGCAGGTGCTCAAAGCTTGCGGCGGGGATTTGAAGAAGCTCGGCGATGAAACGCGCTCGATCATCGAAGAAACCGTTCCCGTGCTGCCCACCGAGGACGAGCGCGATACCCAACCCACGCTTGGTTTCCAGCGGGTGCTGCAGCGCGCGGTCTACCATGTGCAGTCGTCCGGCAAGAAAGAGGTCACCGGCGCCAATGTGCTGGTGGCGATCTTCGGCGAGAAGGATTCGCATGCCGCTTACTTGCTGCAGAAACAGGACATCACGCGGCTCGATGTGGTGAATTACATCTCGCACGGCATCGCCAAGATCGCCCAGGAACCCAGCCGCGATCAGGCAGAGCGAGGCGACGGCGACGGGCAGGGCGAAGGCGAAAAGCAGAGCGCGTTGGCCACCTACGCCAGCAACCTCAACGATTTGGCCAAACAAGGCAAAATCGATCCGCTGATCGGCCGCGCCGATGAGATCGAGCGCACCATTCAAGTGCTGTGCCGCCGCCGCAAGAACAATCCGCTGTACGTTGGCGAAGCGGGCGTGGGCAAGACCGCATTGGCCGAGGGCCTGGCCAAGCGCATTGTCGAGGGCGATGTGCCCGACGTGCTCAAGGATGCGGTGATTTTCTCGCTCGATCTGGGCGCTTTGGTTGCTGGCACTAAGTACCGCGGCGATTTCGAGAAGCGCCTGAAGCAGGTGATGGCGGAATTGAAGCGCATTCCTAAAGCCATTTTGTTCATCGACGAGATCCACACCATCATCGGCGCGGGTTCGGCTTCTGGCGGCGTGATGGACGCCAGCAATCTGATCAAGCCGCTGTTGGGCTCCGGTGAGATGCGCTGCATCGGCTCCACCACATTCCAGGAGTTCCGCGGCATCTTCGAGAAAGATCGCGCGCTCACTCGTCGGTTCCAGAAGATCGATATCACCGAACCCACGGTTGCCGACACCATCGAAATCTTGCGCGGACTGAAAAGCCGTTTCGAGGAGCACCATCAGGTCGAGTACGCGCCCGACGCGCTCAAGGCTGCAGTGGATTTGTCGGTCAAGCACATCCACGATCGTTTCTTGCCGGACAAGGCCATCGACGTCATCGACGAAGCCGGCGCCCGGCAGCGTTTGATGACCGACGACAAACGTAAGCGTGTGATCGATACCCAAGAGGTTGAGTACATCGTCGCCAAAATGGCGCGCATCCCGGCCAAGCACGTTTCTGCCTCCGACAAGGACGTGTTGAAGAATCTCGATCGCAATTTGAAGATGGTGGTGTTCGGTCAGGACGAAGCCATCGAAGTGCTGACCGGTGCGATCAAGATGTCGCGCTCTGGTCTGGGCGATCCGAACAAGCCGATTGGTTGCTTCTTGTTCGCTGGACCCACCGGCGTTGGCAAAACCGAGGTCACGCGCCAGTTGGCGATGGTGCTTGGCATCGAGTTGATTCGCTTCGATATGTCCGAATACATGGAAGCGCACACCGTGTCGCGCCTCGTCGGCGCGCCTCCGGGTTACGTCGGTTTCGATCAGGGCGGCTTGCTCACCGAAGCGATCACCAAACATCCGCATGCGGTATTGCTGCTCGATGAAATCGAGAAGGCGCACCCGGATGTGTTCAACCTGTTGCTGCAAGTGATGGATCGCGGCGTGCTCACCGATACCAACGGTCGCGAGGCGAACTTCCGCAACGTCGTGCTGGTGATGACCACGAACGCCGGCGCGCAAGCGGCATCGCGGCGCACGATGGGTTTTGTCGAGCAAAATCACAGCACCGACGCGATGGAGGTGATCCGTCGTGGCTTTTCGCCCGAGTTCCGCAATCGCCTGGATGCGGTGATCCAATTCACTGGCCTCGATCGCGGCACAATCTTGCGCGTAGTCGATAAGTTCCTCATCGAACTCGAGACACAGTTGGCCGACAAACACGTCACGCTGCACGTCGATGAAGCCGCGCGTGGTTGGCTGGCTGAGAAGGGCTTCGATCCGCAAATGGGCGCCCGTCCCATGGCGCGTGTGATCCAAGAGCACATCAAGCGCAAACTGGCTGATGAGCTGCTGTTCGGCTCGCTCGTCGGCGGCGGGCGCGTAGACGTCACTGTCGGTGCGGATGGCTTGTCGGTCGTTTCCGCAGCCAATGCACCGGCCGAAGCGGTGGATGAGGCGGCGGCGTAGGTCTGCATCGGCCGATCGAACCTCACGAGGTCGACGCGCGCGTCGGCCTTCCACTCGGAGGCCCGACGCGGCTGTGCGCCTGGCCGGCGAGACGAGCTTTAGATTTGCCAGGATCCGCGACGCTTGCGGACTTATTTGTGTTGCGCGTCTCGGTAGCCCGCTTCGACCCGCATTATCTTCAGTCGATCTGCTGGCCACCGTGATTGGAAGGGATGTGGATAGGCATTTGCTGCTTTGCCTGGCATCAGCGCCGGCTCTGTTGTGTCTACCGTGCGCCCCGGCAAGCAGCGGGACAGTCGATCTGATGCATTCTCACGGCTTCGAGAGCCCCGTGCAGTTCACGCCGAACCAGGCGAACTGGGACACGTTTGTCAGCAAGCCGCGCGCGGCAGGCATCAATACTCACGACCCCGATGGCGTTCCCTGGATTAGCCCAGCTGATTGGACGGCTGCCCGTTGGGATGGAACCATTTACAACCCGTCCAGAATGACCAGAGTCGAGTTTGCGGCTGCCATTTGTCCCAGCGTGGACAGGGTCAGAGGCCTGCGCGAAGTGTTTTATCAGCGCAATCCTTTCGCGGATAACGCCAACCCCACCAAGGCCGAGGTCGATGAGTGGCACAGAATTGCCATTAATCACGTTCGATCGCTCGTTGGCTATGTGAGCCCGGATCGGCAGGTGAAAAAAGACCATTGCATGTTTGCGCGTGCGCTATGGGGCGATGAGCGGAAGTTCACAACCTTCTGGGATGCAAGGTATCCAGGAACCACCGGATCTGCTGCCGGACCTTGCCAAGGCTCGACCAATTCGCACTGTGGCTCAACTTTCATTCCTACTCTAGCCGATCAAGCTCCTTACCTTCCTGCGGGTCACCCCGGCTGCAGCATCCAGCAGGGCGCAGAGGGTGTCTTCAGCGGGCCAAAGTCGAACATTCCGTGGTCCATAAAGTGGTCGCGTGGCTTGTGCAACACGCTGATCGCCGAAGGCTTTTGGGGTGGCCATGTCGGGCCTTGGTTCCACCGCGAAACATTCGGCTTTAATTTTTGGGATAGCAACCCTGGCAACAACAATAGCAACGCCATCCTGCGCGCCAAATGGACCGGCAATCAGATGCCCAATCTGTACTGCAATCCGGCGGAACCCGGCTGTGACCCCAACCATACCGGCCCAAACATCCAATAGCGCTCGCGACCCGCGCAGGTCGCCTGTGCCGCTCGAAGGGCGGGGTTTCTTCCCGGCGGTTGATACCTTTTGGCCTTGTCGGAAGCTCAGGGTCGGGTCTCGAAACCGTCCGCCATCAACGGAAGAGCGGGGCCGACGTCCAGCGATTGCTCAGGGAAGAGCAGAGCCGTTGGGCGCATCGGATCGGTGTCGATAAGGCGTGTGAGGGGCTGTCCGGCGCCATTGGCCTCAACAAGGTAGACCGCGCCAGCCGGCCGAGCCAGGAGTGTCAAGCTGCCGACGCCGGGGAGCTGGACCTGGATGTCTCGACTGCTGCCGACGTTGGCGAATGTCGCCACGAGCCAGCGGTCGGCCCCGCGTCGCTTGCGGGCCAGTGCATACGCGGTCGGTCCATTGGCGTTGGTGTTGCCAGCGACGGTGAGTCCGTACCATGGCACCGTCGGCGAGTCCTCGCCACCGTAGCGATACGGGTGGTTTCCGCTACCTCTGACCAGATCGCCATCACGCAAAAAGGCCTCCAAATACGAGAACAACCCGTGGGCCTGCCCGAGATCCATGTACTGCCACAGCCACAGTGGCGGCGTGGTTCCAGTTGGGCCGCCGCGCACCACTTGGTCGACATAGCTTTCGGTGTAGTCGAAGTAGCCGTTTGCGGCACCCACCATGCCGGCAACGAACAGCATCTTTGTGAAGCCCATCCAGCGTTCCCGATCGGCGACCGGCCCGCCGCCGCCCCATCCGGCGGAGACCCAGCCATAGGTCAGCGGCCGACCGGCGCGAATGCTGCCACCGGCGTTGTTGAGCATCGTTGTCATGATGTCCTGCGGATCACCGAGCGAGTTGCGACCGCTCCAGCCCAGGTTGGTGTAGCCGAAGTAGAACTCGGGGCTGCTCATGGTCGAGATGCCGCCCGCAGCAAGGCCGTCCTCGAAGTAGAACATCCAGCTCGACCAACCGTTCCAGCGGTTGCGCTCTGCGCCGAACGAGTCCCCATACAGGCTGTACTGCGGCACTGCGCCAGACCAGCGCGCCTGGGCGTCAACTTCCTCGCGAATGATCCGCTCGTGGCGCATGCGCGATCGCGAGAGCAGCCGCAAGATCTGGTAGTCGCGTTCGCCGTTGGCATAAGCCGGGTTCTGAAAGCAGCTTGGATCGCGGGGATCGTTGCCGCCAGGGACCACCGGGAATCCGGCCGCAGAAAGCACGCTCGGATCGATGAGCAGGTTGCACCAGGAAAATCCGGCCACTTCTACGCCGTACTCGCCATTGCTGGTGATCAGCGTAGCCGGATACGCGGTCGTTATTCGGCCCACGCAGTTTGCGTGAGGTCGGCCAGCTTCGCGCACCCAGGCTTCGGGTGCGACTGGGCTTACCCGCGGGCGATCCGCACTCGGGAGCAGATTGCCCGAGAGATCGCGCAACCACGCCGACGACGGCGAAGTGGCGACCCAGTTGGCCGAGGAGTTGCCGTAGCCCGGCAGAATGTTTGCGAGGCTCAAAACCAGTCGGTAGCGACCGCTACTGGCCACCGCCGCTCCAAGAACCTGATTCAAGTTGCTGCCGTCGCCACCCGGATTCACTTCGCAGGCGCCAGGGTTCACCGCGACCTGAAGCCCAAAACCCCATCGGTCGGCGAGCTCACGTGCCATCGGAAAGTGGTGCTCGATCATCCCCGCGAGCGGGGCCAGTGTGTGTGCCTGCCGGTGCGCAGGCGCCAGACTGTTGCTTAAGTGGTCCAGAGCGGTGGCCCCCGCTGTCGGCGTCCAGTTGGACGGCGCAAGCGTAATCCGAGTGGTGCGTGTCGCTGGCGCGGCGCCTCCAACCGAGGTGCTTTCCACCAGGTAATCGCCAGCGACCAACATGGCCAGCTTCACTTCTCCCCCTTCTGCGCTCGAAAGAGCCGCGGGACCAGCGGAGCTGACAACGCGCCAAGAAGTCTGCGTGGAACCGATCGGCGCACGCAGGCTGACCCGGTTGCCGGGCAAGGCGATGCTGCCCGTGGTGCCGGCGTCGATCACGGATTGCGCTCGAGCGGGAGTGCAAGCCGCCCAGCAGACCAGCAGCAAGGTCGCGCCGCAGATGAGTTGTCGGATCATGCCTCTCTCCGTTGCGGCTCGCGCGCTCGGCGGCGCGCTGGTGGGAACCGAGCGGCACAATGCACATGTTTGCAGCCGCCCTGCGTGTCTGCGCTCACAATTCCCATTGGTCCGCGGCGGCGTCGACATATCACCTGTCGGTTCGATACGCCCTAGCTTGCTCTGCTCTCATCAGGCAGAATCCGCGGCCTTGCGCTTTAGCGCATCTTTAACGATCAACGAGCGAATGTCCAAAGAAGACCATATCGAAATGGAAGGCACGGTGCTGGAAACCCTGCCCAACACCATGTTCCGCGTGCAACTGGAAAACGGCCACGTCATTACTGCCCATATCTCGGGGCGCATGCGCAAGAACTACATCCGCATCCTGACGGGCGATAAGGTCAAGGTCGAAATGACGCCGTATGATCTGAGCAAGGGTCGGATCACGTTTCGGCAGAAATAGTCAGCGTGGTTGGATCTGGTTAGTCGGGAGCGTAGTCGAATCGTCTATAGCGATCCCGAACGAACGCATCAAGACTCAGTCGCGATTCGAAGCACTCGGACCAGACTTCGAATCCATCAACGAGATCGCCATCGTCGAGCCGATAGCCGCTCTGGTCGTTGTGCGCAACCAAGCCGTGCTCCGACGCATATTCGTCCGCTTCCTGTCGAGCGCGGTCATGGGCGAGTTCATCTGAGTCAGCGCGAAAGCAGACTATGCGTTCCTCAAAGATGTTGGTCCCGTCGTTCTTGACGCCGAAATGGTAGACAGTGCGGATCGCATACCAAGCCATAGCAAGCTATTCGCTTTCAAGCAGCAGGCCACCCAGCACCGCCCCTTCCGTCGGCGTGACGCGCTTGCCATTCACCGTGAACTGAAACGGCACCGACACCAGCGCGCCGCCAGCGTTTCGCTGGACGACGAAGTGCAGGTGCGGCCCCGACGAGAAACCAGTGTTGCCGCTATTGGCGATGTGCTGACCCACGCGCACCGTGTCGCCCACACCAACCAGCGCGCTTTCGAGTTCCAGGTGCGCATAGACCGCCATCGTGCCATCGTCATGCACGATGCGGATGTGGTTGGCGCGATCGCCGAAGCGGCGCATGTCCGTCCCGGCCTCGTGGAAATCGCGCTCCACGCTCATCACCACACCACCGCGGGCGGCGTAAATCGGCGTGCCGATGTCGAGCGCAAAATCGACGGCGTGGTAATTCTCGGCGGCCGTATGGCTGAACTTGCCGCCGAATGCTTGATGCACATGCACAGCGCTATTGCCGTCGTAGGGCAGGCGATAAACAGCTTGTTCGTTGTGCTGCGCGGCGGGGTTTCCGGGCACATAGCGATACTGGAACTGATAGGCCCACCCCAGACGCGGATCGAGCGGCTGAACAGTCAATACCGGCGTCGTCCGCTCTCCCGGAATGACGACGGATGTGGGCAACGGCGGCTCGCTGATCACATTGCTTTGCGACTCAAAACTGATCAGCACCTCAACCGGCCCGCCGTAGCCGTTCCACAAGCTGTAACGCCGATCGTCTTTCGGCCCCGACTCGCGCAGCAGCACGCGCTGCGTGGGGTCGACATCGACCAGCTGCTCTTTCACCGGCACTGCTGCATCTTTGGGCTTGCTGTCGCTGAAATGCACCACGCCGTTTTCGTCGGTGTAGCTGTAGATGCGTTTGGCCTGGAGGGGCAGGGCGGCGAGCAGGGCCAGCAGTACAAGAGCTGGTCGCATTTTGGCCGCCCCTGCGTTTCCTGATCCAACTGAAAAGCGAGGGCACGAGGGCACGAGGGCACGAGGGCACGTGCTTCGTTCGAGGCCATGAAATGCGCTCGCTCGACGAGCTTGAGCTTTTGGGTGCGAGACCGGCTTTAGCGAGCGACCGCAAAGCCAGGATGAAAGTACAACTGGCAAGAACGCCAAGCAACGCGAACGAAGCACGTGCCCTCGTGCCCTCGTGCCCTCGTGCCCTCGCTTTTGATTCATCACACAGGCCCCCAGAAAATCAATTGGCCCGCCCAAAGACGGAAGCGTGATCGACGCCCTGCCCGAGCGTTGAAGATGCCTGCACTCATCGGGCGTCGGATTCCATGACCGGAACATTGTCGCACCGCGCCACGCGCGCTGCAGGCGCATTTGCCAACTTTTGCGCAATCTCATCGGCCATCGACGCCGCAAGCGCTTGTTGCCCACGTTCTGAAAGATGTACGAAGTCGAAGAACACTGGTCCGGGTGGCGCCAGGGGCACGGCGATGTCCGGCGCACGGCGCAACAAACGGCTGGTTGCTGCGCGCTGCAGCAGCACATGATCGCGTTCGCTGGCGTTGACGATGTCGGATTCGTCGGCCTTTGGCGTCGCCAGATCGAAGGCCGTCGGTTGCCAGCGATGTACCGTGGGAATAGCGCCAGCAATCGCGCGCGCCTGATCGACCGTAGCCAGATACTGACTTGCGATGGCGTCGGCAAGTTGTTCCAGCGTGGCGGCATCGCGTTCGACCGGCGCCGGTTGTACCAGGCGCGCAATCCCCTGAAAGCGCGCGCCAATGGCAACCAGCAGACGCGATACCTGGCGTGAGCTCAAGAACTCCAGCTCCCGCGTACTCTCGTTCTGCGGCGTGCCGGCCACGCCGCGCTGATACGCGGCAAAGACATCGTTGGCGCCATCCACGAACACGGCGAGCGAAGGCGCGGCCCCGCAGCGCAGCGCCAACTGAAACGCCTGCAGACTTTGGTGGCTCACGTAACCTGATTCGGCAAAATTCAAGACCCGTGCCCGAATGCCGCGCTCGCTCAGTGTCGTCTGCAGCGCCGCCGCCAACGTGCCGATCTGTCGATTGCCTGTGCCCCAGGCCGTTGAGCCCCCGAACAGCCAGATCGTGTGTGCGGCATCCGCCACCGCAGGGGTTACGCGGAAGCCATGCGCATCGACATCGATCAGCTGGCCATCGAACGGCTGTCGCCGCCAGTACACATAAGAGCGCCAGCGCGTGTGCCGCGCCGCCTCATGCTCGCGCCAGTAATCGCCGATCCACGCATCCGCCGTCACCGCTGCAGCACGCTCGCGATCTGGCATCGTGCCAGCTCCGAACTGAGCGCGCGCGTTTTCTGGCAACACCGCACGCACCAATTGCTCAAGCAGCAGCAACAGCAGCAGCGCGACGCCGAACGCGATCCATAGTTGTCCGATGAATCGTGTTATCGCTTTCATCAACAAACTCACTCAGCGCCGCTATTCAGGTACGCGGACCCATGGTCCGCAGCTCGCAACATTCGAATGCGGGCCATAGGTCCGCGTACCAAAGAGCGCCGCGCATTCGATCGACTACGGTTCAACCTGCAACATGCGGACCATGGGTCCGCGTACCAAAGAGCGCATCGATCGACTACGGTTCAATCTGCAATATGCGGACCATGGGTCCGCGTACCAAAGAGCGCAGCGCATCGATCGACTACGGTTCAACCTGCAACATGCGGACCATGGGTCCGCGTACCAAAGAGCGGATCACCCGGCGCGCAGCGAAAATCACGTTTTGCTCCGCGGGCGAGAGCGGCCGTTAACCGTTTCAATGTTTCCGCAGGAAACTTTGAAATGAAACGGGGCTAACATTCGATCACGTTCACCGCCAGTCCGCCGCGGCTGGTTTCCTTGTACTTGTCCTGCATATCGCGCCCGGTGTCGCGCATCGTCTTGATGACCTTATCGAGCGACACGCGATGTTTGCCATCGCCGCGTAGAGCCATGCGCGAGGCATTGATGGCTTTGACCGCGCCCATCGCATTGCGTTCGATGCACGGAATCTGCACCAGACCGCCGATCGGATCGCAGGTCAATCCAAGATTGTGTTCCATGCCGATCTCCGCCGCGTTTTCGACCTGCAGCACGCTGCCGCTGAGTGCTGCTGTCAATCCACCGGCGGCCATCGAGCACGCCACGCCAACTTCGCCCTGGCAACCCACTTCGGCGCCGGAGATGGACGCGTTTTCCTTGTACAGGATGCCAATGGCGCCAGCCGTCAACAAGAAGTCGATTACGCCCTCGTCGCTGGCGCCGGGACAAAACCGCGTGTAGTAATGCATCACAGCAGGAACGATGCCAGCGGCGCCATTCGTGGGTGCCGTGACCACCCGACCACCCGCCGCGTTCTCTTCGTTCACCGCCAACGCGTAGAGATTTACCCAGTCGAGGATGGTGAGCGGATCGCGCAGATTCGCCTCCGGTTTGGCGATCAGCTCGCGATACATCGCTGGCGCACGGCGCTGAACCTTCAGCCCGCCCGGAAGCACGCCGTCCTCGCGTAAGCCTCGGGTAACGCAGTCTTGCATCGCCTGCCAGATGCGCAACAACCCGGAGCGGATTTCCGCGTCGCTGCGCCAGACGCGCTCGTTGGCGCGGATCGCCTCCGCAATCGAGAACTGGTTGTCGGCGCAGTGCTTCAGCAACTCATCGCCAGTACTGAACGGATAGGGTAGGGACGTTGCGTCGGGAACGATGCGATCGGCCGCTGCTTCATCGTGGTTGACCACAAAGCCGCCGCCGACCGAGTAGTAGTCGCGCGTGAACAGCGTCGACTCATCCGCAGCGTAGGCCGTGAAGCGCATGCCATTGCTGTGATACGGCAGCTTCTGGCGCTTGTTGAACACCAGGTCGGTCTTCTCGTCGAACGCGACTGGATAGCCGAGCACCGACAGGCGCTTTTCCAGTCGCATCCGCTCCAGATCGCGCGGTATCTGATCGGGATCCACCTGGTCCGGCTCGTTGCCCTCAAAGCCCAGCAGCACGGCTTTGTCGGTGCCGTGCCCGCGCCCGGTATGGGCCAGCGAGCCGAACAGTTCCCCGCGCAGACGCCGCACATCGCCGATGACGCCACGTTCTTGCAAGCGGTGCACAAATCGGCTGCCCGCGCGCATCGGTCCAACGGTGTGCGAGGACGAGGGTCCAATGCCGATCTTGAAGAGATCGAATACGCTGACGGCCACGGTTGTTCCTCTATGCGGCGAGAGCGCGATTATGCTTACTCGCGCGCCCTCTCGCAGGAAACATATGCTGACTTTGTACTTCCGGGAATATTGTCATCTGTGCGAAGAGGCCGAAGCCTTGCTCGCTGCACTGGCGTTGACCTACGCGCGTGTCGACATCGACGACGATCCGCTGCTCGCAGCTCGTTATGGTCTGCGTATCCCGGTACTGAAGCGCGGCGATGGCGAAGAGCTGGATTGGCCATTCGATGCCGAACGGATTTCGGCATCGATTTGGTGAGGTGTTGAGCAACGTAGCATGCTCGGCAAATGGCGCGGCGGGAATTCGGCGAATCGATGGCAAGGGACACCAGGCAAGCCCAACTCGGCGCGAGAGTGCTTTTCCTGCTGCTTGCATTCTGGCCGACAATAACGTTCGCTGGCGATCCCCTGATCGTGCGCCGTTTCGGTCTGGAGCACGGCATGCCAGTCAGCAGCGCCACCTCTGCGCAGATCGATGACGAGGGATTCCTATGGTTCGCCACCCATGATGGCCTGGCCCGATTCGATGGCCGCCGCTTTTCGGTCTACGACACTGAGCGTTTCGCCGACATGGGTAGCAATCGCGTTGTGCGCCTCTACAAGGGGCAACGCGGCAGCGTTTATGGCGTCGGTGCCTTGGGCGCCTTCTTGGATATCGATTCGCGGCGCATCGCGCGGCTGCGCCTGGACGCTCAGCATCCGGAGGCGATGCTCAGCTTCGTAGCGCGGATGCAATCGCCAAAGTCTTCCGACGCCGAGCACGGTGCGCTATGCGTGACCTTGACCACGGGTTTGTACTGCGAATCGGCGGATGCGAGCGCCGCAACAACAGGCTTTTATCGGCGCCGCTCGTTTGCCGCCGACTTTCCCGCGATCGCCGCTTTGCCGTTTGCAGAGGACGATTGGCTCATCGTACGCGGCCAGGGCATTTTCTACGCTCGTCCAGGCGGTCAGGCCTTGATCTTTGCGGACACGACCATCGGCGTTGCCGAGCGCCTGCTGCACGCAAAAGTGGGTCGCGATGGCGCGCTGGTGGTTGCCGTGCCGGATGGCGTTTTACGAGTGCATGCGGATGGCCGCAGCGAATGGATTGAAGTCAATTCCGAGCTGGA
This sequence comes from Lysobacterales bacterium, assembly GCA_022844135.1. Lineage (GTDB taxonomy): Bacteria > Pseudomonadota > Gammaproteobacteria > Xanthomonadales > SZUA-5 > JALHMH01. The sequence goes on from JALHMG010000030.1 coordinate 34,551, forward strand.
TGTTGTACAGCTGCATGCGGACAGCAACGGCGACGTCCGGATCTATACCTCACACGAGTCGTATCGAATCGACAGCACCGGTCAGCGTAGCCAGATCCATGCGCGCGAGGTGTTGGAGGCGGTCGTGCGTAGCTGGCCGGTGCCCACGCCCGCAACAGGACAGGCGTCGCTGCATCCGCCGGCCGACTGGTTCAGTCGCGGCGGTGCTCTGTATCGCGATGGCGAGTTGGTGTTGCGCGCCCGCGGCGATGTCGAAGATGTGCTGTTCGCAGATTCGGGAATCGTCTGGGTCAGTACCAGCCGCGACGGGATCTATGCGCTGAGCCCGACCCGGGTCAATCCGATCGCCGATCCGGCGTTGGCTCAAAGCAATGTGTACGGAACGGCGATTGCGGCAGACGGCAGCGTTTGGGCGGGCAGCCTGGGCGGCGGCGTGTTTCGCATCGGCGTCGACGATCAAGTGCAGTCGTTCGGCGAACAGCACGGTCTGCCGGGCGCAAACATCTGGGGCGTTACGGTCGCCGCCGATCATTCGGTACTCGCCATGCCCTTGGGCGGAGGCGTTTGGCGATTGCGGCCGGGCACGGAGCGATTCGAACGCATACCCTTGCCGTCCAGTCTCGATCGGGCGCGGCTGCGGTCGATGAGTTTCGACCGCGCAGGCCGACTGTGGCTCGCCGGAAGCGAGGGCGCATGGTGCCAGACGGACGCCTCGGCTGGCGCGGCCGGATGGCGGAAGCAGTGGCCGACTGTGGACCGGCCCGAGTGGGCACGCCTGAACGTGCAATCGCTGCTGCACGACGCCGACGGACGCACCTGGTTCGGCACCGATCAAGGTTTGTTCTGGCAGTCGGACGAGCGATCGCTGCCCATCGAGCGCCTGAGAGGCGTCGCTGTTCGCGGCCTGCTGCGCGCGCACGACGGAGCGCTCTGGGTCGCCACCGAGGGTAAGGGGCTGCAACGATTCGCCGCAGGCGATGCGCAGGGGATGCCGCTGCAACTCGGTCGAGCGCAGGGCATGCCGTCTAACTCGCCGCACGTCATCGTCGAAGATTCCAATCATCACCTTTGGGTGAACTCGAACCAGGGCATCTATCGAATTACGCGGGACGATGTCGAGTCGCTGCTCAGGGGTACAGCACGAACGCTCTCGCCGCTGACCTTGGGCCTTGCCGATGGCCTGCTTGATCTCGAAGGCAACGGCGGTTTGCAGCCTTCGGCAGCCATGGATACTGATGGGCAAATCTGGTTTCCGACGCAGCGCGGCGTCGTGCGCTTCAGCCCGGCACACTTGGGTTCCGCCCAATTGCCCGGACGCGTGTTGATCGAAGCCGTATCTGCAGGGCGTCGCGCCATCGACCTGCATCAAGCCAACCAATCGACGCTGCAATTGCCGCTGGGCGTGCGCGATTTCAGCGTGCGCTACAACGCGGCGGAGTTGAACACGGGGCTGGTACGCTTTCGTTATCGCCTGCTCGGCGGTGGACGCAACGAGGAGTGGGTCGATGCGCAGTCGCTCGGGTCCGCGAGTTTCGACGCGCTCGCCCCCGGAGCGTATCGATTCGAGGTTCAAGCGGGTAATGCAGATGGCGCCTGGAATCCCGAGCCTGCGATCCTGAACCTGACGGTCCCGGCACACCTGTTCGAGACGCGCTTGTTTCGCTGGGGCTCTTTGGCGATTGCGCTGGCGATCGGCGGCCTGGTCATTCGCTGGCGCCTCAAGGAACTCGGGCAACGGGCGCAACGGCTGGAACACATGGTGCAATCGCGCACCGATGAATTGGTCCGAGCAAAAGCGAACGTTGAGCAAGCCTTGGAAGAGCTGGCGCAGAGCCACGCGGCTTTGTCCGAGTCGCACCTGGGCATCGAAAGTCGCAATCAGCGCCTCGCCGAGCAAGCGACGCGATTGGAGTCGCTGGATCGCTTTCGCACACGGTTGCTCGCGGATGTCAGCCACGAATTGCGCTCGCCACTGATGCTGGTGAATTTGCCGCTGCAGGAGTTGAGCGAGCGCAAACTCCCCGAGGCCGAACGGCGGCTGGTGTCCTTGGCGAGCCAGCAGACCGGACGTCTATCGCACTTGGTTGAGCAACTGGTGAGCCTGGTGCAAGCGGAAGCGCAGCAGATCCAGTTGCAATTGCGCCGCTTGGACTTGCGAGCGTTGATCGTTCGCGTGGTGAGCGGATTTGCGCCGGTCAGTTTGCAATCGGGCGTGCACTTTGTGGTTGGCGGCGACACTGAAGATGGATTGCCCTGGGTGTACGCCGACCCTGCGCATATCACCACCGTTGTGAGCAATTTTCTCGACAACGCCAGCAAATATGCGCCAGCCAATAGCGAGGTTCAGGTGCGCGTGCGTTATCTGTCGGCCAGCGAAAGCTTGCGCGTGGAGGTACAGGACAGCGGCCCCGGGTTTCCCGACGAGCTGGCCAGCCGTTTGTTCGAACGGTTTTTCCGTGCCGAAGGCCCGCCGCGAGCGGGGCGCGAGGGGCTGGGCGTAGGCTTGGCGTTAGCGCAGGAACTGATTGTTCTCCATGGCGGGCGTATTGGTGCGATCAATGTGCGTGGGCATACGGATGGAGCCGGTAGTGGCGCGTGTTTCTGGTTCGAATTGCCACTGGGCTCGGCGCATGTAGGCATCGAGGATCTGGTGCTCGATGCGTCGAGCGACAACCCCTATCCGAGTTTGGAGTTCGCCAGCCGCGAGCAACCCTCGGCCCACTTGCTGTTGGTCGAAGACCACCCGGAATTGGCGGCTTATCTCGCCGAACGCCTGGCCGAACACTGCCCGGTGGTCGTTGTGCCCGATGCCGAGACCGCCTGGGTACGGTTGCATGAGCTGCGCACGGGTCTGGTCGTCAGCGACGTGGTCTTGCCGGGACGCAGCGGAATCGAGCTGTGCCAGCAAATCAAGGCCGATGCGCAGCTGGCGAACACGCCGCTGCTGTTGATTTCCGCCAAGGCAGGCAAAGCCGATCGCCAGCGTGGTCTGGATGCGGGCGCTTTCGATTGGCTGACCAAACCTTTTGGTTTGGACGCACTGTTGAACTGTGTGCAACGCGCGTGGCCGGAGTTCTCCAGAGCCGGTCGTAATGCCGACGTGGCCGCTTTGATCCAGCCGCCAGTTGCTGTCGCGGGGCACCGTGAACAAGCTCAGGCAACGCTGCAGGATCGTCTGCTCGAACTGGCTTTTTCGCATTTGCAATCGTCGGCTTTCGGCGTATCTGAATGGTCCGAACGCGCGCATTTGTCCGAGCGGCAGCTGCGCCGACGCGTCATCGAGTTAACCGGGATGTCGCCCGTCGCGTGGCTGCGTGAGCAGCGACTGCTTCGCGTCCGCGAGCTGATCACGAATGGCGCCTGCCGCACATTGGCCGAAGCGGGTGCGATGGCGGGTATCGACAATGCCGGCTATTTGTATCGCCTCTATCGAGCTCGGTTCGAAGGCTGACATTCTGATCAGAGCAGGCGGCGCCGAAACAAGATTCACGGACTTCGGCGGTCGCTTTGTCGTCCATGGCGAGATGTAACAGCCTGTCCCGCAAGTTCGTCGACTCGGCGCAGTCGTTTCTACCAAAACGCCAGTGGACTTGCGAACGCAAAGCAATGCCGATGGTTTAAGACTGTTTCCAAAAAAGTCGAGTTTTTCTGATTTCCGATCTGCTGTTCACACTTTGCAATACGGTTGCCCGTCATTTCGCATGTTGGCCGATTCGTGCATGTCGATGTCCGCTTTGTGTCTGTTCAAGGCGCCGGACGTTGGGCGAGCCTGACCGGGCTTAGACCCTGGATACAGCGCTGCCATGATCCATCGAATGATGTCGAAATGTACCGCCTCGATGCGCCAGCAGGACCGATTAACCCATATCACTGGTGCCTGTGACTCGGCGCTGGTCCGACGCTGGTTGCTCGCGACATTCTTCGCGCTGACGCTGGTGCAATCGGTATTCGCTGCCACGATACAAACCGTGGACGATGGAACGGGTGGCCCGGTCGGTGAGTATGCGTCGATGGCCGTGGTCGCCGGTAATCCTGCGGTCGCGTACTACAATGTGGCCGACCGCGACTTGCGGTTTAACCGCAATAGTAACCCCGACGGTTCTGGCATCTGGAACATTACCACCGTCGACAGCGTGGGCGATGTGGGCGCGGGCGCATCGCTCGCCATCGTCGATGGCAATCCCGCGATCGCCTATCGCGATGCAACCAACGGCCATTTGAAATTTGCGCGCAACAGCGCCGCCAATGGTTCGGGCACTTGGGCGATCCATACCATCGACAATTCGGGAACGGTCGGCGACGCCATCTCGCTGGTGTTCCTGGCGTCCAGTCAACCGGCGATCGCCTACTACGACCAGGTGAATCAGGATCTCAAATTCGCCCGCGCCGGAAACGCCGCCGGGACCGGGACATGGACGATCTCGACGGTCAGCAGTACAGGTAATGTGGGTCTGGGTGCCGCGATGGTGGTGCTCGCCAACGGCAGACCTGCGATCGCGGCTGAAAGACAAGGTGGCGGCCTGATCTTCCTACGCAACGCCGTCAACGATGGCTCAGGCGCCTGGACAGAAAGTACGGTCACCACCACCACCGTCGGCACACTCTCGCTGGCACTGGTGGCAGGCAATCCCGCCATCGCCTTTAGCGTCAACGTGTTCCAAACCAACCTCTGGCGCGTCCAATACATTCGCAACAGTACGGCCGATGGTGCCGGTGCGTGGAACGCCATCGGCGACACGACGGTCGAAACTGGCATCAGCACCGCTTTTTCGCTCGCAGATGTCGCCGGTTTACCTGCTGTCGCCGTGGGCGGCAGATTCGCTCGCGGTGGATCGGTTAATGGCACCGCCCCGTGGACGCAGTTCGCGGTCATGACGTTCAACGGCAACAATTTCGCTTCGCTGCGAATCATCGACGGCAACCCGGCGGTCAGCGTCTACAGCCAGGCTGGCGACCTGTACTACTCGCGCGACAGCACCACGACCGGCAGCGGCACGTGGAGCGCGCAAGTGATCGACGATGGTTCAACCGCCTCCGGCGGAGACGTGGGCACGCAAGCAACACTGGCCTTGATCAGTGGCAATCCGGGCATTGCTTACTACGATCTTTTGAACAGCGACCTGAAATTTGCCCGCAATGCAGCGTCAGATGGCTCTGGCGCTTGGGCAATCAGCAGCCCGTTGAGCAACGGCGAGGTAGGCGATTTTTCGCGCCTCGCTGTGGTTGCCGGCAATCCGGCCATTGCCTTCTACAACGCGACGACGGACAACGTGATGTTCACGCGCAATGCGAGCGCGACCGGGTCCGGCAGCTGGACAAGTTCGAATGTTGAGACCACCACGGAAACCGGCGGGATTTCCATCCTTGAGGTGAGCTCAGCGCCGGCACTGACGTACATGGCGCGGACCGCGAGCGTTGCGCGATTGCGCTTTGCCCGGAATTCTGCGGCGACCGGCTCGGGGGCGTGGACGACGGCGACCGTGGACACACTGGTAGCGAACTCCACGAGCGCAAACGCCTATTTCAGCTCGCTCGGAATCGTCGACGGCCGACCCTCCGTGGCCTACTACCACAACGATGACACCTCGCTGAGATTTGCGCGTAACTCGGCGGCGGATGGATCGGGCGCCTGGACCGTGACGACGGTCGACAACACGGCCAACGTAGGGCAATTCGTCTCGCTCGCGGTCGTCGCGAACACCCCCGCCATCAGTTACTACGATGTCACCAACACCGCGTTGAAGTTTGCCCGGAACTCGGCCATCGACGGCAACGGCACTTGGATCGTGGTGACCGTGGACAACACAGGAAACACCGGCGAATTTACGTCGCTGGCCGTGATCAATGGTCTTCCCGCGATCAGCTACTACGACCGCAGCAACGGCGACCTGAAGTTGGCGCAAAACTCCGCCGCCGACGGCAGCGGAACGTGGACAATTACCACGATAGACAGCGCCACTGATGTCGGCCGGCACACGTCATTGAAACCGCTGGTCGGCGGCTATGGCATTGCCTATCGGGGTATCACCGATACCAGCCTGAAATTCGCGTACGAGCTTTCTTGTGCCGGCATCAGCTTTCCGTACACCTTGGTCGCTGGCACGCAATCGGAACTGGTGAATGCCATTCAGTGCGCCAACGCCAATGGCGCGAGCAGCGACACCATCAATCTGAACGGCTTGAATGTGCCGCTGCTCGCGGCCACGCCGTTCGGCGACTATGTGGGCCGGACCGCACTCCCGCAGATCACGACCAACATCGTCATTCGCAATGGCACCCTGCGACACGATGCCAGCGGCGGCGGTTTCCTCAATCGAACCTTCTCCGTCGCTTCAACCGGGACGCTCAATCTGGAACGTGTGGTTCTGGATGGCGACGAGGGCCCGTCGCCCGGCGGCGCCATTCACAATTCGGGCACCATCAACATCACCAATTGCACCTTTACCGGTTACCGCACCAGCAACCGTGCGGGCGTGCTGCACAATGGCAGCGGGGCAACGGTGAACATTGCCAACGCTTTGTTCTACTCGAACCTGGCCGTCTTCGGTCATGCGATCGACAGTGCCGGCACGGTCAACATCGTCAACTCCACCTTCGATAAACACACGTCGGTCAGCAATTTCGGTGCGGTTCTGGAAGGCGCGGGTTACACCGTCAGGAACAGCATCATCTGGAATCCAAACTCCTCGCCCACGTCCATCGCCAGCGGCAATTCGGTCAGCAACAGCATCGTAAAGGGCGGATACGCGGGCGGCACCAACATCCTCAGCGTCGACCCGTTGTTTGTCGATCGTACCGGCGACAATTTCCGCCTGCAGGCCAGTAGCCCGGCGCTCGACATCGGTGTCAATGCCGACGTCCCACTGGACACCACGGACATCGACAATGACGGCAACACCACGGAACCTCGCCCGGACCGCGATCTCAACCCGCGCATTGTCGGCGCGCAAGTCGATCTGGGGGCCTATGAGCTGCAGAGCATCCCGCCAACGCTCAGCATCAACGATGTCTCGCAGAACGAAGGCAACACCGGCACGACGACCTTCACGTTCACCGTTTCTCTGAGTGCGCCGGCAGGCACGGGTGGCGTCGGCTTTGCCATCGCCACTGCCAACGGTACGGCCTCGAGCGCCAGCGACTATGTGGCGCAATCCTTGACAGGACAGACCATCCCCGCCGGCAGCAGCACCTATCAGTTTTCCGTGCAGGTCAATGGCGATGCGGTCAGCGAAAGCAACGAGACCTTCAATGTCAATGTCAGCAGCGTAACGGGTGCAACCGTGGCCGATGGCCAGGGCGTCGGCACAATCCAGAATGACGATGTCGTGGGGATAACGGCGACCCCGACCAGTGGCCTGGTGACCACGGAAGCAGGCGGTACAGCGAGCTTCACGGTGCGATTGAACTCACAGCCTACTGCCAGTGTCTCCATCTTCCTCATCGCCCTCGACACGAGCGAAGGCGCGGTGGCGCCGAGCAGTCTGACGTTCACCACCGCGAACTGGAACACCGTGCAGACGGTCACCGTGACCGGCGTCGATGATGCGATTGTCGATGGCACCGTCACTTACCTCATCGTCGCAGATCCCGTTAGCAGTGACATCGGTTACAACCAGCTCAATCCCATTGACGTCAGCGTCAGCAACCTCGATAACGACTCGGTCGGCATCACGGTCACGCCGACCAGCGGCCTGGTCACCACGGAAGCCGGCGGCACCGACACGTTCACGGTACGCCTGAACTCGCAGCCCACCGCGAATGTGACCATTGGCCTGAGCAGCAGCGATGCCACTGAAGGCACGGTGGCCCCGAGCAGCCTCATCTTCACCACGGCCAACTGGAACACCGCGCAAACGGTGACCGTGACCGGCGTCGATGACGCGATTGTTGACGGCACGGTTGCCTATTCCATCATCACCGCAGCAGCCACCAGCAGCGACACCAGTTACAACGGCCTCAACGCGAGCGATGTCAGCGTCAGTAATACGGACAACGACACGGCTGGAATCACGGTCACACCGACGAGCGGACTGACAACAACCGAAGCCGGCGGCAGCGACACGTTCACCGTGCGCCTGAACTCGCAGCCCACCGCGAATGTGACCATTGGCCTGAGCAGCAGCGATACCACTGAGGGCACCGTTGGTCCGATCAGCCTGACCTTCACCACGGCAAACTGGAACACCGCGCAGACGGTGACCGTCACTGGCGTCGATGACGCGATTGTCGATGGCACGGTCGCGTACAGCATCATCACTGCGCCTGCCGCCAGTAGCGACACCAACTACAACGGCCTCAACGCCAGCGATGTCAGCGTCAGCAATACCGACAACGACGCGGTTGGAATCACCGTCTTACCCACGAGCGGACTGACAACAACCGAAGCCGGCGGCACCGACACGTTTACCGTGCGCCTGAACTCGCAGCCCACAGCGAATGTCACTATTGGCCTGAGCAGCAGCGATACGAGTGAAGGCACGGTGGCTCCGATGAGCCTCATCTTCACCACGGCAAACTGGAACACCGCGCAAACGGTAACCGTGACCGGCGTCGATGATGCGATTGTCGATGGCACGGTCGCGTACAGCATCATCACTGCGCCGGCCGCGAGCAGCGACACGAACTACAACGGCCTCAACGCGAGCGATGTCAGCGTCAGCAATACCGACAATGATGCCGCCGGTGTCACTGTCACACCGACCAGCGGCTTAACTACAACCGAAGCCGGCGGCACCGACACGTTCACCGTGCGCCTGAACTCGCAGCCCACCGCGAATGTGACCATTGGCCTGAGCAGCAGCGATACGAGTGAAGGCACGGTGGCTCCGATCAGCCTCATCTTCACCACCGCAAACTGGAACACCGCGCAAACGGTAACGGTCGCGGGCGTCGATGACGCGATCGTCGACGGCACGGTCGCGTACTCCATCGTCACGGCCGCAGCGAGCAGCAGCGACACCAACTACAACGGCCTCAACGCCAGCGATGTCGGCGTCAGCAATACCGACAATGATTCCGCCGGTATCACCGTTACACCCACAAGCGGACTGACAACAACCGAAGCCGGTGGCGCGGACACATTCACTGTCCGACTAAACTCGCAGCCGACGGCGGACGTCACGATCGCCCTCAGCAGCAGTGATGCCACTGAAGGAACGGTCGGCCCGAATAGCCTGACGTTCACCACGGCGAACTGGAACACGGCTCAGACCGTGACCGTCACCGGTGTCGATGATTTGATCGTCGACGGGACCGTCGGATACAGCATCATCACGGCGCCGGCCGCCAGCAGCGACACCAACTACAACGGCCTCAACGCCAGTGATGTCGGCGTCAGCAATACCGACAATGATGCCGCCGGTGTCACTGTCACACCGACCAGCGGTTTAATTACAACCGAAGCCGGCGGCACGGACACGTTCACCGTACGCCTGAACTCGCAGCCCACAGCGAATGTCACTATTGGCCTGAGCAGCAGCGATACGAGTGAAGGCACGGTGGCTCCGATCAGCCTCATCTTCACCACGGCAAACTGGAATACCGCGCAAACGGTGACCGTGACCGGCGTCGATGACGCCATTGTCGATGGCACGGTCGCGTACAGCATCATCACTGCGCCGGCCGCGAGCAGCGACACGAACTACAACGGCCTCAACGCGAGCGATGTCAGCGTCAGCAATACCGACAATGATGCCGCCGGTGTCACTGTCACACCGACCAGCGGCTTAACTACAACCGAAGCCGGCGGCACCGACACGTTCACCGTGCGCCTGAACTCGCAGCCCACCGCGAATGTGACCATTGGCCTGAGCAGCAGCGATACGAGTGAAGGCACGGTTGGTCCGATCAGCCTCACGTTCACAACGGCCAACTGGAATACCGCGCAGTCGGTAACGGTCACGGGCGTCGATGACGCGATTGTCGATGGCACAGTCGCTTATTCCGTCATCACGGCGCCGGCCGCGAGCAGCGACACGAACTACAACGGCCTCAACGCCAGTGATGTCGGCGTCAGCAATACCGACAACGACGCGGTTGGAATTACGGTCACACCCACGAGCGGACTGACAACCACGGAAGCCGGTGGCACCGACACGTTCACCGTGCGCCTGAACTCGCAGCCCACCGCGAATGTGACCATCGGCCTGAGCAGCAGCGATACGAGCGAAGGCACGGTGGCTCCGAGCAGCCTCATCTTCACCACGGCCAACTGGAATACGGCTCAGACTGTCACCGTGACCGGCGTCGATGACGCGATCGTCGACGGCACGGTCGCGTACTCCATCGTCACGGCCGCAGCGAGCAGCAGCGACACGAACTACAACGGCCTCAACGCCAGCGATGTCAGCGTCAGCAATACCGACAATGATTCCGCCGGTGTCACCGTTACACCCACAAGCGGACTGACAACAACCGAAGCCGGTGGCGCGGACACATTCACTGTCCGACTAAACTCGCAGCCGACGGCGGACGTCACGATCGCCCTCAGCAGCAGTGATGCCACTGAAGGAACGGTCGGCCCGAATAGCCTGACGTTCACCACGGCGAACTGGAACACGGCTCAGACCGTGACCGTCACCGGTGTCGATGATTTGATCGTCGACGGGACCGTCGGATACAGCATCATCACGGCGCCGGCCGCCAGCAGCGACACCAGCTACAACGGCCTCAACGCCAGCGATGTCAGCGTCAGCAATACCGACAACGACACGGTTGGAATTGCGGTCACACCCACGAGCGGACTGACGACCACGGAAGGCGGTGGCACCGACACCTTCACCGTGCGCCTGAACTCGCAGCCCACCGCGAACGTGACCATTGGCCTGAGCAGCAGCGATACGAGTGAAGGCACGGTGGCTCCGATCAGCCTCATCTTCACCACGGCAAACTGGAACACCGCGCAAACGGTGACCGTGACCGGCGTCGATGACGCGATCGTCGACGGCACGGTCGCGTACTCAATCATCACGGCCGCAGCGAGCAGCAGCGACACCAACTACAACGGCCTCAACGCCAGCGATGTCGGCGTCAGCAATACCGACAATGATTCCGCCGGTATCACCGTTACACCCACAAGCGGACTGACAACAACCGAAGCCGGTGGCGCGGACACATTCACTGTCCGACTAAACTCGCAGCCGACGGCGGACGTCACGATCGCCCTCAGCAGCAGTGATGCCACTGAAGGAACGGTCGGCCCGAATAGCCTGACGTTCACCACGGCGAACTGGAACACGGCTCAGACCGTGACCGTCACCGGTGTCGATGATTTGATCGTCGACGGGACCGTCGGATACAGCATCATCACGGCGCCGGCCGCCAGCAGCGACACCAACTACAGCGGCCTCAACGCCAGCGATGTCAGCGTCAGCAATACCGACAATGATTCCGCCGGTATCACCGTTACACCCACAAGCGGACTGACAACAACCGAAGCCGGCGGCACGGACACATTCACTGTCCGACTGAACTCGCAGCCGACGGCGGACGTCACGATCGGCCTGAGCAGCAGCGATACGAGCGAAGGCACGGTGGCTCCGATCAGCCTTATCTTCACCACGGCAAACTGGAACACCGCGCAAATGGTGACGGTCACGGGCGTCGATGACACGATCGTTGACGCAACGGTCGCGTACTCCATCGTCACCGCCGCAGCGACCAGCAGCGACACGAACTACAACGGCCTCAACCCGAGCGATGTCAGCGCCAGCAATACCGATGACGACACTGCAACGGTGCAATTTGCGCCAGCGAGCATCAGCCAGTCCGAGGGTATCGGTGCAATGCTGTTCACCGTGACCCTGACCAGGCCGGTGCAATCGGGCGTCACGTTGACAGTGAATTCGACGGCCGGCACGGCCTCATCGGCGGACTTCGCGGCGATCACAAATGCGACGGTGAGTTTTCCGCCCGCCAGCACGGAAAGTCAGACCGTGAGCGTGGCGATCAACAACGACGCGCTGGACGAAGACAACGAACAGTTTACGCTCACGTTGTCCGGACTGACCGCCACGGGCGTCGTGACGTTGGGCACAGCCGTAGCGACCGGCACGATACAGGACAACGACGAAACGCCCACCTTGAGCGTGGCAAACGTGACGCAAGCAGAGGGCAATGCCAGCAATACGTTGACCTTTGTCGCCACGTTGAGTGCGATCTCCGGTCGACCAGTCAGCTTCACGCGAGCCACGCAAGATGGCACCGCCACGTCGGTAGCGCCGGATATCGACTTCGTGCCCCTCACTGCGGCAGGCGTGAGTATTCCTGCCGGCACCATGAGCGTACCGATCGTCGTGACGATCAACGGCGACACAACGTTCGAGGGCGACCAGGGCTTCGCACTCAACCTCACGGACATCGTCAACGCGATCCCCGGCAGTCTCACCGCATCGGCAATCCTGACGGATGATGATCAGCAGCCGACGATCACGTCGATCAACAGCGACTTGCCTGATCCGAGTCTGGTCGGTCAGCCGTATCTGGTGCTTTTCACGGTAAGCGGGCAGAGCAGCTCGCCAGCCGGCACGGTGACCGTCAGCGATGGTGCGGTCAGCTGCACTGCGACGCTGGCCGCCGGCACTGCGCCAAACAGCAACGCCAGTTGCCAACTGATCAGCGTCACCGCTGGCGCGAAGACGTTGACGGCGAGCTTTACACCGGCGAGTACCGCTTTCGCGGCCAGCAGCGACACGGAGACGCACCAAGTCAATGCGGCAAGCACCACGCTCAGCGTGACCGGTCCTGCGCGCGTGGGCATCAACACGCCCGCAACCTACACGATTGGGCTCGGCGTCGTCGCGCCCGGCGGTGGTACACCGACGGGCACCGTGACGTTGAGCGACGGCAGCATCAACTGCACCATCGTGCTGCCAGCAAGCAGTTGCAATCTGACATTCGCCAGTTTCGGCAGTCGAACGATCACTGCGATTTATGCGGGCAATGCGAACTACATCGGGTCGTCGAGCAGCGCTACGACGGTGGTATCAGCATCGAGCGACCTGCAAGTGACCAAGAGCAACGGCGATGCGTACTATGAGTCCGGGGACTTGTTGGTTTACACCATCCAGTTGCGGAACGCAGGTCCCGACAGCGCCAGCAATGTGCGCCTGATCGACATCGTGCCGACATCGTTGACAGGTGTGCAATGGAGCTGCGATGCGGCTGGCGGTGCGGTATGTCCGCGCAATGCCGGCAGCGGCAATCTCGATGAAACGGTAGTCATTTTGCCCACCGCGACGGGACTGTTGAACTACACGCTCTTTGGAACCGTCGCTGCCAGCCCGAACGAGATCAGCAACACCGCGAGCGTGCAATTGCCTCCCGATGCCACCATCGCAGACCCGGTTCCGAGCAACAACAGCGCCACGGATGTCGATCAGCTGAACACCTTGTTCCGCAATGGCTTCGAGGGCGCCAGCGTCAACGCTCCGAGCGGCAGCTTCGTGCTGCCGAGCGCCGCTCTGCGCAGTGCACTGGATAGCGTAGCGCTGAGCGTGTTCCGCCTGGACGACGAGCAAGGCGGCGCGCTGCGCATCTACGCACGCGTGTTCAACGGCGAGCTGGAGTACGCGCTGGCCACCCGCGGCAGCGATGGTCGGATGCGCCTCGGCGCCTGGCAGCGCTTCGCCAGCGAACCGACGCTGCGCTGGACAGCCACTCGGCAAGGCGACGGCTGGGTGCTACAGGGCGCCACACTGCAGTAGCGCAGCGCGCAGCCATCACTCGGCGAACCAGCGAATGCTGGATCGCCGAGCTGGGTATGGCGCAGGTGCTCGGACGCATGTGCCGCGCGCGCCCGGCGGCGGGTCAAGTACTGCCCGTCGCCTTGGCTAACAAGCCGAGCACATCTTCGTCCGAGTACGGTTTGCCGAGAATGGCGCTCACACCGGCGGTAGCAGCCATGTCGCGGTGTTTCTCCGACGATCGTGAGGTGATCATTATGATCGGCAGATCGGCGAATTCGACAGACTGGCGAAGATGCTGGGTCAACTCAAGACCGTTCATGCGCGGCATTTCCAGATCGACGAGCAGTGCCGCAGGGCGCTTATCGGTGATCGCGATCAACGCCTCCAGGCCATCGCGCGCAAGTTCGACGCGATAGCCCGTATCGCTCAGGAGTTCGCCCAGCGAGCGGCGAATCGTCAGCGAGTCGTCGGCAACCACAATCAGGGGCGCGTCGTCGCCATGATGCGCGCCATCTTCGACGGTCAGTGCGTCCGCACCGATCAGCTCGCGCAAATCGACCACAGGCGCCACGCTGCCATCGCCGAGCAGTGTCGCGCCGCGAATGCCGCGAATGGGTGGCAGATAGTCGCCGAGTGGCTTGAGCACGACGGTGACCAGCGTCTCGATTTCCGGCAGCAGTACGATGGACTGCTCGCCATCGATGCTGCTCAACATCGCGGCGACCGGGCGTTGTGCGGCAGTCGTTCCGCCAAGTACCGCAGAAATGTCGGTGGCAGGGAACCAATCCCCACCAATGCGAACCCGACACTCGCCCTCAGCACTCTGGTCGTTCGGCATCAGCGCGACCAGGCGCTCGATGCTGTCTGCCGCTAATCCATAGCGCTGGTTGCCCTGGCGGATGATGGCTACCTGCAAATTACCCAGGCTCAATGGCAGCGCCAGTGCAAATCGGGTTCCGGAGCCCGCCGTGGAATCGATGCTCAAACTGCCGCCGAGGCGCTGCACACGTGCGGCGACAATGTCAAGACCCACACCGCGGCCCGACATCTGCGTGACCTCCGTGCGCGTCGAAAAGCCGGGCATCAGCAAATAGCGACGCAGCGTCGCCGCATCGGCATCCGCGGCACCTGCAATTCCAAGTTCAAGGGCTCGTTGACGAACGCGTTCGAGCGCTATTCCGGCGCCATCGTCGCTCAAAGTCACGGTCAGCGTCTGGCCTTGCGTGGCGTAGCCCAACTGCACATGGCCGGTGCCTTTGCCGCTCGCAGAGCGCTCGTCGTTGGTCTCGATGCCGTGATCGATAGCGTTTCGGATCAAATGCATCAGCGGCTCGATCATGCCTTCGAGGACCGTCTTGTCGATCGCGATTTGATCGCCGCTGACCTCGAACTCGACGTTCTTGCCGAGCTGCCGCGCGGCCTGGCGCGCCGCTCGCTGAAAACGCGGGGACAATTCGCTCAGCGGCACCAGACGCGCCCGACGCACGATCGATTGGATCTCGTCGTCGCTCAACTGTTTGCGGCGCGCGATGATTTCCACCTGCGCGCGCGCCGAACCGATATCCAGGCTGCGCGCGAAAAGGTCGGACTGCACCTCGGTTACGCGCCGATTGAGCATGTCCAGTTCGTTGTACTGATCGAGCTCCAGCGCGTCAATTTCCTCGTTGCGACGTCGTTGCGCGTCGATGGCACCGGCGCGTAGCGTAATTTGCTCATCAAGCGCCTGGGCGACTGCACGAAGGGAAATCAGCTCAGCTTTAAGGTCGCCCTCGGCACGCTCCATGCGCTTAAGGGCGTCGTTCAACTGATTCGACAGCGCGACCGATTCGGCGCTTTGCTCCAACAGTCGATCCAGCAGGCCGCGAGCGATGGAGACCTGCTCATCGTCCTCTGGCTGAGCGGCTTGCTGCGTAGATTTGGCCGTCGGCTGACCGTAGCTGATGGAATCCGCTATCGGTTGCTGTACAACCGGCATTTCGCCAGCCGGCGTCGATGGCTCGTCACTCAGCAGTTCGGAATCGGCCATCGGCAATTCGATCGGCTCGTTCCGCTCCAGCGCGTCGGCGACGGCATAGACACGGGTCAGCACATCGTGCGCCTCCGGCGGCGAGGCGCGGCCCAGGACCGCGTCCGCCATCGCCGCGACGGTGTCGGCGGCTTCGCTCATGACCCCGAGTACCCGATGCGGCAGCTCATCCTGGTGGGCGAGAGCGACGAGTATGTCTTCGAGGGCATGCGTCAGATTTGCAAGGCCGCGAATGCCGACGGTGTTCGCATCGCCCTTGAGCGTATGCGCAAAACGCCGCGCGTCGACAAGCACCTGACCACGTTCGCCAGCGCGCAAACGCTCGACAGCGCCAGCCAGGCTCTCGGCGTTGTGGGGCAGTTCTTGCAACATGCCGCGCAGTACGCTCGGAATGACGTCATCGGCAGGCGACAGATCGAGATCGCCAGCGCCGATCGCGCGACGCGGCCGCTCCGCGTAACTGGGGTCGATGGCGATACGCACTCGCGCACATTCGTCGAGCGCGGCGTCGATAGCCAACGCGGCCGCCAGCGCCTGGCCAGACTCGGCAGCGCGGTCTGCTGCGCCGTCGCTGGCGACGAGCAGTTCACCCATCTGCACCAGCCAGTCGGCGAGCAGCGCCAGTGCGTCCTCGCTCAGAATGTCATGCTCAAGCTGCTCGGTCGCTTCCTTCAGCAACATCGAGTTCTGGGTCAGACCGAGCACTTCGAAGGCATTGCCTTGCGCCTGCAACAGAAACATGGTGCCAGCGTTGGGTTCTCGTGGCGCGGGCTGCAGCGAAAGCTCCACCAGCGCCGGCAGCAACTCGCCGTGCAGCGATTCGAGCAGCATTTGCGCTTCTTCGGGCGCAATGTAGATGATCGATGTTTGCTGTTGATCGCCGATCGACGATGGGGCTTGAGCGAGCGCCTCCAGTGCGTCGGCTTCGCCCAACGAGGTCTGATCCGATGGCGAGTACCACACCATCGGCGGGGCCTCGTCGGCCAGCGAAATTTCCTCTGCCAGCGAAGGTTCGTCGATCAGCGAGGGCAACTCCGTTTGCGAGAGATCGTCGATCAGCGTCGGCAACTCCGCCTGAAAAGGTTCGTCGATCAGCGTCTGCAGTTCCGCAGCGGCAGGGGCCGTGTCCGCCGGGCTTGACGATGAAACCTCGTCCGTGGGCGAGGCCATGACTGCTCGCGCACTAAGTTCGGTCGCAACCGGTGGCGCCGCATCGATGTTTGTCGCGCTCGCGATTGCGCTTTCGGTCGGACTGTGATCGGTGCGTGCTGCATCGGACTCTTCGCGCAAACGGATCAGCCATGCTTGACGGCGCTCGCCGGCGATGCCGTTGACGTTGAGCACGTGATCGATGGCGGCTTCAAGGCCCAACGACATCGGATCGTCGCCACCTGCCCATGTCGCGGCTGCCAACAGCGCTTCGCTCAGCAAGTCCGTCGGGACCTCGCTGGCAGCCGCATCGATCCAGCGCGCCAATAGCGCCAGCCAGGCGCGAAGCGCGTGGCGATGGGCGATCTCCGGCGTGCGTGTCCGCAGCGCGGTCGTCAGCGCTTCGCGTTGCGAAGCCTCGGATAGGTCGGCGGTGATGGCTTCGGCGACGAGGCCATTCAACGCATCGGCGAGCGACTGGCTCATCCCGGCAGTTTGAACACGCGTACGGTATCGATCAGGCTCTTGGCTTGCACCAGCAGCGCCTGGACATTGTCGCGCTGTTGCTGCAGCTCCTTCAGCACGTTACGCGTGGAGGCATCGATGCGTCCGGCGCGTTCGACCAGCGTGCCGGAAATCGTCGCCTGCTCGCCGCTGGTTTCGGCGATCTGACGCACGGCTTCTGTGAGTGCGTCGGTTGCTGTCATCGAGGACTGCACTTCTTGGCCCGCTTGCTCGGCAAGTCGGTTGATTTCCACGAAGCGACTCAGCGCTTCGTTCATCGACCGCATGGTGTCTGCCGCGTCGGCCTGAATGCCGGACACCAATGTGGTGATCTGACCGGTGGCGCCGCGTGCGCTATCGGCCAGGCGTTTGACTTCGTCGGCGACGACTGCGAAACCGCGCCCGGCGTCCCCGGCGGCTGCCGCCTGCATGCCGGCATTCAGCGCCAGGATCGCCGTGCGTTCGGCGATCTGGTTGATGATGTTGATCACGCCAGAAATTTCGTTGGACCGTTCGGCGAGGCGTTTGACGCGCTTTTCCGTCTCGCGGATTTGCTCGCGAGAAGCGGCCACGCCAGCGACGGTGTCGCTCACGATCGCCAGGCCTTGCGCCGAGGTGCGCAGCGCGTCTTCCGCTTTAAGGCGCGCATCGCCAGCTTCGCGCGCTACCGTTGCGAGCGCGGTCGCTGCCGCTTTCAACTCGTTCGCAGCGCTGGTCACTTCGCGTTCGGATTCTTGCGCAGACTCGAACACGGTTGTGGTACGGGTGCGCAGCGCGATCGACGACTGCGCGACCTGATTGGCCACCCCGGACACATTGCGCAATGCGCTCGAGGTTTCTTGCACCAGCAGGTTGATCGCGTCCGATACCGTACCGGTGACGTCCGGGGTCACCGGCACGCGAATCGTCAAATCGTTTTGCGCCAACTGCGCAACCGATTGCATGATGGTGATCACCGACTCGTTGAGCTGGTTGTTTTCGCGTTCGGCGGCGGCCATCGTCGCCACGCGTTCGTCCAGCAGCTTATCGAGGGCGCCGCCGAGTTCGGAGAGCTCATCAGAACCTTCCAGCTTGGCGCGCGCCTCCATGTTGCCGGCCGTCAACTGACCCACGGTTATCGATAGCTGCTCGATCGGCTTGTTGATGCCGCGAGCCAACCGCGCCGCGATCAAGCCGCCGATGAGGGCCAGAACCAGCGCCGTGATCGCGGCAGCGATCAGCATGCGCTGCAACAGCTGTTGCACTGGCTGCAAGGCTTCGGCTTCGTCGATTTCGGCGACGATCGCCCAGTTCAGCCCGAGCAAGGGAAAAGGAGCATAGGCGCCAATGACTGGCGTGCCGAACTTGTTCAGATAGGTCTCGACACCACTCGCTCCCGTGAGCGCTTTGGTGACGCCGACAGATCCGATTTCGACCAGACCGATCGTGTTCTTGCGCGATTCGATACCCGCAACCGTAGCCGAGTCGACGCCAGTGGCACGCAGGCCATCCAGATAGCTGGGAGCGTCCTGCTGGATTCCACGAGCATTGCTGCGCATCAGCCGATCGGCGCCGATCAGCGCAACCTCACCCGATTCGCCGAGTCCGGCGTTCACCCACTGGCTTTGGAACGACACGATCTGATGGAACCGATCGACAGGTACCTGCGCAGCAAAAATCCCGACCACCTCACCATCGCGCAGCAAGGGGAGGGCGAAGAACGCGGCAGCGTCGTCGTAAGAGGGAAGGTATTTTTCGAAGTCGGTCAACACCGGTTCGGTCGACGTGCCGCGAGCCACCGCGCGCTCCCAGGCTTTGGCCAAACCGGTGCCGGCCCAAGGGCCGTCTTTGAGAGATGTGCCGAAATCGAGTTCTTTGTAGTAGGTGTAGACCACATCGCCGGTCGCCGCGTCGATCAGGAACACGTCGTAGAAACCGAATTGCTGCACCAGCGCCTCGCCCATGGGATGCATCCGTTCGTGCAAATCATGGTACGGGCCGGTCACCCCTTCGGCGCGGTTGAGCAAGCCCTTTTGGCCTAGTGGATTTGGATTGGCGGCGATGTACAAGTACTGCATGGTCACTGCAACATCGGACAGCTGCGATATGCGGTTACTGATGTCGATGCTGGAGCCGGGATTCTTGACCGAGTATTGCTTGGCGAAGTCGCCGCTGTAGTAAGCGGTCAACGCGGCCCGTTGCTCGTCGATACTGGCCGCGACGTCGCCGCCGATCGTCGGCTTCGCTTCGCGCAGGGCGATCATCGAATCGATGATTGTCGGGTTCACTGCCGCAACACGCATCGTGCTTTGCAGCAGGCCGAAGTAACCCGCAACCTCGTCGCGTTTGACCGACTCGATCGATTTCAGCTGCGCCTGGGCGCGTTCGATCAGCGAGCTGCGCGCATCGCGATAGGCCAGCGTCGAAATGATCGTTGCACCGACCAGCAGCGGCAACAGGGCCACCGCCGTCACACCATAAAGCAATCGCGCGCGAATGCTGCCGAAGCCTTTCATGTTTCGTCCCCTTTATGTTTCGCTACCTATCGACGCTTGCGGTAGTCATCGCCCGACCCCGTCGGGGCCGTGCTCTTGCCGAATGCGATCACTTGCAACCCACCGCTTACCGCTTCCCAAGCTCCCGTCCCCAGCGCATCACATCGAATTCGACGCCGCGGTGCTCGCTGCTCCCTACGACAACGCGTTGACCGAAGTAACGCGACATCTGGCTGGCAGAACTGACCGGCCCCAGGTTCTCCCGAACGCGCACCTGATCGAAATTGACGGCGGTATCGCTGCGCACTGCAAATGCTTCTTTGCCGCTCCGAAACACGATCAGTTTCGGGTCGGCCAGTTGCGCTTGGGGAAGCCACGGATGAGGCAGCAACAGCACCGGCAGAATGTCACCTCGAACGCTGGTCAAACCTTGCACCCAGCCAGGCGCTCGCGGTAAGACTGCGACGGGCGTATCGAGCAGCATTTCGCCCAATACGCCCTGCGGTAAAACCAGCACGAAATCGCCACCGACAAAGCTCAGCGTCACGCGAAAGTCGCCGCCGAACTCGCTCATATCAAGCGAATGCCTTCACTGCAGCCAGCACATCTTCTTTTTTCGGCGGCTTTCCGATGAGCTGCTTAGCGCCTTGCATGGAAGCCCAGAGCTGATCCGCTTTCTGACTTTTGCTGGATACGATGACGATCGGAATCGCCTTGGTCGCAGGATTGGCGCGTAACTGCCGGCAGGCCTCGTAGCCGTCGGTCTCCGGCATCACGACGTCCATCAAAATAATGGCTGGCAGCTCCGTCGAGGCCTTGGTGACCGCCTCTTTTCCATTGCTGGCGGTGGAAGTGTCGTATCCGGCGTCGTGCAGCCACGTACGCAATTGCATCAACTCCGCCGCCGAATCGTCGACGATCAGAACTTTCTTTGCCATGGAAATAATCCTCATTAAGCCAGTCGTTTGTAGCCGCGTGCCGCTAACTCATCAATCGTGTAGCGCTTGGTCAGACTCTTATGCACGGCGGCATAAAAGTCTTTGACCGTCACCGGTTTGGTCAGATAGGTATCGCAGCCAGCGAGTGCACCACGTGCCCGATCGAACGGCGACGTGCGTGAAGTCAACATCACGACGGAGACGTGCCGGCCCGACGGAATGTGGCGGATTTCGCGGCAGAGCTCGTAGCCATTGATGCCGGGCATCACAACATCGAGAAAGATCAGATCGTAGACGCGCGCTTGCACCAGAGCCCGCGCTTCTTCGCCGTTGGCGGCCAGATCGACTTTCAGGCCGCAGCGACTGAGCGTGACTTCGAGCTGCGTTCGAACGGTGTTGCTGTCGTCGACGACCAGGCCATTGAGTACCAGCGGCGCTGCCACTGGCTTGGCCGGCTCCACGCTGGGCGCGGCTGCCGGCAATGGCGACGGCGACGGAGACGGGGCTTGACCACGCTCAGCTGGCGCACTGACGACGTTGCCTTTCAACTTCATGTCAGCGATGTTCTCGAGCACGCGAAAACACTGCAAAACCAAGCTCTTTTTTGGAATCTTATAGTTGCTGTCGCCCAGAGTGCCGCTGTCGGAGATATAGACCTCAACCATCTCTGGCGATTCTGCGCGAAGGCGAGACAGTTCGGTCCGACTGTCGCGCTGATCGGCATCGATGATTGCGATATCGGCGAACCCTGCGGCGGCGCCATCGACCAACTTAAACTCGAACCGGCGGTTCGGTGCGCGACTCAACACGATATCCAGCAGTCGAGCGTCCTTGGTTTGTAATCCGCACGTGGCAACGATGAAGCCGCTCATTCTTGAGCTCCGTTGTCGTCAGAAATGCCTACTGTCGCAGCCTCGTTGGGAAGCGCATCGGCAAGCGCTTCGAGCAGCCCATCCACCCAGAATGGCTTGTGGATGGTCGCCGCAACGCGCAACCCCAGCGCCTTCATGTTCTGCGCCATGCGTTCGCGCGTGACGTCGTCCGACGCGCTCATAAGAATGATGGGCGTCTTCGGCATCACTTCGGACATGTACGCCGCAATGCGAATACACAATTGATCCGGCATGATCATGTCGAGCAGTACCGCCGATGGACGGCGATCGAGCAAGGCTTTGGACTCGACGAAATTCTGCGCCGTCGCCGAAGCGTATCCAGCGATGCGCGCGATCTCGGTGATCAGCAATCGCGCGTCTTCGTCGTCGTCGACGATCAACACAAAGTCTTCGTTCATAGGATTCTCCGCAATCGAGGGACAACGCTAACGGAAGACGTCGCCGATTCGGAGTGGTCGGATGTGAATAGTTACAGCAGAAATGGTTTCGCGACCCGCGGTATGGGCGCTTGGCGGCGCGGTCGGCAGGTAGATCAGGCGCAGGCTTTCCCGTGGGCCCTGGCGCGCATCGCGCCTGGTTCAAGCAATCGCGGACAGCTGTTGTGTCGCTTCCAGGCGATAGCCGTGCAGGTAGATCGTCTTCAGCTGCCAGCCATTCCGGCCGTCGAGGCCCATTTTTCGCCGCAGCCTGCTGATGTAAGTGTCCACCGAACGCGACGGGATATTCGGCGACATACGCCAGACTTCCCGCAAAATGCTATCGCGGCTGACCATCAGGTCGACTCGGCGAAACAGGTATGCGGCCAAGTCGAACTCACGATCGGTGACCGCAATGGCGTCGCCATTCAATCGAACGCTGCGAGCACGCAAGTCGAGCACGAAGGGCGCGACGTCGATAATCTGCTCGTCAGAAATCTCGATTCCGCGCCGGCGCAACAGAGCGCGAATGCGCGCCACCAGTACCGTCGCGCTGGGCGGTTTGATCAGGTAGTCGTCGGCGCCAGCGTCGAGCGCCGCTACAGTGTCGGCGTCCTGATCCTTGGCAGTCAGGATCAAAACCGGTATCGCGCCATGCACCGAACTCCGCAACCATCGGACCAGATCGATACCGGTCTGGTCAGGAAGCATCCAGTCCAGAATGAGCGCGTCCACTGAACGTATCGCCAGGCGCCGGCGGAAATCACCAGCGCTCGTGTAGACCTCGGCTCGATGGCCGGCACGTTCCAGAACGTCTCTCAGCCAAACGCACTGATCGGTGTCGTCCTCAACGATCCCTACAATTGCCATCCTGTCTCCGCTATTCCGATCTCCCGCGTCCCGCATGTTAACAACAATTCACGAGCCAGTTCTTGAGGGCATCGAAAGTTTCTTCCGAAACTGTTTTTCGCATCCTGGTAGAGTTCGCCAAGACACAAAGTTGGGGTAGCCATGCGCCGCAAATGGGTGATAGGCAACTGGAAGATGAACGGTTCGACGCGGGACGTGCTCGATTGGGCGCTGCGCGCGGGCCAGCTGGCGGCGAGCGAGGCCTGTACGGTGGGCGTGGCACCGGCGGCCATTCATGTAACGATGGCGCTTGGCGCCGCCGATAAGTCGTTGCTCGTCGGCGCTCAAGATTGCGCCGCCGTGACCAATGGCGCGCGTACTGGCGAGATCAGTGCTGAAATGCTGGTCGAGGCGGGTTGCCATTTCGTGCTCGTTGGACACTCGGAAAGGCGCCAGTACTGGCACGAAACCGATGCCCTGGTTGCTCGCAAGTTCAAGCGCGCTCAAGAAGCAGGAGTGACGCCGGTCTTGTGTATCGGCGAGACGCGCGACGAACGCGAGCGCGGCGTGACCGAAGACGTTCTTCGCCGCCAGGTCGCGGCCGTGATCGAACTCTGCGGTATCGAGGCGTTCGCCGCTGCCGCGATTGCTTACGAGCCGGTCTGGGCTATCGGCACCGGCCTCACAGCCACGCCTGAACAGGCGCAAGCGGTGCACGCGTTTATTCGTGGCGAACTTTTCAAAGATGCTGCTATGCTCGCCGGCTCGTTACGCATCCTCTACGGAGGAAGCGTCAAGGGCAACAATGCGGCCGAGCTGTTTGCCCAGGCTGACATCGACGGTGGCCTGATTGGCGGCGCGTCGTTGGTTCCGGACGAGTTTGCGACGATTTGTCGGGCGGCGGCCCGATAGCTATGGACAGCTTCACTTTGAGTTCGACGGAATGAAGATAGCTCTGATTGTTTTTTATCTGGTCGTCGCTATCGCGATGGTCGCTTTCATCATGGTCCAGCGCGGCTCTGGCGCGACAACGGGTTCCGGGTTCGGCGCAGGCGCTTCTGGTACCGTGTTTGGCGCGCGCGGCTCAGCCAACTTCCTGTCATCGGGCACGAAGTGGCTCGCGATCCTGTTCTTTTCGTTGAGCATGGGCATGGCGGTGTATCAGAACCGCATGGGCAATGCGCGTGCGGCGCAAGAAGACTTGGGCGTGATGGGTCAATTGCCGACCGCTTCCGAAACCCCGGCAGCGCCCAGCGAGACGCCGGCTGCACCCGGCGAAACGCCACCGGCTCCCGCAGGAGAGACGCCGGCTGCGCCGAGCGCGGCACCAGTTGCGCCGGCAGCCGAGACGCCAGACGCGCAAGCGCCTGGAGCCGAGGCGGTGCCGACTGAAGCTTCACCTGCAACAACAAGTGAAACAAGCAACGCAAGTGGCGACAAGAGCGAAGAAAAAACGCCATAATCAACTGCTGACACGTGCCGACGTGGTGGAATTGGTAGACACGCTACTTTGAGGTGGTAGTGGGGCAACCCGTGACAGTTCGAGTCTGTCCGCCGGCACCAACTTTTTCGCGACACCCCTGATTTTGCTAAGCCTTGCCTGCCCGCTCGGATTTACCCGAGCGGCACGCGTGGGCAAAGCACGAAAAGCTGGAGCGCCTGCCGCATGGATCTCGTTCAATACCTTCCCATCGCGATCTTCTTGACGGTGGCAACGGTAATCGGTATCGCACTGCTGTCGCTGGGCTCGTTGCTCGGTCCGCGCAATTCCAGCGCAGATAAACTCTCGCCCTACGAGTGCGGCTTCGAGGCCTTCGAAGACGCGCGCATGAAGTTCGATGTGCGCTACTACCTGGTCGCCATCCTGTTCATTATTTTCGACCTGGAAATCGCCTTCCTATTTCCCTGGGCCACGGTGTTGGATGAACTGGGCTGGCCCACCATGGCGGCGATGGGCGTGTTCTTGGGGTTGCTGGTGGTGGGATTCATTTACGAGTGGAAAAAGGGAGCGCTGGAATGGGAGTAGCCGATATTTTCCACAACCCCTCGCCGCTTGGCGCGGTCGACGATATCCTGCGCCCGCATGCCGACAATCCGATCATGCAGCGCGGGTTTGCGACAACCAGCGCCGATGCGTTGATCAATTGGGCGCGTACCGGCTCGATGTGGCCAATGACCTTTGGTCTGGCATGTTGCGCTGTTGAGATGATGCACGCGGGCGCTTCGCGCCTGGACCTCGACCGGTTCGGCGTGGTGTTTCGCCCAAGCCCCCGGCAGTCGGACGTCATGATCGTCGCTGGAACCTTGGTCAATAAAATGGCGCCTGCGTTGCGCAAGGTGTACGACCAAATGCCAGAACCCAAGTGGGTTATTTCGATGGGCAGTTGCGCCAACGGCGGCGGCTACTACCACTATTCGTACTCTGTGGTGCGCGGCTGCGACCGAATCGTGCCGGTCGATGTTTATGTGCCGGGTTGTCCGCCGACCGCCGAAGCGCTGGTCTACGGCATCCTGCAGTTGCAGAAGAAGATTCGTCGCACTAACACCATCGCGCGCTGATTACACAATGTCCGACACGCCTCCATTGATCGACGCGCTCAAGACCCGTTTTGGCGACGCCCTGTTATCGACGGCGGTGCACTGCGGCCAGTACACGATTGAAATAGCGGCAGACCAGGCGCTCGATGTGATGCGCGCTCTGCGCGACGAAAAGAGCTTTCGGTTCGCGCAACTGATCGACTTGTGCGGAGTCGATTATCTGTCCTACGGCATCAGCGAATGGGAAACCGACGCAGTCACCGACGAAGGCTTTTCGCGTGGGGTGAGCGGCGAAGGTCCGGGGCGCTTTAACTGGGAAGGCCGGCCGACGGTCGGACCTGCGGCGAAGCGCTTTGCGGTGGTCGTGCACTTGTTGAGCATGGACACCAATATGCGCTTGCGCGTGCGCTATTTCGCGCCCGACGACACACTGCCGATCGTCCCATCGATGACGGAACTCTGGAGCGGCGCCAACTGGTTCGAACGCGAGGCTTTCGACTTGTTCGGTATCGTTTTCGAAGGGCATCCGGATTTGCGGCGCCTGCTCACCGACTACGGCTTTATCGGTCATCCGTTCCGCAAAGATTTCCCGCTGATCGGAAATGTCGAAGTGCGGTATGACCCGGACAAAGGCCGTGTGGTTTATGAGCCGGTATCGATCGAGCCGCGCGTCGGCGTGCCGCGCGTGGTCCGCGAGGACTCGCGTTATCTGCAAGCGCAGAACGAACTGGCGCAGAAGGGCTGAAGACGTGGCCGAGATCAGAAACTACACGATGAACTTCGGACCGCAGCACCCCGCGGCGCATGGCGTTTTGCGCCTGGTGCTGGAGCTCGACGGCGAAACCATCATCCGTGCCGATCCCCACGTGGGACTCTTGCATCGCGGCACCGAGAAGCTCGCCGAGAGCAAACCTTATAACCAATCCATCGGTTACATGGACCGGCTCGATTACGTGTCGATGATGTGCAATGAGCATGCCTACGTGCGCGCCATCGAACGTTTGCTGGGTTGCGAGCCGCCGCCCCGTGCGCAGGTCATCCGCACGCTGTTCGACGAGATTACGCGCGTATTGAACCACCTGATGTGGCTCGGCTCGAACGCCCTCGATCTGGGTGCGATGACGTTGTTTCTATATGCGTTCCGTGAGCGCGAAGAGCTGATGGATTGTTACGAGGCTGTGTCGGGCGCGCGCCTGCATGCGACCTACTATCGCCCCGGCGGCGTGTACCGCGATTTGCCGGAGCGCATGCCGCAGTACAAAGAAAGCCCGTGGACTAAAGGCGCCGATCTGAAGCGCCGCAACGAATGGCGACAGGGATCGATGCTGGATTTCCTGGAAGCCTTCTGCGCCGACTTCCCCAAGCGCGTCGATGAGTACGAAACGCTGTTGACCGATAACCGCATCTGGAAGCAGCGAACCGTCAATATCGGCGTTATTGCGCCAGAAATGGCTTTGCGTTGGGGCATGACTGGGCCGATGCTGCGCGGTTCCGGCGTCGCCTGGGACTTGCGCAAAAAGCAGCCATACGCCGCATACGACAAGTTCGAGTTCGATGTTCCGGTAGGTGTTAACGGCGACTGTTACGACCGTTATCTGGTGCGCGTCGAAGAGATGCGCCAGAGCAATCGAATCATGAAGCAGTGCGTCGATTGGCTGCGCAAGAATCCTGGGGACGTGATGGTGCGCAATTTCAAAGTCGCGCCGCCCTCGCGGATGGAAATGAAAGACGACATGGAAGCGCTGATCCATCACTTCAAGTTGTTCACCGAAGGGTATTCGGTGCCGGCTGGGGAGGTGTACTGCGCCGTCGAAGCGCCCAAAGGCGAGTTCGGCGCTTACCTGATTTCCGATGGTGCCAACAAGCCGTTCCGCGTGAAGTTGCGCGCGCCGGGATTTGCGCACCTCTCGGCCATGGATGAGATCGTGCGCGGTCATATGCTGCCGGACGTCGTCGCAGTCATCGGCACGCTCGACATCGTGTTTGGAGAAATCGATCGATGAAGGCCCGACACCTCCACGCCGTGCCGCTCAATGCCGACCCCGTAGAACTGCTGAGCGACGCCTCGCGCAGCGAACTGGATCGTTGGATCGCCAAGTACCCGGCCGATCGCAAACGCAGCGCCGTGCTCGCCGGATTGCGCATCGCGCAGAAACAAAACCAAGGGCACTTGACCGACGAGTTGATCACCGCTGTCGCCAACTATCTGGGGTTGCCGGCTACTCAGGCATACGAAGTGGCAACCTTCTATTCTCTTTTCCACATCGGCGGCTGCGGACGCAACAAGGTATCGATTTGCACCAACATTTCCTGTTGGTTGAACGGTGCCGATGAGATCGTCGAGCACACAACGAAAAAGCTGGGAATTGGTCTGGGCGAGTCCACGCCGGACGGTCGTATTCACCTGATCGAAGAAGAAGAATGTCTCGCAGGATGCGTGCGTGCGCCGATGATGTGGGTTAACGGCGATTACCATGAACACCTGACGCCGGCAAAGGTCGACGAAATCCTGGAGGCATTGCGCTGATGGCAAGGACGAATCCAGCCGGGGGTTTTCAGAAGGGAACGCGGATCATCGCGACGTGGATGCGTGGAGAGCGCGAGGCGCGAGGAGAAGGAATGGTCATTCCATTGCGACGACGAGCAACGAAGCGATCGCCGCGCAGACCGAGCGAGGGCCGGGTTAGCGAGGAAATGGTAGCGAGGCACAATTCATGCGATTCACTTGAGTTCTCTTGGTCCTGATAAGCATATGACCATTTCATCGCGACCTTTCGAAAAGCCCGGGTCAGGTCTGGTTCCTGGCGCGCACAACGTGTGCTTTACGACCCTGCACTTCGATGTGCCCTGGAGCTACGAGAGTTATTTGAAGTCTGGCGGCTATCAGGCTCTGCGCAAGATCCTGGAAGAGAAATGGACGCGCGAGCAGGTTATCGACGTGGTCAAAGCCAGCGCGCTTCGCGGCCGCGGCGGCGCTGGTTTCCCAACCGGATTGAAGTGGAGCTTTATGCCGCGCAATGCGCCGGGCACGAAGTACATCCTGTGCAATTCGGACGAGTCCGAACCCGGCACGTGCCACGACCGCGACATCCTGCGCTACAACCCGCATGCGGTGATCGAAGGCATGATCATCGGCGGTTATGCGATGAATGCCGGTGTCGGTTACAACTACATGCGTGGCGAATTCCAGAACGAGCCCTTCGAGCATTTCGAACAGGCGCTGCTGGAGGCTTATCAGCACGGGTGGCTGGGCAAGAACATCCTCGGGTCCGGCTTCGATTTCGACCTTTATGCCTCATTAGGTGCAGGCGCCTACATTTGCGGCGAAGAAACCGCGTTGATGGAGTCGCTGGAAGGCAAGAAGGGTCAGCCGCGCTTCAAGCCGCCGTTTCCGGCGAATTTCGGTTTGTACGGCAAGCCGACCACGATCAACAACACCGAGACCTTTGCCTCCGTGCCGGCAATCATCCGCAACGGCGCAGAGTGGTTCCTGGGCCTGGGCAAACCGAATAACGGCGGACCAAAATGCTTTTCGGTATCGGGTCACGTGCAGAAACCAGGCAACTACGAACTTCCACTCGGCATCCCGTTCAAGGATATGCTCGAAGTGGCCGGCGGCATGCGCCCAGGTCGTCAGTTGAAGGCTGTTATTCCAGGAGGCTCGTCGATGCCGGTCTTGCCGGCGAACATCATGATGGACATCACGATGGACTTCGACGCGCTGCAAAAGGCCGGCTCAGGCTTGGGCTCGGGCGCGGTGATCGTGATGGACGACAGCACCTGTATGGTTCGTGCGCTGACGCGAATTTCGCGCTTTTACTACCACGAGAGTTGCGGCCAATGCACCCCTTGCCGCGAGGGCACCGGCTGGATGTATCGCGTGCTCGAACGTATCTCGAACGGCAAAGGCCGCGAAGATGACTTGCCGCTGTTGAAGAGTGCGGCGGGCCAAATCGAAGGCCACACCATTTGCGCGTTCGGCGAAGCCGCGGCGTGGCCGGTGCAAGGCATGCTGAAGCATTTTTATCCAGAGTTCGAATACTTCGTGCGTCACGGGCGGTCGATGGTCGACGATCAATTGAAGGTGGCGGCATGAGCGCGCAACCGATAGCAGGCGCCGCACCCGATGCGGTGAACATCGAGATCGACGGCCAGAAGCTGCTTGCGCCCAAGGGTTCGATGATCATCCAGGCGGCTGACAAAGCCGGCATCTCAATCCCGCGGTTCTGCTACCACGAAAAGCTGTCGATTGCTGCCAACTGCCGCATGTGCCTCGTGGATGTAGAGAAATCGCCCAAGCCGATGCCGGCCTGCGCGACCCCGGTCATGGAAGGCATGAAAGTCACCACGCGCAGCAAGCGCGCGCTCGATGCGCAGCGCAACGTGATGGAGTTCTTGCTGGTCAACCATCCGCTCGATTGTCCGATCTGCGATCAGGGCGGCGAATGCGAACTGCAAGATGTGGCGATGGGCTATGGCCGCTCGGTATCGCGCTTCCAGGAACGCAAGCGCGTGGTGGCCGACGAGGATTTAGGTCCTCTCGTTTCTACCGAAATGACGCGCTGCATACACTGCACACGATGCGTGCGCTTTATGGACGACATCGCTGGCACCACCGAATTGGGCGGAATGTTCCGTGGCGAGCACACCGAGATCGGTACTTACATCGGGCGTTCGCTTGAGTCGGAGCTGTCGGGCAACATCATCGACTTGTGCCCGGTCGGTGCGTTGACCAATAAGGTTTTCCGCTTCCGAGCACGTCCCTGGGAGCTGATGGCCAGGCCGCATATCGGTTATCACGATGCGCTCGGCAGCAATTTGTATCTGCACTTGCGTCGCGGTGAAGTTCTGCGCGTTGTGCCGCGCGACAATGAAGCCATCAACGAGAACTGGCTTAGCGATCGCGATCGTTACAGTCATCAGGCGCTCACCCACGACGATCGCCTGACGACGCCGCGCATATGCCAAAACGGACAATGGTTCGATGCCAGCTGGGAGCAGGCGCTCAATGCCGCAAGCGAGGCGCTCAAGAGCGCGATCGCGCGCCATGGCGCCGAGGCGCTCGGGACTTTCATCGCGCCCAATGTCAGCGCCGAAGAGTTGTATCTGGCCGCGCAGCTGACACGGCGCCTGGGATCCGATGCGATCGATCATCGCTTGCACCAGATCGATTTTTCTGGCTCGCACAGCGAGCCGGGTTTTGGGGCGCCGCTGGCCGAGTATGTACATGCTCGCTCGATTCTCCTCGTCGGCAGCCATCCACGTCACGATGCCCCATTGCTTGGCCATCGGATTCGCCGCGCATGGCGCGCCGGTGCGCAGGTACATGCGATCAACCCGTTCGCCTGGCGTCAGGTGTTCGGATTGAGCCAGGCACTGATCGGATCGCCTGAGCAACAGTTGGCGGATCTGGCCGCGGTCGCGCGCGCTGCCGGCGGCGCTTCATTCCCGGCCGAATGGACGGCGTTGGCGGATGCCGCGCGCAATGCGAATGCTGCAGCCGCCATTGCCAAATCGCTCAGCGAGGCAGCGCCCAGTCGCATCTTGTTCGGCGATACGGCGGCGCGTCACCCGCGCGCGTCTTTGCTCCGCAAGATCGCGCGCTTCGTGGCCGAGGCAACAGGCGCTGTGTTCGATGAGTTGCCGCAGGGAGCGAATGCAAAGGCTGCCTGGCGCGTAGGCGCCGTCAGCGCAACTGCAGTTTCCAGGCGCAAAGCGTATGTCCTGTACGGCTGCGAGGCACCGCAAGACTTCGCGCATGGTCAAGCAACGGTCGACGCGCTCAAAAATGCCGATGCCGTCATTGCTTTCGCGGCGTTTTCGCATCCCACCCTGACCAGCTCGGCGAGCGTGATTTTCCCAATTGGGCTGCCGCCAGAAGTTGAGGGCTCGTATGTCAACGTCGATGGAACGGTGCAAACGTTAAGCGCCGGCGCCAAGGCGCCTGGCGAGGTGCGTCCCGGCTGGCGCGTATTGCGCGCGCTCGGCGCAAAGCTCGGATTGCCGGGCTTCGATTTCATCGATTTTGCTGCACTGCACGCGCAAGTTGTGCAGCAACTGGCGAGCGCAGCTGCGCCGATCGCTGGGGCTGGCGAGGGCAGCGCGAGCGCTCAAGACGGGGGCTTCATCGTGCAACGCGAGATGCCGATCTACAACGTCGACAGCGTTGTGCGTCGCGCAAGCTCGCTGCAAGGGACTGTGA
The DNA here is from genome assembly GCA_022844135.1 of Lysobacterales bacterium. Lineage (GTDB taxonomy): Bacteria > Pseudomonadota > Gammaproteobacteria > Xanthomonadales > SZUA-5 > JALHMH01. Next base: position 66,225 of record JALHMG010000030.1, read on the forward strand.
TTGCAGACGATGGCTCGCTCGGCTTTCATCCCGAAGACGCCCTGGCGTTGGGTGTCGGCCAAAGCGGCACGGTCAGCATCGATGGCATGCGATACGCGGCTAAAGCCTCCGTTGAAGTGCCCAGGGGCGTTGTTCGCGTCCCGAACGGGACCATCGCAACCATCAAACTTCCGGTCACTGGAACTGCCGTGCAGGTGACCCATGGATGACTTGCTGCTCGTCGCGTGGACCCTGTTGAAGGTTCTGCTGATCACCATTCCGCTGATCCTCTCGGTGGCGTTTTACACCCTCGCCGAACGTCGTGTGATCGGGTACATGCAGGTGCGCATGGGACCGATGCATATTGGTCCTTGGGGCTTGCTGCAGCCCTTCGCCGACGTGTTCAAGATGTTGTTCAAAGAGCTGGTGGTTCCCACCAACGCCGATCGTTTCCTGTACGTCCTGGCGCCGCTCCTGGCGCTCGCGCCGGCCTTCGCGGCTTGGGCGGTGGTGCCGTTCGATCAGGGCATCGCGTTATCGCAGATCGACGCCGGGCTCTTGTACTTGCTGGCGATGACGTCGCTCGGTGTTTACGGGGTCATCCTCGCTGGTTGGGCCTCCAATTCCAAATACGCTTTTCTTGGAGCGATGCGTTCGGCAGCACAGATTGTGTCGTATGAGATTGCGATGGGCTTTGCGCTGGTGGGCGTGTTGATTGCCGCCGGCAGCCTGAATCTTGAGAAGATCGTGATGGCGCAGTCGGGCAACCTTGGCTTCCTTGAGTGGTTCTGGCTGCCGCTGTTGCCCTTGTTCCTGGTGTATCTGATTTCCGGTGTGGCTGAAACCAATCGCGCACCCTTCGACGTTGCCGAGGGCGAATCGGAGATCGTGGCAGGTTTCCATGTCGAGTATTCGGGCTCCGCTTTCGCGGTGTTCTTCCTCGCCGAATACGCCAACATGATCCTGATCAGCTTCCTTACGGCGCTGCTGTTCATGGGTGGCTGGCTGAGCCCATTTCAGGGTTTGATTGGTGGGCCGTTGGGCGCACCCAGCCCGATCTGGCTGCTGGCCAAAGCGGTGTTTTTCATGTTCTGTTTCTTGTGGTTCCGGGCCACGTTTCCGCGCTATCGCTACGATCAAATCATGCGTCTGGGTTGGAAGATCTTCATTCCGATCACCATCGTATGGATCGCAGTCGCGGCAGTGTTGGTAGTGATGGGCGTGCTGGAGCGCGGGGCGTAGCCGCTGGCGCTCAATTGATCGTGGTTTGACGGGCATCGATGGTAGAAGCGGAGATTGGGGAGTTCCCTGCGGAATCGGGAGTTAACGCGCTTCGTAGTTGCTGAGCGTTTGCGACAGGAGCGGGCATTGATGTGCGCAGGCCGCACATCTTGCTGAGTACTTCGATGTGACTCGATCACATCGCCAGGAGACAACGATGGGTGCGATAACGCATTACTTCAAAAGTTTGATGTTGAAAGAGTTGCTGGTGGGCCTGTCGCTCACCGGGCGCTATTTCTTTCGCCCGAAGTACACGCTGCGCTACCCCGAGGAAAAAACGCCCAAGAGCAACCGCTTTCGCGGTCTGCATGCTTTACGCCGATATCCCAATGGTGAAGAACGCTGCATCGCCTGCAAGCTCTGTGAAGCGGTGTGTCCCGCTCTGGCGATCACGATCGACTCGGAACAGCGTGCCGATGGCACGCGCCGTACCACGCGTTACGACATCGATCTTTTCAAATGCATTTTCTGCGGTTTTTGCGAGGAGTCGTGCCCGGTGGACTCGATTGTCGAGACCGATATCCACGAGTATCACTTCGAGCAACGCGGCGAGAACGTCGTCACCAAGCAGCAGTTGCTGGCGATTGGCGATCGCTATGAAGCCGACATTGCAGCGGCGCGTGCGCTCGATGCGCCGTATCGTTGATATGTGGGCGTTGCTGCTTCGAAAATGTGCCATAGAACAGGGTCTGAAGTCCGCGCCATCAAGTTGTACCAGAGCTCGCGACTTACCATTTACCATTGACTATTGACTGAAGATTCCCATGGTGGTCGAACAAATCCTGTTTTTTGCACTTGGCAGTCTGCTGCTGCTGGCCGGTCTAGGCGTAGTCACGCTGAAGAACCCGGTACATGCGGCAATGAGTCTGGTGCTGACGTTTTTCACCAGTTCCATGCTGTGGATCCTGCTGCGCGCCGAGTTCCTCGGCATCGTTCTGATCCTGGTGTACGTGGGCGCGGTGATGGTGCTGTTTTTATTCGTGGTGATGATGCTCGATATCAACACCACGCCGTTGCGGGAGGGTTTTGCGCGCTACCTGCCGGTGGGTGGACTGGTCGCGGCGCTGATGGCCGCGCAGATGGTCGCGGTCCTCTCCAGCAAGCATTTTGGCTTCGACAATTTCGCGCCGCCAGCGCCGGTGATCGAAGGCAGCAATACCGAAGCGCTCGGCATGGAGCTCTATACCAATTACGTGTACCCCTTCGAGATCGCCGCCGTGATTCTGCTCGTGGCGATTGTTGCCGCGATCACGCTGACGCATCGCAAGCGGGAAGGCAGCAAGACTCAGGACATCAACCGGCAGGTGCAGGTGCGCCGCGATGACCGTGTGCGTATCGTCAAGGTGGCCAGCGAATCGAGCGAGGGGCACGGCGCATGATCCCGTTGAATTGGTGGCTCATTCTTGCCGCAATGCTGTTCTGCATCAGCGTCGCCGGCATCTTCATCAATCGCAAGAACATCATCGTGTTGCTGATGGCAATCGAGCTGATGCTCCTCAGCGTCAACATGAACTTCGTGGCGTTCTCGCGCTATCTCGATGACATGGCCGGACAGGTATTCGTGTTTTTCATTCTCACCGTTGCCGCCGCGGAAGCCGCTATCGGCCTGGCGATCCTGGTGGTGCTGTTCCGCAACCGCCGCACGATCAATGTCGGCGAGCTCGACTCGCTGCGGGGCTAAGCGATGATTACTTCGACTCTGCTCCTGACCATCGCACTTTCGCCGCTTGTTGGCGCGATCATCGCTGGGCTGTTCGGTAAGCAAGTGGGCCGCGGTGGCGCGCATACCGTGACCATCCTCGGTGTCGCCATCAGCACCGCGCTGAGCCTGTATGTGTTGAAACTGATCGCAATGGACGGCCATCCGGCGGTCAACATGTCGATCTACACCTGGTTCGAGATTGGCTCGATCAAAGCCGAGGTGGGTTTTCTGGTGGACAGTTTATCGGCGCTGATGATGTGCGTCGTGACCAGCGTGTCGCTGATGGTGCACATCTACACCATCGGATACATGAAGGATGATCCGGGTTACCAGCGCTTCTTCGCGTACATATCGCTATTCACCTTTGCGATGTTGATGCTGGTGATGAGCAACAACTTCATGCAGTTGTTCTTCGGCTGGGAAGCGGTGGGTCTGGTGTCGTATTTGCTCATCGGCTTCTGGTACAAGCGCCCGACAGCGATCTTCGCCAACCTTAAGGCGTTCCTCGTCAATCGGGTCGGCGATTTCGGCTTCTTGCTTGGTATCGGCATGCTGCTCGCGTACCTGGGCACGTTGGATTACGCGACCGCGTTCGCACGTGCACCGGAACTCGTCGGGCAAACCTTTACGCCATGGGGCAGCACCGAATGGGCGGTGCCGACAGTGATTTGCATCTTGTTGTTCATCGGTGCGATGGGGAAAAGCGCGCAGGTGCCGCTGCACGTCTGGTTGCCCGATTCGATGGAGGGCCCAACGCCGATCTCCGCGCTGATTCATGCGGCGACGATGGTCACTGCCGGTATTTTCATGGTTGCGCGCATGTCGCCGCTGTATGAGCTCAGCGAGACCGCGCTGTCGTTCATTTTGGTGATCGGTGCGATCACCGCGCTGTTCATGGGACTTATCGGTGTGGTGCAGAACGACATCAAGCGCGTCGTCGCTTATTCGACGCTGTCGCAGCTGGGTTACATGACGGTCGCGCTCGGTGCTTCGGCGTACTCGGCAGCGATTTTCCATCTGATGACCCATGCCTTCTTCAAGGCGCTGCTGTTCCTCGGTGCGGGCTCAGTGATCATCGCCATGCACCATCAGCAGGATTTGCGGCGCATGGGTGGATTGAGTAAGTACATGCGTGTGACCTGGATCACTGCATGGGTGGGTACGCTGGCGCTGATTGGATTTCCCGGCACCAGCGGGTTTTTCTCCAAGGATGCGATCTTGATTGCCGTGCAACACGCCGAGCGACCGGGTGCAACCTTCGCCTACATCTGCGTGCTGTTGGGCGTCGCCATCACCGCGTTCTACAGCTTCCGCATGCTGTATCTGGCATTCCATGGCAAGGAGCGTTTCGGCCACGACAACGATCATGCGCATGATGCGCACCACGATGATCATGGCGCGCATGATGATCATCATGACGACCATGGCCATCACAGCGGTCCGCCGCATGAGTCGCCGTGGGTGGTCACGCTGCCGCTGATTCTGCTGGCGATACCGTCATTGCTGATCGGTGCATTTACCGCCGGGCCTCTGCTCTTCGGGAATTTCTTCGATGGCGCGATCTTCGTTGCTGAGGGCCGTGCGCCGTTGGCCGAGATGGCGCAGCATTTCGAACACGGCCCGCTGGCGTTCGCGCTGCATGGATTCATCACCGTGCCAGTTTGGTTGGCTCTCATCGGATTCGGAGTCGCCACGTACATCTACTTGTTCAATCCCGCCGTAGCCGAAAAAGCAAAGCAAGTCCTGGCGCCGATCCATCGCATCCTCGACAAGAAATACGGCTTCGATGAGCTCTATCAGGCGCTGTTCGCTCGTGGCAGCGTCGCAATGGGCAAGTTGTTCTGGCAAGCCGGCGATCAGGCCGTCATCGATGGCGCGTTGGTCAATGGCTCAGCTGGTTTGGTGGCGCGCACCGCCTTCGCGATTCGCCGCCTGCAATCGGGTTTCCTTTATCACTACGCCTTCATGATGATCCTGGGTTTGATCGTCGTGATCGGCGCCTTCGCGTTGTTGCAGTGAGCGCCCATGCTTGACGTCATTTTATCGTTGTTGATTTGGGTGCCCATTGCCGGCGGTGTTGCCGTGCTCACAACGGGCGAGCGTGCGGCCACCGGTGGCAAGTGGCTGGCGCTGATTTTTGCGCTGTTCACCCTTGGGCTGTGCGTGCCACTTTGGATGAACTTCGACGATGCTTCGGCGAATCTGCAGTTCGTCGAGCGCGCCGCTTGGATTCGCACCTTCAACATCGAGTACTACCTTGGCATCGATGGTTTCAGCCTGCCGTTGATCGTACTGACCTGCATCGTGACAGTGTTGGTGTTGATCAGCGCGTGGGAAGTGATCGAATACAAATCCACGCAGTACTACGCGGCATTCTTGATGCTTGCCGGAATGATGAACGGCGTGTTTGCCGCGCAGGACGCGATCCTGTTCTACGTGTTCTTTGAGGCGATGCTGATCCCGATGTTCGTGATCATCGGCGTCTGGGGCGGCCCTAAGCGCGTCTATGCCACCTTCAAGTTTTTTCTGTACACCTTCCTGGGCTCGGTGTTCATGCTGATTGGCCTTGTGTACTTGTACTTGAAGGGCCAGAGCTTCCAGCTCATCGACCTGCAGTCGATGACCTTGAACATGACCGAGCAGACGTGGCTGTTCTTCGCATTCCTGGTCGCGTTCGCGGTCAAAATTCCGATGTTCCCGGTTCACACCTGGTTGCCGGATGCCCACGTCGAGGCACCTACGGGCGGATCGATGGTGCTCGCAGCGGTGATGCTGAAAATCGGCGGCTATGGTTTCCTACGATTCTCGATGCCGATCGCGCCCGACGCATCTGCGGCGTATGCGTGGGTCATCATCGCTTTATCCTTGATTGCGGTGGTGTACATCGGGTTTGTAGCGCTGGCGCAGCAGGATATGAAGAAGCTGATCGCCTATTCGTCGATCAGCCACATGGGCTTCGTCACCCTTGGCTTGTTCATCGCGTTCGCTTTGGTGCTGCAGAAGAATTCTCCAGACACGGCAGCGCTGGCAGTGCAGGGAGCAATGGTGCAGATGATTTCGCATGGCTTCGTTTCCGCCGCCATGTTTGGCGCCGTAGGCGTGCTTTACGATCGTGTGCATAGCCGTCAAATCGCCGATTACGGCGGCGTGATGAACACCATGCCGTGGTTCGGCGCCTTCGTGGTGTTATTCGCGATGGCGAACTGCGGACTGCCAGGCACCAGCGGTTTCGTTGGCGAGTTCATGGTCATACTTGCGGCAGTCAAGGCGAACTTTTGGATCGCGTTCGCATCGGCGCTGACCTTGATCATCGGCGCAGCGTACACGCTGTGGCTGGTCAAGCGCGTGATCTTCGGCGATGTCGCCAACTCGCACGTCGCAGAGCTTAAGGACTTGAACAGTCGCGAGTGGATTGTGATGAGCGTGCTGGCGTTCTTCGTGCTGCTGATCGGGCTTTGGCCGGCGCCGCTCATCGATGTGATGCAGCCTAGCGTCGAGGCGCTATTGCAGCACATCTCCCAAACCAAACTGATCGGAGTCTGAGCCATGATCCAAGCTTGGTCCGATCTGATTCCGTTGCTGCCTGAGCTGTTCCTACTGGTCATGATCAACGTGATCCTGATCGCAGGATTGTTCATCGACGAAAAGCGTCGCGGCATCATCCATTTTCTGGCGATCCTGACGCTGGTTCTGACCGCGGTTCTGACGCTGCGAGACTTCAACGTCGGTCAGCGTTTTGCTGCGCTCGGCGGCATGTTCGTGCGCGATGGCGTCAGTGATGTGCTCAAGCTTTTCATTTATCTCACCACCGCGGTGGTGTTTGTCTACGCCAAGCACTCGCTCAGGGTGAATAAGCTGTTCGTCGCCGAGTACTACACGCTGGTGCTTTTCGCTGTGCTTGGCATGTGCATTCTGGTCTCGGGCGGCAACTTGCTGACGGTGTATCTGGGCCTTGAGTTGTTGGCGTTGTCCAGCTACGCGTTGGTCGCGCTCGATCGCGACTCCAGCACGGCATCGGAATCGGCGATGAAATACTTCGTACTCGGTGCGCTGGCTTCTGGTCTGCTGCTGTACGGCATGTCGATGCTGTATGGCCTGACGGGTAGCCTCGATCTTGGCGTCATCGCCGATAAGCTCGCCAGCGGCGATCTGCCGCCGGTACTGCTTGCCTTTACTGTGACCTTCATCGTCGTCGGCATCGGCTTTAAGTTTGGAGCGGCACCGTTCCATATGTGGGTGCCGGATGTTTATCACGGTGCGCCCACGGCGGTAACGTTGTTCATCTCTTCCGCGCCCAAATTGGCTGCGGCCGGCATGGCATTTCGCGTGCTCGCCGAAGGCTTGGAGCCGCGTGTGCAGGATTGGGCGCAGATGCTCGGCTTCCTGGCGTTGCTGTCGCTGGCCATCGGTAATCTGGCGGCGATAGCGCAAACGAATTTGAAGCGCATGCTCGCGTATTCGACGATCTCGCATGTCGGTTTCATTCTGCTCGGCATACTTGCTGGCGACGAGGCGGGAATGGCAGCGGCGATGTTCTATGTCATCGTCTATGCGCTGATGAGCACGGCCGCGTTCGGCTTGATCATCGTGTTGTCGCGCGCTGGATTCGATGCCGAGCGCATCGAAGACTTCAAGGGTCTGAATCAGCGCCATCCGTGGTTCGCCTTCCTGATGCTCGTGACCATGGCATCGATGGCCGGCTTCCCGCCGACGATTGGTTTCTTCGCCAAGCTCTATGTCTTGCAAGCGGCAGTTGATGCCGGTTGGTTGTGGCTGGCGATCACCTCGGTCGTATTCGCCGTGATCGGTGCGTACTACTACCTGCGCGTAATCAAGGTGATGTACTTCGACGAACCCGAAGTGGACCACCGGATCACTGTGCCAGGCGACGTGCGCAGTGTTCTGGCCGTAAATGTGGTGATGCTACTGGCGCTGACGATGATGGCCGGGCCGCTAACGCGGTTGTGCGAGCAGGCGTGGCAGTAGAGGTTGCCTGTCGTGCGAATCTGCCTATCTGCCTGCAAGAAACCAAAATTCCTTGAGCAATGCGGCGGCTTGGCGCCGCTTTGACTGAAGGGAAAAGGGCAGTCGCAGCGGCGTCAAGCGGCCGCACTCCATAGCGAGCTTTCGTACCGAGCAGCATCTGAAACTCTAGGTGCCGCAGCGCAGCTCCTCCGCTATTGGCTCAAAGTGTCTGATCCACGGCAAGCCGTCCTTCCAGAACTCATTGGGTATCAGCTTTTCCGAGACGTAACCAGAATCGGTGACCAGCGACCGAAGACTTTTCGATTGCACGGGATCGACAGATAAACCACCGAGCCCACGCTCGTGCGCACGGGCGAGCCACTCGAGAATGCCGCCCATTCGGGACCAGTCGATGTTCGTGGTTCGTGCCTCGGCGATCAATCGCTCCGCGCGTTCGATGCGCGCGCGCCAACGGGGATCGCTGATATCCGGTGCGTCCTCGAACTCCAGACTACGAATCAGGACTTCGGCAAGGAGGACTTTCGCCGTTGCCGAAGGAACGCCGAACGCGCCGCGCGCGGCCAGCCACGCGGCCTTGCGCTTGGCGGCGCCCAGGGCGTTGTCCTCGTCGAAATCCTGGTGTTCGCTATCGAATTCGAAATCACTGATGGACTCAGGTGCTGGTGGCATAGCGGCAAGGCACAGGTCGAAGTACGCATCTTCATCCTCAACAACGACGTTAGTGTCCAGGGCTGCTACATCGAGCGCATCGACCCGGCGCACGAATGCATTCCATTCGGTGCCTTGCCACCGCCATTGACTGCGCTCGCGAACGAACACCAAGCCTGCGCCGGTGTAGTCGCCGCGACGGTCGAGCCACGCGACGAACGCGATGTCGCCAACGACCACGGCGTCTGCCGGCGTCATGCGACTGAAGGCATCGCGTTGGCGTATGCCCCAGGAATGCACGCAGTCGGCCCGATAGACGGCCGACATACTGAAATCGGATCCGAAGCGCAGTTGCTTTAGTGTCGCCAGCTCAGCCACGTTCCAGTAGTCGTCGTTGATCACCCAATGGCGAGCCTTATGCTGCACCTCAGTCAGCCTGGCTAAATGCTGGCGACTGAGTACGAGTTCAGGGGACGCAAGCTCGCATTCGCTCAAAGCGCGCTGCGCTTCATCAATAAGTTGTTGTGAGGGTTCGGCCGCTGCCGTTCCAGGCAGGAGAGCGAATGCGATTGCTGCGCGCAGGAAGTTCATGGCGTCTCCTGCGTAGGCTTGTCATCCAACCAATGCTCTTCAACGTCCTCAGAAACCAGGAAGATCTCCTCCGTTGGTGCGCCACTGACGCCACCAACCTCAACCCATTCCATCGGCTCCTCCGAAATCTCGGATTCGGCGGCTCCGCTGGCGGATACACCTACCGACGACAACACAACAACTGCGGCCGGAATCAGCCGCACATAGCGAACGCAAGGGGTCTGTTTGCGCGCCCACAACTGCGCGCGCTCGGGAGCCGACATCGCTGAGATGTTGTGGACGTTCTTCTGACACAGCCCGCAAAAGGCGGTTCTCTGCCCACGCGTGAACTCAAGTTTCTGCGTGCATGGCGATGTGATTCGCGGACAATGAACACGTTCGACGCTCACGGTTGATCCTCCTTGCTGGATTCGCCTGTGTCTTCGCCTTCAAGCCACGCCTCATCGTCGAGTTCGCTCGCTACGAAGACCACCTCCTGCGGGGCACGCGCGAAGCCGCCGCCGATCACTTCGACCTCCTCCATCTGCGTTTGGTCATCCGCGTCCTGCGCCAATGCGCCATGCGAAAGCGACATCGCGAGCGCAACGGCGGGAACGATTCGCGCGTAGCGTATGCAGGCCGTGTCTGCCCTCAGAACCTCGCGTTGTTCGCGCCGGCTCAACGCCGAGAAGTTGTGGACGTTCTTCTGGCAGAGACCACAGAACGCGAGCTTCTGCTCCTTTGCGAACGTCGGCAGTTGCTGGCACGGACTACCAATCACTGGACAAGCGGTCTTGCGGATGGTCACCGTGTTTCCCCGTTGGACGACGCGTTGACCATATCTGCCTTGGGATGGACGGTTATCAGGCCATTGTGTGAAGACGGGTTAACCCGCATGTTTCATGAGGGAACGCGGAAGATCGCGAAGGGCTTTGCGCCGGAATCGAGGCGCGAGGAGGGTGAGAGCGGGCAAGCTTGCGCCGCATGAGGCGCGCCCGCTCGAACGGGCGGCGGCTGCGCCGCCGCACCGGGCGGAATGGTTGACCCGGCCCGTCAGCGTAGCTGCCGGGCGCTCGGAGCATCGCGCGCTGCGCGCGCAAACGATGC
>JALHMG010000031.1 GCA_022844135.1 Lysobacterales bacterium
GTGTTAGCGAGGAAATGGCAGCGAACACTTTGTCAGTACGACCAACTCGATGATTTCCGGGCTGTAACAACGAAACTAAGCCATTTCATCGCGACCTCATGAAATATGCGGGTTAGCGCCCTATTCGGCTGCAACGGTAAGCGTAAGCGTGTCTTCGTAACGCCCCGCGGCGCGCCGTTCTACTTCGCCGATCTGAATTTGCAGCTCTGCTCGCGACAGAGTGCCGCGACGATCCAACAATAAGTTGGATGCGCCGTTGATGCGGCGGCCGTCGACGCTTAGCGCATAAGGAATGGCCCAACCGCTGCGGCCGGGAATTCGCAGCTCGCCCCAGCGCTGTTCGATGCTGAGCTGAGCCGCGGCGTTGCCGCGGACTTCAACGGCCAATCCATGGACGTTGCCGGTGCGCAATTCGCCCAGGTCGAAGTGGGTTTGCGTGCCGGCCAACGGCGCACGCAGTCCCACCGCGACGAGCTCGACATTGAGAATGGCTGGCACCTGGACGGTCAGATGTGTATCCGTCTGTGCGAGCGGGCGAGCGATCAACGACGCGCTATCGAACAGACGCCAGCGCAGGCGCAGGCGCGCCGAACCCGCTTCGAAGGGCACACCTTGAGCTGACCATTGCAAGGTCGGCTGCAGCGTCGCGTTGCCTTGCGCGTCCGCGACCACCGGCAACAGCGCCAGCCCGCCACCGGGCACAAACCCGACTTCGGCACCATTGGGGCCCGTTCGGACAATCGCTGTCGAATCGGGACGATCCAGAGGAGAAGCCTCGACACCGAGCGAGAGTGGTGGACAACCCGTCATGCCGCCAATGCGCGCGCTCAACGTTTCTTGCAATCGCCCGCCTGCTGCAAGTTCAGCACCGAACCAGCTGGCCACTGGTTGATCCGCCGCCACTTGCAAGCGCGGTTGACATGTAGCCGCCGTTTGCATGTTCAGTGCGGACAGCAGAGCGATCAATGCACTACTCATGGCGACAAAGTTCCAAGATCGATCGTGCCGCGGGCGTCCGCGGGTATATGCAGCAGGTGACGACGAATCGGTCGTGTTTGCAGCGTTAATTGCCAATCGCCTGCGATCAGCCCTTGCGCGCGCAATCGACCATCTCGCCCGACGAAAACCGGCATGGCATTGCCGCCAGCCTCCGGCAGCAGTTGCCCGGCTACCATCGATAACGGTTTTCCGCTCGTATCGACGATTTGCAGCAATAGCCCGATCGTTGGTCGACCACCGGCCGCGACCACCGCGCCACCTTTGTAACCGGGACGAACCACCGGAAACAAATTGCCCGGATCGCGATCGGCAGGCAACTCAGGCAACGACAGCGCCAGCGCCCGCGGCTCGTATGCGCGCAAATTGGCCACCACCGCAGGCCCCGGCCCCAGACTGCTGGCGAGATAGTCGTCCTCCACCGGATTGACATAGACCGTCCCGGCTGCGTGCGAGTCCCAGGGGTCGATGAGGGCAAAACTACCCTGGACCTGCTCGGTGATCCCAAAAACGCCGTCGGCGAATACCAGCGCTGTGCGCACTGCGAGTCGGGTATCGCGACTGGCCGTTCCGTCCGGCGCCGACGATTGTGCGATCGCCAGATCGGCACCGGCGCGTTCGTGTCGCCAGCCGATGGCGCCGTCGCGAACTGCGCCGAGATCGCTGCGCGATTCGCCGAGGTTGGCGATGTATCCGCCACGCTGGTTCTGCCGATTGAATTGCCATCGGGCACCATATCGCGACAGCTCGGATTCCGCCTCGACCTGCAGCGCCTGCCGCGCTTCGTCGAACAACCAGTTGAAACTGACATTGATTCGCCTGTCGACGGTGCCAGAAACATCCGCTTGCTCGATTCCGATCCGCAACCCCAGACCACGCCCGAAACGACTGGCCCACTGAGCACTGAGAGCGTACTCGCTGGATGGATCGCCTGACCATTGCGCACGAGCACCCAAGGTCAACTGGTGGCGATCGCGAATGGTCCGACTGCTGCGCCACTGCGCTTGCAGCGTTCGGGCGCCCTGCGCTGAGGCACTCAGCAGCTCTGCGTAACCGGACTGGCGCCATCCTAACGCGCCCTCATGTTGCCAACCCGGCATCGCGTCGGCGTCGGCGGCCAGGCGCCAGCGCAGATCGGCGCGACAACCCTGCGTGTTGCCGTGGGCGCACGCCAAAGCCGCGCCCGTCAACCACCGTCCCCACGCCTGGGTCAGGCTGATCGCAATGTTGTGCTGCTGAAGCTCTGGAATGCTCGCCGCGCCGAGCCCGAAGGTTGTGCGCGGACCCAGGCCGCGGCTGTAGTCGGCAGCCAGCACCCAGGGCTGGACGATCGCGTTGTCGAGCAATGCCGGCAAGGCAATCTGCCCGACGCTGACGCTATGCCGCACGCGACCGGCTTCGAGCAACGCGAGGTCTACGAAAGCCTCAATGAACCGGCTCTCGGTGCGCCCGGCCGCATCGGTGATACGCAGTTCGGCCGCATTCGCGCCAAACCCGAGCGGAAAATCCGAAAGCCGATAGCGCCCTGGCGGCAAGTCGTAACTCTGCACAATGCGCCCGTTGACCAGCACCTCCACCTTCGCCGGCTGTTGCAGTTCCAGCGGCGCATCGAGATTCGGCGTAAAACTTTCGTTTGGCGCCAGATCGAACGAGGTGCCCACACTCAGCCCGCGCAAGGCAGGCAAAAAAAGCCCCCCGGCGCGCGCCTCCGTCAAGTCGCCCAGACGCCAGCGACGCAGTTCATCGGGGCGGTCGTAGACCAGAGATCGAAGTCCTGGAACGCAGCGCCCCTCAGTGCACAAGCCATCGAATTCCAGCGTCGCGCCGAACGCGCGCACCGCGCCATCGAGCCCCAGACCTCGATCCTCGAATCGCTCGTCATCCTGCGCACTGCGACGCACGGCGGCATTGAGATTGAGATAGGCCGAGACCGCTGCTTCGCCAGCCGCCGTGGCTTCGCGGCGGGGACGCAGCTGCAAGTTCTGGATGCGCCTCAGGCCCGGTTCGATACTGGCGAAAACGATCAGCTTTCCGGGGTCGTAGCGCATGGCAATGCCACATCGTTGCGCCAAGGCGAGCGGGTCTTCGTGTGGCTGCTGCAAGCAGTCGAGCGCCGTTTGCTCCAGCACGTCGGCCAGACGATCGCGCAGTTGGCTGAGATCGACGTCGGTCAGCCGATGGCCCTTGACCTTGACATCGACCGGATCGAGGCGTTGTCCGTTCAAATCCAGGTCCGCGGCCAACGTTTGCTCCCGCTCCGCTCGTTTCCCGAAGACCTGTTCGCGTAAAGACTCGGTGCTCGTCTGCGCCGAAAGACCGCCGGAAGCCACCAGGACGAGCGCAACAAGCATCCGGCGGTGGGCCATGCCTGCCCGATCCTGGTCGGCGCTGCGCACCTTCGATCAATCGCCCGGTGGCAACCGCAATTCGATCGCCAGCGGTCCGGCATCCAGTGCTTCGCTCCAGGGGACTCTGAGCTCACGTTCGGCGCCGGCAAGTACATTCTTGCCGTGCACTGCCTCGCGTTGCTCGGCGTTGAATTCGAGCACGCGCTCGCCAGCGCTGATGACCAGCATTGGCGCCTGCACGATGGCATGCGCGTTGCCGTCGTTTTTCAAGCGCACCAGCGCGTAGCGGGCATCGGCCGCCTCTTCAAGGCTGATCTGTGCACTGACCCGCGCGTCCGGTTCTGCGGGTCGCACATACAACGCCGCAAGGTACTTGACCATCAGGCGCAAGCCGCTGCGCTCGGCGCCGTCGCCAAGATCGATGGGCAGTTGTTCAGCCATGAGCCGGTAGGCGATTTCCGTCGCTGGCTGTTCGCTGCCGGTCCATTGCACACGCACACTCTGCGTTTCGCCGGGCTGCAGAACAATCTGATCCGGAAAGATGTTGAAGTCGTCAGGTGCTGCGGTCAGCACATCGCTGCCATCGATGGCCATATTGCGACGATGCACCGACAACTCGATCGCTGCCGGCAATGCGCCGCCGTTTTCGACCTTGAACGTTTGTACGGCCAGGCGGGAGGGACCAAACTCAGCCTCGATAGGCGTGAGTTTGAACGCATGGGCCGGAAGAGCTGCCGCCAATACGACCAGGCTTAGGAAGCGGACGAGCGAAGTCATAGGGTTCCTCGAAGATCTGGGCCCGGCGTTGCCGGGCATGGTATAGGATCGCTCGACGCGGCCGGCAAGGGCGCCGGCCGCATCTCATTCGTCGTCATCAGCTGGCCGCGATGGTGACCGTCACCGTGTCACTGTAGCTGCCGGCCGGCAGTTCGTCCTGACCGTCGACGTTAACCGTCAGCTCATAAGCCGCATTCCATTGCGGATCGGGGCGCGGCAGCGACGCGTCGGCAGCGAGGCTGTGGTTGCCGATCGAATCGTAGTTGATGCGATACGGGCTCTCTGCGTCGCGTGGGCCAACCATCTTGCCGCCGCGGTCGCTGGTGAAGCTGACCGAATAGCCGTCCGGATCGTTGCAGGTTTCCGTGACCTTGCCGACAGCACGATTGGTTTCGCCGGTCACCAGATCCAGGTTGGTGCCGTAGTCGACAACACCGATCTCGCACAGATCGCCGACAGTGCCTTTGATGATGATCTGACCGCTGGTCGGGCCTGCAGCGAATGCCGAATTGCCGAAAGCCAATGCAGCGACCAGAGCGGAAGCGGAGAGAAGACGTGTGTTCATGGTAAAGCTCCTTGATGAGGTTGTTTGGGCCCCGGCTGATCCGGGCACGGACCTCTTATCAAGTAGCGTGCCAACGCTCAGATGTTATGCAAGTTATTGATTACAATAATTTTTACCTCTAACCTGATCGGCCGTTGGCCACCGGACCCCTTTGCCGAATTGCAAAATGCGAAAGCTGCGACGCGGTTTGCGAATTTCGACGATGCCCGTTCCCGATCCTCGGCGCGAATCCGCGCGTTGCAGCCTTTGCCCTGCGATGGCGGCCCGCTCGCTGGAATCGCGTTTTGCCAACTGGTTTGCGATATCGCGTTGATGCGGTGGGTTTTTTCGGCACCGATTCAGTTTGACAGGCGCAATTTTCTCGCACCGCGCCGAAGGGCGCTTGTCGCAAGGATGTGCCATGAACAAGATCGTCATCATCGCAAGCGGCGTCGTGATTGCTAGCGTCGCCGGTGCCTACAGTGCGTTGCGGCCCACCTACGCCACTGTCGTATCTGCCGAACCGATCATGGTGAGTGAGCCGATTCTGGCCAAGGTTCTGTCTGCTACACCGATCACCGAGACGGTTGCTGGCTCACGCCAGGTGTGCAGCGAGCGCGTTGTCGAGCGCCGTGCGCCGGAACGATTCGGCAACAACGACGGGATGGTGGTTGGCGCGCTGGTCGGTGGCCTGATCGGCAACCAGATTGGCGGCGGGCGCGGTCGCGACGCGGCGACGGTGGCGGGCGTTATCGGTGGTGGCTATGCGGGTCGCGAAATCGATCGCAACCACACCGGTGGCCGACGCTATGCCGACACTGTGCGCGATTGCCGTACGGTCGAGGCGCCGCGCGAGGAGGTGGTCGGCTACCAGGTCCAGTACGCGCTGGACGGTGAAGTGCGCAGCATCCGACTCGACGACAAACCGGGCGAAGAATTGCAGCTCGGCGAACGCGACAAGATTATCGGGTACGACGTGCGCTGGGCCTACAACGGACAAACTGGCATCGTCCAATCGATCGACAAACCAGGCGATCGCATGGAAATCCGCGACGGCGTCATCCTCGTGAGCAACCCGATGCCGGTCACGCGTTGAGCGCAGCAACGGAGCGCATTGTGCAGGCACGATGCGCTCCGGGCAGCGTCCGGCTGCCTCGCCTCAGGAGCCCGGCGCGCGTTGACCCAGGCTTGCGATCGGGCGCGTGCATTGTGCGCTTGCGCAGTAAGGCCCGGACCCTGGCGCAGTCGCGTTTCCGAATGTCAGATTCAAAAAGTACTGCTGCCCCATAACCAGTTTGCACGAGAAGTTCGCCGGCTCCACCAGTGTCCAACCTATGGATGTGTACCGGGCCAATGGCGACCGGCAGTTTGCGCCGAGGACGGTCGTGTCGAAACAACCAGGCTGTTGGGAAATCGACATCAAGAACTCGCCATCGCCGTCCAAGGGTTGATTGAACGAAGCAATGCTCCCGAACATGCCGCCGTCCGAGGCAGGTGCGGCGACAAAGCTGATCGTGTAGATGCGCCCCAGGACTGAATTCCATTCGAAGCGCCCGCCTGGAATCGAAGGAAACGCATTCGGATAGATTGCGGTCCAAGGCGTCGGCGGATCGACAGACAATCCTGCGGGCGGGTTGCACTGCCCGGTACTTCCTCCAACGACCACCTGCACCGTTTGGCTGACGCTTCCACCCGGCCCGGTACAGGTAAGGCCAAAGCTCAGTGTTGTTGGACTCCCCGGTGCCGTCAACTGCCGCTGACCATTGGACGGCAGGCTGCCGAGGCTGGCCCAGATCGTCCCGACCCCGGTATCCGGCGTAGGTGCGCAACCGGTTGTGTTCTGGCTGGTCCAGGTCAACGAGAACGTCGCTCCGGTGTTGACACTGGTGGGTACAGAATTGAACGACGTAATGGTGGGCAGTGCGGCTCCCGTGCATTGATTCAATCCGCCGCTCGACGAGCGTGCGATCACGTTGCCGGACAACGGGTCGATGCTAATGGCGCTGGTGATGCTCGAACTGGTCAGGGAAATGGGTGGCACCTGATCGAGCGCCAGTGTTTGAGCTGAGACTTGAGTTGCAGCGCAAACGGTAAACATGAGCAGAACCAATCGCATGAGGTATCTCCGAAAAGTCAACGCGCGCCGGCAGCAGTGTCGCTACGGTCTGCCTAATTGGCATTACGCGTAAATCGACGACTGACAAGCTCAGTCGTTTTCGGAGCACATCGCCGCAGCATCGTGGCGCGGTTGCCAGTCGAGTTCGCGCATGGCAAGCGATGCGTCGTAGACGCGGTCGATGCGCGCAGGCAATGGCCAACCGCGGCGATGAAAGGCAGCCGCCACGATCGGCGCACGGGCGCGGATTACGGTCGGCGCGTCGGCAAATAGCGCCTCAGTATCCTCGCGCGAAAACGGGGTTTGCGCCGAAATGTTGTAGACGCGAAAGCCCGGCTCGATGCGCGCCACGGCCAGAACATGGGCGCTGGCGACATCGCGCTCGTCGATGCCGCGGTGCAGGCGATGGATGATCATTTCCGGCAGCGGTTCGGGAAAGCAACGCGACATCCGCAGGCTGACGACGGATAGCGACAATCGCTCGCCGGCGTCGCGCAATACGTCCTCGGCCGCGATCTTGGTGCGATGGTAGATGGTTTGCGGCAATGGCTTTGTGCCGTCGTCGATCCACGCCGCGCGCCCAATCCGCCCGGCCGCCGCACCGGCACCGTAGAGCGCGGTGGTGCTGGTGTAAACGAAACGCCGAACACCGGCTCGCGCCGCAGTTTCGACAAGGTGTTTGGTGGCCGCAACGTTATCGCGCCAAAACGCTGCGTCAGGCAGTGCGCCAACATGCGGCGCATGCAGCGCGGCGCTGTGGATCACCACATCGATGCCGTCGAAGTCGCGCTCGGACAGCGCCAGAACGTCGCGCGGCTGTGCGCCAATCCGATCGACGCCGTCGACGGCGATCCGGGCCGCTTCGAACTCGGCGCGAATGGCGCGGCCGATGCGGCCTTCGCTACCGGTGAGGAGTACTTTCACAGCGCACGCATGCGCGCAAGAAAAGGGGGAATTCGCCGTGTATCCATGTTCTCGTATGCGATAAATCTGGTCGCGCCACTGCGCATATCAATTGTACTGATCGAAAAATGCCGCACGGAGCTTGTCGGCGTCCGGCGCGAGCACCACCCCACGTTCGGTGACAATGGCATCGATCAGCCGCGCTGGCGTCACATCGAACACCGGATTGAAACCGACCACGCCAGGCGCAGCAACGCGTTGACCTGCATAGTCGGTCAGCTCGCGCGCGTCGCGTTCTTCAACGTGAATTGCGCCGCCATCGGCGGTGGCGAAGTCGAGCGTCGTGGTCGGCGCGACCACCATGACGCGCACGCCAAACTGTCTCGCAGCACAGGCCAGGCTGAGCGTACCGATTTTGTTCGCCGTGTCGCCGTTGGCGCAGATGCGATCGGCGCCGACGATGACCCACTGCGCCAACCCCAGCGACATCACATACGCACCGGCGCCGTCGGCAATCAGTTGCGCAGGGATGCCGTCCTCCAGCAGCTCCCATGCCGTCAGTCGTGCGCCCTGCAGCCATGGACGCGTCTCTCCAGCGAACACACGCGCAACGCGACGACTGGCGAAGCCAGCGCGAATAACGCCGAGCGCTGTTCCCAGACCCGCGGTCGCGAGCGAGCCGGTGTTGCAGTGTGTGATCACGCCCGATCCAGGCTCGATCAGCGCCGCACCGAGCGCCGCCATGGCGTAGTTGGCAGCCAGATCTTCGGCCTCGATGGCCCGAGCCTCGATCAGCGCCCGCTCGGCGTCGGGCTGGTCCGCTAGCCGTGCGCGCATGCGATCGACGGCCCACATCAGATTGACAGCCGTTGGGCGCGCGGCGCGCAAGGCCTCGGCGGCGGCCACGAAAGCACTCGCCTGCTGTCCTGCGGGAAGCGCCGCGCATTCGCGCGCAGCGAGCACCAGACCATAGGCCGCGGCGATGCCGATGGCCGGTGCGCCGCGCACGATGAGCGCTTGAATCGCACGCGCCACCTCGGCGCTGGTGTTCATCGCCAGCCACAGCGTTTGCTGCGGCAACGCGCGCTGATCGAGCAAGCGCAGCGCGCCATCCTCCCAACGAAGCGCGCGGACGCGATCGAATCCCTGCAAAGTTTCACGAAGCATGCACATGTCTCCACATTTCATCGAATACGATCGAGCCTGAGCTTGTCCTAGTCTGGCCCACCCTGGCCTGCCATAGCGTGACTCAGCGCGCCACGTCACCAAACGCCGACACAACCCAAGGCGTATTGGTATATCTTTAAGTCATTGTCCTTGCCGTGTATCGACATGCGCGCTTTCCATACCGACGATCGAGCCAGTCTGCGTCCCGATCATCCCTCCCCGCTGTATCACCAGTTGTACGCCCTGGTGAAGCGCAAAATCGAGGGTGGCGATCTGCGTCAAGGGGCGCTGATTCCAGCGGAAAAAGAACTCGCGGCCTTCTTCGGAGTATCGCGAATCACCGTCAAGCGCGCTCTGGATGATCTTGAGGGCGAGGGGTATGTCAGCCGCCACCGCGGACGCGGCACGCATGTTACCTACAAGTACGAGCCTAAGGTCTTGCGCGCGCCGCTCAACAGCATGCTCGAAAGCCTCGCGGTTATGGGCCGCGAAACGCAGGTCAAGCTCATCGATTTCGCGCGCGTCGCTCCGCCGCCGCAGGTGGCCGATGGCTTGCGCCTGACGCCCGATCAATGGGTGGATCGGGCGATTCGCGTGCGCCTGAGCGAGGGCCTGCCGTTCGCGCACTACACCAGCTGGACAGTGCCGATCGGGCCTGGGCTGACGCAGGAAGCGCTCAAATCGTCGAGCCGCCTGGATCTCTTTCGCCGCCTCGGAATCCATCTCAAAGAAGTCGATCAGGTCATCAGTGCGATCACTGCCGACACAACACTGGCACAGCGATTGGTCGTACGCGCCGGCGATCCATTGCTGCAAGTGACGCGCATTTCCAGCGATCAGCGCGGGCGACCGATCGACTACCTCGTCGGCGTGTATCGACCGGATCGCTTCCAATACCACATGAAGCTATCGGCCTCGGATGTGATGGTGCGAGGCAAGCGATGATGACGACGATGAGCCACGACTTGTGTTTCGATGATCTTGGGGCCAAGGGGTGGGGGGCGGGGCGCCAAGCCCCGAGACTGCTTTTGCCTCATTTCTGGCGAAGCCGATGCGCTGCGCGGGCTGGAGAGCCAGCGCGGCCCCTGCCCCCTGAACTTTGCCTCGTGACGACTGCCCGAATGCGCACAGCGAAGGACGCCTGGTGCATTCGATCCGGACCACAGGGATGATGACGCTCGCCGAAAAAATCATCGCGCGGGCCGCTGGAAAAAACCTTGTGCGGCCGGGGGAAATCGTCACCTGCCAGGTCGACTTGGCGATGATGCACGACTCGGGTGGCCCAAGGCGCGTCGATAGCAAGCTGCGCGAGCTCGGCGTCGGCATCTGGGACCCCGACAGAGTCGTCGTCGTCAGCGATCACTACGTGCCGGCGGTGGATGCGGACAGCGCCGAAATCCTGTCGTTCACGCGCGGCTGGGTGGCCGAACGCGGCATCCGTCACTTCTACGATATGCGCGGCATTTGCCATGTGGTGTTGCAGGAGCACGGCCATCTGCGACCTGGCATGTTCGCTGTGGGCGGCGATTCGCATTCGCCGTCGGGCGGCGCCGTCGGCGCCTTCATGGTCGGCATCGGTGCCACCGAAATGGCTGGCGTGCTGGCCACCGGCGAGATCTGGATTCGCGTGCCGGAAACCTTGCGGATCGATTTGTCTGGCGCGCTCGGCCCGTGCCTGTCGAGCAAGGATGTGCTGCTGCATCTGTGCGCGACATTGGGCATGAACAACGATTATTTGTGCATCGAGTACGCTGGCGAAGCGATCGCCGACTTATCGATGGCGGAGCGACTGACGTTGTGCAACATGGCCGCCGAACTGGGCGGCAAGACAGGCATCGTCGCGCCGGATGCGCGCACTGCTGCGGCGCTGGCCGCAGCCGGTGCGCCGAACACGTTCGACCCAAGCTGGCGCAGCGATGAGGGCGCCGCGACGCGCCATCATCGCGTCGACTTGAGCGCGCTCAGTCCACACGTCGCGGCGCCGCACAGTCCGGCGAACTCGTCGCCGGTGAATGACCACGCTGGCACGCGCATCGACCAGGCGTACATTGGTGCATGCACTGGGGCAAAGCTGCAGGACTTGCAAATGGCCGCAAGCGTGTTGCGCGGGCACCGGGTCGCGAGCCATGTGCGCCTGCTGATCGCACCGGCGTCGACCCAGACCACCTTGCAAGCGGCCCGCGATGGCACCCTGCAGATTCTTACAGAAGCCGGCGCGATCTTGCTGCCGAGCGGCTGCGGCGCCTGTGCGGGCCTCGGTGCTGGCGTGCTGGCCAAGGGCGAAATCTGCATCGCGTCCACGGCGCGCAACTTCAAGGGCCGCATGGGATCGGCAGAAAGCCGCGTGTACCTGGGCTCCCCATACACGGTGGCAGCATCGGCAATCAAAGGCGCGATCGCCGATCCCCGCGAGGTGCACGCATGATCGCCGGACGCGCCTTCGTGTACGGCGATCAGATCGACACCGATGTGCTGGCGCCTGGCGCCTACATGAAGCGCCCACTCGCAGAGTTGGCTCAGCATTGCCTGGAAGCGGTCGACCCGAATTTCGCCAGTAACGTCCGCCGCGGCGATGTGATCGTCGCCGGCAGCGGCTTCGGAATTGGTTCCTCGCGCGAGCAGGCCGCCCAGGCGCTGATCGAACTTGGCGTCGGCTGCGTGCTCGCAAAGTCGTTCGCGCGCATCTTCTATCGCAATGCGCTGAACCTTGGATTGCCGGTGCTGGTGCTCGACGCGCCGCATGCGATTGCGCGCGGCATGCGCGTCGAGGTCGATATCGCCACGGGACGGGTTGCCGTTCCGGCGCTGCAACTGGACTATTCGGCGCAGCCGATCCCGCCATTCCTGCAGGCCCTGCTCGCCGACGGCGGCTTGATTCCGCATCTGAAGAAGCGCTTCGCGGCCCGCAGCGGTTGAGGCGCTCAAAGCCCGATAGCAATCGCCCGAAAGTCGTTGACGTTGGTCCCCGTCGGGCCGGTCTCGATCGTTTGATTGAGCGCTGCGAAAAACCCGCCAGCATCCCACTGCGCCAGCGACTCTGCCGGATCAAGGCCAAGCGCGCGAGCGCGCCCTGCCGTGTCGGCATCGAACCACGCGCCGGCAGCCGGGCCGGTGCCATCGATGCCGTCGGTGTCGGCCGCCAGCGCGCAGATGCCGCGCGCACCGTGGAGCGCCTCCAACAGTGCCAGCAGATAAGTCTGATTGCGCCCGCCGCTGCCGCGCCTCGCGCCTGGGGCAACCGTGGTCTCGCCACCAGACAAGATCAACAGACGCTCGCCGCGGTTCTGGTGATGCAGCGCGAGCTTCGCGTGCGTACGCGCCAGTGCCAACGCATCGCCGCCGAGGTTGGCGCCGAGCACGATGACGTTCAACCCTTGTGAGCGCGCCTGCGCGGCCGCGGCATCCAGCGATTGCTGCGGCGACGCGATCACCCGTGCCTCGGCGCTGACTTCAAGCAAGGGCGGCTCGGCGGTGGGCACACCGGGGAAGTGCGCTGCCAACCAGTCGCGGGCCAGCGCATCGCACGGGCCCGATGCCCACGGCACAGTGGGTCCGGAGGCGATCCAATGCAAAACATCGCCGGGCACATCCGAGATCGCCAGCGTGGTCGCGGTTGCGCGCGTCGCAGCAAGAAGTCGCCCACCCTTCAGACGGCTCAGCCGCACGCGTACGGCGTTGATCACATCGATCGGCAAGCCACTATCGAGCAGCGTGCGCTGAACCTGTAGCCACTGCTCCAGTCCGTTCGACGCAGCCAGGCTTGCCGAAGCATCGGGCGCGCTGATGGGCAGGTCCATCAGCGCCGAGCCGCCACCAGAAATCAACGCCAACAAACGATCGCCCTGGCGCAAGCCAGCCGCGAAGCTGAGCGCTGCGGCGCCGGCAGCGATCGAAGCGTCCGTAGGTAGCGGATGGCCGGCGTCGAACTGCTGCCAACCCGGCGCCCGCAGCCGCTCGCCGCCGGGCGCAATGCAGATGCCGCGGGAGCGCTCGTAGCGCTCGATCGCTGCACGAGCCATCGGCACCGCCGCCTTGCCGAGCGCGAGAATGTGCGGGCGGTCGACATCCGGCCAATGTCCGCTCAAGGCCCGTGCCGCGTCGGCGCTGGCGACGGCGATCTGTAACAGGTCGATGAGTTGACGCATGGTCGGGGCGCGTGCGGCAGCTATCGTTCGGAGCGTCCGTACCAGGCGCGAAGCGTCTCGAAGGCTGGCTTGGGCTGCCCCATCTCATCGATCAAACCCTTGCGATTCCAGTAGTCCTGGAAGCGCCCGTGCCAACGCCGCGGCGCCTGGAAGTCTTTCAGAATCCACGGGCTGATGCCGTCGAGCTCAGGCATGGTGTCGAACAGTTTCAAATTCTGCTCGTACAGCCAGACCTGATAGTCGGCGCTCCAACGCACCGCCCTGTCGGCCCGGAATTCGCGCGGCGCGTCGGCGCCGAACTCGCTGAAGACGAAGGGCTTGTCGTAGTTCGATGCAAAGCTCAGCGAGGCGATGTCCGCCGGCGTGCGCGTGCCATACCAACCTTCGTACTGATTCACGGCAATCACATCGAGGTCGGCGCCAAGCGGATCGGCGACGCGTATCTCGTTGCCGATTTGTTGCGCCTTGTTGAGCGCAGCGGTGATCGGGCGGGTCGCATCTTGCGCTCGTGCGTCGCTGATCAATCGGCGCAGAAACGCATTACGCGCCGGCGTGATCGAGGTCTCATTCGCTACACTCCAGAGGATCACGCTGGCGCGGTTGTAGTCGCGCTCGACGTTTGTCGCCTGCATGCGCCGCGCGAGCGCGAGCGTCGCGGGGTTGGCGTACTGCACTTCGTCCCAGTAGACCGGTATTTCGCTCCAGACCAGGAGGCCCATTTCATCCGCCGCGCGCACCATCGCTTCGCTATGCGGATAGTGTGCGAGCCGCACGAAATTGGCGCCCAGGGCCTTGGATTTTTCCAGCAACGCGCGTGCTTCAGTGGCATTGCGCACCCTTCCGCCGATCGCTCCCAGCCGCTCTTCATGGACACTGATGCCGCGCAGAAAGATCTTTTCGCCGTTCAAGCAAAGATCGTTGCCGCACACGGATATCGTGCGCAGTCCCACGCGATCCCGGACCACGTGATCGCCAACCGAAGCCTGCACCTCATAGCGCCTGGGCGAGGTCGGCGACCACCGCGTGATGCGCGGCAATCTGGCGGCTGCGCGCGCGATGCCGTTGTCATCGGCACTAGCGTCGAGCGCAATGTTCAACTCGGGAATCGAGAAACGCAGCCTGGTGCCCGATTTCGCTGGGCCGTCCAGACGAGCCACCAGCTCGACCGCCGCGCTCCGACCCTGGTCCCGCAGCGCGACGCGCAGTGTCGCGATGAAAGTCGAAGGCACATGCACCAAATGCACCGAGCGCGTCAGCCCGCCATAGTTGAACCAGTCGAAATCCAGGCTCGGGATGCCGTTCTTGCGGCGCGTCGAGTCGACCGCAACCACCAGCGAGTTCTTGCCATCGCGCAAATGCGCTGTCGCCTCAAACTGGAACGGCGTAAAGCCGCCCTCGTGCTCGCCGAGCGGTTGGCCGTTGAGCCACACGCGCGTCAAATAGTTGGCGCCTTCGAAGTACAGGAACTGGCGCTCGCCGCTGCGGCGGTCGGCTTCGAAGGTAGTGCGATACCAAAGCATGCCTTCATACCATTTGAGTTCCGGCACCGCCGTGTTCCAATCGCTGGGTACCGCGATCTCGCGCGCGCTGTCCCATTCGTATTCGATCAACGGGTTCTCGTTGCCATCGGCGCGCTCATCGAGAGGCAATGAACGGCGCGGCGGACGCGGCTTGTTGAGCGCGATCTGATAGGGGTCGACTATGTACTTCCAGGTGCCGTCGAGGCGCTGCGTGCGGCGCGATTCGAGTTGCGTGAGCGGGAGGGCGAAATCGGTTTCGGCGACGGTCTTGGGGTGCGCATTCGCTGCGGCGTAAGCAGCAAGAAAGCGCAGCGAGAATGCGGTCGCGATCGGCCGTGCACGCAGCTCGATCTGATTGCCGGCGCTACGACGGCGAATTTCCAGAGCCGAGCCGGCGAGCTGCGGATTGGCATGGTCTGCCGGATAGCGATGCGCGATCAGCCATGCAGCGATGGCTTCGATATCGGCGTCGAACTCTGCGGACTGGGTCAGGCGTTTAGCCTCCAGCATCAGCAGTCCCGCAAAAGCGCTTGCCGAACCGGTGATCGATTCGCGGCGGATCGTGAATTCGGTCGCGTCGGCCGCCCTGGCCTGCGCCGCGTCATCGACATAACGCAAGTCGAGATTGTCGTAGTGCATGGCGCCGTTGGCATCGATCAAGCGCTGCGTCGCGCGCAGCGTTTTGAGCGCCGCATCGAGATAGCGCCGCTCGCGCGTCAGGGAATAGCCGCGCAGCAGCGCCTCGGCATACCAGAGGTTGAAGCGCGGATGGATTTGCCCACGGGCGGGATCGTTCGGTTCGAAATCCATCCAGAAACCATTCGCATGCTGTCGTTCCACCGCGCCATCCAGCGTGCGCAGATAGGCATTGCGAAAAGCTGCTTCCTTGCTGTGCGTGTAGGCGTCGAGATACAGGCTGCCTTCGATATTCGGCCGGGCGACCTGGTACAGCGATGCGGGCTGCGCATCGTGGTGCGGCGAACGGTTGGTCCAAACGCTGCCGCCGGGATCGAGAATGTTGTAGATCAATCCGCTGTCCGGCAAGTACATCGTCTGCAGCGTAAAACGCGCCGCTCGCGTCGCGACTTCGGCGTAAGCGCGATTGCCGGTGACATCCGACAAGGCGTACAAACCGGCGGTGCCATCGGAGAGCGTCGTGAAGTTGATCAGCGACCCAAGCCGATCGCCGTGCGCCGCGTTGAGCATGCCCTTCAGCGGGCCGTCCTTGATCTCCTGAGCGATCCACCACTCGCCACCACGCTGCGCGGCGTCGAGGAACTCGGTTTCACCCGTGCGCTCGTAAGCCGCGAGCAGTCCAAGCACCAGTTGCCCGGTGTGCCACGCCGTTTCGTAAGGCTGCCAGGTGCCGCGCACCAGATCGAAGTCGCCCCGCGCCGCGCCGTTTTCGTCGAGCGCGATGCGTGAGGCGTAACGAGCCTGGTCGATGATGGCGTTGTGGACGGCGTCGGGTGTGGTCTGGGGGAAACCAGACGAACATATGAGCATCAAGACAGCAGCGCCGACGACTTGTCCAAACCGTCTGGAACACACCGTGAAGAGCGAGGGCACGAGGGCACGAGGGGCGGAGCCCAGCGCTTGCGAGCGAAGCTCGCGCTCGTGCCCTTGCTCTTGATTCACGCCAAACCTCCTGATGGTATCGGGTCAACTCGAAACCCAATTCGAAACCAAGACCCGCTGCTCACATCACCGCCCCAATCACCCAAGGCACAAACTCGGCCTCGCCGAAGCCCAGGCGTTCGCTGGCGGATTTCTCGCCCGATGCGACTCGCAACAGGCGCTCAAAAATCTCGCTTCCGAGTTCATCGACACTGCGCAAGCCACCGGCGATATCGCCACAGTCGATGTCGATGTCCTCGCTTTGGCGCACGGCCAGTGCCGAGTTGCTGGAGAGCTTGATGCTCGGCACCGGTTTGGCGCCGAACACAGCGCCGCGACCGGTAGTGAAGGCCATCAAATTGGCGCCGCCGGCGATCTGACCGGTGGCGCTGCACGGGTCGTAACCCGGCGTATCCATGAACTGAAAACCGGGACCGATTTCTTCGCCGTAAAGGAGCACGTTCTGCAGCGGCGCGGTGCCGCCTTTGGCCACCGCACCGAGCGACTTCTCGAGGATCGTCGACAAGCCGCCAGCGATGTTTCCGGGCGAGGGATTGTTGTTGAGATCGGTGCCGTGTTTAGCGGCGTAGTCCTCCCACCAGCGCAGGCGATCGAGCAGTTTTCGCTGCACGGCGGGGCTGGTCGCGCGCGCCAGCAGCAAGCTCTCCGCACCATAGATTTCCGGCGTCTCCGAAAGCACAACGCTACCGCCCGCGGCCACTAGTCGATCGGCGGCTGCGCCCAGCGCCGGGTTGGCGGTCATGCCGCTCCACCCATCGGAGCCGCCGCATTGCAAGGCCAGTTTCAGCGCGGCTATCGGCGCCTCGACGCGCTGGTCGCTATTGGCCAGTTCCAGCAGCTCACGCACGATCGCGATGCCACGCTCGATGGCCGCCGGCGTACCGCCAACGTCCTGAATCGATAGTGTGCGCAAGCGCGATCCTGGAACCAGGGCCTGATCGCGCATCAAGCGATCGGTCTGGTTCACCTCGCAGCCCAAGCCGATCAGCAGCACCGCAGCGAAATTCGGTTGCCGCGCGTAGCCGCCGATGGTTCGCTGCAACAGCTCGATGCCCTCGCCCTGATGGGCCATACCGCAGCCGCTGGTATGCGTCAGCGCGATCACGCCATCGACATTCGGGAATGCGGTCACGTCCTCACATCGTCGCGCGATCTGTTTGGCGACCGTCGCCGAGCAATTCACGGTGGTCAAAACGCCGATGTAGTTGCGCGTACCGACACTGCCGTTCTCGCGCAGGAAACCTCGAAACGTGCGTGCGCGCAATGCGCTGTGTCGCTCAAGATCGCTCTGCTGAGCGGCACCGACGGGCCGCTCCAGCCCAGCCTCGAAGCGCATGTTGTGGACATGCACATGAGCACCCGAAGCGATATCGCTGCGCGCGGTGCCGATCGGCAAACCGTACTTCAGCACCGGCTCGCCGGCCGCAATCGCGCGCAGGGCGAATTTGTGTCCGCGCGGAATGGCTGCACGCACCGCGACGCCCGCGGCGGTAACTCCGTCCGTGAGGTCTTCGAGCGCAATCGCGACGTTGTCGAGCGCATTTAGGATCAACGCGTTCATTGCAGTCCCTGTAGACAAGCTGCGACGCCGCTGACTCGTAAGCGCTCGAGCGCAGCGCCGATCGCGGCGACCAGACGGGGCGTGACCAAATCCTCGGCAAATACTTCGCGGACGGCGAGCATCGCTGCTGCGTAGCTGGCCGATTCCGGGTTTGCCATCGCGATGGCCGCGAATCGCTCGGCGAGCGGATCGCGCACATCGATGCGCGCGCCTTCAAGATCGAATCCTGTGACGTATTGCATCCAGGCCGCCAGACCCAGCGCCAGGCGCGCGCAGCTCTGTCCAGTTTCGATACGCGCGCGCAATGTGCCCAGCCAGCGCTGCGGGATTTTCTGCGAACCGTCCATCGCGATTTGCCAGGTGCGATGCGCGAGCGCGCGGTTGCGGAAGCGGGCGCGCAACTCTGCTGCGTAGTTGCCAAGATCGAAGTCATTCGGCGGCAACAGCGTCGGCGCCACCTCGTCGTCCATAAAGCGCTCGATCAGCGCCCCGAAACCAGGCGCTGCCATCGCGTCGCTGACGGTTTCATGGCCCGCGAGATAGCCCAGGTACGCGAGCAGCGAATGGCTGCCGTTGAGCAGCCGCAGTTTCATCAGTTCGAAGGGCGCCACATCGGCAACCAGCGTCGCACCCACCTCGGCCAACGGCGCAAGGCGCATGTCGCCGGCCTCGATAACCCATTGCGAGAACGGCTCGGCCTTGACCAGGCCAGCATCGGCGTAACCAAAACGCTCACGCACGAATTCCTGGTCGGCTACGGTTGTGGCCGGCACGATGCGATCGACCATCGTATTCGGAAAGCTGACGTTACTGGCAATCCAGTCGTGCAGTGCCGGGTTGCGCGCGCTCAGGCTCAACGCCAGACCGCGTAGCACGCGGCCATTGCTGGGCAAGTTATCGCAACAAAGCACGATCGGCGCCAGCTCGCCGGCGAGGCGCCGCCGATCGAGTGCTGCGCACAAAAAGCCAAGTGCGCTTTTGGGCTGCTGGGGATACTCAAGATCATGAGCGATATCTGGATGTTCGACGTTCAACTCGCCACTGCTCGGGTGGTGGCAATAGCCTTTCTCGGTGATCGTCAAGGTGTACATCCATGTGCGCGAGTCGGCCATGCACGCGAGCACCTCAGGTGCCTGACTCGGCGCGTGCAAGACGCGATCCATGCAGCCCACGAGTCGCACCATCGGCGCGTCGTTGGACAGGCTTAGCAAGCTGTAAAGGCCGCCCTGCGGATTGAGTTGCTGCGGAACGTCGTACTTCTGAAGGCTGACGCCGGTCACAGCAAAGCCGCTGCACCCGGCGTTCAGCAGATCGTCGAAGTACAGCGCCTGATGCGCGCGATGAAAGGCGCCGACGCCGAGGTGCACCACGCCACCACGTTCGAGCATCGCGCGGCGTTGGTAGCGCGGCATCGCCAGTCCGGGCGGCGGCTGCGCCAGCGTGTCGTTATCGAGGCGCATCACGTCAGCCATTGCGCGCGGCCTCGGATCTCGGCAGGCGATACGCTTCGCGCGCCAGCCGATACGCCAGGTCGTGCGCCAGCTCGAAGGCCTCGTCCTCGTCGAGTCGATGCTCAGCGACAAGCTCGGCAAGAAAACCGCAGTCGATGCGTCGCGCAACGTCGTGGCGCGCAGGAATCGAAAAGAACGCGCGCGTGTCGTCGTTGAAACCGACGGTGTTGTAAAAACCCGCTGTTTCGGTGACGTTGCGCCGGAAGCGGCGCATTCCCTCGGGGCTGTCGTGAAACCACCAGGCGGGGCCCAGCTTCAGGCACGGATAGTGGCCAGCGAGCGGCGCCAGTTCGCGCGCATACGTGCTCTCATCCAGTGTAAACACGATGACGCTCAAACGCCGCTCGTTGCCGAACGCGTCGAGTAGCGGCTTCAGCGCGCGCACGTAATCGGTGCGCATCGGAATGTCCGCACCTTTGTCGCGTCCGAAACGCTCGAATACGCGTGCGTTGTGGTTGCGGAAACTGCCCGGATGGATCTGCAGCACGAGACCGTCGTCCAGGCTGATGCGCGCCATCTCGGTGAGCATTTGCGCGCGGAACGCCTCGGCATCGATGGCGCTGCATTTTCCATTGCGCACGCGCGCAAACAACGCTTCCGACTCGCGCGGAGAAAGGTCCAGCGTACCGGCGGTTGGATGACCATGGTCGCTGCTGGTTGCGCCGTGTTCCGTGAAGAACGCGCGCCGTTTTCGGTGCGCGGCCAGATAGCCTGCCCAGCTGAGCGTGTCCTCGTCGGTGAGTTCGGCGAAGCGCCTCAGATGGTCCGCGAAGCCTTCGAACTCGGGGTCGACGACCGGGTCTGGACGGTACGCGGTGATGACGCGCTGTCCCCAGCCATCGTTCTTCAAGCGCGCGTGATGTTCGAGCGTATCGAGCGGCGATTCGGTGGTCGCGATGCACTCGATGTTGAAGCGATCCAGCAATGCGCGCGGACGATACGCGGGCGTCGCCAAGGCAGCGTTGATGTGATCGAAAAACTGGTCGCAATTGCGCGGCGAGAAGCGTTCGCGCAGGCCAAAGACCGCAGCGAACACATGGTCGAACCAAATGCGCGAGGGTGCTGCGCGGAACAGAAAGTAATTCGCAGCGAAGGTCCGCCAGATCTCTCTGGCGCGGCTTTCCGTCAGCTCTTGCGGCGGCACACCGATGCCCAGATCTTCGAGCGCAATGCCTTGCGAATACAGCATTCGATACACATAGTGGTCTGGCTGGATCAGTAGCGTCGTTGCGTTGAGGAACGGCGCATCGCTGGCGAACCACGCCGGATCGGTATGTCCGTGCGGACTCACGATCGGCGCATCCTTGACCGCGTCGTACAGCGAGCGCGCGAGGTCGCGTGCGGGGCCAGCAGGGAGAAGTCGGTCGGGGTGGTTCATTTGGGTTGTTGGTTGTTGGTTGTTGGTTGTTGGTTGTTGGTTGTTGGTTGTTGGTTGTTCGAAAGTGCTCGTCTAACGCCCGGCCAGTACCTTCCCCACTGACGGGAGGAGGGAACCGATCAGGCTCCGTGGCGAGGACAACGCATCATCGAGAGCGTGTCCTCGCACCGGCAGGCGTCCTTGTATTGGCATCGAACGGGCGCCTTCGGGCTGGCATTTCGTCTGCCGCTTCCAAGAACCACGAACCAACAACCGAACACCGAAGCTCCTCACCGCAGCACCCCATAGCGCCTACGCTGCTCGTCGATGCGCGCCTGCATGGCCGCCAGCTCCTCGGCTTGCTCGGCCTTGATCAGATCGTCGATCACGCGCATCAGATGCGAGCGCATGGCGTCGCGGGCGGCCTCGGGATCGTGCTGCTCGATCGCCTCCAACACCGCGGAATGTTCGTTGATGCGCGGTCGGATGCCGGCGGCGCGAACCTTCTCCAGCGTACGCGCAACCTGCGTCGATCCGCTGCGCGCGTCCCACAATGCTTCAATGACATAAACAATCGCGGCGTTCTGCGTGGCGCGTGCGATCTGCACATGGAACTCGCGATCGGCCTGCTCGCCTGGAACGCCGAGGCGCTCCTCTTCCTCCATGGCATCGAGCGCCGCACGGATGTTCTCGATCTGCTGCGGCGTGGCCAACTTGGCAGCCAGCGCCGCAGCCTCGCCCTCGAACAAACAGCGCGCCTCGATGAGCTGCAGCATGTTGATATCGCCCTCCAGCGCGCGCGCGCGCTTGGGCCGGGTTTCGACCACGTACACGCCTGAACCCGTGCGAATGTCAACCAGACCATCGAGTTCCAACATCAGCAGCGCTTCGCGGACGGTCGGCCGTCCCACGCCGAATCGCTCCGCCAGTTCGCGTTCGGCCGGCAGGCGCGCACCGATTGCGTACTCGCCCTGCGCAATCGCGCCGGCGAGCTGTTCCGCAATCTGCTCGTAAAGCCGCTTTGGCCTCATTTGTCTTACCAGTTGATTCTCATTGGACATACCAATTATGATCCGTGGGGATGGAGTTTGGCAAGCGTGAAGGGGGACGATGTGGACGTCAATCGCGAGATGACTAACAGCGGAGCCGGGCGATGAGAATCACTAGCGCCAAAGTCATCGTGACTTGTCCGGGGCGGAACTTCGTCACGCTGAAAATCGACACCGACCAGGGTGTCTCCGGAATTGGCGATGCCACGATCAATGGCCGCGAGCTGGCGGCCGCCGCCTACCTTACCGAGCACGTGATCCCGGCGCTGATCGGACGCGATCCGCGGCAGAGCGAGGACATCTGGCAATACCTGTATCGCGGCGTGTATTGGCGGCGCGGTTCAGTGACCATGACCTGCATCGCGGCGGTCGATATGGCGCTGTGGGACATCAAGGCGAAGCTTGCCGGCCTGCCGCTGTACCAACTGCTCGGTGGCGCCTCGCGCACCGGCGTGATGGTCTATGGCCATGCGAATGGACGCGACACTGCCGAGGTGATCGACGAAGTGGCCAAATACCAGGCAATGGGCTATCGCGCGATCCGCGCGCAGAGCGGCGTCCCGGGTCTGGATGAGGTGTATGGCGTCGGCAAAGGCAAGCTGTACTACGAACCCGCCGATCGCGGCGCGGTCGCCAAGGAAACGCTTTGGAGCACGCCGGAATATCTGGATCACACGCCCAGGCTGTTCGACAAGCTGCGCGAAAAGTTTGGCTTCGGCATCGAACTGTTGCACGACGTGCACCATCGCCTGACGCCCATCGAAGCGGCGCGCCTGGGCAAGTCGCTGGAGCCTTTCCGCTTGTTCTGGATCGAGGACCCGACGCCGGCTGAAAACCAGGAGTCGTTGCGGCTGATTCGCCAGCACACGGTTACGCCAATCGCCATCGGCGAGGTGTTCGATTCGATACACGACAGCCATCAGCTCATCAAAGAACAGCTGATCGACTACATCCGCTCGACGGTGTTGCATGCCGGCGGCATCACGCACTTGCGGCGCATCGCCGATCTGGCGGCGCTCTACCACGTGCGAACCGGTTGCCACGGCGCCACCGATCTGTCGCCAGTGACGATGGGATCGGCGTTGCACTTCGATCTTTGGGTACCGAATTTCGGCATCCAGGAATACATGCGCCACTCGCCAGAAACCGAGGCAGTGTTCCCGCATGCCTACAGCTTCGATGCAGGCTACCTGCATCCCGGCGAAGCGCCCGGTCATGGGGTCGAGATCGATGAGGAGCTGGCGGCGCGCTATCCGTATCAGCCAGCGTACCTTCCCGTCGCGCGATTGCGCGATGGGACGATGTGGAATTGGTGAGGGCGCATGGAAATGAACGAGGCGCGCTTGGAAGCGGGGCACGATTTATTCGTCAACCGAAGCGGGGGCGGGGGGCGTGGGTCACAGGCCGAGCATGAACCCCTTCGGAAGCGCTTCCCTGCGTCTGCCAGGGCTAAAGCGGACATCGGCATAGACGAAAAGTTTGGCCCCTGTCCCTCGCCCCCTGCCCCGTCGCTAAACTTAAACCGCCGGATCATTCTGGCCGGATCAATAGGCGCGCCTCGTTCGTTTCCATGCGCGCACCCACCATTCTCGAGCATCGTCCCATGACTCTTGCGGCCATAGGCGAAGGCATGCTCGAGGTGTTCGACGCTGGCGATGGCAGCGCGCGCTTTTCCTTCGGCGGGGACACCTTGAACACGGCCGTGTATCTGGCGCGGCTGGGTGCGCCGGTGGCCTATATCACGGCGCTCGGCGACGATCCGTACAGCCATGAGATGGCCCGCCAATGGGAGATCGAAGGAATCGATACCGGTGCGATCCTGCGCGCGCCGGGCGACGTGCCGGGCCTTTACACGATTCGCGTCAACGATCGCGGCGAGCGCAGCTTTCTCTACTGGCGCTCGGCTGCGCCGGTCAAGCGACTGTTCTCGTTGCCCGGCGGCAACGCGCTGGCTAGGTCGTTGGCCGGGTATCGCTGGCTGTACTTTTCGGGCATCACGTTGATGGTACTGAACGCTCCCGATCGCGAGGCGTTTCGCGCCGCGCTTCAATGCGCGCGCGCCGCCGGTTGCCGAATCGCCTTCGACAGCAACTACCGCGCGCGCGGCTGGGAATCGGCTAGCGTCGCAGTCGAGCAGATGGCGCCTTTCATTGCGTTGGCGGACATCGTCCTGCCAGGCCTTGATGATGAGCAGGCATTGCACGGATTCGCGACCCCGGAAGCGGCGATCGCTTTTTACCGCGCACAGGGCATACGCGAGATCGTGGTTAAACAAGGACATCGCGGCGCGCACATTGCCGCTGAGGGGCAAGTCACGTGGTTGCCGGCGAATGCGGTGTCGCGCGTCGTCGATTCCACGGCCGCTGGCGACGCCTTCAATGCGGGCTATCTGGCGCGGCGCATGCTCGGCGACGGACCGGTCGATGCGGCACGCTTCGGCGCAGAAATTGCGGCGGTCGTGGTGCAAAACCCCGGCGCCATCATCGAACGCGCACGTATGGCCTCGTTTATCGGTGCGCTCGCGCATCGTTTTGCGGCAGACACCGGAGCGCATCATGCGTCCTGAGCGCAACGCCTATCGCGACGCCTTGGCGCTCGACGGATTCTGGGCAGCATCGAGCGCTGACGGCATCGAGGCCGATGGGCTCGGCCTGGTCCCCGGATTCGCCGCCGGCGGCCTGGTAGCGGTCCCCGGCAGCATCAACGAGCAGTGGGCCGAACGCGGCCTGCGCGATAGCCTTGGGCCGTTCTGGCTGCAGCGCCAGATCGTGGTACCGCGCTGCGCGGCCGGCATGCAGGCGCGCCTTCAGTTCGCGAGCGCTGACTTAACTGCTCGCGTGTGGTGGGATGGCCGTTTGCTGGGTCGCAACGACGCGCCATTTCTGCCCTTCGCTTTTGACCTCGGCGAGCTGCAACCGGGCGCCGTGCATATCCTGACGGTATGCCTGGATTCGCGCCTGCCGACGGATCATCCACTGCCGGGCATCGAGAGCGCCGATTTTGCGCGCGAGGGTCGCAGCAAAGACGAAGTGTATCCACCCGTCCGCTATGACTTTTTCCCCTACACGGGACTGCATCGCACGCCGCACCTGTGCTTTCTGCCCAAACAGCATTTGGGCGCCCCGCGCATCGAGGCAGGTTACGAACACGGCGGAACGCTGCGCGTGCGCACGCGGTTTGCCGGCCTGGGGCGCGTGGTGTTATCGCTGCTCGATGGCGAATCGGCGCTGGTGAGAGTCGCCTCGGATGACGGTGATTTTGATTTGTCGGCGCTCGCCGTGGAGCCCTGGTCGCCCGCGTCGCCCAAGCGGTACCGATTGCGTCTGGAATTGAAGCGCGATGTTGAAACACTGGACGAGATCAATCGCGATATAGGCTTTCGCGATGTGCGCATCGATCAGGGTCGCCTGCTGCTCAATGGCGAATCTGTGCAGATCAAGGGCTTCGGATTGCACGAGGATTTTCCTGTCCTTGGCAAAGGCCAGGCACTGGCGGTCACGGTCAAGGACCTGGAGCTGTTGCGCTGGTGCGGCGGCAATAGCTTTCGTACGTCGCACTACCCGTATGCCGAGGAAACCCTCGATCTGGCCGACGCACTGGGGCTGCTGGTCATCAGTGAGTGCGCCAGCGTCAACCTCGATTTTCGTCGCACCACCGACGCCACGTTGGAGCAGCACATTGCGCACATCGAGCGCCTGATCGAACGCGATCACTGGCATCCGTCGGTCATCGCCTGGAGCCTGACCAACGAACCCGGCTACTTGGCGGAGGCCGAGTACAAGCGCGCCGCGCCGGGTTATTTCGCCGAGCTTTTTGCTGCGGCGCGCGTGCTCGACTCAACCCGGCCGTTCACCGCGGCGAACGTTGGCAGCCGTCATGGCCTGATCGATCCGCTGTACGCGCATTGCGATTTTTTGTCGCTGAATCGCTACCTTGGTTGGTACGAGAATCCGGCGCAACTCGATTTCGCGATCGCCCGATTGCGGGACGAGTTCGACGCGCTGGCGGCGGCCTTCCCGGACAAACCCATTTTCGTTTCCGAGTTCGGCGCCGATGCCGTGGCCGGCATGCACAGCAGCACCGATCAGTTGTTTTCCGAGGAGTACCAGTCCGAATTGATCGCCCGCTACTGGGACCTGATCGCGAACCATCGGCATTGCATCGGCGGCCACGTGTGGAATCTTGTCGACTTCAAAACCGCCCAGAACTTCCGCCGTGTCGTGCTCAATCACAAAGGCGTTTTTACGCGCAGCCGCGACCCGAAGATGGCGGCCTGGCGGGTGCGGGGGATGTGGCGATGAGGGCGGGACGGTTTGCTGGAGAGCCGGGTTCGGTGAGCGCCCCTGCCGAATTGACGCAAGAGCGAGGGCACGAGGGGCGGAGCCCAGCGCTTGCGCTGGGCTCCGCCCCTCGTGCCCTCGTGCCCTCGCATTTCGACATGCCGCGCAATTCGAAGTCAGCTTACTCGCCCAAATATCCCAAGAATCGCTGGACGGCGTCGCGCCATAGCGCGACCCACGGAGGCCAAAAATGCTAGGTCTCCACTTCCTCGACTGGCTCGCAATCGCCGCCTACTTCGCGCTGACCACGTTTTTGGGTCTGCGCGCGGCGCGAGCGGTCAAGGATGCGGGCGATTACTTCATGGGAGGGCGGCGCTTCGGCAAGGCCTACATGGTCGCCCATGCGCTCGGAACGGGCACGTCAACTGAGCAGCCGGTAACGGTGGCAGGCGCCACCTATCAACTGGGGCTCGCAGGCATCTGGTACCAATGGTTGTACTTGTTCGCGACACCGTTCTACTGGTTGCTCGCGCCGATTTATCGCCGTTTGCGCTATGTAACGATGGGCGATTTCTTCGAGCGCCGCTATGGCAGCGCCATGGGCGCGGCGTACACGGGACTGGGGCTTTTCAACTTCATCGTATCGATCGCCATGATGCTCAAAGGCACGGCACTGACGATCGATGCGATCAGCGGCGGCGCGATGCCATTCACCGCCACCGTGTTTGCGCTCACCGCAGTGTTCGTCCTGTACTCGTACGCAGGCGGGCTCACCGCAGCAATCACCAATGATTTGCTGCAGGGCGTGCTGATCATCGGCCTGTCGATCCTGCTGCTGCCTTTCGCCATCGAAGCGGCGGGTGGTTGGGGGGCGGTGCAAAACGGCATCCCCGATCAGATGTGGAGCCTGATCGCGCCCGAAGAAGTGACGCTGTTTTTCATCTCGATGGTGATCGTCAACGCGCTCGTGGGTGTCGTCGTCGAGCCGCACCACATGGCCGTGTGCGGGGCGGCGAAGAACGAGTTGTCGAGCCGCATGGGCTGGACGTACGGCAACTTCATCAAGCGCTTTCTGACCCTTGCATGGGCGGTCACCGGCATCCTCGCTGCGCTGCTGTTCCCGGGACTCGAAAATCGCGAGCAGGCCTTCGGAACCTTGGTGACGAATCTGCTGCCGGCGGGTTTGATTGGCGTAATGATCGCCTGCATGGCGGCAGCGGTCATCAGCACCTGCGATGCCTTCATGGTGGGCGCTGGTGCTTTGTACACGCGCAATCTGCACATCAAGTACCTGCGCCCGAATGCGCGCGATGCGGAGCAGATGCTGGTCGGCAGGGTGTCCAGTTTGATCGTCGTCGCACTCGGCGTGGCCCTGGCGCTCACGCTGCCGAGCCTGATCTCGGGCTTGAAACTACTGTGGACCAGCGCCGCCGCTTTCGGTATCGCTTTCTGGGGTGCGATCTTGTGGAAGCGCGCCAATCGCTACGGCATGGCGGCCAGTCTGGTCGTCACCATTGCCTTGATCTTCGCTACCGGAAAGTGGGGCCTGGGCTGGAGTCTGCCGGAGCAAATCCTGCTGTATCTGCCCGTGGGTTTCGCCACGCTCATTGTCGTCAGCCTGCTGACGCCTCCGGAACCGGCCGAAAGCACACGCCAGTTCTACGCGCTGCTGGCGACACCGGTGGGCCGCGAAGAGCGCTTGCGCACGCAGGGCGTGGAGGTGGTCGAGAGCGGCGACATCGACGCGCAGGACTTGAGCGGCAGCGTCAGTCGCGGCATCGACCAGGGCTTGATTGCGGTGGCCGCCAACAGCCTTGGTGAGCGCTTCTCGTTCGCTCGATATCGCGTCGATCTGCTCGGTTTTCTGGCGGCCTGGGTGTTGGTAAGCGTGGTATTGGGATTGGGGTTATTGGTGGCTTGGTTGGGGAGAGGGTGATGGCGATTGCATACGTCGGCAAAGAGCGAGGGCACGAGCGGATCACTCGGCGATTCATGGCCAACTGTGGCACTGCGGCAGTAACTCTCGCGTTTTCTCTCACAGCCCACGCCCTCTGCCCCATCACCGATCACGGCGCGAAACCCGACGGCAGTGTCGTCACCCAATCGATCCAGGCCGCCATCGACGCTTGCGCTGCTGCTGGCGGTGGACGGGTGTTGGTGCCGGCGGGCACGTTCGTGACCGGCACCTTGCTGCTCAAGAACAACATCGATCTGCATCTGGAACGCGGCGCCGTGTTGCGCGGCAGCCCCGCGCTTGAGCACTACCCGACCCTCGATAAGCGCCTCGACGATCACAATAAGTCGATCGCAAAGTCCGGCCTCACGGACCCCGAACGCCTGGCGATTGTCGAAGCGCAGGGTCAGCGCGCGTTGATCTATGCCAATGGCGTCAGCAATGTCTCGATCACGGGGCTGGGCACGATCGATGGCCATGGCGAAGCCTTTTGGGACAAGGGCTTTCTGACTTCCGGCATGGGCCGCCCGACGCTGCCGCGGCCGCGCCCGTGGATCTGGTTTCGCGACGCGCGCCAGGTTTCCGTGAAAGACGTGACGCTGATCGATTCGCCCAGCTATTTCCTGAGCTTCGAGACCAGCCATGACGTCGCCGTGACCGACGTACGAATTCGCGCCCATCCGTTGTCGCCAAACTCGGACGGCATCCAGATCGAGGGCGGTAGCGATGTGCGCATCCGCGGTGTGTCGATTCGCACCGGCGACGATGCGATCGTGCTCAAGAGCAGCAATGCCGAGATTGCGCACGTGACCATCAGCGACTCGTACCTCGAAAGCGACGACTCGGCATTCAAGTTCGGCACCGGTTCTACGCACCCGATTCGCCACGTGCGTCTGGCCAATACGCAGATCGTCAACTCGCGGATCGGCATCGCGCTGTTCATGAAAGACGGCGGCAGCTTCGAGTTTCTGGACGTCGACGGGCTGAACATCGTGACCGGCTCGCGACACAAAACCGACTATCCGATTTACATCGATCTCGACCGGCGCTTTCCCGACAGCACACTCGGCCACATCCGCCACATCCGCATCGCGAACACACGCATCGAGAGTCGCGGCAATATTCTGATCGGCGGGCATCCCGACAGACCGATCGAAGACGTCACCGTGGAGGGTCTGCGTTTCGTCGTTCGCGATCCGGTCGACCTGACCTCTTTGGGCGGCAAGCCGCGCGGCAACATGATGCTCGCCGGACAAACGCCCGGCGCCGATTTTGCGTTGCGCAACGCGCATGTGACGGCCGGATGGGTGCATCGCCTGGTCCTTCGCGATGTCGCCGTGCTCGGCGAAGCGGGCGCACTCGGCAGCCGCTCTGTCGTGCACGTCGAGCAAGTCGGGCGCGTCGCAATCGACGGGTTGCGCGTCGGCACCGGCAGTCGCAAGCACGTCGTGATCGATGGCCGCGACGTGCAGCGCCTGAACCTGGATGGTGTCGAACTTAGTGCGGGCTGGCCGGCCTTGGTGGGATTCAAGGCCAGACAAGGCAATCGGATTGGCGAGTCGGAACTCAATGGCGCCGCCGAGACGCGCGGAGGCGCTCATGAATGAAGAACGCGGGCACCAGGGCACGCGGCACGCAAGTACAGAACCATGCTGACTCGCCGCACTCTTCTGACTACCAGCGCCCTCGGCCTGCTCGCCGGTTGCGCAACGCGTGCGCCGCTCGGCGCAAAGCCGTCGCTGCTGACCTTCGCCGACGCGCCGATCTCCCTTCATGACTTCACGCAATTCGCCAGCTCGCCACTGATTCTCGATCGCGTCGAGCTTTGGTGGATCAGCAACAACGAGCACATGATCGTCGGCCACATTCGCGGCGGACTGACCGCGTATCTGCCGTCCAACAAGCGCTTCGGCGACGATTTGCAACTCTTCGGCAGCCGCGTGCTGCCGTACTTCCTGGGCAAGGATTTGCGGCTGATCGAGCAGCACATCGAGACCTGTGCGCGGGCCAACTACAAGATCGTCGGTCTGCCCTTCTGGAACCACATCGGGCATCTGGAGATGCTGGCGCTGGAGGCCATCGGGCAGGCCGCAAAACGACCGGTGTTCGACCTGGTCGGCGGCGGCAAGCGCTCGTCCGTTGCCGTGTATTTGAGCAATCGCGATCGGCACACAACGCCGGAGCAGGAGATCGAGGCATTCATGCTGCCGCGCATCCAGGCCACAGGCGCGCGCGCGGTCAAGCTCGGCATCGGCGGACGCATGAGCCGCAACGCCGATGCCTGGGACGGCCGCTCCGAGGCGTTGGTGGCACGGGCGCGAAAAGTGCTCGGCGACGGCTGTTCCATCGCCGTCGACGCCAACGGTTCGTATGACGCCGCTACCGGCATTGAGGTCGGACGCATGCTGGAGAGTTACGGCGTGTGGTTCTTCGAAGAGCCCTGTCCCTTCGAAGAATTCGAGATGACGCGGCAAGTGACGCAAGCCCTGGACGTGGCAGTTGCCGGCGGCGAGCAGGATTCCAGCGCTGCGAAATGGCGCTGGATGATCGAGAACCGCATGGTCGACGTGGTGCAGCCGGACCTTTTTTACGCGGGCGGTTTCTTGCGCTCGTTGCGCTACGCACAAGCCGCGGCGGCCAACGGTCTGGACTGCATCCCGCATGCGCCTCGTGCGCATGCTGGCGCGGCCACGATGCTGCAGTTCATCGCGTGCCTCGATCGCCCCGGCGCCTTCCACGAATTCTCCGCCAAAGCCGCGCTGGCCCAGCCAGCGTACGACTACGCGCCGCGCCTGGCGATCCGCGATGGCGCGATCGCAGTGCCGACCGGACCTGGTTTCGGGATCAGCTACGACATCGAAGCGGTGCGACGGATAGCCAAGCCCGTGACCTTCGACGTTGGGGAGATCGACGATGGCGACTAGGCACGCAAGACCACGAGGCAACCGCATGCGGACTCGCTCTCACGCGAACCCGCCGACCGCCTTACGCACGTTCGAAGCAAGACCAGTTCCCTCCCCCGATGGCGGGGGAGGGTTAGGGAAAGGGTGGCTGTCGCAGCTCGCGCCGATGCTCGACGGAAAGAAGGACATGCGCGAGCAATCGCAACGCGCTTGCCTGCACGCCCAGCGACCACACTCTCCCTAACCCGCCCCCCAGCAACCGGGAAGGGAACCAGGCAGGCTCAGTACATGCGCAATTCCGCTGCCCCATTTCAGAGCCATACGCACATATCGTCGAACTGCCAACAACCGCCGCGACCAAACACCAACCAAGAACCAACTACCCAAATGCGTCCGCTCTGGCTCCTCGCCCCCATCGCTCTCCTCATCGCCGGCCTCTGGCAGTTCGCCACGCAGGGCGCGCAGGTGACGACGCTGCGGTTGGCGCACGCGCTCAATGCCGAACATCCGGTTCATCGCGGCATGCTGGTGTTCGCCGAGGAGGTGCATCGGCTGTCGAACGGCACGCTGCGCGTCGACATCTACGCCGATGGCAAGCTTGGTAGCGAGCGCGAACTCGTTGAGCAAATGCAGCTGGGCAGCATCGCGCTGACCAAGGTGTCGGCCGGCCAGCTGGAGGCGTTCGCTCCAGCCTACGCAATGTTCGGACTGCCGTATCTGTTCGACAACACAGCGCACTTCTGGCGCTTTGCGGAGACACCGGCAGCCATACAACTGCTCGCTTCGAGCACGCCCCAGCGCATCGTCGGGCTGACGTTCTACGATGCGGGTGCGCGCAGCTTCTACTTGAGCGCCAAGAGCGGCCGCACCGTGCGTGCAGCCGGCGATCTGGTGGGCCTGAGTTTGCGCGTCATGCCGAGCCGCACGGCGATGGCGATGGTCGAAGCGCTCGGCGCCAAACCGGTGCCGATTCCGTTCGGCGAGTTGTATACCGCGCTCGATTCAGGCACCGTCGATGGGGCCGAGAACAATCCTCCCTCGCTGTTTACTTCAAGGCAGTTCGAGGTGGCGACCAGCTATTCGCTCAACGAGCACCTGATCCTGCCCGATGTTCTCGCGATCGGAGCGCCGACCTGGGAGCGACTGACGCCGCAACAAAGGTCCTGGGTTCGCGAGGCTGCCGCCACGTCTGCAGTCGCGCAACGGCAACTATGGATCGAGGAGGAGGCACGCAATCTGGAGGCGATGCGTGCGGCGGGCCTGACGATTATCGACGAGGTCGATCGCGACAGCTTTCGCCGTGCGACCGCTGGCTTGCGCGAGCAGGTGCTGGCAGATCAGGTCGCGCTTCGCGCATTGGTCGATGAAGTCGATGCGGTTCGGGAGTTCGCGCCATGAGCCGCATCAACGTGCTCCTCGAACGCCTGCTGGCGCCGCTGTGTGCGCTGCTCATGGCCGCACTCACGCTGACGGTGTTGTGGCAGGTCGCCAGCCGCCTGGCCAATCGGATCAGCGTCGCGATGGACTGGCCGGTGTGGATCACGCCCTCGACCTGGACCGAAGAGCTGGCTTCGTTCCTTCTGTCCTGGACTGCTTTGCTCGGCGCAGCCTATGCGCTCAGGCGAGGCGAACATATTGGCCTCGATCTGCTGTACAAAGGCTTCGACGCGCGCTGGAAACGCATCGCAGATGTAGCCACGCGCGGCGCCGTTGCGCTCTTCGCACTGGTCATGGTGATCGGCGGCGCGATGCTGGTAGGCGTTACGCTGGAGCTGGATCAGCGCACGCCAGCGCTCGGCTGGCCGATGGGCTTGATCTATGGCGCCGTGCCGCTGTCCGGCGCGCTGATGTTTGCGTTCGCGATCGAGCGCGTCTACACCGACAACGCCGCCGGAGACATGACATGACGGTGCTGGTGCTTGCTGGTGTGTTCGTGTTGCTGCTGATGCTGCGCGTACCGATTTCGGTATCGATTGGCCTCGCCTCGCTCGCCGCTTTGGTGCTCAGTTTGCCGGTCGATGTCGCCAGCACCACGCTTTCGCAGCGGCTGGCAGCGGCGTCGTTTTCCTTCACGCTGATCGCGATTCCTCTATTCATTCTTGCCGGCAAACTGATGGCGCTCGGCGGCGTGGCACGCCGGCTGATCGACTTTTCGCGCGTTTCGGTCGGCTCGCTGCCAGGCGGCATGGCGCTGACCAATGTCTTGGCCAATATGTTGTTCGGCTCGGTCTCGGGCTCGGCCGCCGCAGCCGCCAGCGGCATCGGCAGCTTCATGATTCCGGCGATGGCCAAAGATGGTTATCCCAAACCTTTCGCCGCAGCGCTGACGGCAACGGCCGCAACCACAGGCCTGTTGATTCCGCCCTCGAACGTCATGCTGGTGTACGCAGTGGTTGCCGGCGGCGTATCGATCAGTGCGCTGTTCGTTGCTGGTTACCTGCCGGGATTGCTCCTGGGCCTGGCATTGATGGCGCTGGCAATGGTGATGTCGGCGCGCAGCGGCTACGGCGAGCGTGTGCCATTCCCAGGCATCAGGGCGTTGATCAAGGCCAGCCTCGGCATTCTGCCGAGCGCGGTGCTGCTGGTGATGGTCATGGGCGGCATCGTCAGCGGTTTGTTCACCGCGACCGAATCCAGCGCGATTGCGGTGGCGTATGCGGCCATCCTGTCGCTTGGCGTCTACCGCGAAATCCGCCCAGCCGATATGCCACGCATTCTGCGCGAGACCGCCGCCACCACCGGCATGGTGTTCTTTCTGATCGGCACCTCGGTGTGCCTGGCGTGGATTTTCGCGTACGCTGACGTACCCGGCTTGATCGCGCGCAGCTTCGCGTTCTTGATCGAGCATCCATGGGCCTTGCTGCTGGCGATCAATGTGCTGTTGCTGATCGTCGGCACGTTCATGGACATCACACCCGCGCTGCTGATTTTCACTCCGATCTTTCTGCCGCTGATGTTGCAAGTCGCGCCCGAATTTGGGCTCACGCCTGAGCAGATGAAGTATCACTTCGGCATCGTGCTCGTGTTCAACCTATGCTTGGGCCTGGTCACGCCACCGGCCGGCACGACACTGTTTATCGCCGCTGGCATCGCGCGGGTCAGCCTTTCCGACATGTTGCGGCCGCTGATTCCCATCGTGGCGGTCAGCGTTTGTGTGTTGCTGCTGGTGTCGTATTGGCCGGCGATGACCTTATGGCTGCCGCAGGCGCTGGGCTTGCTGCGATGAGATTGGTTGCTGGTGGCCTGTTCCGGGCTCGCGCAATGCGCCGCGGGTGCGCGCTGAGCTACGCCAGGCGCTTCGAAAAGGCAATTCGCACAAGGCGCACGCCGATCACTGCCCGCGGGGGCCGCATGCTCCGTCACCGCAAACCGCAACCTGATCCGCAACCTGCAACCCATCGGAGTACGTGCCATGCAGCGCCGTCATT
Source organism: Lysobacterales bacterium (assembly GCA_022844135.1). Lineage (GTDB taxonomy): Bacteria > Pseudomonadota > Gammaproteobacteria > Xanthomonadales > SZUA-5 > JALHMH01. The sequence goes on from JALHMG010000031.1 coordinate 34,198, forward strand.
TGCTCACTGCCGCCTTTGCAGTTGTGCCATTCGCCAGGCTCTTCGCCGCGGAACGCGGACAGGCAAAAATTGCCGAGATCCGCGCCTTCACTCTGCCGAAACTGAACCTGGTCCAGGTCATCGCCGACGACGGCACGCAGGGCTGGGGCGAAGCTGGACACGAGGGTGCGGATAGCGTTGCGCAACTGATCAATACGCGCCTCGATAGCCGCATCGAAGGCCGCGATGTGTTCGATGCCGAGCCTTCCTGGGACCGCTTGTATTGGGAGGCCGATGAGCTGGGTCCATCAGGCATTGCTGCGTTCGCGCTATCGGGCATCGACAATGCGCTTTGGGATCTACGCGGCAAGCTGCTGGGCAAGCCAGTCTGGGCGCTCATTGGCGGCAAATACCGCGACGAAATCGAGTGCTACGGTTCGTTTTCGCGCGATGCCGGCGAGGGCAGATTTCTCACACCCGACGAATGCGCAGAGCGTGCAGTCGCCCTCGCAAACCAGGGCTTTCGCACCATCAAACTACGTCTCGGCCTGCGCGAGGAAGGCCGCGACCCCGTGGACGATCCGATGCTGCCGTGTATGCGCGCCATTCGCCGCGCCGTTGGCGATGCGATTACGTTGTACGCCGATCCCAGCGAAGGCTATTCGGTGAGCCGGGCGATTCGCATCGGCCGCGCATTGCAGGACGAACTGAACGTCCAGGTGTTCGAAAGCCCGGTCGCGCAGTACAACCTCGATGGACTCAGGCAAGTATGCGACGCGCTCGATATGCAAGTCGCAGCCGGCGAATATCTGGCCACCCGCTGGCAGTTCCGCGACCTGATCGTACGCGGTGGCGTAGATGTCATCAATCCCGATCTGGCCGTGCATGGCGGCATCACCGAAGGCAAGAAAATCGCCGCGCTCGCCGAAGCCTTCGATCGCGACATCGCCGTACACAACGCACGTCCGACGCTGCTCACAGCAGCGCACGCGCACTACCTCGCCAGTTGCCGTACCGCGGGGCGTCCGCAGGAACATCCGGGCGCAGAACGGCTGTTGGAGCTCTGGCAGTACTTCGAGAACCGCATCGTACTCAACGGCAACCGCCTGCGCGTTCCGGATGTGCCGGGCATCGGTTTGCTCGTGGATGAAAAGGCAGTGCGCAAGGCAGCGCTGTCCTGATCGACAGTAGCGACTCACGCGGCCCCCGTCGCATCTGAGCCCCGCAGGGTGCCGCAGATCGTTTCCCAGCCTGCGCCCAACAGGACAAACCACTTGACACACAGTGGTATTACCAATAGATTAGAGCTACCGCTCCAATTTGCTCATTTGGTTTGAGCGCTTTCTCACAACATCGAACCGAGGGGATCGATATGACCACTATCCGCACCCAGCGCTCGGCGCTCGCCATCGCTGTAGCCTTGAGCCTGCAATCGTATGCGTTCGCACAATCGCCCCAGCAGCCGCCCGTTGAGGAGGAAGAAAAGCAGCTCGACGGCATTACCGTTCGCGGCGTGCGCGACGCAATCTTCTCGGCGCGCCAGATCGAGCGCGATACCAACGTCATCACCAATGTCGTGACCTCCGACGATGTCGGCCAGTTCGCCGATCAGTCGGTCGCCGAGTCTTTGCAGCGCGTGCCGGGCATTGGCGTCGACCGCGACTCGGGCGAGGCGCGTCGCCTCACCGTTCGCGGCCTCGGTCCGTTGTTCAACCCGGTGCGGTTGAACGGCATGTTGATCGGGTCGTCGGATCTGGACCGCGACGCAGTGGTCGATGTACTGCCGAACGATTTGCTCGGCACATTGGAAGTCACCAAAACACTGACGCCGGACATGGACGGCGATGCGGTGGGTGGTGCAGTCGATCTGCTCGGCATCGATGCCTTCGAGCGCGACCGCGGCGGTTCGGTACGCGTCGAAGCTAACCAGCAACGTTACTCGGGCGAAACGCGCCCGAAGGGTTCTGTGAACTACAACACCGCCATCGAAACGGCCGGTGGCGGGCGCTTCGGCGTCTCGCTCGCAGCCAGCTACAGCGATCGCATCCTTGAGGGCGACGTGCTGCGCAATCGCGATACGCCGGTGTATAGCCGCGTGGGTGCCGATTGCAGTCCAGTGACGCCCGACTGTTTCTTGCGCACGGCGCGCGCCGAGCAGCGCTTCGATGTCTCCGAGCGCGAACGCACGGGCGTTGCCGCGAGCCTGCAGTACGCGCCGACCGGCAATGCCGAGTTTTATTTCCGCGCCGTGGGCAGCCAGTTCGACCGTGAAGACGTGCAGTACACCAATCGTTATCAAATAGCGTCCAACTCGGCGACCGCAATCGGCCCACGCACGGGCACATTCCGCAACTCCGAGCTGCGCAAGCAGGTGAACTTTCTGACCCGCGATGAACAGACCTGGATGGCGCAGGTCGGCGGCACCAGCCAGTTCGACGCCTGGACGCTCGAGTTCATGACCGGCGTGAGCGAGAACGAGCTGGATATCCCCGAGCAGCTCACTGGAAGGTTCCGTGTGCGCGGCATCACGGTCGATATCGCGCAGGACGACGACAGCATCATCGCCACGCCGCGCGCCGGCACCGCAGCCACGTCGAACCCCGACAACCCCGCAAACTATGCCTTCGACAACTTGACCCTGGTGCAGGAGTTCCGCACCGACGACATCTTGAACGCGCGCATGGACGCCACCCGCGAGATGGAGTGGGGCAACCTGCCGGGCTTCATCAAGTTCGGCGTCAAATTCAATCGCCGCGACAAGGACGTCGATCGCCAGGAGACCAGCGGCAATCCGTCCGGCACCGGCGGCGTCCCGGCCACAACGCTGGCATCGCTGGGCTTGATTACGGTGCCAACACGTCTGCCGGGATACGGTTTTATGCCTGATCCGAATCAGGCGTTGTCGCTGTTCCGCAGCGCGCGCGGCGCGTTGCAGCCGCAGGTCGTCAACAGCGCGGCGCAGGATTTCTTCGTCGAAGAAAACGTGGATGCGGCGTACCTGATGGGCAGCGTCGATGTCACCGACGACATCAGCCTCTTCGGCGGCTTGCGGTTCGAGGAAACGACCTGGACGACCAGCGGCAATGAAGTCGACAATCTCGATCGCCTGGTCGGCGCCGACGTGCTGACCGTACGTGCCTTGGCGGGTGCGCGCAACAACTATGCGGACATCTTGCCGAGCCTGCATCTGCGTTGGAACTTGAACCCGGACATGGTGCTGCGCGCGGCACTGACCAGCGCCGTGATTCGTCCCAACTTCGACGAAGGCGCGGCCACCCGCTCGGTGTCGACGCGCGAAATCACCGGTGCTGCCGGCACCTACTTCCGCTCGCTGTCGGGCGGCAATCCGCAGCTGAATGCGCTTACCGCCGACCAGTTGGATCTGTCTCTGGGCTGGTATCCGACCGACACCACCTTTCTCTACGGCGGGCTGTTCTACAAACGCATCGACGACTTCTACGTAAACGGCCAATTCGTTGGCAGTGATGTTGCGCTGATTGGCTTGCCGGTCGGCAATGGCACGCTCACCGGCGGCTTCGATGTCGCGAATGTGATCTTGAACGGCGATCGCGCCACCGTCCGCGGCATCGAGTTCGCCTTCGAACAAGCCTTTGTCGATTTGCCGGGCTGGCTTTCCGGATTGTTCATTTCCGGCAACGCGACCTTCCTCGACAGCAAAGCAAGAATCGGCATCCTGCGTCCGGGCGAAACGCTGCCGTTGCCCGATCAAGCCGATCGTATCGGCAATCTATCGCTGGGTTGGGAGAACGAGCGGTTCACCGTACGCGCGTCGGCCAATTTCCGCGACGAGCAGCTCGATACGGTGTCCAGCAACCCCGATCTCGATCAGGTGTTGCAGCCATACTTCTCCTGGGATTTGAACCTGCGCTGGAACATCAACGACGCCTTCCAGTTGTACTTCGACGCCGTAAATCTGAACGAGCGCAAGGACGTGACCGTGTTCCGCGGCGATGCGTCCGGCCCGTTCCCGGCGGATGAGCAAGTCAACGACTTCGGTCGCTCATATGGCTTGGGTGTGCGCTACACGTTCTGATCGGGTGCAAGCTCAATCGGAGGGCGCCACGACCAAAGCTGCGACGTGTTTCTCCAATCCACCCAGCTGAGCGTCGATCTCTGCCAGGATCGGCGCGCTGGCAGGATCGTCGATCTTGTCGATCTCCAGTTCTTGATTGCCCGTACGAAAGGCGCTGTTGGTTCGCTTGAGGATCGCAAAATCGCGGCGCAGTCCATCGAGCGCAATGTCGCACGCATATAGGTCGGTGCTTTGTGCCCTCCTCAGAAGGCGCTCCAATAGCACCACCTGGCGTCCGAGCAGATAGACGACCGTCGCCTTGTCGGCAGCGTTCATGCGCTGTTGCGCGAGCTGATCGGCACGCATCTGCAACGCAGGCACCGCCGCAGCGATCGGCTCGACGTGCTCGGCGGCAAAGCATCGCCCGAACGAATCGTCGGCCTTAGCACCCTCGAACGCCGCCACCGTACCGGCCAGGATCATCGCCAATCGTCGTTTCATCGCTCACCTCCGTCCGTGTAGTCGAATCGTAATCCATCGCCCACGTTGTCCGTCGATTCGCCAACGAAACTGCCGGCGGACCAGGACTGGTGGTTTGCTTGCCCTCACTGCATTTGCGCGTCTGTGGTCACGCGCCGCGCCAGTACCGCTTCGCGATGCGCGATGTACAGCGTCGAAGCAAAAATGATGGCGGCGCCCAACGCGGTGAAAGCATCGATGTTCTCGTCGAAAAGCCACCACCCGAGCGCGGCGACAATCGGCAGTTGCACGAAGTTGATCGACTGCAGCGCCGATACGTCGCCCAGCTTGTACGCCCTCGTCAGCGCGAAATGCCCGAGCGTGCCCAACATTCCCGTTGCGACAAGCCACAGCCAGGTCTCGCCGGTGGGCCATACCCACACCGGCAATGCCGGCAGCAACGACAGCGGCGTCATGATCAGCACCATGTAAATGACGATGGCATCCGGGGCTTCGGTGCGCGCCAGAAACTTGATGCTGATGGCGGCGCTGGCCGACAGCGCGGCCGACAACAATGCCACCAGTGCTGCCGTCGACAGCGCCTCGACGCCGGGCCGCAAAATGATCAGAGCGCCGATAAATCCGATCGCCACCGCAGTCCAGCGCCGCGCGCGCACGACTTCTCCCAGCACCAGCACGGCGCCGATGGTGACGAACAGCGGCGTTGTGTAACTGAGCGAAATCGCCTCCGCGAGCGGCAAGTGAACCAGCGACCAGAAGCCAGTCAACATCGCACACAAACCGATCACACAGCGCAGCGCGTACAAACCCAGGCGATTGGTTCTGAGGATGTGCGTGCCGGTGCGCAGCAGCAGCGGCAACGCGAACAGCAGGCCAAACAGATTGCGAAAGAACACGACCTCGAATGCATGTACGTCCTGCGCCGCAAAACGAATGGCGACTGCCATCAGCGCAAAACACACGGTGCTACCGAGCATCAACCAGCCAGCGCGAGCGACAGCACTCATGCCGGCGCGATCAGCCCGGAATAATTGTTGCGCACATTGCCGACGGCACTCGACACCGCATACGGTTTGACCGGCACGCCAAGATGCCCGGTCAGCAAAGCACGGGCCGGAGTCGGATCCTCGCCCAACCAGATCGCATACTGCTCAGGCTGCAGCATGATCGGCATACGATCATGGATGCAGGCCAGCGCGGGCGTGGGCTCGGCAGTCAGTATCGCCACGCTCTCGAGCACCACGCCGTCGTGGTCGGTGTGGTGTTCCCAAATACCCGCGAACGCGAGAGCTGCCTGCTCTGTGGGAACGATCGCGAACGGCGTCTTGCCGCCGTCGTGCTTCTGCCACTCGTAATACCCGCTGGCCGGAACGATGCATCGCCGTGCCTTCAAGGCGCTGCGAAACATCGGCTTCTCCGCGGCGGTCTCAGCGCGCGCGTTGATCGATTTGACGCCCGCTTTAGGATCGCGGCTCCAACTCGGCACCAAGCCCCAACTCAAGTTCGCCCACTCGAGCTCAACGCCGTGCGTTCGCAACGCCAACACACGGTTCGTTGGCGCGACGTTGTAACTGACCTGATACACCGGATGCTTATGCGTACGGAACTGCTCGGCGAGCAATTCGGGCAAGGTATCGAGGAAATAGCGGCCGCACATCCGTCGATACTAACGGCGAACCCGATGGCCGCCGCGCGTTCGTCAAAAACTCATCAAGAAAATATTCAGCCCGGTTGAACTGCGAACAATCACAGGCAACTTTTTGCCGCAATCGGCCTCATATTGGTTCCGCCAGCATTCGCTGGTCCGATGCCAACGGAGGGAATGATGCATATTCAACTCATCGATGCCGATCGCCAGGGCGAAGCCCGTTTGAATGCCGTGTTCGCAGAACGTGCTTCGCGTGCGCTCGATCGCATGGCCCCCAACATCCGCCGTGTGCTGGCCCGGTTCCGCGACGTGAACGGACCGAAAGGCGGCATGGACCGCACGCTGACAGTGGAAGTCGCGCTGCGCGATGGTCGTATCCTGCGCGCCAGAGCCGTCGCAGCGGAAATCATGGCTGCGATCGACGCTGCGTTAGCAAAACTGGTGCGACGTCTGGCCGACGAACACAAGCGGCGCCTGCGCCACCGCCGCCTGTCGGAACGGCTCAGTTTCGCCTAGCCGGCGTCGAGGGCGGGGGCGCTTGCTATTAGCGCCCCCGCCGGGTAAGCGTCGTGGTGTCCCATTTGTACGCTTTTGGGTGACAGCTTATCGATGCGAAGAGATTCATCCGGCAAGGTGCGGGCTCAAAGCGCTTGCGTCGATAGCCGCTTGAGATCGGGCAGCCGTTCCGAAGCGTTTGCGCGGCGAAAGAATTGGCGTCGGACCCTTCCGCTGCCGCGCCACACGTCAATCAGGGAAAACATAGTGCCGCCTTTACCCTTTACCTTGTGCGCTGCACCCCCGGTGTGCTGAACGCACTCAACTGCCCATCGGTTGTCATGCTCACGTCGAAACCGCTAACATCGTCGGCTCGATTGTTCTGGAGAGATGTCCGAGCGGTTGAAGGAGCACGCCTGGAAAGTGTGTAAACGGCTTAAACCCGTTTCGAGGGTTCGAATCCCTCTCTCTCCGCCAGATCTCGAAGGCCCGCGCAAGGCGGGCCACACGCTACGGCGGCCCCTGTCGGTCCCCTCGCGTCACAAGGTCGTCAACCCCGCCAGGCCCGGAAGGGAGCAACGGTCGCGATTGCAGTGAGCGCCGGGGTGTGGCTGGCAGGGGTTGCCACCTTTGTTTCCCGCTCCCGTGCTTTCGCAACACGACCTGACCGGTGACTTCGCCTGCAGCCAACTCGCTGGTGTCGCCATGGCGCAGCACGCCCCGCTCATTCCCGGCTCCAGCTTGCGCTTGAACTTGACTTGATCCTCGCCCGGCAGGATGTCGCCATCGAGACGTCTTTCAGGTGACTCATGTTCGATGTGCGTTGCGAGCGATGGCGCGCGCCGGTGTGGTTGGCACTGGTGTTTGGCGCGGCCTTGTTGCTGCTGGCGAACCCGGAGTGGCGCTCGATTGACCTCTGGCGCCAGACCGTGCTCGATTGGGGCCCATGGCTTTGGCCGGCAGCAGTGGCGGCGCAACTGGCGCTGGCGCTGCTGATGATTCCCACCTTGCCGCTGGTCGCCGCACTGGCGTTGTTATTGCCGGCGCCAACAGCGTTGGCTCTGGCGATGCTGGGCGTGCTCGGCTCGGCGCTCGCCATCTACGGCGCGGCGCATGGCGTAGGCTTGACGCGCCTGGCCGCATCGGTGGAGCGTGTCGCACCGTTGCGCAACTGGATCGCGCGCCGCGGCGCGCTGGCCTTGATGTTGTGGTGCCTGACGCCGTTTTTGCCGAGCGATGCGGGCTGTTATCTGGCCGCCAGCGCGCGCATGCCCTTGCCTCGCTATCTGGGTGCGGTGCTCGCGGGCGAGCTGGTGCTATGTTCGTCGATCGTGTTCGGCATTGCGGCAGTGCAATGAAGCCTTTGCGCGTCCTCATCATCGAAGACCAGTTGGCGCTGCGCCAGCAGTTGGCGGATGTACTCGCACAGGCTGGTTTCGAGGTCGATTTCGCCGCCGATGGCGCGAGCGGTCTGGCATTGGCGCTGGCATCTCCGCCAGATGTGCTGGTGCTCGATGTTGGCCTGCCGGCAATGGATGGTTTGCGTGTTTGCTCGCAGCTGCGAGCCGGAGCCGATCGCCACGTGCCGATCTTGATGTTGACCGCACGCGACACGCTCGACGACAAACTGCGCGGATTTGCGGCGGGTACGGATGACTATCTGGTCAAACCCTTCGCGAACGCCGAGTTGATCGCCCGCTGCCTTGCGTTGTCGCAGCGCGCGCGGGCGGGCGCCAGCCACCTGCAGCGCATCGGCTCGCTCGCCATCGATCGGCGCACACAGCGCGTCGAGCGCAACGGCCGCGTTTTGAAACTGCCGCGGCGCGCGATGGACATCTTGATGGCGCTTGCGGACGCCTGGCCGCGCGCAGTGAGCCGCTCTGATCTAATCGATCGCCTGTGGCCCAACGAAGTGCCGCCCTCCGATCCATTGCGCACGCATCTTTACGTGCTGCGCCAAGCGCTCGAAGGCGAGAACGAGGCGCCGATGCTGATCACCGTTCACGGCGTCGGGTTTCGCCTCGACGGCGACGCGTGAGGCGCCTTTGGCCAAGCCGCTTGCGGACGCGCCTGCTAGTTGCGATGAGCGGCTTCGCGCTGCTGGTGGCCACCTTGTTTACGCTCTACGCGCTGGCGTTCGCCTACACCGTGGAGGATCAGTTCATCGAGCGCATGTTGCGCGATGAGGCGAAGCTGGTCTTGTGGCAGGCGGACGCAGGCGTGGCGCTGCGTCCGCACTCCGCGCAACTGTACGCGAGCGTCGCGGACCTGCCCGACGACCTGCGCCGAGTGATGGCCGAGGAACCCATGCGCACTGAAGTCGCTGGCGACGACGGACGGCACTATCACCTGACCACATTGACTCTGGATGGGGCGACGGTCTGGCTGGTCGCAGAAGTCGGCGAGCAACTGGTGTTTCGCCGGATGCGTTCCGCCGTCATCGAAATCCTGGGTTGGTCGACTCTCGGTGCCCTGGCCTTGGCGTTGGCGATTGGATACCTCATCGCCGCGGGCGTTACCCGCCGCGTCGAGCGCCTTGCGCTGCGCCTCGATTCGCTGCAGCCCGACGCGCTGGGCTCGGCGTTCGCTGCAGATGCCAGCGACGAGGTCGCTGCATTGGAACACGGAATCGCTGAGCTGCTGTCGCGATTGAATCGGTTCGTAGCGCGCGAGCAGGCGTTTACGCGCGATGCCAGCCACGAATTGCGTACGCCGCTGACGATCATCCAGAGCGCCGCAGAACAGCTCGCGACGCAACCGCACGATGCACAAGCCGCACAACGGATCGCCACGATTCTGACAGCCGCACAGCAAATGGCGCGCACGCTGCAAGCGCTGCTGACGCTGGCGCGCGCCGATACGCGTACTAGTGCGCCCGTTCGGGTCGCGCCCGCCATCGAGCGCTGCATCCTGGAACATGCCGCGCTGCTCGATCGAACGGCGATCAGGATCGACGTCAATGTCGCCGCTGGCGCTGTGATTGCCGTGGGCGAGGATGTGCTCGACATCGTTTTGCGCAACCTTATCGGCAACGCCATCGCACACTCCCCGCCGCAAAGCGCAATCGATGTGCGCAGCGGCAATGGCCGACTGCGCATCAGCAATCCCAGCGAGCATCCGTTAAGCGCGGATGCCTTCGACGAATTCAGCAAAGGCGCGGACAGTCCTGGTATCGGACTCGGTTTGAGCATTCTCAAGCGCCTGGACGAGCGCTTCGCACTGGACCTGCAATTCCGCCACGACGCAGCTGCAAAGCGAATCGACGTCTCATTTAGATTGGCCTGACATTTTGCGCCCGACCCAGCCCGCATCTCGATCCTCCGCGCAACGGCAACGACAACGACCGCAACAAAAGCAACATCCGAACCTCGCACATCGGCTCATAATTGGCTGGTGTGCGATGATGGGGGCCATATGCAGCGTGAACATATTGTCGAGTTGGTCGGTGGCGGCGATGAAGCGACAGCATTGCTGCGTCTGCAGTTGCGCCGAGCTGCCAAGCAACTGCGTGCGCCCTGGCGCCTTCGCCGCGACGGCGATGCGACGATCGACCTGATGGTCGTGGCCGATGCGGGAGAGCTTCCAGGCGCGGAACTGACGCGTTGCCGCCTGATCGATCCCAATGCCGGCGCGAGCGCATTGTCCTATTTGCCGTGGCCTCTGACAGTGCCGCAACTCATCGAGCTGCTGAACGCCCGCAGTGTTGCGCCAGCTCCGGTCATCGCGCAGAACATTTACGACGACATATTCGACGACACGCCATCGGGCTTTCTCACGCTGGATCTGGACTCCATACCGTTCGAAATGCGCGGCAGCGATCTGATGGATGAGGCCGAAGCCTTCTTCCGCCGCGATTCGCGCCAGGAGCAAAGCGAAGCATTGCGCGCGATGCGGCTTCCGGAAACTGTGGCCATCGAAGCCACCGACGGCGATACCGGCGCCGGTGCGTCGCGGCGCCAGTTGCGCGAATCGCTTGGCACCCAAAGCAGCGCACGGCACCTTGCAGGCGCCAGCTTCGCGCTCGCCGATTATCTGACCGGTTCGTTGCTGTCGGGTCCTTCGCGCGTCGATGTCGACGGCATCCAACTGGTGCTCGATCCGCGTCAAAAGCAGTATCACGCCAATGCGTCGCTGTGCGTGCTGGAGCATTTCGTTTGCCGCACTTTCGCCGTCAACCAATGGCGGCTGATGACCACGCAGGAGTTCGCCGCCGTTCGCCAACTGTGGCCGCCGCGACCCTTTGCCGAGCTGCAATGGCTGGCTGCATACCTAAGCACCGAGCCGGTCGTCAGCCTGGCCAACGATAAGCGTTATCGCCTGCGCGTCACTCTGGACGTGCAGCGCGACTACGCACGCGCCGCGCGCGTGACCCGGGAGCTGGCGCTCGGTACGACGTTGCGCGACGCCGCCGCAGCCGCACGGGTCACGCTTGACGAAGTGCGTCGTGTGGCGATGGCATGCGCAAGCGCCGGGTTGTTGTCGGAGGCGTAAAGCCGTCAGCGGCGAATCGTGATCAGGTCGCGCTGCAGATAGCCACTTCGAAGCGGCCCATTTACCGCTTACCATTGACCGCTGACTCCTCTTACGGCGAACCGATGCAAACTTCAACCTATCCGATCGGCATCGCCGGTCAACCCTGGACTGAGGCACACAAAGCTGAGTGGCTGGCACGCCAGACGCGCCATCGCAGCTATCGCGACGATGTGCTGCAAGTGGTCGATGACTTGCGCGAACGTTTTGCCATCATCGAGTACGGCACGGTGCGCTATGGCGACGAGGCATATCCGCTGCTGGCCATACGCGATCGCAACTGGCGCGAGGACTTGCCGTGCGCTCTGGTCACCGGCGGGGTGCACGGTTACGAGACCAGCGGCGTCCACGGCGCGCTCGCATTTGCCGCCACGCATCTGGCGGACTACGCCGGGCTCCTGAATGTGCTGGTGGCGCCCTGCATCAGTCCCTGGGCCTACGAGCGCATCCACCGCTGGAATGCGCACGCCGTCGATCCCAATCGCTCGTTCCGCGCGGGTGGCGAGGCCGAAGAATCGCTGGCGCTAATGCGCCTGATCGCGCCCTGGCGCGGGCGATTCGTTGTGCATATCGATCTGCACGAAACCACCGACAGCGACGAGTCCGAGTTCCGTCCCGCACTCGCGGCCCGCGACGGCAAAGCTCACGAGGCCGGCGAAATTCCGGACGGCTTTTATCTCGTCGACGATGAGCACAACCCCCAGCCCGAGTTCCAGAGTGCCATCATTGCGGCCGTGGCCGCCGTCACTCACATTGCGCCGGCTGATGCAAACGGCCAGATCATCGGCTCCACCGTCGTCGCCCCCGGGGTCATCCAGTACCCGTTCAAAGCGCTCGGCCTGTGCGCCGGCATCAGCGACGCCCGCTACACAACCACCACCGAGGTCTATCCCGACAGCCCGCGCGCCACCCCCGAGCAGTGCATTGCCGCTCAAGTCGCTGCGGTGCGAGCCGCGCTGGAGTTTGCGCTTCGATAATGGGGCGGGTCGCCGTGGGCCTTGAGCCACTGCGCATTGAACTTTCAGCCCCCGCCATGCAGCATCCGCGGCCTGTCACGACTTGGATACCGCGCCGCCGATGAGCGCTCGATATAACGCTGCCGACATTGAGGTTCTGCAAGGCCTGGAGCCGGTGAAGCGCCGGCCAGGCATGTACACCGACACCACGCGCCCGAACCATCTGGTGCAGGAAGTGGTGGATAACTCCGTGGACGAAGCACTTTCCGGGCATGCCAAGAACATCGACGTGAAGGTGTACGCCGATGGCTCCATCGAAGTCACCGACGATGGGCGCGGCATGCCGGTGGACATCCACCCGGAACACAAAGTGCCGGGTGTGGAATTAATCATGTGTCGGCTGCACGCCGGCGGCAAGTTCTCGAACAAGAACTACAACTTTTCCGGCGGCCTGCATGGCGTGGGCGTATCGGTGGTCAATGCGCTCAGCGAGCGTGTGGACGTAACCATCAAACGCGATGGCCAGGAATACGCGATCGGCTTCGCGCACGGCGATCCATCCTCGCCGCTCACGGTCATCGGCAGCGTCGGCAAAAAGAACACCGGCACGCGCGTGCGATTCTGGCCCGAAGCCAAGTATTTTGATTCGCCCAAGCTGTCGATGCCGCGCCTGCGACACGTGCTGCGCGCCAAGGCGGTGCTGTGCCCTGGCCTCACGGTCACGTTGTGGGATGAAGCCAGCAACGAGAGCGATCGTTGGTATTACGAGGATGGGCTCAAGGATTACCTGAAAGCGCACTTGAGCGACCGCGAGATTTTGCCGACGGAACTGTTCACCGGTTCAGTGAACAAGACCACCGAGGCGGCGGACTGGGCGTTGGCGTGGAGCCTCGATGGCGAGGTAGTGCAGGAGAGCTACGTCAATTTGATCCCCACGGCGCAGCACGGTACGCACGTCAACGGTTTGCGCACAGGATTGACCGACGCGATCCGCGAGTTTTGCGAGTACCGAAACCTGCTGCCGCGCGGCGTCAAGCTGGCGCCGGAAGATGTGTGGGAGCGGCTGATGTTCGTGCTCAGTTTCAAGCAGCAGGACCCGCAATTCGCCGGACAAACCAAGGAGCGCTTGTCCTCGCGCGCCGCCGCGCCGTTCATGCAAAGCGCGATGCACGATGCCTTCAGCTTATGGCTCAACCAGCACACCGATCTTGGCGAAAAGATCGCGGCGCTTGCCATCGAACGCGCGCAGGCGCGCCTGAAAACCGAAAAGCAGGTGGTGCGCAAGAAAGTCACCACCGGCCCTGCCCTGCCCGGCAAACTTGCCGACTGCGCCTCGCAGGATCTGGGTCGAACCGAGCTGTTTATCGTCGAGGGCGATTCGGCCGGCGGCTCGGCCAAACAGGCGCGCGATCGCGACTTCCAGGCGATTCTGCCGCTTCGCGGCAAGATCTTGAACACCTGGGAGGTCGACTCCGGCTCGGTGCTGGCGTCGAGCGAAGTTCACGATCTCGCGGTTGCCATTGGCCTCGATCCTGGCAAGGACGATCTATCTGGACTGCGCTACGGCAAGATCGTGATCCTGTCCGATGCCGATTCCGACGGGCTGCACATCGCGACGCTCCTGAGTGCGTTGTTCGTGCGCCATTTCCGCTCACTGGTCAAGCACGGGCACGTCTTCGTCGCGATGCCGCCGCTGTTCCGTGTCGACGTGGGTAAACAGGTCTTTTACGCACTCGATGAAAGCGAGCGCAACGAACTGATGGAGCGCATCGCGCGGGAAAAAATCAAGGGCGCCGTCTCCACCACGCGCTTTAAGGGCCTTGGGGAGATGAACCCCAGTCAGCTGCGCGAGTCGACCATGCACCCGGACACGCGACGCCTGGTCCAATTGACTGTCTCAACCGACGAAGATGACGGCACCGATCGATTGCTGGACATGCTGCTCGCCAAAAAACGCGCCTCCGACCGCCGCGACTGGCTGGAGCAGAAGGGAGATCTGGCAGTGGTGTGAGGCGGCGATGGCTGGCGCGCGCACGCCCACGCGGGCAGCCAGAACTTGCTGGATCATGTGGCTTCGCAATCGTGCCGCGCGTAGACCGATCGCGCCGGCACGCGCTCCAACTGCCCATCGCGATAGTCCACGGCGAACGGCAGGTCGCTGCGGTGGACGTAGCCGATAAAGCACTCGCAGTTGGCCTTTGGGCAGGCGCGTGGGCGTAATTCGGACAGGAAACTGCCGTCGTACAGATTGCCGAGCAGGGTCGGCACGAAGTGGCAACGGCGGACGTTGCCGTCGCCATCGACCGACACCACGCGCTCGCCGGTGGCGCACGGTGCGTCGAGGCTCGGCGGCGGGCGCAGATTGAAATCGATATGTGGATCGATGTTGCGCATAAATGCGATCTCGTGATCGCTGTAGTAATCGGGTGGCCGCGGGTCGAGTGCGTTCAGCCACATCGGCGTCGCCTCAGGCAGGGCGGCGCGCAAGCGCGCAATGTCGGCAAACAGCTCGCGCGACGCTACCATGCCGACACTGTGGCGAATGCCGCGCGCGTTCAGTGCGGCGACACGCGACAAGAAAGCAGCCATCGTCGTTTCGCTCGGGTGCCACGTACACCAGAACGCGATCGTTGTCGCGTTGGCCTCATCCAGCCAACGCGGCTGGATACACAAATTGGTCTGGATCGCCACGCGCCGCACATTCGGCATGTGGCTCAGCTCCACCATCGCCTGGCGATAGTGTCGACGCACCAGCCCCTCGCCCCAGGGCGTGAACAAAATCGAGATCGCCATCGGCGCGGTGCGCACCCAGTCGATGAAGCGCGCCAGATCGTCGGCATCGCGCTGCAGCGTGGCCCGCGTATCGCGGCGTTTGGCGAATGGGCAATAGGCGCAGTCGTAGTTGCAACTGCTCAAGCGTCCGCGGTACAGAATCGAAAGTGCGTCAGGTGAGCTCATAAGCCGCCATACGCTCGCTGACCGCGGGCGAGGTCAACCACGGGCCGATGGTATCTGCGCGAGCGAGGCCAGCGTCGGTGAGCACGATTCGATCCGTTTCGAAATGCGCCAGACTAAACTCCTGCAATTGGCGCAGCTGCGAAATCTCGTCGAGGCAGTCGCCGCCGAAGCGCGCGCGATACGCCCGCCGATCGAGGCCCGGCGCGAGCAGCAGCGATTGAATCACAAAGCGCCGCCGTTGCTCTTCCGCGTCGAGTTCGAAACCGTAGTCGACAGTCGCGAATGCTGCGCTATCGCGCTGCAGGTAGTCCTCAAGGATGTCGTTCACGCTGCGTCGCGATACGCCGAATTCCGTCGAATAGTGCACATCGCGCGTGTACGAGCGCGCGCCGCAGCCGATGCCCACCATGCCATCGGTCTGGCAGCAGTACGCCGGAACGCCATCCTCGCTGGGCGCATGCGCTGCGCGAAACATCCGCATGGAGATCTGCCGATAACCTGCCGCTCGAAGCGCATCCCGTCCGGCTTCGTAGAGCAAGGCGCGATCGGCGAGCGGCTCCGGCGCCAGCGCAAAGCGCCGCGAGCCGGTGCGCCCCAGCCCGGTCAGCGGGCGGACGTAAAGCGGGTAAAGATAGATCTCCTCGGGCGCGAACGCGAGCGCGCTCTCGATCGAAGCCAGGAAGCTGGCGATGCTCTGTCCTTCGATGCCGTAAATCAGATCGAGATTCAGCGTTGGGAAATTGGCATCGCGAATGGCGGCGATGGCGCGCTCGACCTGTGCGCGTTGCTGCGGCCGAATCAACGCGCGTACTTCGGCGTCCGCGAAGCTCTGGATACCCATGCTGACGCGGTCGATGCCGACCTCGCGTACGAGCTGCATCTTTTCGCCATCGACCGTCTCCGGGGACACTTCGATGCCGGCGGGCATCGCGTGCAGGTCGACGCCGGATTGGCCCAATGCCTCGAAGAGATCCGCCAGTTGCCGCACGTCCAGATAGCTCGGCGTGCCACCGCCGAGCGCGAAACGCGCAAAACGATGTTCGCCCAGCGCGGCGATCGTGGTGCGCAACTGCGCCTGGATTTGCTGCAGGTACCGGGCGACCACCTGCTCGCTCGGCCGCGCCAGCGTGAACAGATTGCAGAAGCCGCAGCGATAGGTGCAAAACGGAATGTGTGCGTACAAAAACAGTGCGCGTCGATCCTCATCCGCCCAAACCTGCGACAACGGCCGCGGCGCTATCGGACGATAAGCGGTCTTGTGCGGATACGCGTAGGAATACGCCTGGTAGGGCGAGGCGCGCAGCAGTTCGGCAAGATCACTCATGCGACAGGACAAACTCAGCATAAGGAACGTTCATCACAACCGAATGCGCGTGTCGATGGCCGCTGTAACCGTCTTCGCCGTAAGCCGTGCCGTGGTCCGAGCAGACAATGACGAAGCTCGGCGCGCGCCGCGCCGCAGCGCTGAGCAACGGTGCCAGGCTCCGATCGACATAACGCAACGCAGCCGCTTGCGTATTTGCATCGTCGCGCGCGGCGCCCGGCAGGTAGTGATGGTTGGGCTGATGCAAAGCCGAGACGTTGATGAAAGTGAAGCAGCGGCGCTGCGCAAGTTCTGGCGCAGCCAACCGTTTGCATGCCAGTGCGACCTGGCGCTCGGTGGAGTCGATCGCTGTGACACCGAGTTCTGGCGACCAATGCGCCTCGGCAAAAAGCGCAGGTAAAGCGTTGCCAAGTGGATTGGAGCGATTGAAAAAGCCGACGCCGCCAATGCAAATCGTGTGGTAGCCACGATCAGCGAGCGCTTCGACGATCGTCGCGCGGGTATCGAACACCGCGGTGTTCGCGTCGATGGTTTCGCTGCCGGAGAACGCCAGAGCGAAACGCCGCGGATGCGGACCGGGGCGCGCTGGCGTTGGCAGGAATCCAGCAAAAAAAGCCTGATGAGCGGCGTAGGTGAAACTCGCTGGCGTGTGCCGCAGTTCCCAGCCGGTTGTTGGCAAATGCGCCTGCAGTGTCGGCAATTCACCACGCAGGAAGCATCCTTGCGCCACGTCGTAGCGCAGCGTGTCGAGCGTGATCAGCAGCAGATCGTGGCTGCCAATGATGGCGTTCATGTCCACGCGGAATTTCGACTCGGGTATTTTCAAGCATCTCCAGCTCATGCGAGTCTAGCCGCACATCCACGCCGCCTGATCGTCGTACGCGCTCGCGCCCTCATGGGTCACCTCGTGCAGCTGATCGCCGAAGGCGTTGACTTCGATCACCCAGGCGCCGCGCGCGGTGACGATCAAATCGGCGCCGAACACTGCTGCGCCGGGAAACTGTTGTGCGACGTTGGCAGCCGTTTGCTCTGCGGCAGCGGTCTCCGACGGCGCCAGCCAACCCGGGACCTCACGGCGATTGCCCAGATGCAAATTCGTGATCGGCCCGTTTGCGCAGCGCGCAATGCGCTGGCGCGGCGCGCCGCGGTGGACCACGACCCGCAGGTCGAAACTGCCGCCGCCCGGTGCGCGCGGTTTGGCGATCCACCGTTCGGCGTAGACCGATCCACTGGCGCACAGCGTGTCGATGAGTGCGGCGATCTCTCGCGGCTCGCTGAACTCGCGCACCTTGAGCGTGTTGAAGAGGCGTCCGCCGTCGACCACGCCAGCGACGCTCGCGCGCCAACGATTGCCGCTACAGCGCAGCGCAATAACCCCACTGGCTGAGGACCCAAAACGCGACTTGACGAATATCCGCTCGCAGCCGGTTGCGCTCATGCGCTCGCGCAACTCATCGAAACTGGTCACCTCGCCCATGGTCGGCGGCACTGCGATGCCGGCTTGCGCCAATCGTTGTTGGCACAGCAGTTTGTCGGTCATCGCCAGAATGCTCTCGGCGTCGTTCACCCAGCGCTGCGCCTTGGCAGCGATGGCGCGCAATACCCAGGCAAATCCCGCGAACCACTCGTCGCGCGCGTACACTTCGCCGAAAGCGCGCCGTCGAGGCGACGGGCGAGAAAGCTGCTCGGCGCCCAATTGGGTCCACCAGGCATCCAGCGCTTCGTTCTGGCCGGGCGCGTCGAACTTGTACCACTGGGCCTCGGGCAACGCCTGCTCAAAGGCGCGGCGATAGTCGAGCGCCAGCAGTGTCCCGCCGCGGCGCGCGATCGCGGCATCCATCTGCATCCGCCGCGATCGCGCCGCAGCGCCAACGTCGTTGCACTCGTCCACCGCATCGATCAGGCACAGCGTTGCCGTCACTCAGACACCGCAACTAAGCGCTCACCGTTGTCCTGCCGCGGGCCGGACACTTCGATAGTGGCGAATGTCATGGGCGGAAATCATTCGGACGATCGATCGAGCATAAACAGCGGTCGATTCCGATGCTACGCCCTGAACTCAGGCCGCGAGCCGCTCTTCGGCCGCAACATTCGGCCGATAGGTCTCATAAACGATCACCGGAATACCCAGATCGCCAAGGTGATGCTCGATGAGCGGCTTCACCTCATCCCAATCCAGGCCGCCGACACCCGTGGCGAGGCGCGGCAGGGCGACGCTGATCCAACCTTCCCGACGGCATTCTTTCGCCAGCGCTTTAAGTGCGTGATTGACGTTGGCAACGCTGGCTTTGCCGGGTTTGGCGCCGTGTCCGTAAGCGCCTTCCTGCGTGAAGAGCGCCACCAGGCGCGGGCCTTCGGCACCAGCCCAGGTCCAGAGGCCGCCTTCTTTGGGGTGCTGGCTTTGGCAGTAGTGGCGAAAGTCCTTGTACATGGCGGGCAGGAACTCGCGCAATGTGTGCGCGAGGCCTTGACCGAAGTCGTCGTTCGGGGCGACGCCGTGGGCAATTGCCTGGGCATTGCTCATGAGAATGTCACCGCTGACGTAGCGAATCATCGAAGTACCCTGGCCGACGGCCATCTGAGGAGATGGCGTCATTGTGGATGGGCGCCGGCAGAGGTGGGTTGATGTCGGTCAATCGCTACGCCGTCTGCGCTTGTCGATGTCAGGAACCCGCCGGCTTGCCGCAGAGCTTGAGGTTGGTGCGCACTGCGCGCGCCAGGCGCGCGTAGACATCTGCCTCCGACGGCGGATAGCTGTCCCGAATCGCAGCCTCATCCATCGACGCCAGCTCGCGATAGCTTTCGAGCACGGCCACGCATCCGCTGTGGTCACCTAGCTTGTGCCGGGTGATCGCCAGATCGCTGGCGATCCAACCATGATCAACACCGGTGAGCGTTCGCTCGCAGGTCGGGAGCACCGATTCCAGCATCGCGGCGGCATCGGCGAATCGCTTCTGGTCATAGGCCTTCTTGAAGGCCTTACGCTGCGCCGCAATACGATCGGGCGCACATGCCGGCGCGATGGAAAGATAGACGCCGCCGAAGCCGGCGCGAGCCCCGCAAAAGTAGCGGCAGTGCTCGACATCGTTCTCGTCCTGCTCAACCAAGATGCCGTCGGCCTGAAGTGAAAACGAGATCCGGCACACCGCCTCATCGAAGGTCGGCAAGGCCGCGCTACCCGCGCGCACGTCGCCCTCCAGATCGCAGGTATGGAAATTTGCGCCGACCTCATTGAGCGAGAAGCGCTGCGCTCCGTCGCGCACCGCTTCGACGCGCAAAGTACCGCGGCCGCCGTCGCTGATATAGGTGCCCGGCGGCAATGGCTGCGCCGCTATCGATGCGCCGCTCAGCAGCGCGAACAGCCAAACCCAAGCTTGCATAAACACCGTCCAGAGCGAAAGCGGTCCATGCTACTCGGGACCGCAGACATCGTCCTCCCATGACGGACACCTCACTCGCGCGCTGGCGAACCGGGTCCGCCCTCAGCAACGCCGCCGCTTGATCGGCAGGCACTGCGATCGGGTCGAACGCGGAACGAGTCGTCGACCACACTCTTAGCCGCGGTTCGGGGAGAATCAAGCTCTGGCGCCCAAGCCTTGCATCTGAGTCAATGCCACGTCGGCCATCGCACGCGCCAGCGCCTCCTCGCCAACAAACACCTGACCGAGCCCGGATTCCTCCAATAAGCGCGCTTCCTCATCATCGTGCGAGCGCACCAGTATTTTGATGCCCGGATTCAGCTGCCGGGCAATATCGGCCATCTTCAGCACGTCGATGCTGTCTGGCTTGGCGATGATCAGCAGCGCCGCGCGCGCGATGTGCGCTTGGATCAACGTCTCCGCAGCGCCCGCATCGCCGAGCACTGCGGGCTGCCCGCGCTGGCGGAGCGATTCGATTTGTTCGCGCTTGAGATCGACGACCACATGCTCGATGGCATGCTGCGAGAGCGCAGCGCTCAGGCGTCGACCCACGCGCCCGTGGCCCACCAGAACCACGTGATGGGTTACGCGGTCGCTGGCGACAGACTCGGGAAGCTGCGATAAGGGATCGTCGTTGCTGTCGAATCTTGCAGCGCGCGGCGAGCGTGCGGCAACCATCCGGCAGACCGGATCAACGACCTTGAACATGAGCGGATTGAGCGCGATCGAGAGCAGCGCAGCAGCCAGAACCAGGCTTTGCCCCTGAACCGGGAGCAACCCAAGCGCCACACCCAGCGCGGCAACGATGAACGAAAACTCGCCGATCTGGGCGAGACTCGCGCCCACTGTGAGCGCCGTGTTCAGCGGATAGCGCAAAAGCAGCGCCAACGAGACCGCCGCCAGCGTCTTGCCGATCACAACGATGCCCAGAACCCAAGCCAGTTTTGCCGGTTCTGCCAGCAGCACCGCTGGATCGAACAACATGCCTACCGACACGAAGAACAGCACGGCGAACGCGTCGCGCAGCGGCAAGGATTCCTCGGCGGCGCGGTGCGCGTATTCGGAGTTGCGCAGCATCATGCCGGCGAAGAATGCGCCCAACGCGAACGAGACATCGAAGAGCTTCGCCGCTCCGAAAGCCACGCCAATCGCCACCGCAATCACTGCCAACGTAAAGAGTTCCCGCGAACCGGTTTTGGCGACGATCCACAGCAGCGCCGGCAGCACCCGCTTGCCGACGACGAGCATCAGGACGACAAAGGCCGTGACCTTCGCCAAAGTCAGCCCCACGCGCGCGGCGATCCCGACGGCATCAGTGCCGCCGGCGAGAAACTGCGCCAGGACCGGCATCAGAACGAGCACCAGCACCATGACCAGATCCTCGACGATCAGCCACCCGACCGCGATCTGGCCATTGACCGATTCCAGCACGCCGCGAGCTTCCAGCGCTTTCAGCAAGACCACCGTGCTGGCCACCGAAAGACACAAACCGAAAATCAGGGCGGCAGGCCAATTCCAACCCCACGCGGTCGCCAGCGCTCCACCGAGTGCCGTAGCCACTACGATTTGAACGATCGCGCCCGGAATCGCGATACGTTTGACCGACATCAGATCGTCAAGCGAGAAGTGCAACCCAACGCCGAACATCAGCAGCATCACGCCGATCTCTGCGAGCTGAGCCGCAAGGCCGATGTCGGCCACAAAACCGGGCGTAGCGGGGCCGATGGCGATGCCGGCCAACAAATACCCGACGATCGGCGGAAGCTTGAGCCGGGCGGCTACGATGCCCAGGATGCAGGCCAGTCCGAAGGCGGCAGCGATGGTGGCGATCAAGCTGATGTCGTGAGGCATACCAAGACCATTCCTGATGTTCGGCAAAGTGTACTGGTAGTTGCATGTTCATTTCGGCAGACAGGGCGTCGATACTCCGATGTCATCAAGACCAACAGGCGCCTGCATGCGCCCTCTACTCATCCTCGATCTCGACGAAACGCTGATCTACGCCTCAGAGGCGCCTTTGGATCGCCCCTGCGACTTCATGGTCGGACCGTACTTCGCTTACGAGCGGCCGGCACTGCGCAGCTTTCTGGCTGCGATGCGAGAGCACTTCGAGCTGGCGGTGTGGACTTCGTCGAGCGCTCCGTATGCGGCGTTGGTGGTTGCCACGATTTTCGACTCGCCGCCGGCGTTCGTGTGGGCGCGCGAGCGTTGCACGTGGCGCTACTTTCCGGAGAGCCGGGACGGCGAGTGGACGAAGAACCTGTCGAAGCTCAAGCGCCACGGATATCGACTCGAACGGGTGCTGATGGTTGATGACACGCCGAGTAAATTAGCGAAGCACTACGGCAATCTGGTGCGCGTCGCGCCCTTTTTCGGCGCCACCGACGATCGCGAATTGCCAGCGCTCGCGGCCTATCTGCCACCACTTGCTGCCGCTGGCAACGTGCGGCGTATCGAGAAGCGCGGCTGGCGCGCCAGCATTTGACGCGTCGCGCGAGAACTTTTCACAGCTGCGAATCGCACACGCCATGCAAAGAGCGTCCGGCAGCGTGTATCGTCGTTCGCGATGGCGCCGATCCGTACATCGTGGTGGATATTGCTGACCGGGATGATCTACCCGGCACTGGCGCATGCAGACGATTCCTCCTGGCACCACTGGTCTGTGGACCTCCTGGTCGTGGGCTTCGCCGCGCTGATGGTGCTGCGCTATCGCAATCGCGTGCAGGAACTGGCGCAGGCACAGGAGGCATTGCGCGAGCGCGATGAGCGGCTGAAGCTGGCGCTCGGCGCCAGCAGCGATGGTTATTGGGATTTCGATCTGGCGCGCGATGTCATCTACCGTTCGGCGGTGGATATGGACAAAGGCCTGGTCGTCGAACGCACCTTCACCGGGATCGAGTTCAAGCACCGCATCCACCGCGACGATGTGCAGAAATTCGACGCCGCACTGGCGCGCCATCTGTCCGGCAAGGATCGCCTGCTCGAAGTTGAATTCCGCATGCAGGACGGCGGCGATCGCATGCGCTTTGTCGCCGTGCGCGGCGCCACCGTCAAGCGCAACGGCGAAGGCGCGCCGCTGCGTATCGCCGGCACATTCCGCGACCTCAGCTTGATGCGCAATGCGCAGCGCTTGAGCCGCATCGCCGAGGAAGTTATCGAGTCGATGCAAGAAGCCGTGGCGGTGACCAACCAGAGCCATGAGTTCGTGATGGTCAATCCGGCATTCGAGGCGATGAGCGGATTTAAGGTCGATGAGATCGTCGGCCAGTCGAGCGCACTTCTCAATTCCGATCGCCACGACCCGGACTTTTATCGTCGGCTGCGCAATACGCTGGAGCAGTTGGGCCAATGGCAGGGCGAGATCTGGCAGCGGCGCAAGAATGGCGAAGAGCGTTTGCTGGCGCTACGCACCAATCGCATCGAGCTGGATCAGGACGGCGAGCGATTGTTCGTGTCGGTGCTCGCCGATATCACCGAACGCCGCCATGACGAGCGACGCCTTGAGCGTCTGGCCAGCCACGATGGACTGACCGGCGTGGCCTCGCGCAACTTCTTTATGCAGCAACTGGACCAGTTGCTGGAACGAAGCAGCCCGAACGATGGTGTGTTGGGCGTACTCGAAATCGACCTGGATCGCTTAAAGCATGTCAATGAAACGCTCGGCCACGATACCGGCGATGAGCTGCTGCAGGCGGTCGCGTTGCGGCTGGAAGCGTGCTTGTCGCCCGGCGATCTGCTGGCGCGCCTCGGCAGCGACGAGTTCGCGATTGCGCCCACCGCAGCGCGCGATACCGATGCGCTGGTCTGGTATGCGCAGTTCCTCATTTCGGCCTTCAACGAGCCGTTCCCGCTCCGCGGTCGGCAAATCGCCATCACGCCGAGCATTGGCATCAGCTTGTGGCCGGAGCATGGCTGGGACGCTCGGCATCTTGTGAACGCCGCCGACTCGGCGATGTACGAGGCCAAAGGCGAGGGCCGCAATACGTTCCGGTTCTACTCGCCCGCGCGCAACCAGGCGATTCGCGATCGGCTGGAAATGGAGCGCCGCGTGCGTATTGCGGTGGAGCGCAACGAATTCTTGCTGCTCTATCAGCCGCGGTACTCGGTGAGCAGCCAGCGCGTCACCGGTTTCGAGGCGCTGCTGCGCTGGCGGCACCCGGAACGGGGTCTCGTCAGTCCCGATGAGTTCGTCGGAATCCTGGAAGAAACCGGGTTGGTCGTGCCGGTGGGACGCTGGGTCTTGAGCGAGGCCTTGGCTCAGGTACGCGAGTGGCGGCAGCGCGGGTATCAGGATGTGTCGGTCTCCGTGAACGTGTCGCAGCGTCAGATCCGCGACGGCACCTTGCAGCAGTTCGTCGCGATTCTCCTTAACGAGCTGGGCTTGCGCGGCGATGCGCTGGAAATCGAAATCACCGAGAGCCAACTGATGGACGATCCGGAGTCGGCCATTGCGCAGCTCGATGAACTGCATCGCCTGGGACTGCGTATCGCCATCGACGACTTCGGCACTGGCTATTCCTCGCTCTCGCATCTGCGGCGCCTGCCGATCGACATCCTCAAGGTCGACAAAGCCTTCGTCGCCGATCTGCCAGGCGACAGCGACTCGGGCGTGATCATCGAAACCATTTTTGGCATGGCGCGCACGCTCAAACTCGGCGTCGTTGCCGAGGGCGTGGAGACCGAGCCGCAGGCAAGATTCCTGAGCAATCTCGGTATCGATGAGATTCAGGGCTACTGGTTCTCCAGGCCCATCACCGCCGATAACTGCCTGCCGTTGCTGGAAGGCAAGGGCGTACGGCATGCGACGCTGCGTAGCGTAGGCGGGGCGGCATGAGGGCCGGGGATTGCGCGGACCGGTTTCGAACTCTGTGATTGCGTTTTTCGCCTATCGGGCAGAGCTAATAAGCTCGTTGGGATTTGATTACGAAAAGCGAGGGCACGAGGGGCGGAGCCAATCGCTTGCGAGCGACGCTCGCGTCCATTCTTAGCCGTAGTCGCCAATGCCTACCACTCGCCAGTACCCGCAAGAAATCCTCAACTGGGCGCTGCTCAGCGTCGGCATGGGCGCGGTCGAGGGTGCGGCGATTGCGGCGCTGGTGAAGGCGCGTTACACCGGCGCCGCGCCGCCGCTTGCCATCGACATCGCTATCGCGCTGGTCATGGGCGCAAACGCTTATTCCAATCTCGCCAGCTTTCTTTTCGCCGCACATCAACTCGGTCGCGACAAGATTCGCTTGACCGTGCTCTGGCAGGCGATCGCCATGTTCGCAGTGCTCCTGCTGGCGCTGACGCCCGACAACGCGACCGGCCTGGTGCTGGTGGTCTTGTTGACCATCGTTGCGCGCGTCGCCTGGGTGGGCGTGATCACGTTGCGCGCGGTCGTCTGGCGCAACAACTTTCCGAGCACGGCACGGGCGCGATTGGCATCCAAGCTGGCCGCGCTGAATGCGATCGTGATGGCGACCATGGCCTTTGCCATCGGTTGGTTGCTGGAACATCGGCCCGGCGCTTTGCCGTGGTTGTTCGCAAGCGCCGGATTGATCGGCATCGTTGGCGCCTGGCGCTATCTGGTGATTCGCTTGCGCGGACATGGACTGCTCCGTGAGCGAGAGCGTGCGCTGAAGTCCGATGGCGATTTGAAACCCAGCGTAGCCGCGTTTCGTCGCGTCCTGGCGGCCGATCCCATTTATCGCGACTACATGCGCAGCATGTTCGTCTTCGGCAGCGGCAATTTGATGCTGCCGGCGCTGGTGCTGCTGGTGGCTGCGGAGAAACTGGCGCTGCCCGTGCTGTGGCAGGTGGCGCTGATATCGACGGTGCCGCTCTTGATGCTGCCCTTCGCTGTCGGGCCTTGGGCGAAGTTCTTCGACCGCGTTCATATCGTCGAGTTTCGCGTTGTACACGCGTGGAGCTTTGTGGCGACCAGCGCGGTGTTTTTTCTCGCTGCGATGTTGTCGAACGTGTGGCTGTTGGGCCTGGGCTCGCTGCTGCTCGGTGCCGGTTATGCTGGCGGCCAGCTGGGATGGAACTTGGGGCACAACGATTTTTCCAGACCGGAGCAAGCGGCGCTGTATATGGGAGTGCACACCACGCTCACTGGCGTGCGTGGCCTGCTGGCGCCAGTTGCGGGCGTGCTGCTCTACCGCGTGCTGGAAGTCGCTCATCACGGCAGCGGGTTCTTCGCGCTGCTGCTGCCACTGGCGTTGAACCTGATCGGGGCTTTCAGCTTTCTGGCGATGCAACGCGCGCGAGGGCAGGCATGATTCTGGCGATCGCCGGTCCCACCGCTGCCGGGAAAAGCGCACTCGGCATGGCGCTCGCCGAATCCATCGGCGGCGAAATCGTCAGCGTCGATTCGGCGCAGGTATATCGGGGCCTGGACATCGGCAGCGCCAAGCCGAGTCTTGAGGAACGGCAGCGCGTTCGCCATTGGCTGATCGATATCCGCGAGCCGACCGACAGCTACTCGGCGGCCGATTTCTGCGCCGATGCGCGCGCCGCGATTGCCGACATTGAGGGACGCGGCAAGACGCCGATACTCGTTGGCGGCACGATGCTGTACTTGCGCGCATTGCGCGATGGGCTCTCGGCGCTGCCGAGCGCCGACGCGGCCGTTCGCGCCGCCTTGCAACTCGAACTGGCGAGCCGCGGATTGGCGGCCTTGCACGAGGAGCTGGCGCGCGTCGATCCACAGAGCGCTGCGCGCATCCATCGCAACGACACACAGCGCACGCTGCGTGCGCTTGAGGTGTTTCGAAGCACAGGCAAGCCCATGAGCGCGCAACTAGGATCCGCTGAGGCCGGTGTGCCGCTCAACATCGTTGCTGTGGCGCCCGCCGATCGTGCTGTGTTGCACCAGCGCATCGAAGCGCGGCTCGTGGCGATGTTCGCAAGCGGATTCATCGACGAAGTGCGTATCCTCATGAATCAACATGGCATGCATCCGGATCTACCGTCGATGCGCAGCGTTGGCTACCGGCAGGTATGGGCACACCTGAGCGGCGAGTACGACGCCAACGAGTGCTTGCAGCGGGCGCTGTTCGCAACACGACAACTGGCGAAACGACAGCTGACGTGGCTGCGTGGGGACAGTGCGATTACCTGGATCGATCCGACACGCGTGGATTTCAGGGCGACAGTCGATCGGCTTGCCAGGCAACTCCCGAACTGAACATGCGGCTCGTCAGGTCAACGGCGAACCCGCCGTATCGCGCGAATACAACCGCCAGCGCGTCGGCTGCAAATGTAGCGTTTGACCGCGCTCGGTTTCGAAGCGACTGTCGACCTCACACTCCAGGCGATCGCCAGCGCTGGTGACGGCCTCGATGCGACGCCGTGGGCCAACGCGGCGCGCAGCGTCGACACGCACGACGATACCAGTGTCCGCGGGCGCCAGATGTTGTGGCCGCAGCAGCAAATGCGCCGGGCCGTCGGCCAGTTGCGCGTCGATATCGAGCTGCTGGCCGCCGTAGCTGACGCGTCCGCCACGCACGTCGACCGGCAGCGCGCTGCTCTCGCCGACAAATTCGTGCACGAAGCGCGTGGCCGGCGCTTCGAAGATCTCATCCGGCGTACCGATTTGCTCGATGCGCCCCTCGCGCATCACCACCACCCGATCCGCCAGTTCCAGGGCTTCGTCCTGATCGTGGGTAACAAACAGCGTGGTCAATCCGGTTTGGTCGTGCACTTGCCGCACCCAGCGGCGCAGCTCTTTGCGCACCTGCGCGTCGAGCGCGCCGAAAGGCTCGTCGAGCAGCAGCAGGCGCGGCTCAATGGCCAGCGCGCGCGCCAAGGCCACGCGCTGCTGTTGGCCGCCAGAGAGCTGCGATGGATAACGCTCGGCCAAATCCGGCAGGCGGATCAGATACAGCAACTCCGCCACGCGGCGTTTCAATTCCACAGCGTTCGGGCGCTGCTTGCGCGGCTGCGCGCGCAAACCGAAGGCAATGTTCTCGAACACCGTCATGTTGCGAAATAGCGCGTAATTCTGGAACACAAAACCCGCGCGCCGCTTCTGTATCGGCCACCGCGTGGTGTCCTCGCCCGCGTAAAGCACCTGACCACAATCGGCCGCCTCCAGGCCACCCACGATACGCAGCAAAGTGGTCTTGCCCGAGCCGCTCGGACCGAGCAGCGCCACCAACTCCCCGCTCGGTATCGACAGCGAAATGTCATCGACGGCTTTGACCGCGCCGAAGTGCTTGCTTAGGTTGTTGAGGGTCAGGTTCATTGGGGTTCTTGGTTGTCTGTTGTTTCGGTCAATGGTCAATCGAAGAGCGAGCCGCTTTGCCGATCTTGTTGCTTCCCATTGACTATCCTAATGCCTGCGAGCCGCCGCCAATTCGCCGGCATGGCGCCACTCCAGAAACGTCTTGATGACCAAGGTGATCAACGCGAGCAGGGCGAGCAGCGAGGCGACGGCGAAGGCCGCAACGAAGTTGTATTCGTTGTAGAGAATTTCGACGTGCAGCGGCAGCGTGTTGGTTTCCCCGCGGATGTGCCCGGAAACCACGCTGACAGCGCCGAACTCGCCCATCGCGCGGGCGTTGCACAGCAGCACGCCGTACAACAATCCCCAGCGGATATTCGGCAGGGTCACGCGCCAGAACATCGTCCAGCCGCTGGCGCCCAGACTCAGTGCGGCTTCTTCTTCCTGGCTGCCTTGTTCCTGAAGCAGCGGAATCAACTCGCGGGCGACGAATGGGAAAGTCACGAATACCGTAGCGAGAACGATGCCGGGCACCGCGAAAATCACTTGCAGCCCGCGCGCATCCAGCCATTCGCCGAACCAGCCGTGCAGACCGTACACCAGCACGTAGATCAGGCCCGAAATCACGGGCGATACCGAGAACGGCAAATCGATCAGCGTTACCAGCAGGCTCTTGCCGCGAAACTCGAATCTTGCAATCGCCCAGGCGGCGGCCACACCGAACACGAGATTCAGCGGCACCGCGATCGCTGCAACCAGCAGCGTCAATCGCAGCGCCGACCAGGCGTCTGGCTCCACCAAGGCTTCGGTGTAGGCCTGCCAGCCTTGGCGGAAGGCCTCGGCAAACACGGCAGCCAACGGCAGCAGCAGTACCACTACCAGGAATACGACGGCGATCGAGATCAAGAAAAGCCGCACCCACAACGGTTCGCGATCGGCAACGCTAGCCACGGCTCACCCCCGCACGCCGTGTTGCCCAGGCCTGCAACACGTTGACGATCAACAGCAGCAGAAAGCTCGCAGTCAGCATCACGACCGCGATCGCGGCCGCGCCGACATAGTTGTACTGCTCCAATTGGACCACGATCAGCAACGGAGCGATTTCCGACACAAACGGCAGGTTGCCGGCAATGAAAATGACCGATCCGTACTCGCCCACGGCGCGTGCGAAGGCGAGCGCGAATCCAGTCAACCACGCCGGCAACAACGCCGGGAAAATGACACGCGCAAAGGTGCGCATACGCCCGGCGCCCAAACTGGCAGCGGCTTCTTCCGGCGCGTGGCCGAGCTCTGCAATCACTGGCTGCAGGGTACGAACGACAAATGGCAGGCCTATGAACACCAAAGCGATGACGATGCCGACCGGATTGTAGGCAAGCTTCCAGTCGAGCAGCGCCGCGTATTGCCCGAGCCAGCCGTTCGGCGCGTAGATCGCCGTCAGGGCGATGCCCGCCACAGCGGTCGGCAGCGCAAAGGGCAGATCGACAAAGGCATCGAGCAAACGGCGACCTGGGAAGCGGTAACGCACCAGGACCCAGGCGACCAGAAAACCGAATACGGCGTTGATGCCGGCGGCCAGCAGCGCTGCACCGAACGACAGCTTGTAGGCGTTGATGGCGCGCTCGGAAAAGGCCGCCGTAGCGAACGCATCCAGACCATCGGCGAAACTGCGCGTGTAAACGGCCACGATCGGCAGCAGCACGATGAGGCTGAAGTAAAACACGGTGTAGCCCAGGCTCAGACCAAAGCCGGGCAACACCGAATGCGGGCGGGCGCGAGCGCTCATGACCGGAGCATGCAGGGGCAAGCCGCTCGTGGGAAGGCTTGACCCGTCGACACGGCGCGCGGCAAGCACCATGCCGCCCGCATTTCCATCGATGACCGCTTCGATACGCACGTTACCCATCCAGGTGCAGTCGGGCGGCGAATGCGTCGCCGCGCGCTTTCGCGCCCACCAGTTCGTGCGTGAACTGTCCATAGAAGCGCACAGCGTCGAGTTCGTCGTGAGGCTCGGTCATTGCACTAGCGCCGGTTCGCATCGAACGCCTGGTCGAATGAGCCACCGTCATTGAAGTGCGTCGCCTGGGCTTGTGTCCAGCCGCCAAAATCCGCATCGATCGTCAGCAACTCCAGCTCGGGATAGCGATCTCTGTACTTGGCGGCCACAGTTGCGGAGCGCGGCCGGTAGTAATGCTTGCCGATAATCTCTTGCGCCTCCTCGGTGTACAGGAACTTGAGGTAAGCCTCAGCCACAGCGCGCGTACCGCGCGCATCGACCACCCCGTCGACAAGCGCGACCGGTGGCTCGGCGAGGATCGACAACGACGGGTAGACAATCTCGAACTTGCCCTCGCCCAGCTCGTTCACTGCCAGATACGCCTCGTTTTCCCACGCCAGCAGCACATCGCCCAAACCGCGCTGAACGAAGGTCGTGGTCGAGCCCCGCGCGCCTGAGTCCAGCACCGGTACGTTCTTGAACAGCTGCGTCACGAATTCCAGCGCGCCGCGTTCGCTGTCGAACTTGCGCTGCGCATAGCCCCATGCGGCGAGGTAGTTCCAGCGCGCGCCGCCAGAGGTTTTGGGATTGGGCGTGATCACCTGAATCCCTGGCTTGACGAGATCGTCCCAGTCCTTGATGCCCTTCGGGTTACCCTTGCGCACCAGGAAGACGATCGTCGACGTGTACGGCGCGCTGTTGTCCGGCAGCCGCTTTTGCCAGTCGAGCGGCAATCGGCGAGAGCGAGTGGCGATCTCATCGATGTCGATGGCAAGGGCAAGCGTCACCACATCCGCTTTCAATCCATCGATCACCGACCGCGCTTGCTTGCCGGAGCCGCCGTGAGATTGGCGAACACTAACCTCGGCGCCATGCTCCGCCTGCCATTTCGCCGCGAACGCCGCGTTGATGTCTTTGTACAACTCGCGCGTCGGGTCGTAGGAGACGTTGAGCAGATCAACTTTCGCAGCTGTGGCCGAAAGCGATGTGATGGCAATTGCGAGTGCCATCAGAAGTCGCGTGGTCCGCATCGTCGTTCACCAACAAGAACTGGGAGCGAGCACGTTACTAGATGCGAACGCCGATGTCGAAATGAGCCCTGGCTATAGGGACATGGCAGAAGGAATTCGGCATCGCATTGAATGCCCCTCAGGCCAAAGCCACCGCTGCGCCGCCCTCTGATTCGCGGGCGGCGCGCAGCTTAACCCCGTGCGCGTCGTCCGGCGATCGCTTCAGCGATTCGCCCCAAGTACGGCGCGATGGCTTCGCGCGTTTGCGGATCGGCGTTCAAGTGCGTAAAGCTCACCTGCGCTTGATGCCCGCCCAACTTGCTGCGATTGCGCACGTTGTATGTGGATAGCTCCAGTCGCGCGGTGTATTGCGTCATGACCTCGCCATAGAACGTGAGCGGCTGCGAGCCGAGCGGCGTGGCTTTGACGACGACGACAAAATCGGCGACGCGCGATGCAGTGTTAACGAGGCGACCCATGTCGGCCGCGCCCTCTTCGATACCGGCGAGGCCAACCAAATCCTCGTCGACCAGGACCACGGAGGTCTCGCCAATGCGCTCTTCGATGCTGAGTTCGGCAGCACCCGCAACCGCCGGATCGCCGAAGCCAAGCACCAGCACACGCGGCGGGCCGGAGTACGTTGCAGCGGGCGGTTGCGTGGGAGATTCCACGGGCGTCGCGCGAGCGATTTTCACCGCCGTGCGATCGGCCAATTCGGCGCGACGAGCGAGGCGCTCTTCCTGGCGCGAGGCCATGCGCGCAAACGGCTTCTTCTCGCCGCCGGAATCTGCGCCAGCCTCAGGCTCAGCCACGGCAACCGGCTCGGCCTCGGCGAGCATTGGTGCCGTACTCGCGATCGGCTCCTCAACCTCGGCGCTTGCGGCAGGCGATTGCGGCCGCTCGGCGCTCACCTGCGGACTCGCCGGAGGCGCGCCGTTGGAGGTGGGTGTAGCGGGAACGGCAGGCTCGGCGCCGGCTTGTGCCGCGGGATCGGCTGCACCCGCTTGCGCACCGGGCGAAGCTACAGCGACCGCATCGGCCGCTGGCGCTGCAGTGTTTGCCGCCGTTGCGATCGGCGCGGCGACTGGCGCGGCAGGACTCGACGGCGCGGTCACGCTCGCCGCTTCGCCACCAAGCCGTGTGCGCAAATCGAAGGCGTTGAAGTAATACGCGCCAGCGCCCGCGCCGCCGACCACGGCGAGCCCGGCGATGGCCGCGACCAGCGGCAGCGCCGAGGACCGTCGCGGCGCTGCCGCGGGCGCCGACCGCGCCGCAGGCACAGCGGCTTGCGCTGACGCTCCAGTTCCAGCCGGCGCCGGCGCCGGCGGCGGCATCGCAGGAACGGATGACAGCTTGCGCATTTCCGGCGGCGTCGGCGCATTGACCGCCGTACCGGCCAGCGGCGCGGCGACGGGTTTGGCCGGTGTCACTGGCGTCGCGGCATTCACGCCGCACGCCACCAGATCGGCGATCAACTCGCCGCAGCCGGGATAGCGATCGGCCGGATCTTTAGCGACCATCTTGCGCAAGATATCGGACAGGCGCGGGTCGACCGCCTGATTGATTTGCCGCACATCCGGAATTTCGGCCTGCACCACTTCCAGCATCATGCCGAGCGGCGACTCGTCCTTGAACGGCGTTTTGCCCGTGAGCATCTCGAAGAACACGATGCCGAGCGCGAAGATATCCGAGCGCTGGTCGACGGCTTTGCCCAGGCACACTTCAGGCGACAGGTAGCCCGGCGTGCCAACGAATTGACCGGTGCCCGTCAGTTTCTTGTTGTAGTCCTGCGAGGCCAGCGCAATGCCGAAGTCGGCCACTTTAACGACGCCGCGCTGCGTGATGAGCAGATTCGCCGGCTTGATGTCGCGGTGAATCACGCCGCGGTCGTGCGCCGTGGACAAACCTTGCGCCACTTGCAACAGAATGCGCGCCGCTTCCGTGGGCGCGAGCACTTCTTCGCGCTTCAAACGCTGGCTCAGCGATTCGCCCTCGACGAATTCCATTGCGAAGTACGGCTGGCCTTGATCTTCGCCGACGAAATAGATCTGCACGATATGCGGATCGTTGAGCTGCGCCATGCTGCGCGCTTCACGGAAAAAGCGCTCGACAACCTGCGCGTCGTTGGCCAGCGATTCGCTGAGCATCTTGATCGCCACGTGGCGATGGAGCGACGCCTCGTAACCCTTGAAAACCACGCCCATGCCGCCGCGACCGAGTTCGGCGACGATGTCGTAATGCCCCACTTTGCTGCGGCTCATGGCCCGCCCCCAGCGCGAAAGTTGCGTAAGTGTACTGCTACTGGTGCTAAACGCAGGAACACGGCGCGATGGAACGGCGTTCCGGATCAGCGGTTATCGGGAGTTCACGAATCGGATTGTGGGTGTTCGCACCAACCCGTGGCGAACGATGCCCTCCTCGAAACCCGACGGCACTGGCGACACTTACTACGCCTCGACGCGATTGCGCCCGTTGCCCTTGGCCCGATACAACCGCTCATCGGCCAGCCGAAGCAGATCCGCGCTGCCAGCCATGCCGCCGGTCCATTGCGCGACGCCCAGGCTGGTGGTGATCGGATAGCGCTGGCCGCGAATGTCGAAATGATGCGCTTGAACGCCCGCCCGGTAGCGCTCCGCCATTTCGGTGGCTTCCGCCATCGCCACACCCGGTAACGCTACCGCGAACTCTTCGCCCCCAAGACGGCCGAGTCGATAAGTCTGCGGCGACATTTCGCGGATGAGCTGCGAAACGCTCGACAACACCTGATCGCCCACGAGGTGCCCGAAGCTGTCGTTGACGCGTTTGAAGTGGTCCAGATCGATGATGATCAACGACAGCGTCTCGCCGGCCTTGGCTCGTTCGATGTCCTCGTCGAGCAAGGTGCGGAAATGGCGGCGGTTGTAGAAGCCGGTCAAACTGTCGTGGACTGCCAGTTCGATCAGCTCCTGGTGATAGCTCGCCTCGGCGCTGTTCCCGGAGAAAAACTTGAGCGCGTGATTGCCGATGCCGATCTGATCGCCATCGCGCAACTCGGCCTTGTCGATCACTCGGCCGTTCAAGTAGGTTTTGTTGGTCGCGCCCAGGTCTTCGATGAAATAACGCTCGTCCTCGCGCCAAATGCGGCAATGGCTGCGCGAGACGCTTGGATGCGGCAGGCTCAAATCAGCCTCGGTTGCGCGGCCAATGATCACCGGCGCATCGCCAAGATCCATCTGATGGCCCAGGAACACGCCGCTGACCACGATCAGGCTCGGCGGTCGCGGCATCGGTGTTTCCGCCTCGTGGGCGGCAATCACCGTGGCGCGATCGGTATGCGAGGCGTCTTTGCTCACGAAGGGAATCGGTCGAAGGTTCCAGCTGCGAAGTGTAGCGCACCCAACTTGCCTGTCGGCTAACGCGATGACGGCAATCTCGTCAGCTGGCGGGCCAAGTGTCATAATAGTTGACTCGACTGCGGGCCCCTCTGGCAGCGCTCCTGCGCTGCGATGTCGGAGTCGATGCCAACGGACGGGCACTCATCGGCGCTGCCGATCGCCCCGATACAACATTCGACTTCGGAAATCGCGTATGGAATTTTTCACCGGAATCTGGCTCGGCATGCCGGTGTGGTTGTGGTTGACGTTCGTGGGCCTGGTGCTGCTCATCCTGGCTTTCGATCTGGGTGTGCTGCATCGCGAAGCACATGAAATCGGCGCGCGCGAAAGTTTGCGAATGTCGGCCTTGTATCTCGGCCTGGGACTGTCCTGGGCCGTTGCCGTGTACTTCATTTATCTGAAGCAAGGCACAGCGGGCATGCTCGACTCGCAGCTCGCGGCAGCGACGTCGCCCGAAGCCAAAGCGATGACCGCCGTGCAGTTGTATCTCACCGGCTACTTGCTGGAAATGGCGTTGGCGATGGACAACGTCTTCATCATTTCGATGATCCTCACCTACTTCGCGGTTCCCCGCATTTATCAGCACCGCGTATTGTTCTGGGGAATTCTCGGCGTGATCGTGCTGCGCGCGCTGATGATCGGCTTGGGTGCCGCATTGGTGCTGAAGTTCTCGTGGGTGATGTACATCTTCGCCGCCATCCTGATTTTCACGGGCGCCAAGATGCTGCGCATGGTCGACGAGGAACCCGACATCGCCAACAACAAACTGCTCAAGTTCATGCGCGGTCATCTACGCGTGACCGAACAGTTGCATGGCGAGCGTTTCTTCGTGCGCCTGCCCGATCGCAAGGACGCCAACAAGATCGTGCTGTACGCCACGCCGCTGTTCCTGTGCCTGGTGTTGATCGAAATCGCCGATCTGGTGTTCGCGATCGATTCAGTGCCGGCGATTTTTGCGATCACCTCCGATCCGTTCATTGTCTACACCTCTAACATCTTCGCGATCCTGGGCCTGCGAACGCTGTATTTCACCCTGTCGGCGCTGGTGCATCGCTTCCATTACCTGAAGTACGCGCTGGCCTTGGTGCTGATTTTCGTCGGCCTGAAGATTTTCGCTGGCGATTTCCTGTTCGATGGAAAAGTGCCAGCCTCGATCAGCCTGACGGTGACGGTGTCGCTGCTGTTGGGTGGCGTGGTGTACTCGTGGTGGAAAACCGAGCGGAGTCAAGCCTGACCACGTGGCACACCAGATGCGGGAGCGTTTCCGTGCGCTCCTGTTGAATGCCGCCAAAGCCGGGCGCGATGAATCGCGCCCCTACGAGATGCGCGAACGCGGAACGAGAGCGCCGCGCCATGGTGAGACTCAGAAAGCGGGTTCCCTGCACTAAGCCGAGAGGGTAGCCTTCGGCGCCCGCTAGTTTGTTGCGATATCGCCATGCAAGAGCAATACGACGCCCGATCGATCGAGGCCGGCGCCCAGGCGTTCTGGGCGCGCACGCGCGCCTTCGAGGTCACCGAAGACGCCTCACGGGAAAAGTTCTACTGCCTTTGCATGCTGCCCTACCCGTCCGGTGCGTTGCACATGGGGCATGTGCGCAACTACACCATCGGCGATGTGGTCAGCCGCTACCAGCGCATGAAGGGCAAAAACGTGTTGCAGCCGATGGGCTGGGACGCCTTCGGCCTGCCGGCAGAGAACGCGGCGATTTCCCGCGGCGTACCGCCGGCGCAATGGACTTACGCCAACATCGCCAACATGAAGCGGCAGTTGCAGGCGTTGGGATTCGCCTACGACTGGTCGCGCGAAGTGACCACCTGCAAACCCGAGTATTACCAGCACGAGCAGCGCTTCTTCACCGAGCTGTTTGAAAAAGGGCTGGTGTATCGCAAGAACTCGGTGGTCAACTGGGATCCGGTCGACCAGACGGTACTGGCCAATGAGCAGGTCGAGAACGGTCGCGGCTGGCGCTCCGGCGCCATCGTCGAACGCCGCGAAATTCCGCAGTGGTTCTTCAAGATCACCGACTATGCCGACGAGTTGCTCGGGAAGCTCGATGAGATGAGCGGCTGGCCGGAGTCGGTCAAGACCATGCAGCGCAATTGGATCGGGCGCTCAGAAGGCTTGGAAATCGATTTCGCTGTGGATGGCGAACCGCCGCTGACGGTGTACACCACGCGCCCCGATACCTTGATGGGCGTGACCTATATCTCGGTCGCCGCAGAGCACCCGCTGGCGCGCAAGGTCGCAGCGAGCAACGCGGCCGTGGCGGCGTTCATCGAAGAATGCCGGCATGCCGCAGTGGCCGAGGCGGCAGTCGAGACGATGGAGAAGAAGGGCGTGGCCCTGGGCTGTGAGGCGATCCATCCGATCAGCGGCGAGCGTGTGCCGGTGTATGCAGCGAACTTCGTGCTGATGGGTTACGGCACCGGTGCGGTGATGGCCGTGCCTGGTCACGATCAGCGCGATTACGAGTTTGCGCGCAAATACGACTTGCCGATTCGAACTGTGATAACGGGGCACGGGACACGGGACACGGGGCACGTGGAGTCCGAGGGCACAGCGCTTCCGGGCGATTTTGCGTTTGTCGAGAAGGGCATATGCGTCAACTCCGGCCCTTTGCTCGATGGCAAGACTTACCAGCAAGCCTTCGATACGCTCGCAGAAAAACTGCAGAGCGAAGGTCGCGGCAAGCGCAAAGTCAACTACCGCCTGCGCGACTGGGGCGTATCGCGCCAGCGCTACTGGGGCGCGCCGATCCCGATGATTTATCGCGACAACGGAGATGCCGTGCCGGTGCCTGCGGAGCTGTTGCCGGTGGTGCTGCCCGAAGACGTGCGTTTCGACGGCGTGGCCTCGCCGATCAAGTCGTTGCCCTCGTTCTATGAGACGGTCGATCCCGAGACCGGCGCGCCGGCGCGGCGCGAGACCGACACGTTCGACACCTTCGTACAGTCGAGCTGGTACTACGCGCGCTACACCTGCCCGAACGCGCCGACCATGCTCGATCAACGCGCCAACTACTGGCTGCCGATCGACTTGTATATCGGCGGCATCGAGCATGCAGTGATGCACTTGCTGTACTTCCGCTTCTGGCACAAAGCGATGCGCGATTGCGGCTATGTCGCGTCCGACGAGCCGGCGATCAATTTGCTGTGCCAGGGCATGGTCGTGGCTGAAACCTTTTACCGCGAGGTCGACGGCAAGAAGCAGTTCTTCAACCCGGCAGACGTCGACATCGAGCGCGATAGCCATGGCCGCATCGTGGGCGCCAAGGCCAAGAGCGACGGCGCACCCGTCGCGATCGGCGCCGTGGAGAAGATGAGCAAGAGCAAGAACAACGGCGTCGACCCGCAAGCCCTGATCGATGAGTTCGGCGCCGACACGGTACGGCTGTTTTCGATGTTCGCGGCGCCCCCGGATCAGCAGCTTGAATGGAGTCAGGCAGGCGTCGAAGGCATGGCGCGTTTCCTGCGCCGCATATGGCGCATGGCAGGTGAGTTCGTGGCCGGCGGCGATGCGCCCGCGCTCGGCGCCGCTC
The DNA here is from genome assembly GCA_022844135.1 of Lysobacterales bacterium. Taxonomy (GTDB): domain Bacteria; phylum Pseudomonadota; class Gammaproteobacteria; order Xanthomonadales; family SZUA-5; genus JALHMH01. The sequence continues at coordinate 72,148 of JALHMG010000031.1, forward strand.
TCAATCCCGAAGACAAAGCGCTGCGCGCCAAGCTGCATCAGACCATCGACGGCGTGAACCGCGATATTGGCGCGCGCTACACCTTCAACACCGCGATCGCCAAAGTGATGGAGCTGAGCAACGCGATCAGTAAGTTTGTGCCATCGGGTCCGGCCTCGCGCAGCGTGCTCAAAGAAGCCTGGGAAGCGATCGCGCTGATGCTCAATCCGATCACACCGCATTTGTCGCACGCCCTGTGGCAACGCCTGGGACATCCCGAGGAGCTGCTGGAGACCAAAACCTTCCCGGTGGCCGATCCGGCAGCGCTGGTGCGCGATATCGTGACGATCGTGGTGCAGGTCAATGGCAAGTTGCGGGGTCGCGTTGAAGCGATGCCCGGCAGTGGCGAGGACGCACTGAAGCCATTGGTGCTTGCCGATCCGGACGTTGCCAAGTTCATTGAGGGCAAGACCGTGCGCAAATTCATCGTCGTGCCGGATAAACTCGTTAACATCGTTGTTTCCGATTAAGAGGGAACCGCCATGCGCTTGTTAATGCTCGCTGTCGTTCTCGCCGCGACGCTTCACGCCTGCGGCTTCTCGATGCGCACAGCTGCGCCGCTGCCCAAATCGATGGGCAGCGTCGCCATCGACGCGATCGATCTGGACTCGCCGCTGGTGCGCGATCTGGAAGCGGAATTGGCGGCCGCTGGCGCAAGCGTGAAGGGACTCAACCAACCGGCATCAAGCCTGCTGAAGATCGTTTCGGAAACCAACGAGCGCCACGTCGTCAGTCTCGACGATCGCGCCAAAGTGGGCGAGTACGAACTGCACTACCGAGTGATCTACGCCGTACAAGCCGCCGATGGCAGCGAAATTCTCAAAGACACACCGATCGAACTATCGCGCGTGTACAGCTTCGACGAACAGCAAGCCATCGGTGCCGCCCAAGAAGAAGAAACCATCCGCGCCGAGCTGCGGCGCGACGCGGTGCGCGTGATCATGGAACGATTGCAACGCATCCAGGATCCGAACCGCGCCAAGGAATCGCGCGAGAGCGCAGTGGAATAGCAGGCCTGCGGAACGCGGACCTATCGTCCGCATGAATCAGCTGCAAGAACCCAACATGCGGACCATGGGTCCGCGTACCAAAGTGCGCGCGTCAAGGGTCGCGCACCACCATCAAGCGAATCTCGGTCATATCCTCAATCGCGTAGCGCACGCCCTCGCGGCCCAGACCGGAATCCTTGACGCCACCATAGGGCATATTGTCGACGCGCCACGACGGCACATCGCCGATGACGACGCCGCCCACATCGAGCGCGTCCCAGGCTTTCATCGAGCGGCTCATCGAGTCGGTGAAGATGCCGGCCTGCAGGCCGAACATGGAGTCGTCGACGCGCTCCAACGCGTGGTCGAAATCATCGAAGGGCTCGATCATCGCCACCGGACCGAAGGCCTCCTGGCAGCTCACGTCCATGCTCGGATCGGCGCCCTCGATCAGCGTCGCCTGGAGCATGGCGCCGCTGCGCTCGCCGCCGCACAGAATCGTCGCGCCGCCCGCTTTGGCCGCCTGTATCCAGCCATGCAGACGTTTGGCCTCGCCCTCGGAAATCATCGGTCCGATGAACGTGTTCTCGTTCTTCGGATCGCCATGCACTAATGCGCTAACGCGCTGTACGAGCTTCTCGCGCAGCGGCGCATATAGCGAGCGATGGATCAGTATGCGCTGCACGCTGATGCAGCTTTGGCCGGATTGGTAATAGGCGCCGAACACCAGGCGCTCGGCGATGTGATCGAGACGGCGCCCCTGATCCTCGTCGACCACGCACGCAGCGTTACCGCCGAGCTCCAGCACCACTTTCTTCTTGCCGGCGCGCGCCTTCAGATCCCAACCCACGCCGGGCGATCCGGTGAACGACAGCAGCTTGAAGCGCTCATCGACGGTGAACAAATCCGCACCATCGCGATGGCACGGCAATATCGAAAAGGCGCCGATGGGCAGATCGGTTTCGGCGAGCACCTCGCCGATGATCAGCGCGCCGATCGGCGTGCGGCTGGCGGGCTTCATCACCCACGGACAGCCGGCGGCGATCGCCGGGGCGATTTTGTGCGCCGCCAGATTCAGCGGGAAATTGAAGGGCGAGATCAGCGAGCACGGCCCGATCGGCACGCGCTTCCAGAAGCCTCGGTAGCCGCGCGCACGCGCCGATATTTCCAGGTTCATCACCTCGCCATCGATGCGCACCGCTTCTTCGGCACCCACCTGGAAAGTATCGATCAGGCGCGACACTTCGCCGCGCGAATCCTTGATCGGCTTGCCGGCTTCGATGCACAGCGCCAGCGCCATTTCCTCGAAGCGCTCTTTGAAGCGCTTGACGCAATGCTCCAGCACTGCCTTTCGCTGATACGGGCGAAAGTTCGCCAGCGCCTTCTGCGCCGCCACGGCGGCGGCAATGCCGTCGAGGATCGCCTGACTGCCCGCCTGTGCGACGCGCGTAGCAACCTGGCCCGTGTACTTGTCCGTGACCTCAAGATCGGTGTTCGCGTAGACCGCGCGATTGGCGAGGAAGTACGGGTAGGTGTCGCGCAGCATGGGAACACTCCTTAGGTCGTCATACCAATTCAGCCGGCACAACATTCGTCACTCAGGCGATTGCGGCTTTAGCCCGCATATTTCATGAGGTCGCGATGAAATGGCTTGATTTCGTTGTTACAGCGTGGAAGTCATCGAGTTGGTCGTACTGACAGAGTGTTCGCTGCCATTTCCTCGCTAACACGGCTGCGCTTCCTGCTTCGCTCCTCCGGCCAGCGCATCCATGCG
>JALHMG010000032.1 GCA_022844135.1 Lysobacterales bacterium
TGCGCGAGCCAATCCTGATATGGAAACCACCCACTGGAGAGCCGTATGCGGGAGAACCGCCCGTACGGTTCGGAGGGCGGGGCGGCACGGGCCGTCCCGACCCCTATCGTTAAGTGGCGGAACCGTTCGACAGGCACGAGTGAGACGCCCGTCCATCCGGCTAAGTCGATCGACATCCCCTATGCTCCGCGCGATTTCCGAATGATTGAGCGCGCCATGAGCCACACCCCAATGACCTATCGCGATGCGGGCGTCGATATTGACGCCGGAAACTCGCTTGTCGAGCGCATCAAGCCGCTGGTGCGGCGCACCATGCGCCCTGAAGTTCTGGCCGGCGTCGGGGGCTTTGGCGCTTCGGTGCGCGTGCCGCTCGAAAAATATCGCGAGCCGGTCATGGTCTCGGGCACAGACGGCGTCGGCACCAAGCTCCGGCTGGCGCAGCAACTCGCGCGCCACGACACCATCGGTATCGACCTGGTTGCAATGTGCGTTAACGATGTCCTGGTGCAGGGCGCCGAACCGATTTTTTTCCTCGATTACTTCGCCACCGGCAAACTGGATGTCGAGATTGCCGCATCTGTGGTTGCCGGCATCGCCACTGGCTGTGCCGAATCGGGCTGCGCGTTGGTCGGCGGCGAAACCGCTGAGATGCCAGATATGTATCCGCCGGGAGAGTACGATCTGGCAGGGTTTTGCGTTGGCCTCGTCGAGCGCAGCAAGATGCTCGATGGCTCCGCGGTGCGCGCCGGCCAGGTGCTCGTTGGCATCGAGAGCAGTGGTCCGCATTCCAATGGTTATTCGCTGATCCGCAAGGTCCTGGCCCGCGCCGGTGGCGATGTTTCTGTGGATGTCGGCGGTCGAACGCTGGGCGATGCACTCATGGCGCCGACACGCCTTTACGTCAAACCGGTGCTCAAGCTGCTGGCGGATCTGCCGATCGTCGCCATGGCGCACATCACCGGTGGCGGGCTATCGGAGAACATCATTCGCGTCATTCCTGACGGTTTGGGGATTGCTGTCGATAGCGGCGCTTGGCCGCAGCCGCCGGTCTTCGCCTGGTTGCAACAGCATGGCAATATCGAGCAGTCCGAAATGTGGCGCACGTTCAACTGCGGCATCGGATTTGTGCTGGTCATGGACGATGCGCACGCGGATGCGGCGATTGCCGGCCTGGCGACCGACGGTTTTGCCGCATGGCGCATCGGCAGCGTCACCCACGGCGGCGAGCGCGTGGTCATTCGCTGATGCGGGTTGCGGTCCTGTTGTCGGGGCGAGGCACGAATCTGCGCGCCATCATCGATGCGGCGCAGCGCGATTTGCCTGTCGATCTCGTTCTGGCGCTCGCCGATCGCCAATGCGCTGGCGTCGAGCTGGCGCGTCAAGCGGGTGTACCTGCGGCGGTTGTTGCACGCAGCGAGTTTGGCTCGCGTTCGGATTTCGAGCGCGCGCTCGGTGCCCATCTGGTCGCTGTAAGGCCGGATCTGATCGTGCTTGCCGGATTCATGCGCGTTCTGAGCGGCGAGTTTGTCGCGCGCTGGGAAGGCCGGATGATCAACATTCACCCTTCGCTGTTGCCCAAATATCCGGGGCTCGACACGCATGCGCGCGCCCTCGCTGCCGGCGACACCGAGCATGGCGCAACCGTGCATTTTGTCACTGCCGAACTTGATGCCGGCCCTGCGATCGCTCAAGCGCGGATGCCCGTGCTTCCCGGCGACACCGCTGAATCGCTAGCGGAACGTTTGCTGCCGTTGGAACATCGATTGCTGGTCGATGCGATCCGCACGTTGGCGCGCACCGGCGCCAGTTAGCCGCAGGCGACGCCGCGAGGGCGGAAGCTTGGGCGCCTGCCGATGGCTGCGGACTTTGGGTGTGCGAGCGCGTGAACCCAAAACGCAACGGCGCGCGGCGATTTTTGCGCGATGCAGGCTGAGTTCATCGCCGCATTGCTGAAATGCAGCATCGAATCAGTTTGGAGCGCGCCTCGTGCGAACCGTACTCATGTCACTTTGTTTGCTGTCGACTCAAGCACTGGCGATCGATCCGTTCAGCGCAACCTTCGACGTCTCCCGCAACAACAAGGCGCTCGGTACGATGGAGATGACGCTGAGGGAAACCGCGCCGGGCAGTTTTGAGTTCGCCAGCCGCACCGAAGGCACTCAAGGCATGGCAGGATTCTTGTCGGCGAGCATCGATGAGCGTTCGCAGTTGCAGCGTGGCACAGCTGGCTATGCGACCACACGTTATCGGTATCAGCAGAAGATGGTGGGCCGCAAGCGAGAGCGATCGCTGGATGTCGCCGCCGATGGCGCGATTGCCGAGCGCGAGAAGGATGATCGCTGGAGCTATCGTGCATCGAATCCCGTCCTCGATCGGCACGCGGCAGTACTTGGGGTCGCAGAGAAGCTGGCCGATGGCGCCAACGTCGGATCAGTGCTGTCGATCGATGTTGCGTCGCGCGGCGAAGTTTCGGCTTGGCGCTTTCTCGTTGTCGGGCACGAGACGATTCAGACTGGCAGCGGAGAAATCGCTACGATCCGCGTCGAACGCGTACGCGACAATCCCAATCGCAAGACCGTCAGTTGGCACGCCCCGAGTTATCAGTACTTGCCGGTCAAAGTGGAGCAAACCGAGCCTGACGGCGAAATCATGGCGAGCGTGCTGAAACGCTTCGTGCCCGCCAAGGCTGCGGCACGGTCGCCGCAGTAGCATGGCGCCGCAAACTCCGTTGCGGCGCGTCGGAGTCGCACCCGGCCGACTCGATGGAACGCAATGAGACGGCCCAGGGCGTACCTTGGGCTACTCAAGCATCCAGTTCCGCGTGCAGCTCCTTCAGCGAATGCACCGTGTCCACCGCTGCGAAATCCAACGCGCCGAGCATTGCTTTGGCGCCAGCCACAGTGGTGGAGTAGGGCACTTTCTGCTGCAACGTCTCGCGGCGAATCGCGAAGGAGTCGGCGATGGCCTGGCGCCCTTCAGTGGTGTTCACCACAAAGGTCACATCCCCGTTCTTGATCAGATCCACGATATGGGGGCGGCCTTCCATGACTTTGTTGATGCGCTGGCACGGTACGCCAGCGGCCAGCAGCGCATCGCAGGTGCCGCCGGTCGCGACCAGGCGAAAACCGCGCGCCAGCAGGTCGCGTGCGATCGGCACCAGACGCGGCTTGTCGCCGTCGCGCACCGACAGAAACACGCTGCCCAACCGCAACGGAGTTTGGTTGGCGGCCAGCGCCGCACGCGCAACGGCTGCGCCAAAGCTGCGGCCGACGCCCATGACTTCGCCCGTTGAGCGCATTTCCGGGCCGAGAATCGGATCGACGCCGGGGAACTTGTTGAACGGGAAAATCGGCTCTTTCACCGAGAAGTATTTGGGAATGATCTCGGCCGTGGCGCCCTGTTGCTCCAGGCTTTGACCAACCATGCAGCGTGCGGCGATTTTTGCCAGCGGTCGGCCCGTGGCTTTAGCCACGAACGGCACCGTGCGCGAGGCGCGCGGATTGACTTCGAGGATGAAAATGTCGTCGCCCTGGATCGCGAACTGTGTGTTCATCAAGCCCACGACGTTGAGCGCCTTGGCCATGACCGCGACCTGACGCCGCAACTCGTCCTGCATTTCGTTGGATAAGGAAAACGGCGGCAGCGAGCACGACGAATCCCCCGAGTGCACGCCGGCTTCTTCGATGTGTTCCATGATGCCGCCGATGAGCACGTCGATTCCGTCGCTGATGCAGTCGACATCGACTTCGGTGGCGTGATCCAAAAAGCGATCGAGCAGTACCGGCGAGTCGTTCGATACGCGCACGGCATCGGTCATGTAGCGCTTCAGATCGCTCTCGGCATACACCACTTCCATTGCCCGTCCGCCCAACACGTACGAAGGGCGTACGACCAGCGGATAGCCGATCTCGCGCGCCAGCGCGGTGGCTTCTTCGGGTGTGCGCGCAGTGCGATTCGGCGGTTGCTTCAGGCCCAAGCCCTGAATGAGTTTCTGGAAGCGCTCGCGATCCTCGGCCAGATCGATCGAGTCGGGAGAGGTGCCGATCACCGGCACGCCCTCTCGTTCTAACGCACGGGCAAGCTTGAGCGGAGTCTGTCCGCCATATTGCACGACGACACCTTTGGGCTTCTCGATATCGACGATCTCCAGCACGTCTTCGAGGGTGACCGGTTCGAAATACAGCCGATCGGAGGTGTCGTAATCGGTGGACACGGTTTCGGGATTGCAGTTGACCATGATGGTCTCGTAGCCATCCTCGCGCAGCGCCAGCGCGGCATGCACGCAGCAATAGTCGAATTCGATGCCCTGGCCGATACGATTGGGACCGCCGCCGAGAATGATCACTTTGTCCCGCTGCGTGGGCTCAGCTTCGCATTGCTGCTCGTACGTGGAGTACAGGTACGCGGTTTCCGTTGCGAATTCCGCCGCGCACGAATCGACGCGTTTGTACACCGGTCGGACGCCGTGCGCGCGTCGCAGTTGGCGAACGGCGCCCTCATCGGTGGCGCATAACGTTGCCAGCCGCGAATCCGAGAAGCCCTTGCGCTTGAGCGCGCGCAGGCGTTGCGCGCTGAGGGCCGACAGGCCCTGGCTTGCGAGCAATTTTTCTTCGAGGATCAGATCCTCGATGTTAGCTAGGAACCAAGGATCGATGGCGCTCAACGCGTGCACGTCATCGACGCTCATGCCCGCGCGGAAGGCATCGGCGACATAGAAGATGCGGTCCGGTTTAGGTTCGCGCAGTTCGCGTTTGAGGTCGCGAATCTTGTCCTCGTCGAAGGGCGCCTGGATTCGCGGATTCAACCCGTCGCTGCCGATTTCCAATCCGCGCAACGCTTTCTGCATCGATTCCTGAAAGGTCCGTCCCATCGCCATGACTTCGCCGACCGATTTCATCTGCGTGGTCAAACGCGCGTCGGCTTTTGGGAACTTCTCAAACGCAAACCGTGGAATCTTGGTGACGACATAATCGATGGTCGGCTCGAAGGATGCCGGCGTAGCCCCGCCGGTGATGTCGTTCTTCAGCTCGTCCAGCGTGTATCCAACCGCGAGCTTGGCGGCGATCTTGGCAATCGGGAAACCGGTCGCTTTCGATGCCAGCGCCGATGAGCGCGACACGCGCGGATTCATCTCGATGACCACCATGCGTCCGTCTTTGGCGTTGATGCCGAACTGCACATTCGAGCCGCCGGTATCGACGCCGATTTTGCGCAGCACCGCAATCGACGCGTCGCGCATACGCTGATATTCCCTGTCGGTCAGCGTTTGCGCTGGCGCCACCGTAATCGAATCGCCGGTGTGCACGCCCATCGGATCGAAGTTCTCGATCGAGCACACGATGATGCAGTTGTCGGCGCGATCGCGAACCACCTCCATCTCGTACTCTTTCCAGCCCAGCACGCTTTCTTCGATCAGCACTTCGTGCACCGGCGACAGGTCGAGTCCACGCGTGGCGATCTCGATGAATTCTTCGCGATTGTAGGCAATGCCGCCGCCCGAGCCGCCGAGCGTGAACGAGGGACGGATGATGGTTGGATAGCCAACCTTCGCTTGCGCAGCGATGGCTTCGTCGAGCGATCGGGCGATCTTCGCGCTGGGACACGCAAGCCCTATGTCGGCCATCGCGTGGCGGAACAGCTCGCGGTCTTCAGCCAGCTTGATCGCCTCGCGCGAGGCGCCGATCAATTCGACGTTGTACTTCTCCAGGACCCCCGCATCCGCCAGGGACAGCGCCGCATTCAACGCGGTCTGACCACCCATCGTTGGCAACAGCGCATCGGGGCGTTCCTTCTCGATGATTCTGGTCAGCGTCGAGATGTGCAGCGGCTCGATGTAGGTGGCGTCGGCCATGTCCGGATCGGTCATGATCGTCGCCGGGTTGCTGTTCACCAGTACCACGCGAAAGCCTTCGCTCTTCAGCGCCTTGCATGCCTGCGCGCCGGAATAATCGAACTCGCAGGCCTGGCCGATGACGATCGGACCGGCGCCGATGATAAGGATGGATTTGATGTCGGTGCGTTTTGGCATTGCTTTCGCCTTCGTGGGTCACGCGCGCGCGCGACGTTTTGCTTTTCCCGCATTACAACGCGACGCTTTCGGCGACGGCGCTGTGTTGCGAAGTACTGGAGTTTCGATATTGCAGATAACAGCTGCGCCGCCCTTCACAGACCGTCGGGCGAACGGGCGCGCTCGCCCTCATAGAGCGTTGATCTTGTCGAGTCAGAAAGCGAGGGCACGAGGGCACGCGGGCACGAGAGCACGTGCTTCGTTGGAAATCGTCGTCGATGTTACGTCGCTGACCCTCAGCGGTTGTCGTCAAACACCGAAGGCCAAAGTGGTCGCGTTTAAGCCGAGTCGATATCTCAATCTGTAGTGGCGCCGGATACCTCGAACGAAGCACGTGCCCTCGTGGCCTTTTGCCCTGGTGCGCTCGCTCTTGATTCAAAATGCCTCCCTCAAATCCGTAAGCCAGCACAACTAGGCCGCTTGCGCCGCCTCGTCGGGCGACGGGCATGTACACATCAGGTTGCGATCGCCATAGACGTTGTCGACGCGTCCCACCGGGCACCAATACTTGTCCTGACGCGACATGCCGGCGGGAAACACCGCTTCGATGCGCGAGTAGACCCGATTCCAGTCGCCGTCAGCCAGATCGTGGACGGTGTGCGGCGCGTGGCGCAGCGGCGATTGTTCGATGGCATGAGCGCCAGCCTCGACGGCAGCAATTTCTTTGCGGATCGCAATCATCGCGTCGCAGAACCGATCCAGCTCCACTTTAGCTTCCGATTCCGTGGGCTCGATCATCAGCGTGCCGGCCACCGGGAAGCTCATCGTGGGTGCATGGAAGCCATAGTCGATCAGGCGCTTGGCGATGTCGTCTACAGTCACGCCAGCGCTGTCTTTCAGCGCGCGCGGATCGATGATGCATTCGTGGGCTACGCGGCCATTGTGGTTCTTGTACAGCACCGGAAAGTGCTCATCCAGCCGTGCGGCGATGTAGTTGGCGTTCAGAATGGCGATTTCCGTCGCTCGTTGCAGGCCTGGGCCGCCCATCATCAGGATGTAGGCATACGAGATCGGCAGAATCGAGGCCGATCCGAACGGCGCCGCCGAGACCGCACCCACCGGCGCGCTGCCGCCATCGAGCGTAATGTGTCCGGGCAGGAATGGGGCCAGATGCGCCTTGACGCCGATCGGCCCCATGCCCGGACCGCCGCCGCCGTGCGGTATGCAGAACGTCTTGTGCAGATTCAAATGGCTTACATCGGCGCCGTAATCGCCTGGGCGCGACAGGCCAACTTGTGCGTTCATATTGGCGCCGTCGAGATACACCTGGCCGCCATGTTGATGGACGATGTCGCAGATTTCGCCGATGCGCTCCTCGAACACGCCGTGCGTTGATGGATAGGTGACCATTAATGCGGCGAGGTTGGCGCTGTGCTTCTCTGCCTTCGCGCGCAGATCGTCTACATCGACATTGCCTTCGCTGTCGCAAGCGACGACGACCACTTCCATGCCGACCATCTGCGCCGAAGCGGGATTGGTGCCGTGCGCGCTTGATGGAATCAGGCACATCTTGCGATGCGCTTCATTGCGGCTGCGGTGGTATCCGGCAATTGCCAACAGGCCTGCGTACTCGCCCTGGGCGCCCGAATTGGGTTGCAGCGACACCGCGTCGTACCCAGTGATCTCGCACAACCACGCTTTCAAGTCTTCGAACATTTCGGCGTAACCATGCGCTTGATCGGCAGGCGCAAACGGATGCAATGCGCCGAACTCCGGCCAGGTCACGGGAATCATCTCGGCCGTGGCGTTAAGCTTCATTGTGCAGGAGCCGAGCGGAATCATGGCGCGATCGAGCGCGAGATCGCGATCGGCGAGCCGGCGCATGTAGCGCAAGAGTTCCGTTTCAGAGCGGTAGCGCGAGAAGATCGGGTGCTTGAGGCACGCGCCCTTGCGCTGCAGCTCAACCGGGATGACAGACTCGCCCGCGACATCGGCGTACTTCAGCGATCCACCAAAGGCGCGCCAGACGGCTTCGACGGTCTCGCTGGTCGAGGTTTCATCAAGGTTGATGCCCAGCGCACCGTCGAGCACGCGCAGATTGATCTTCGCCGCCAGCGCGTTTTCCAGGATCGCTCGCTGCTGGGTGCCGACAGCGACGCTGATGGCATCGAAAAAGCTGCGCTCGCGCACTGCGAATCCAAGGCGTTTCAATCCTGCGGCGAGCACGCCGGTAAGCCCATGGACGCGCCGCGCAATTGCAGTCAATCCTTCGGGGCCGTGATACACGGCGTACATCGAAGCCATCACCGCAAGCAGTACTTGCGCGGTGCAGATATTGCTCGTCGCCTTCTCCCGACGAATATGCTGCTCGCGGGTCTGCAACGACAGCCGATATGCCGGCTGGCCGCGGCTGTCGATCGACACGCCAATCAAACGCCCTGGAATCGAGCGCTTCAGCGCATCGCGCACGGCCATGTATGCCGCGTGCGGACCGCCGTAACCCATCGGCACGCCAAAGCGCTGCGTGGAGCCAATCGCAATATCGGCGCCGAGCTCGCCCGGCGGCGTGAGAACGGTGAGCGCCAGCGGATCGGCGGCCATCACTGCGATGCCGCCCTGCGCTTTCACCGCCGCAATCGAGGCGCGAAAATCGCGCACGGCGCCGGTGGTGCCGGGATACTGGAAGATCGCGCCGAATACTGGCGTGCCCGGCAGATCGGATTCCGGGTTGCCGATCAGCAGCGACCATCCTAAAGGTTCGGCGCGGGTCTTGAGCAGCGCGATGGTTTGCGGGTGGCAATCGGCATCGACAAAAAAAGTGGTCGATTTCGACTTCGCGCCGCGCTGCGCCACCGCCATCGCCTCGGCGGCGGCAGTCGCTTCATCGAGCAGGGACGCGTTGGCCACATCGAGCCCGGTCAGCTCGGTGATCATGGTCTGGTAGTTGAGCAGCGCTTCGAGCCGCCCCTGGCTGATCTCCGGCTGATACGGCGTGTACGCCGTGTACCACGCCGGGTTCTCGAGAATGTTTCGCAGAATCACCAGCGGCGTGTGTGTGCCATGGTAGCCCTGGCCGATCAACGAGGTCATCACCTGATTGCGCTGGGCGATCGCACGCAAGCGCTCCAGTGCCTGCGTTTCGCTCAGGCCCGGACCTATCGACAGCGGCTTTGCCTGGCGAATCGTCGCTGGCAGGGTCTCGCTCATGAGTTGCTCGACCGAGTCCACGCCAATCGCTGCCAGCATTGCGGCGACCTCGTGCGGCGACGGACCGATATGGCGATCGACGAAAGCGCTCGCGACATGAGGCTGGCGCACGAAACTGACGTTGCTGGTAGACATCGCAAAAGGCTCCGGAAGGAATTGGCTAAACGCGGTTGCCGCGACGGCACCGCTGTCGAGCCCCATCTGTCGGTTCGCCTGAGAGCGTCACTCCTTCGGCGGTCGCGTCAATGCGAAAACGGCCACTGCGCAACGCTTTCCAGATGTTCTACGTGCCGGTGCAGTCCTTCTGCCTGAGAGATTCCGGGGCGGTTGCTCCTTCGGCGTTGGGGCGCGCCCCAAGCTCTCCTGCACAGCGGCGCGAAGACTAGCACGGCGGTTGCGGGTTGTTGGTTCTCGGTTCGTGGTTGTTGGAAGTTCGATGAGATCGACGTTGCCGACGCTGAACGCGGCTTCGGCGTCGGCTTGGCAATCGCGATGATTGATGCATAATGAGATTCATTCTCATTTATACCTGAGCCTCCCATGCGCCTGATCGCGACTTTGCTTGCTGTTGTTGCCGTCACCCCCGTTTTCGCTGCCGACAAGCTGGTCGTTTACACCGCTCGCAACGAGCAACTCATCAAGCCACTGTTCGATGCCTACACCCAGGAAACCGGGACTACCGTCGAGTTTCTGACCGACAAAGAGGCGCCGCTGCTGGCCCGGCTGGAGGCCGAGGGGAAATCGACGCCTGCAGATGTGCTGGTCACCGTGGACGCCGGCAATCTGTGGCTTGCGGCAGAGAAAGGATTGCTTGCCCCGCTCGATTCCAAATCCTTGACCGGCAATATCCCCGCGCACCTGCGCGACCCTCAGAATCGCTGGTTCGGCCTGTCGGTTCGAGCACGCACCGTCATCTACAACCCTGCGCAGATGAAGCCCGAGCAGCTCACCACGTATGCAGCGCTGGCCGAACCTGAGTTCAAAGGCAAACTGTGCCTGCGGTCATCGAAGAAGGTTTACAACCAATCGCTGACTGCCGTGATGCTCGCCGAACTTGGGGCCGAAAAGACCGAAGCGATTGTTCGTGGCTGGGTCGCCAATCTCGCCGCTGATCCGTTCGCCAGCGATGATGAAGTCATCCAGGCGGTAGCCGCCGGGCGTTGCGCCGTCGGCATCGTCAACACCTATTACTTCGGACGCCTCAAGCGCGCCCAACCTGAGCTCAGCGTCGAGCTCTACTGGCCCAATCAGGCGGCCGGCGAGAGCGGCGTGCACATCAATGTATCGGGCGCTGGCGTCACCACCCATGCGAAGAACCCGAAGACCGCGCAGCACTTTCTGGAGTGGCTGTCGGCTGGCAAGGCGCAAGCCATGTTCGCAAGCTTGAACCTGGAGTTCCCGGCCAACGCCGCCGTCGCCGCCGATCCTGAAGTCGCGGCCTGGGGCGCGTTCCGTCAGGACGTGATCAACGTCAACGAGGCGGGCCGGCTTCAGGTTGAGGCGGTCAAATTAATGGACCGTGCCGGCTGGAAGTAGTTGAGGCGTTCTGCCACAAACGCGAGAAAGGCACGGCAAATACGCCGTGCCCGACGCTGACGGAGATCTCGCCATCGTACAGTAAGGCCGCGCCGGCGAATCGCTCGCCGACCACCTCGCGGAAGCGATGCAGCGTCCGAAAATCGGTGGGTGAGATTGTCGATGACGCCTTGACCTCCACTGCGGCCAATCGATGACCGCGCTCCAATATCAGATCGATTTCATTGCCGTCTTTGTCTCGGAAGTGGCTAAACCGGATGTCATCGTCCCTGGCGTCGGCGTGGCGCTTGAGTTCCTGGTACACGAAGGTCTCTAAGAGTGCGCCAAATATCGACCGATCAGACCAAAGTGATGCGGCATCCAGGCCCAAGAGGGCGCAGGCAAGGCCGGTATCGCCGAGGTGGAGCTTGGGCGTCTTGATCAAACGGCTGAGCCGATTGCTATGCCAAGGCGAAAGCTGTTCGATCAGAAAAACTCGCTCCAGCACTCCAACGTAGTCGCGAATCGTTGTTCGACTCAGCGAAAAGGGTGCCGCCAGATCGCTGATGTTCACGAGCTTCGCGGTTTGCGCCGCAGCCGCAGCCAGGAGCTTGGGCATCACGTCGAGCGCACTGATGCGGGCAAACTCTTGGACATCTCGCTGCATCAGCGATTGCACGTAGTCGCGATACCAACGCCTGCGCCGTGTGGCGCTGCGCTTAATCGCTTCAGGATAGCCACCGGCTGCAATTCGCTGCGCCAAGGCCGCGCCCAATCGGGTTGCTGGCTGCATGGGAAAGGAGGCTGAAAACAAATCGTCTAGAAAACTGGGTTTCGTACGCTCGATTTCGCTCTGCGCCAAGGGATGCAACCGCAGGATTGCCATCCGACCGGCCAGCGAATCGGCCAGCGTCGGCAGCAGCAGCAAGTTCGATGAGCCTGTCAGCAGCAAGCGGCCCGGTCTGCGATCGCGATCGACCACGGCTTTGATCGCCAACAGTAGCTTAGGAGCTCGCTGTACCTCATCAATGATCGCGTGCTCGGGAAGATCGGCAACGAACCCCACGGCATCGGCGAAAATAGCCGTCTCGACGGCGGCATCGTCGAGCGTGAAGTACCGGTATCCATGCGTCGCCGCAACTTGCTTCGCTAAGGTGGTCTTGCCGCACTGCCGGGGTCCGTGGATCAGCACCACAGGCGACTCGCCGAGCATCGCCAGCAGCTCAACGGTTCCCATTCTTATCCACTCATCCATATTCGGGCCCGGCTAGTGTGGTGTCCCAAAAATAACTGCAATTATGTCCGCGTCTTTCGACCCGAATGCTACGTTGCTCGTCGTCGCCATAGCGCTGCTATGACGCCCGGCCCGGCGGCGCAGCCGCCGGGCGTTCAAGTCGGCTCGCGGCATGCCGCGAAAGCAGCCGACTTTCACCCTTCTCGCGCCTTGCCTCGGGCCGAAATCCATCGGACATTTCTTCCAGTTATTTTTGGGACACCACACTAGTGTGATGTTTGGCAAATGGCTGGTGGATTTCGGTACGAGGCAAGGTACGAGGGCGCAGGCTGGCAGAATCTACAGCGTCCAATCGTCAGGATCTACAGCGTCCAATCGTCAGAATCTACAGCGTCCAATCGTCAGAATCTACAGCGTCCGATCGTCAGGATCTACAGCGTCCGATCGTCAGGATCTACAGCGTCCGATCGTCAGAATCTACAGCGTCTAATCGTCAGAATCTACAGCGTCCAATCGTCAGAATCTACAGCGTCCAATCGTCAGAATCTACAGCGTCCAATCGTCAGAATCACGACATTAGATCGTCCGATCACTGCGGCGGTGCTGGCTGGGCGTCGTATTGAAATGTGCCAGCTTTGCCGTCACACTTTGCTGACAAAGCTATTCCACACGGGAATGGCCATGCAGCCGCCGCGCGAACGTCGCACGCAGACCAAACCTGTCCCGCGCGCGCTGGAGAAGTTGCTCAACACCGCGCAACTGGAAACGCTGCATAGCATCGAGAGCTTCGGCTGGGAGCTGAAGTTCGTCCGCAAGCCATTGTTTCAGCCTGCCGTTCCGATCGTGTTCGACGCCGACCGCAGCCATTTCGCGATCATCGAAGAGGATGGGCGGCTGAATGAGAACCCCGGGTTGACGATTCGTCCCTAGTTCACGATGAAGGCTTGGGTTCGCTGGCGCCAAGCATCGAGCCCAGTTTCGAGTTCCTGGAAAGAGCTCGGCCTGCTTTCACCCTGGCAGTGACCATCGCCACAAAAACCATTCCCAATGACCGGAGTTGCCAGTAGAGGCCGCGCTACCTGAACCAGGCGGAGACTGCGCGCCGGATGACTGTCGGTGACGTCCACCCAACGCAAGCACTCATCGCACGCGGAAATTCAAATAAATCAAGTTGTGAAGGCGGTCGGACTATGTCAAAGCACGGGTCAGAATTTGCGAGAAAGCAGCACTTCCACAGGCGCTGAATTTCAGGAAGGATGGCTCAGGGGCGGTTTCCGGACTGCCGATATTGCTTGGCTTGGGGGTAAGCAATGCACGTGTTAGATCGTCTGCGGGCTTCTCAAGCACGCACTGTCAGCTTGTCGGCGCGTTACTGGTTCTTAGTTGCGCGTAAATTTGTGGCGGCGACTGCAATCAATTCGGGGAGCAAGCAGTCACCTTTCAGAAATGTCGGCGCGCATCTGTGCGCAACGCTGCTCTTGTCGTTCGGCTTGTCCGAATCTGCTCTCGCGAATATCGCGACAGCAACCGCCACTAACAACGCATCGCGCGTTGTTTACGAAATGCAGTACAGCGGCACGTGGCAGCGCAAAGAAGTCCTGATCGACACGGACCGCAACATCAATACCGGCTTTCGCGACCTTGGTGGGCGGGTAGGCGCGGACTACTTGCTGCAGGGCGATCTGCTGTACTACTACACCGGCTCGGGTTCGGATTTCACCTGGACTCAGCTGGCTGCGCCGTTGATTGTGGACAACGGTTCGCAGCTACGCTGGCGTGTCGATCGCGCCTTGATCGGCGAGACGGCGTTTCCAAACTCCAGCCTATTGCTGTTCAGGGTGGAAAGCGGTACCGCGCCTAATCTGGTGTCGCAGGAGCAACTGGTCGAGCACACCTTCACATCGGCAGGAAGGGTTGCTGCTCCGGCAGTGTCCAGCGATGGCGAGACCGTCAAGCTGACGTTTCGTTATCTGCCAAGCCCTGCGACTCTGCTGGATGAGAGCTTTGACGGTGACAACAGCGAGTCGCTTCCGAGTGGCTGGATGAAGCGATTGGAAGTCAATCCGGCGACTGCGACGATCGGAATCGGCGCCCTGGATCGTTTCAACAATGCGCTCAATTTCCGCTACCAGAAGCTGACGCCGACGACATCGGCCGCGTTGGGCCGACCGGCGGCAATCAAGCACCTACCTCGTGCCCTCTCCAATACCGAGAGCGTCACCCTCCGCTTTAAGTACTCCCCCCACGCGGATACACGGGTTGACCATATCGTCGGGCTCTATTCCGCCAACGCCGGGATATCTACCTTCACGTTGGCATCCGGTGTCAGGTACCTGCTACCCAATAGCGGCGTTGGGCTGCAGATGCGTAGAAGCGGATCCACCTTCTCGAACAGCGCCTTCACTATCGTGCGCTTCAACGGGAGTAACCAGCCCGAGCAATTGGCAAACCTTGCGTCACTGCCTTTTCAATTCAACTCGGGAGGCACTTATCAGTTCGAGTTAGTGAAATCTCCGACTGGTTCCCTGTCCGCGACGGTCTCCAACGGCACGACGCAGGCGACCATCACCGCAAACATTAACGTGGCCTCAATCCCGCCGTGGGATAGCGTCGCCGTGTTCGACTTGGAAGGGGGAGTCCTCGCCGCCGACACCGCCTTGCTAAGGCTGAGGTTCGACGATCTCGTCGTAACAACGCCCCCTGCACCAGTCCCGACTGGGTATCGCGCGTACATCGATGCGGACCGCAATCCAGGTACGGGCTACAGCCGCCAAGGTATCGGCGCTGATTTCCTGCTGGAAGGCAACGCACTGCGCGCCTACACCGGGAACGGGTCCAATTTCTCTTTCAATACGGTTGTTCGTCAGGTCACCCATCGAAACGAGAGCGGGAGCCTGCTCTGGAAGCTGGACCGCGACGATATCAATGCGGCATCGGACGCGGCTCGAATCAACGTGCTGTTCGAAGCAGAAAGCGGTGGACTGTTCGACTTCTCGCCGGTCCTGTCCGTCCCGCTCGCCACTCGCCACGCTCAGCGCATTGCTATCCCAGCCTATTTTGCGCCTGACATCGGCGGGCTTTGGCAACGGGTTGAGAACGCTGCGCCACAAGTAGGATTGGTGGTCATCAATCCCAACAATGGAACCGCGCCCGACATCAATCTCGAACTTGAGGCGCAAATCAATGCCGTTCGCGCCAAAGGTATTGAAGCCATCGGTTATGTCTTTACCAAACGCAGCGGCGCACTCCGGCCGGCAGCAGAAGTCAAGGCAGATCTCGACCGCTACCGCAGCTTTTATGCGCTAGATGGTTACTTCATCGATGAGGTTTCCGACACCTGCGCTGACGTGCCCTACTATCAGGATTTGGTGAATCACATTCGTGCAAATGATCCACATGCTCGAATCGTGTTGAATCCTGGCAAGAACGTGCCGCAGTGCTTTGAGCCACTCGCCGATATTCTGTTGATTCATGAAGACCAATACGATCTGGAACCGGGCACCAACTACCTGAACTGGCGGCCAGACGCGTGGATCTGGCAGTTCCCGAAGCAGCGTTTCTGGCATCTGGTGCATACCACGCCGGAGAATTTGTTCACACCGGCGATTGATCTCTCGCGTTCGCGCCATGCCGGGTGGGTATATGTCACGCCGGACGTCTTTACGGGCCAACCGAACGAAAATCCCTGGGATTCATTGCCATCGCAACTGGCCTTTCAGCGCCTGCAAACGGAACTGGCTCGGCATGGCGTCGAAGTGCGAAGCAGCGAACTTGCTGTGGGCCAGCAGATGCGCCTTTCGATGAACGGGGAGGAGATCGAGCTTCGGGGAGGCGACGGCGCGGGCTTCCAGCAAGGCTTCTCCCCTGGTCAAAAATACAGCGTCTCGATCAGCCAGCAGCCTGCGACGCAAGGTTGCCTCCTGGAAAACGCCTCGGGCGAGATCAGCGAGCTGAGCCAAGCTACCGTCACAGTGCGCTGCGCGAACGTGGGATCCAGCACCGCACCTAACCTGAGTTACGCACCGGCCGCGGGTACGGTCGCGAACCCGGGCATGATTGCGCTCGTAGGCGGGTCAGGCATTGGCGATACCGCTGCGGCAAGCATTACGGTTACGCCGTTTGGCGGATCGGGCACTGGCACCAATGCCACCGCACAGCTGGCGAACTGCGTTTACGCTGCCGGCACCGTGGGCTTCAGCGCCGCCACCGGCACGCTCAGTTTTGTCGGCGCGACGACGACACCGCAAACTCGCGCGCTCAGTTGCGTGCGCGGCGAGACGGTACGCAACGCCCTGTTGACCTGTGAGGAAACCCGCTTTGGCGCAGGTACGCAGCAGCGCGTCTGGCGGGTCAGTTGCCCGGCCGCCATCGCGTCGAATGGGGACTACGTCGACGAATTCGTCTACGACACGGCGGCAGGTGGGCTGGGACAGATCGCCACGCAAACGCGCCGGACCACCACCGGCCAGGTATTGCATCAAGAGTCAGTGCAGTACGACTCCCTCGGCCGTCCGCAAAGCTCCACCACCAGCTTTGACAACCGTACGTGGACGAGCAATGTCCTTTACGACAGCCTGGGACGTGTCGACACCGTCCAGGACTCGACGACCGAGTCCGTCACCAACAGCTACACCGCGCGTGGGTTCCTGCTTCAGGTCCGCGAGAACAATGCCGGGAACCTGCCGCTGGTCACCAACTTGGAGCACGACGAGCGCGGCCAGGTGATCCGCGAACGCAAAGCGGCGGGGATTTTGGTCGAGCGCAGTTTTGATCCGGCGTCGGGCTTGATTGATCGGATCCGCTCCGGCGTTGCTAGTGCATTCCCGCTGACGGACGCCACCGCGCAGGTACAAAATCTCGACTACGACTTCGACAAGGGCGACAACCTCCTCGCGCGCGAGGACCGGCGCTCTCCTGCACAAGGCGGCGGCCAGCGGGAGGAGTTCCGCTACGACACAACCAATCGCCTGATTCGCGGTGAGCTGACCCGGATCAATGGCAACACACCCACCACGCCGTTAACAACCATCGCGCTGACCTATGACTGGCTGGGCAACATCTGCTCCAAAGCCGATCTCAGCCATCCGGTGGCTCAAGCCTATACCTATGCCGGACGAGCGGGCTGCGTGGGTGCCTTGAGTATCGCTTCGCGTAGTCCGCATCAGGTGACACAAGCCTTTGGCCTGAGCATGGATTACGACGCGGCAGGCAACCGGATCCGCGAAACGCACGCGACGAACCCCAGCCGCAACCGCCGCATGGTGTACGACGCGCTGGGCCAAATGAGTCAGACCATTCAAGGCAGTCTGCGCACCAGTTTTGCCTACGGTGCTGCCGGCAAGCGCTATCGACGAATCGACCTGCAACCGGGCAGCAGTACCGTCACACGCTACGTGGGCACGGTGGAGTACATCGAACGCAGCGGGCAGCCCAACGAAATCAAGCGCTACATCGGCAACGATCTGGTGCTCACCCGCCGCGGCAGCGCGCCCGTCGAACGCCGCTACCTGTTCTCGGATCACCTGGGTTCCGTCGACACCATCACCGACGAAAACGGCAACGTTGTCGAGCGCCTGAGCTTCGACGCCCACGGCAATCGCCGCGCGCCGAATTGGCAGGCGCTCACGCCTGCGATGTTGAGTGCGACGACCACGCGTGGCTTTACTCGACACGAGCATATCGACGCCCAGAACCTGATTCATATGAATGGCCGGGTTTATGACCCGCTGACCGGCAGATTTTTGCAACCCGATCCGGTGGTGCAGAACACGCTGAATGCGCAGAACTGGAATCGGTATTCGTATGTGTTGAATAACCCGTTGTCGTTCACAGATCCAAGCGGGTTGTTTTGGAAGAAGCTGAAAAAACTTGCTAGAAATCTATTCCGCAGCTATGTCGGACAAGTCATCGGGCAGGTCGTTGGAAATATATTGTTTCCTGGAGGGGGAGCGATTATTCAATCCATCATCGGCGGTGCCGTCGGCAGTCTGCTGAACGGCGGTGATCTCAAGGCTGCAGCAATCGGTGCTTTGCAGGCGGGCGCATTGACTTCGATTGGAAATTCTCTTGCGCGAGGTGGAATCACATTCAGGGAGGCTGTAGTTTTGCACGGTGCCGTTGGCGGATCCGCCAGTGCTCTGCGGGGCGGTTCTTTTATGGAAGGGTTTGTTTCTGGGGCTTTTGGGAAAGCAGCGTCTGGTGTTGACGGGCCAATGATAGGACGATGGGCAGCGTCCACTGTGGCTGGAGGTGTTGGCTCAAAAGTGTTTGGCGGTAGCTTCAGTGATGGTGCTCAAACTGCATCTTTTGGCTTCATTTTTAACGCCATGACGACAGAGGCGCAGGAGCGGGCCAATGCGCTGTTGCCTAGAATGAGAGAATTGCGAAGCGGGCTCTACAAGGCCTTCCCCAATATACCAACGGTAGAGCAGTTGCGTGACACTCCTCTGCCCCTGAGAGCATACCTTTTTCGAACGAGAGGACCGTTAGACTTTAAAAATTACGAGAATTGGAGGATTCATTTTGCGTGCCAAAAAGAAGCAGCAGATTTTGGAAACTTCTTCTTTGGAGTCGCAACAAGTGATCATGCAATCCTTGCACAGAGAGTGTCAGGCCTTCTGCAGTTAAAAAGTAACTACACAGCTTTTTATAGAGCTTTGTACAACGGAGATGCCAAGATGCTCGATTTGCAAGCAAGGAACATCACGAACCAGTATTTCAATCCTGCTTGGACATACATGAACAACATCGGCGACACGGAACTAGAGAAACTTGGAGCGGCAGAGAAATGAAGCGTATGCATTTTGTTTTTCTTCTCGTTTCAGCAGCATGGTCTGTCGCATCGGCAACTTCTTTCGATTCAATTGATCGGACGGAGGTCAAACTTGAAGTTTTGCCAGAGGGGAACGCCAAACTGTCGATAGCTCTGGCGTCACAAAATCGAATGGAGGACATAGTACTTTCGTACGAATCAGGATCAAGTTTCGGTGTGTCGGGAATCGGGTGGGACCTTCAATCATTCAGTGTGATCAATCGTTGTTCTGGTACTAAAGAAGTGGGCGGGTCCAATCCGCCCGGTAGTACCCTTAGCTCTTTTGATCGATTTTGCTCGGGTTCGCAATTGCGATCCTCAGCCGGAACACCGTATGGAGACAATGGTGCCGAATACAGACTTGAGTTGGACCGATTCACGCGCATCACCTCTCGAGGCGGCAACAACAGCACCAACCCCGCCGAATACACTGGCCCCGACTATTTCGAAGTCCACAGCCGAGACAACACCACCAGCTTCTACGGACGCACGCCCGACTCCAAACTCGAACGCATCCGCTGCGGTGGAACCACAGGCGTGGCCTGCGCCACGGTGCAGTGGGCACTGAATCGCACGGTCGATAATCTGGGCAACTACGTCGACTACATCTACCAGGAAAACCCAGTCACCATCCCCGTCCAGCCGGACGGTACGACCATTCCGGGCACCGAGCAGGTGTTGAGGCGTATCGAGTACGGCGGACGCTTGAACTTACCAGGACAGAGCGGGGCGACGCAGGCCCACTATGGCCAGATCGAGTTTGATTACATCACGCGCCCGGCCAACACGTGGCGCATCGGCTGGATGGCGGACTCGCGCGAGGCGCAGACGCAGGAGCTGACGCGGATTCGTGTCAGTGAGCGCAACAATCAGAACCAACTGGTGCAACTGCGTTCCTATCGGATGACCTACATCGACAGCAATTCGGGCTCGGGTGTGCGCCTGTTGAGCGAAATCCTGGAATGCCGCGACGAGAGTGCGGGTACCGTGTGCCTGAAGCCGACCAAATTCACCTGGCAGTTGGGCACCAACTTGATCAGTACCGCCGCCGCAGCGCAGGTTTCCTCGAATCCGGACTTCACGGACTACATCGTTGACGCGGAGGTCGGCGATATCGATGCGGACGGCATGCAGGATGTGGTGTATCGCACCGTCAGCCGAAAGATCTATGTGATGTTTTCGACGTGGGTCAGCACGGGGAGCTTTCAGCTTCAACGCTTGAGCCAAACGCCGCTGACGCTGCCTGACAACACACCACTCGACTACAACCTGATTGATATGGACGGAGACGGTCGGGACGATCTGGTAATGGTGTCGCGTGTTGGGACTGAGGACCGCTGGGTGGTGCTGCGATCCATGGGGCGGCCTCTTCCAAACGGCCGCGTATTCAGCACATCAGGATCGCAACTGGGCAATTATCTGGCATATGAAGATTCCGTCGTCGGTGATTTCAGCGGTGATGGTATTCTGGACATTCTGGACGTGCGGCCCAATGCCAACCCTGCGGTTTTGGGTGCCGATCATCGAGTTCGCAAATGGCAGCGGACGTCGAAAGGGCCCGAGCTCAGTGCCGAGATTCCGGTGCGTTTTGATTTCGCTGCCGGGACGCCATGCGCCGCGCAAACTGCTGGTCGAATCTGCAAGCTGGAGAAGTTCGACGGTCGCTATCAGCGCTTTTTGGAAGACGCAGATGGCGATGGAGCGGCGGATCTGTTCGCATTCGTCCGGGTGTACCAGAATGGGACGGCAGTCGGCGACGCGCGCTTCCACGTCATGCGCTTCGCCGGGTTCGAGAACCCGGGGACTGCAAACGAGATCGCGGTCTTCAAGCAACTGTGGGCCGACACCAACAACAGCATTCCACCACCCAGCGCCAGTAACGTTCGGCAACCACCGCAGGTGGCGGACTTCAATGCGGACGGACTACCCGACCTCTTGCACAAGGTTGCCGGCGCATCCGGAGACTGGCGCTTTGTGCCGAACACGGGAAAAGGATTCGCAGAGAATCTTTCTCTGACCGTGCCCAGGGCGAATCCGGAATGGGATGTCGCCTATACCTCTGTGGCGGAAACCAACGGCAACGGTCGGGTCGAACTGTTGCGGATGAACAACTTCAGTTCAACCGTCAACGAATGGGTGCCGAGCTCTACTCTGGATGCAAACACGATGCGTGGCCGATTGTTGGCCGGCTTGGAAATTGGCGGTGGGTTTTGCCCACGCAGCCTCGATTTGCCGAATTGCAGCCTGATCATTCAGGGTGGGGGCTATTTCCGCAACTACTACACGGACCTCAATGGCGACGGTGTATCGGACATGTTGATGGTGTTGCATGGCGTGCCGCGCGGGAACGGCAGCTCTCAGCAACAGGTCACATTTGCGTTGGCGGAGTCGCGCTATTCGCCGCGAGATGTGATCACCGGCGTTGAGGACGCGTTCGGCGCGAAGACGACGATTCGCTATCTGCCATTGACCAATCGAGCGGTCTATGTGCGGGATGTGAATTCACGCCTGGACGCTGCTCCGAACAATGACGAAGTGAACAGCTTCGGCCGTGGTTCGCCGGTGTTGGATATGTTGTCGCCGATGTTCGTAGTGGCGGAGATCACCAGCACCGCGCCTGTGTTTGGCGATCGAGACGCCGTTGCGCGTACACGCTACCGCTACGCTGGCGCCAGGGTGCAGCTGGGCGGGCGCGGTTTCCTCGGCTTTCGGGAGGTAACTGCTTTTGATGAGAACCACACGGTTGGCAGTTCGTCCGCGACGGCCAGCACCGTGATGACGCGCACACGTTACCGACAGGATTTCCCGTTTGTGGGAATGCCCGAGCTGACCGAAAGGTTCGTGCGCAACGGGGGCTTGGTGCTGGACAGCAGTGATGCGAACAACAACAATCTGTTGCTCGCTTGTCACGCTAATTCCGAGTTCTCCCAAGGTTGCTTCGCCAGCGCACCGGTAGGCACCGAACCCGCCGAGCAATCACACCCAGCTTTCGGGGGGCAATTGATCAGTAGTTCTGGGTTGGTCTACAGCTGCCTGGGTTTGGGTGATACTGGCAATGGCGCAGCGGGAGAGCAATGTGCTGCCGTTTGGGGTAATCAGGCATGCCCGGCGGACTTGTTGACGGTGAATTTGGCGTTGCCGGTCGGGCCAGATCAAGCATCGCCGTTTCGTCCCGCCGTCAATAAGCCGGTCTTTCCCTTTGTTCGACTGCAGGAGGACAAGGCGTTTGACCTGCGCGATGGTGCATTGGCGTCCAGCACCATCAATGGCTATTGCTACACCGATGGATTCGGCAACCCGACGCAAACCGTCACCGCACATTTTGATCGCAATGGTAATGAGGCCGCGCGACAACGGACCTTCAACACGTATATCAATTCGGTGACGGAGGTGCCCGGCACGGAGCCGGTCGTGCAATGGCGGATTGGCCGGCTTGCCAGCACCGCATCAACAACGCGCCGGCCCAATCCGGCCAACCCGGGGCAGTTCTTGACGCGGAGTCGCAATGCGAACTTTCTGTACGACTTCACGGCCCCGATGCGGACTGGGCTGTTGATCGGTGAGTCTGCGGAGCCGGGTGCGGGCGAGGCGGCGGCCCCGTTCGTGCGGCAGCGGTATTTCCACGATGTGTTCGGCAATCGGACGCTGACCATGACCTGCAGCAACGATGTCCCGCTCACCGACTGCGATGACCCCACTGATGTCAGCAAGGTGCGCATGCAGCCCGCAGCGGCCGGTCTCGGAAGTCGGGTCCATCGCTACTCGAAGACGCAGTTCGATGCGCGCGGGCGCTACGAGGTCGCCACCCGTTCTCCCTATTTCTCGCCGACGGCGGTGAACAACCTGGTGGAGCTGACTGATTCTGAAGTGCTGAGTCGCGATGTGTTCGGCCAGCCAACGCATGTCCGCAAGTTGGTCGACCCGAACGTCAGCAGCTATGCGGAAAGCAAGTCCGAATACGGCGTGCTGGGCCGACTGTCGCGCACGATGACGGAGACGGCCGAAGGTCTGTTCGGTGTTGAATCGAACATCCGCTATCGCTGGTGTCCTGGTCGCAATCAGGGCGTGGACGAAGTCGATTGCCCCGCCGATGCGGTGTATCGGCAGGAAACCACGACCACGGAGCAGCCGACGGTTTGGACGTACTTCGATCCTCTGGCGCGTCCGATCATCGAGGTCAAGCAAAGCTTCAATGACCCCAACGATCCTAAACTTGAACTCCGCGCAGGCTTTGCGAACAAGCAGCTTGTGGCCACTTGCGTGTATTTCGACAGGCGAGGTCGCGAAGCTCGGCGTTCAGAGCCCTTTTTCCTGACGCGAGCACCCGTGGCAGGTGCGCCATCCTTCAACAATGGGGCAGACGTGCCGTGTACTGCCGATCGCTTATGGACACTGCGTGATTACGACGCTCTGGATCGGCCGCGTCGGGTTTCGGAACCGAATGGGGCCTACACCGAGATCAAGATTGGTCGTGCGATTTCAAGCACGGCAGATCCGCTCAGCGAACGGCGCGAGACCTTCCGTGGGCAAACGAGCACTGACGTTCTGATGGAGACCATCCAAAAGAATCCGATGGGTGAGGTCGTTTCAACGACGGATATGCAGGGCTTAGTCGTTCAGTACTTCTATGACGCCTACGGCAACCAGTCGCGTGTACTTCGCGATGGAGGTGGCGGCGCGGTAGAGACCATTCATGTGCATGATGCGATGGGGCGAAAGATCACCGAGACCGATCCAGACAGCGGAGTGTCGACTTTCGCCTACAACGGTGCAGGTGAGGTTATTGAGACTATCGATGCGCGTGGAACAGTTGTTTCCACGGAATATGACGCACGAGGGCGCATGTACAAACGCTCGACACGACTGGCACGCTATTCGGTCAGCGGCCAGGTGAATGGCTTGATCAGCGGTACATTGGTCCTACAGCTCAATGGTGCTGAGAGCATGAGTATTTCTCAATCTGGACCATTTAGTTTTGCCGACGCATTAACAATTAATTCGGATTATTTGGTAACAGTCGCCATCCAGCCCGCCAATCACGTTTGTGAGGTTGCGAACGGACAAGGGACGGGCATCACTGGGAACGTTAGCAACATCTTGGTCAATTGCACACAAACTCGCTTTCGCGTGGGTGGCCAGTTGTCAGGTCTCGATAGTGGAAAGAGCCTGGTACTGAGGAATCAAGCTACCAACGAAAGTTTGACTTTAGATGCCAATGGTCCCTTCAATTTCGTTACCACACAGACCAATGGCTCGACCTATGACGTTACGGTGCAGACACTGCCGAGCGGATCCGCATGTACAGTAGTGAACGGGGTCGGTACCGTTGGAATGACGGATGTAACCGACATCAGCGTGACTTGCACTACACAGTACACCATCGGCGGCCTGATTTCGGGGCTCGGAACGGGGCTCTCCGTTGTGCTTCGGAATTCGACAACAAGTGAGGAGCTGACTCGCAACGCAAATGGCGCATTCGTGTTTGCAACGTCTCAGATGGTTGGTTCTACCTACAACGTAGCCGTCCAGACGCAGCCTTCCACCCAGATCTGCAGTGTGACAAACGGAAGCGGTACGATTGGCACTGCAAACGTGACCAACATCTTGGTCCGTTGTGACACACCCGGCGTACTTGCCAGCCAACCTGATGCGGGTACGACGTTGGACTTCGGTAGTGTTGTGTACGGGGAGAACCGCGAGCTAACAGTAACTCTGACCAATGACGCCGCAAATGGTGCTGCTGCGATTGAGATCAGCGCTTGTGAGGTCACCGGTCTCGGCTACACTCGTGCTGATGGTATCGCGCTACCGCGGGCGTTAGACCCAGGTGCGAACTTAACGTTGATCGCACGGCTCAGTGCAACGGCGTCGCTTTCCAACCCGGTGAATGGTGTGCTGACTTGCAACCACAACTCCGTAGGGGGAGGCGGCACTGTAGAATGGCCTTTGACTGGACGTTCCGCACCGCAGCAGGTCTTCGCGAATGGCTTCGAAGATTGAGGACTTGCGCGGTAATCGGTTGTCTTGGAAGCACTGTGCCGGTTTCACTACTAGTTGGACCCGGCCCAGTCGCACTTGTTGGCAGGCAATGAGGGCTTGCAGTCGCACTTGTTGGCAGGCAATGGGGGCTTGAAACTTCGGATGTTATCCTCGCCGTCCATCTTCACGCGCGAGTGTCCGGCCATGTCGATTTCTGAGCAGCTCAAACAGAGCGCGCTTGAGTACCACCGCCAGCATCCGCCGGGCAAAATCAAGGTCACGCCAACCAAGGCATTGACCACGCAGCGCGATTTGTCGCTGGCCTATTCGCCAGGGGTTGCTGCGGCGTGCGAGGCAATCGTCGACGATCCGGAGCAGGCGTCGAGTCTGACCGCGCGCGGCAATCTGGTTGCGGTGATCAGCAATGGAACGGCGGTGTTGGGATTGGGACCTATCGGCCCGTTGGCAGCTAAGCCGGTCATGGAAGGCAAGGGCGTCCTGTTCCAGAAGTTCGCGGGAATCGACGTGTTCGACATCGAAATCGACGAGCGCGACCCGGACAAGCTGGTAGACATCATCGCCAGTCTGGAGCCGACGTTCGGCGGCATCAATCTGGAGGACATCAAGGCGCCTGAGTGCTTCATCGTCGAACGCAAGTTGCGCGAACGCACCAAAATTCCGGTGTTCCATGACGATCAACACGGCACCGCGATCATCGTCGGCGCCGCGGTGGTCAATGCGCTGCACGTGATCGGTAAGGACATCGGTACGATCAAGTTGGCGGTGTCGGGTGCCGGCGCGGCGGGCATCGCGTGCCTGGATATGCTCGTGCAGCTCGGCGTCAACAAAAACAACATCTGGGTCACCGACCGTTGCGGCATGGTTTACCACGGCCGACCGCAGGAAATGGACGCCGACAAACTGCGCTACGCGCGCGACACCGAGCTGAGAACCCTCGACGACGCGATCGCCGGCGCCGATGTGTTTTTGGGTCTGTCGGCAGCGGGTGTGCTGAAGCCGTCGATGGTCGCCAAGATGGCCGAGCGACCAATCATTCTGGCGCTCGCTAATCCAACGCCTGAGATCATGCCGGACGAGGCGCTGGCGGTTCGTCCCGATGCGATCATCGCCACCGGTCGCTCGGATTTTCCCAATCAAGTCAACAACGCGCTCTGCTTTCCGTACATTTTCCGTGGCGCCCTGGACGTCGGCGCGACGACCATCACGGAACCGATGAAACTGGCGTGCGTGCACGCCATCGCCAAGCTTGCGCGGGAGGGGGCTTCAGACGTTGCGGCGGCAGCGTACGGCGGGGAAGTCCGCTCGTTCGGCCCTGAATATCTGATTCCCCAACCCTTCGATCCGCGCTTGCTGGTGCGCCTGGCGCCGGCCGTAGCGGAAGCGGCGATGACGTCGGGAGTGGCGCGTCGGCCGATCGCCGATATGAACGCTTACCGGCAGACGCTCACGCAATTCATTTTCCGCACCGGACTGATGATGAAACCGGTGTTCGAGGTTGCGCGGCGCGATCCCAAGCGCGTGTGCTTTGCTGAGGGCGAAGAAGAAATCGTGCTGCGCAGTGTGCAGACGATTCTCGACGAAGGCTTTGCCAAGCCGATCCTGATTGGCCGTCCAGCGGTGATCGAACAACGCATCGCGCGCATGGGATTGAAGCTTCGTCCCGGCGAAGATTTCGAAGTCACGAACATCGATTCTGACCCGCGCTATCAAGAGTATTGGCAGCACTACCATCGCATCATGGAGCGCAACGGCGTCACGCCGGCCAACGCGAAAGCCATTGTGCGCTCGCGTTCGAGCGTGATCGGTGCGCTGATGGTCGAGCGCGGCGAGGCCGATGCGATGATCAGCGGCATCGTCGGTCGCTTTCCGCGCAAACTGCAGTACGCGCAAGAGGTTGTGGGTCTGGAGCCCGGCGTCGACAAACCGGCAGCCATGAGCGCAATCACCTGCGACGCCGGCACGTTCTTCTTCCTGGATACCTACGTCAGCCACGACCCGACGGCGGAGCAGTTGGCCAAGGCCACGCAGATGGCCGTCGAGCGCCTTCGAGTCTTCGGCATCAAACCGAAAGTTGCGTTGCTCTCGCATTCGAATTTCGGCAGCGATTGGAGCCCGAGCAGTCGCAAGATGCAGAAAGTGCTGGCGTTGTTGCGCGATCAATCGCCCGATCTTGAAGTCGAGGGCGAGATGCACGCCGACGCCGCGCTCGATCAAGCCATTCGCGAACGCATTTTCCCCAGCTCGCGTTTGCGCGGGCAGGCCAATGTGTTCGTGTTTCCCAACCTCGATGCGGCCAACATCACCTTCAACATGGTGCGCGTGTTGACCAATGGTGTGAGCATCGGACCGATCGTGATGGGTCTCAAGAAACCCTGTTATGTGCTCACCAACTCCGCCACAGTGCGGCGCATCGTCAATATGACAGCGCTGGCGGTCGTCGAGGCGCAAGTGCGGCAGCGGCAGTCGTTGGAGGTTGCGAGCGGGCTTTGAAGCGGGTCGGGGCAGGGTTTTTGTTGCGACAGCCTGGAACCAGCAACCAACAACCAGGAACCAAGCTATGCGCGACCCCTATCCAAGCCGCATCGTCTGCCTCACCGAAGAGCCAACCGAAGTGCTGTATCGCATTGGCGAGCAGGACCGCATTGTCGGCATTTCCGGATTCACCGTGCGTCCGCCGCAAGCGCGTCGCGAGAAGCCCAAGGTGTCGGCGTTCACGTCAGCCAAGATCGACAAGATTCTCGCGCTCAAGCCGGATCTGGCGATCGGGTTCTCGGACATTCAGGCTGATATCGCGCGCGAGTTGATTAAGGCCGGGGTGGAGGTATGGATCAGCAACCACCGCTCTGTGCAGGGCATTCTCGACTATTGCCTTCGACTGTCGGCGCTGGTTGGCGCGCTGGAGAAGGGCAGAGCGCTGGTCGATGCCATGCAACAGTCCATCAATACCGCACTTTCAGCAGCGGCGCAGCTGCCGATGCGGCCGCGGGTGTACGTCGAAGAATGGGACGAGCCGCGCATCACCGGCATCCAGTGGGTCTGCGAATTGGTGCGTATCGCTGGCGGCGAGGACATCTTTCCCGAGCGCGCTGCGTGCTCGTTGGCGAGAGATCGGATTCTCGCCAACGACGGCGAAATCATTGCGCGCGAGCCGCAACTGATCATCGGCTCCTGGTGCGGCAAGCACTTTCGCCCGGAGCGTGTGATCGAACGCGACGGGTACGCGGCAATTCCAGCGGTCCAAAGTTGCGATCTGGTCGAGATCAAAAGCGCGCTGCTGCTGCAGCCGGGGCCCGCAGCGATCCTGGATGCGTTGCCGCAGATTCAGAACGCGGTGACGCGCGTTGCGATACGCGCGCCATGACGCGCTGGACGCTGCTGCCGCCGCGGCACAGCTTCGAGCGCACGCATCCGATCTGGATACGCCAGCTCAATCGAGCGCAATTGCTGCCGGCGGCAACGCCAGGACTGCATGGCGCGATGCCGTCTCGCTATCCCTACGCGCAATTGCTGTCTGGTCACGAAGGCGCACTGATCGCCGATATCGTCGTTGCCCGCGCCGATGCCACCGGTGCTCGCGTCATGGAGCTTGGTGTCGACACGCTCGATCCGGTGCGCGCTGCGCAACTGGAAGCGACCATGACGCCTTGGCTGCCAGCGGGTGTCACCCTGACGCCGATCGTGCCCGGCCGCTGGCTATTGCAAGCGCACGGCCAGTCGTTTCGCGGGCTGTCTGCCATCGATCCCGAAGGCGTACTCGGCGCCCAACTCGCGCATTGGTTGCCGGCCCATCGTTGGCTTGCGAGCCTGTGCAACGAGCTACAAATGGCGCTGTCGATGGCGCCCGAGGCCAGCCCGTGGAACATGCTCTGGTGCTGGGGCGATCCGGGCGATGACGCGTCGGAAATTCGGTCAATACAGAGCGACGATCCTTTGCTGCGCACAATTCCAATGTCGCCAGCGGCGACGATCGAGGTGATCGATTGGCGCCGTCCGCCGGTCGATGGACGGCTCAAGGCCGGGACATATCGCAGCCTCGATGGCCAAGGTTGGCTCGTGGGGCGCCTCAACGCCTGGCGGGCGATGGCTGGCGTTTGACTTCGACCTCGACGATGGAGATGCGTATCGACATCAGCTGTTGTGTTCGTTTTCGCCCGAATTTTTGCCGCCTGAGCTGGATCCATCGACGGACGTACGATCCCAAGGGACCACGCAGCCCAATGTCGCCCGCGACCCGTCGATGAACGCAACATCCATCCACGCATTGACACCACCGCACTCGATCTTTACGATTCGTCGGCTATGCCAACGTCATTGCCAGAGCGAATAGATGTGCAGCGCGCGGCGGCGGCGGGGCGGGAGTTTTCTGGGCGGTTTGCGCTGGACAACTGCAAGCGCCTGGCGGGGATGTTGGTCGATACGTCGGGCGAGGTGAGCTACTCGCTTGCATTCGGTCGCGCGATGACGGGTACACCGAAGGTGCGGGTGGAAGCTGATGTGGAGCTGCCGCTGCTGTGCCAGAGTACGCTCGAGCGGTTTTTGCATCCGGTGTCGATCCGTAGCGACATCGGCTTTATCTGGCGCGAGGAAGATGAGTCGTCGTTGCCCGCTGGTTTGGAGCCGGCAATGGTGGGCGAGGACGGAATCGATCCTTTGGCGCTGATCGAAGATGAGTTGATCCTGGCCGTTCCGGTGTTGCCGCGGCGGCCGGATGCGCCGACAATGGAAGCATCGTATGCGCCGACGGAAGACAAGCCCAATCCGTTCGCGGCGTTGGCAAAAATGAAGCAGCAGGCCGGTTGAGGCCATCGATTTTCACGGAAGATTAGTCGTTGAAGGAGTTGTACCATGGCCGTTCAAAAGAGCCGCAAAACCCCGTCCAAGCGCGGCATGCGCCGCTCGCACGATGCGCTGAAGGCGCCCACGCTGGCCACAGACAAGACCAGTGGTGAAGTGCACCTGCGCCACCACGTCACCAAAGACGGTTACTACCGCGGCAAGAAAGTGATCGACTCCAAAGTCGCCGTCGACGCTGAAGCTGCAGAGTGAGTTCCACGCAGGCTCGCATCATCGGCACGGGCAGCTATCTGCCCGCGCGGATCATGACCAATGCTGAGTTCGAGTCGCGCATCGACACCTCCGATGCGTGGATTCGCGAGCGCACCGGGATCGAACAACGGCACGTGGCAGCCGAGGGCGAGACCACCAGCGATCTGGCATTGGTGGCCGCGCAGCGCGCGCTTGAGGCGGCAGGCGTGGGTGTCAGCGAAGTCGACTTGATCGTGGTGGGCACAACAACGCCGGACATCATCTTCCCGAGCACGGCGTGCCTGCTTCAGCACAAACTCGGCGCGAAGGATTGCCCAGCGTTTGATGTCAACGCGGCATGCACCGGATTCCTGTATGCGCTGTCGATTGCCGAGAAGTTCGTGCGCACGGGCGCGGCGCGAACGGCGCTCGTCGTCGGCGCCGAAACGCTGACACGAATGCTCGACTGGAACGATCGCGGCACCTGCGTGCTGTTCGGCGATGGCGCTGGCGCGGTGGTGCTGCGCGCCGACTCACAGCTTGGCGTGATCTCCACGCACATTCATGCCGACGGTCAGTACCAGAACCTGCTGTACAACCCGGTGGGCGTCTCGGCGGGATTCAAAGACGAGCCGAATCATGGCGTGCGTGTGATGATGAGCGGCAACGAGGTCTTTCGAGTTGCGGTGCGCACGCTGTCGCGCATCGTCGATGAGACGCTGGCGGCCAATCAGCTCAGCAAAGATTCGATCGACTGGCTGGTGCCGCATCAGGCTAACTTGCGCATCATCAGCGCCACAGCCAAGCATCTCGACATGCCGATGGATCGGGTCATCGTGACGGTAAACAAGCACGGCAATACGTCGTCTGGTTCCGTGCCGCTGGCGCTCGATCACGGCATCCGCAGCGGTCTGATCAAGCCGGGTCAACTGCTCTTGCTGGAAGCTTTCGGCGGCGGGTTCACCTGGGGCTCGGCTCTGGTTCGGCTTTAGTCGACCGCAAAGCGCTCTGCAGCTACGTGCCGCGGGCGGGCGATGGAGCGAGGAGCCCGGCCAACGCTCCGACTGCGGCGGATCCCAGAGCAACCAGAAGCTCGGGCACATCTTTGGTCATGGACGTTAGCAAGATTCCGCCGATAACGGCGAGCACTACCGTTAGCCCAAGCGCGATTACGACGATGCGATAAATCCAAACGTCGGATTGTAAGGGCGCAGCCAAGCCAGCCAGCGTCTCGGCGGGCTTCTCGCTGATTCGCCGGGCCAGTTCGGGGTCTCCCGCCACTTTGATGGCCAACTCGTCGACCGATTGAATCTTCATCGTATGCTCTCCCCTCCAACAGTCTGTGGTGCGCGGTTCCTTGAGACCGAAGATGACGTAGCGCGCAAGATGTCTCAGGCTCTCGGTAGCGGTTCAGTTCACAATAACTTTCTTCCCCAAGTCATATGAAAGCTTGCGTATTCCCGGGCCAAGGTTCGCAATCGATCGGCATGCTGGCGGCGCTTGCTGAGCGCTATCCGGTCGTCCGCGATACTTTCTCGCAGTGTTCCGATGCGATTGGCGTCGATCTTTGGGCCTTGGCGCAATCCGGGCCGGAGAGCGAACTCAATGCCACGATCAATACCCAGCCGGTGCTGTTGGCCGCGGGCGTGGGCGTATTCATGGCGTATCTCGCTGCACGCGGCCAACCGCCGCAAGTGCTCGCCGGGCACAGCCTGGGGGAGTACTGTGCGCTGGTGTGCGCAGGCTCGATGCACTTGCACGCTGCGGCCAAGATCGTCCGCGAGCGTGGCCGCCTGATGCAGCATGCCGTGCCCGAAGGGCAGGGCGCAATGGCGGCAGTCTTGAACGCGGATCTTGCGCAACTCAGCGAGATTTGCGAGTCGGTCAGCACCACCAGTGAGCCCGTGGTGCCGGCCAATCTGAATGCGCCAGGGCAGATCGTTATCTCCGGGAACGCCAATGCGGTAACGCGGGCGCTCGCGGCGTTGGCGGCCGCGGGTGTTCGTCGCGCGATTCGATTGCCCGTTAGCGTGCCGTCGCATTCGCCGCTGATGCGCGACGCCGCAGATGCGCTCTTCGAAATCCTCGGTGGGGCGATCATGCAGACGCCAACGATTCCCGTCATCGCCAATGTCGATGTTGAACTGCACACCGATTGGCAGCAAACGCGGGAGCGGCTGGCGCGGCAGTTGTACTCGCCAGTCCGGTGGATCGAAACCGTCGAGAAAATGGCCGCCATGGGCATTGCCACCGCTTACGAATGCGGGCCGGGCAAAGTGTTGTCCGGCATGATCAAGCGCATCGCACCTGCGATGGTGACGCATGCCGTGGGAGAACCGGACGCTTTGGCGGCAGCTGTGGCATAGCGCTGCCTTGGCAAATACTGACCTGATCGACTCCCTCCCCAGCCTGGGCCGGAGAGCTTTTGATCTTCTTGGGAATTCGAACCTATGCACGAAAACCTCGCCCTCGTCACCGGCGCCAGCCGCGGCATCGGTGCTGCAATTGCCGATGAACTCGCGTCTGCTGGATTCTTCGTTGTCGGCACCGCGACCAGCGATTCGGGCGCGGCTGCCATCGCCGAACGTCTCGGCGACAATGGCACTGGACGCGTACTGGATGTTTCCGATCCGGCGTCGATAGATGCGTTGGTTGCGGTGATCGAAAACGGCCTCGGTCCGATCCGGGTTCTGGTCAACAACGCCGGGATTACCAAGGATCAGTTGCTGTTGCGCATGAAGGACGAAGACTTCATGCAAGTGATCAATACCAATCTGGCCAGTGTCTTTCGCATGAGCAAGGCAGTACTGAAGCGCATGTTGCGCGAACGCCAGGGACGCATCATCAATATCGCCTCGGTGATCGGTCTCACCGGCAACGCGGGGCAGGCGAACTACGCGGCGGCGAAGGCTGGAATCATCGGTTTTACCAAGTCGCTCGCTCGCGAAGTCGGCTCTCGCGGCATCACTGCGAATGTGGTCGCGCCTGGATTCATCGACACCGACATGACGCGTGCGCTGCCGGAGGCGCAGCGTCAGGCCATGCTGGCCGATATCCCGCTCGCGCGCTTGGGCGAGCCAGCCGATATTGCCAAGGCCGTAGCTTTCCTCGCATCCCCGGCCGCTGCGTATATCACCGGCGAGACGTTGCACGTCAACGGCGGGATGTACATGCCTTGAAAGCGGTTGTCGGATCTTGGTTGTAAGTGTTTGGAAATGTGCGGCGCAACGGCCTGATCCAAGAACCAACACCGAGAACCAAGAACCCGTATCATCCCCACCCTCTGTTGTCCCACATCTTAAGGAGTCCCATGAGCAGCATCGAAGAGCGCGTCAAGAAAATCGTTGTCGATCGTCTCGGCGTGAAGGAAGAAGACGTCAAGCCGAACTCGTCGTTCGTCGATGATCTCGGTGCCGACTCACTGGACACGGTGGAGCTGGTGATGGCGCTCGAAGAAGAGTTCGAGTGCGAAATTCCGGACGAGGAAGCCGAGAAAATCACCTCGGTCCAGCAAGCGATCGATTACGTCAAAGCCAACGTTCGCGCCTGATCGAGTCGGCCTCGCCGAAAGAGGCCGCGCCGTGGCTGATGTTAAGGCTGGCCCGTCAGCCACTGGCTAATGGATCACGCGAGTGCCGAGATCCAGCGACAATGCGCCGGCCATGCGCATGCCGTCGGCACGCCAAGTCTCTGCATCTGCGGGGACTGGCGTAGAAGCTGAGTTGGCCAAATATCACCAAGCTTGGGAGTGAGCTTATGCAAAGCGCTCGTCGCGTTGTCGTGACCGGCCTCGGGATTGTTTCGCCGATCGGCAATAGCATCGAATCGGCCTGGGATAATTTGACCAACGGCCGCAGCGGCATCGGCCCGATCACACATTTCGATCCCGAGAACTTTGCGACGAAATTCGCCGGGCAAGTGCGCGATTTCGACGTCACGCAATGGGTGCCGCTGAAAGACGCTCGGCGCATGGACCCGTTTATTCATTACGGCATTGCGGCGGGTATCGAAGCGGTTCGCGATGCAGGGTTCGACACCGTGCCCGAGGCGATGAGTGCGCGCTTCGGTGCAGCGATTGCGGCTGGCATCGGCGGCATCTCGACCATCGAAAACACGACGCTCGCCTGGAAGAACGGCGGCCCGCGCAAGATTTCTCCGTTCTTCGTGCCAGGCACCATTATCAACATGGTCGCGGGGCATCTTGCCATCATGTTGGGCTTGCGAGGTCCGAACCTGTCGATCGTCACCGCATGCACCACAGCAACCCACAATATCGGCGTAGCGGCGCGTTTGATCGCCTATGGCGATGCTGATCTGATGCTCACTGGCGGCGCTGAACATGCGACGACGCCAACCGCCATCGGCGGCTTTTCGATGGCGCGAGCGCTTAGCGAACGTAACAACGATCCGACGGCGGCGAGTCGGCCCTGGGATCAGGACCGCGATGGATTCGTGTTGAGCGACGGCGCGGGCGCACTGCTGCTGGAAGAGTATGAACACGCGAAGGCGCGCGGCGCGAAAATCTATGCCGAGATCGCGGGATTCGGCATGAGCGATGATGCCTACCACATGACAGCGCCGCCGGAAGATGGCAGCGGCGCGGCGGCATCGATGACCGCAGCCATGCGCGATGCGGGCGTAACGCCCGAGCAAGTGCAATACGTCAATGCGCACGCCACCTCGACGCCACTGGGCGATCGCGCTGAGTTGGTGGCGATACGCCGCGCATTT
This sequence comes from Lysobacterales bacterium, assembly GCA_022844135.1. GTDB lineage: Bacteria > Pseudomonadota > Gammaproteobacteria > Xanthomonadales > SZUA-5 > JALHMH01. Next base: position 34,531 of record JALHMG010000032.1, read on the forward strand.
GGGTCGGCCAGACCGCTGGTGAGTTCGACCAAGTCGGTGACTGGTCATTTGCTGGGTGCCGCTGGCGCCGTGGAAGCGATCTTTAGCGTCCTGGCGCTGAAGTTTGGCGTAGTCCCCGCGACGATCAACTTGCATAAGCCGGATGAGGGCATCGAGTTCGACCTGGTTGCAAACACCGCACGTCACTTGCCGCTGGATATCGTTATGTCCAATTCGTTCGGCTTTGGTGGTACCAACGGGACGCTGGTGTTCAAGCGGGTCTAGTGTCGCAGGCGACGCATGGTTCACACGAAGACACGAAGATTGAGTCGCTTCATTTCTTCGTATCTTTGTTCTTTCGATCCAAGGCGGGGATAGGTCCGGTTGGCTCGATTGTTTAGCACAAGGTTCAAGTTGGCCCCGTTTTTCTTCGTGTCTTCGTGTGGAACTGCTCTGGACTTTCTGGCGGGATAAGGCATTCACAGTCGATGCGTTCCGTCCAACTTCATCGAGAGATCGCTGCGCTGCGCGCATCGCTTGGCGCGCGCGCGCCGGTGTGGCTGCATAGCGCCGCCTCAGGCCCGAACAGCGCCCTCGACGTTGTGCCGATCGTGTCTCCACCGTTGGTCGTCCCGTATCCAGGCGCGGTCGACCACCACGAAAAGCTTGAAGCCTTTTGCAATGCGCTGAAAGCCATTCGCGTCGGCCACGGCATCGATTCGGCAAGCTTTGCCAGTGGCCATGTGCTGTATCTGGCCTACGATTTTGCCAGCGTATTCGAGCCCAATGTGCCGATGCTGCATCCTGCTGGCGACGAGCCCTTGGCGGTCCTGTGGCGGGCGGATCGGGCCTTGGTCTGGGACGAGAATTCGGACGCGGATAGCGCCGAGGACAACTCGACGCTCCAGGGGCGGTTCGCAGCGGAACACCCTGCTGAGCTTGACCAACCCCCGCGATTCGTTATTGCCGAGGACGATCCGCTTCAGTTCACCGCCGGCGTCGAACGCATCCTCGATTACCTGCACGACGGGGACGTGTTCCAGGTGAACCTGTCGCGCGGGTGGACGGCTGAAGCCGATCAGGACATCAGCCCGGAACGGCTGTTCGAGTACCTGAGCGTGCGCAACCCGGCGCCCTTCGCAGCGATCATGAGTGTTGGCGATTTCCATCTGCTGTCGTCGTCGCCAGAACGACTGGTGCGCGTTCGCGGTCGCGAGATATCGACGCGGCCGATAGCCGGCACGCGCCGGCGCAGCGCCGATCCGATCGATGACGCCAGGCTCCGCGGCGAACTGAACATCGATCCCAAAGAGCGTGCCGAACACATCATGCTGATCGATTTGGAGCGCAACGACCTCGGGCGCGTATGCGAGTCCGGAACCGTGCTCGTCGATGAGTTGGGCGCCATCGAATCTTATGCGCACGTGCATCACCTGGTATCGAACGTTCGTGGCGTGCTGAAGCCGGCGTCGGCGTTCGACGTGCTGCGCGCGTTGTTCCCTGGCGGTACCATCACCGGCTGCCCCAAAGTGCGCTGCATGCAAATCATCGGCGAGCTGGAGGGCCGGGGCCGCGGCGCTTACACCGGCTCGCTCGGGTACATTGGCGACGATGGCAATATGGATATGAATATCTTGATTCGTACGCTCACTGTGCAGGGTCGTCGCGTGCGATTGCGCGCTGGCGCGGGCATCGTCGCCGACTCGCTCCCTGGCCGAGAGCTTGAGGAGACCCGCGCCAAGGCCAAGGGCTTGCTGCGTGCCCTTGAACCATGAGCACGCCGACACTGGACCGTGCCTTGCATTACGGCGATGGTGTGTTCGAAACACTGCGTACTGTCGATGGCCGTGCGCCGCTATTCGATCTGCATTTTGAGCGGCTGTGCCGCGGCGCCGAAAGCCTGGGTCTGGAGAAGCCGACTGCATCCGCGATGCGTCAGCGAATTGCGCGCACACACGGCGAGGCGATCGTCAAACTGATATATAGCGCAGGCTCCGGCGAACGCAGTTACGCGCGTGGAACGTCAGCGCCAATTTGGCGCCGATTTGTGTCGCCGTATCGGGCCGGCGTGGAGCGATTGCGAGTGAAAACCTGCGTGCTGAAACTCGCATGGCAGCCCCGCCTTGCGGGCGTCAAACATCTCAATCGCCTGGAGCAGGTATTGGCGCGAACGGAACTGGAATCAGGCTGGGATGAGGGACTGATGTTCAACGAGCGTGGCGACGTGCAATGCGGTATCAGCAGCAATGTGCTGCTGCACCTCGATGGTCGATGGGCGACGCCCGAAATCGTCGGTGCCGGCGTGGCTGGCGTGGCGAGGCGATGGCTGATCGAAACCGGCGTCGTGATCGAACGCCGCGTCGAACGCAAGGACCTGGAGCGCTGCGCGGCGCTCGGTATGTGCAATGCGCTGCACGGTCCGCGCGCATTGGTCAGGCTCGACGATCGCGCATTTCCCGAGCACGCTGACATCGCGCGATGGCGTCAACAATGGACGGCGTTGTTCGCATGACGCAATCGGGGCGAATTCGTTGGGTGCTGCTCTTGGCGCTCATTGCAGGCGCGCTGTCGGCGGCAGCCATCTGGGCGTGGCGTGAGTACCAACGCTTCACGCTGGCGACTTTGCAAGGCAACGATGAAGTGATCGAGCTAAAGCGCGGCGAATCGTTGCCCACTTTCGTCGCCAAGCTCAAGGATCGCGGTGTGAGCGCGGCTCCGGAGTGGCAGTGGCGATTGCTCGCGCAGCAAATGCAGGTGGCGCAAAGACTTCAGGCCGGCGAGTACCGCATCGGCAGCAACGCCACACCGCGCTCTTTGCTGCAGGCGGTGGCCGATGGCAAGGTGGTGCAGTACCGTTTCACGATCCTCGAAGGCACACGCTTTCGCGACCTGCGCGTGGCGCTGGCGGGTGTGCCGGAACTCGAATCGACCTTGACCGGGCTGCCCGATAACGATGTACTGACGCGAATCGGCGCCACCGAGGCGCATCCGGAAGGATTGTTCTTGCCGGACACCTATTTTTTCCCGCGCGGTTTTTCCGATCTGGATTTGCTCAAGCGCGCGTACTGGGACCAAAAGGAATTGCTTGAACGCCTATGGCAAAAGCGCCAGGAGAATTTGCCGCTGTCGGATCCTTATGAAGCGCTGATTCTGGCCTCGGTGATCGAGAAGGAAACTGGCAAAGCTGCCGAGCGGCCTTTGATCGCCGGCGTGTTCGTCAATCGGCTGCGACAAGGTTGGCGACTGCAAACCGATCCCACCGTGATCTACGGTCTGGGCAATGCCTTCGATGGCAACTTAAGACGCGTGCACCTGGAGACCGATACGCCGTACAACACCTATACGCGCTTTGGCCTGCCCCCGACGCCGATTGCGTTGCCCTCGCCAGCGGCAATTGAAGCCGCGCTGCAGCCGCAGGCAACCGAGGCGATGTATTTCGTGGCCAAAGGCGATGGCAGCCATCAGTTTTCGCGCACGCTGGAAGAACACAATCGTGCGGTGCGGGAGTATCAATTGTGATTGCGCCCTGGCACGAGCAGGCATGGTCGCAGTTCGTATCGGCGCGAGGCGCGAATCGACTTGCGCATGGAATGGCGATCACTGCACCCGGCGATTTCTTCAAACAAGATCTCAGCCGCGCCATCGGCGCAGCCTTGCTGTGTCGCTCGCCTCTTGCCAATGGCGAAGCATGCGGTTCTTGCCGCGACTGCGTTTTGCTCGCCAGCGGCACTCATCCCGATTGGATCGTGGTCTCGCCCGAAGACTCGGCGTACATCAAGATCGATCAAATCCGCGAAACCTCGGCGCGCCTCGCGCAGCGTCCGCAGATTGCGCCGCGGCAGGTGGTGCTCCTGTACCCAGCGGATCGCATGAACACTGCGGCGGCCAACGCGCTGCTAAAGACACTGGAAGAACCCACGCCGGATTCTTATCTGATTTTGTGCAGCGAGCGCCACGAGCGCCTGCCGGCGACCATTCGCTCGCGCTGCCAGGCGATTGCCATCAAACCGTTGTTCGATGAGCGCTGGCCAGCGGCACTCGCTGCGCGCGCATCGGTTTCTATCGATGCAGCGCGAATGGCATTGGTCTTAGCTGGCAACGATCCCGAGGTAGCGCTGGCCATCGCCTCGCCAGAGGAGTTGGGAGCGCGCGCGAGTGTGGCCAAATCGTTGCTATCGCTGGCGCGTGGGCAGATCGAGCCGGCAACGGTGATGGCGTCGGCAGGTCGCGAGGTCGGCATCTGGCTCGACCGTTTTGCGGCGCTCCTGCGCTTGTCGATGCGCGATGTGCCGCTGTCGTCGCCTTTCGCGGAGTTCAGCGACTTGACTTCGCGGCTGGAAATGTCGAGGCTGTTCGCGCTGCAACGCGAACAGGGGCGCGTCCGCACGCTGCTCGGCAGCGGGCTTCGCGAGGATTTGATGTTGTACGAGTTGTGTTGCCAATGGCGCGACGCCGCGCGAGGAATCAACTGAGATGAGCACTGGACCAGGCATTCCCAGACAAGGCATTTTGTCGCTGGCGATCAAGGACAAAGGCGCGCTCTATCAAGCGTACATGCCCTTTTTGAAGGGCGGCGGAATCTTTGTGCCGACCATGAAACGCTACAACCTGGGCGATGAAGTCTTCATCCTGCTCACGCTCATGGAAGACAAAGACCGCATGCCGGTGGCTGGCAAAGTGGTGTGGATCACGCCCACAGGCGCCCAGGGCAATCGCACGGCGGGAATTGGCGTGCAGTTCTCCGAAAATGCGGATGGCGAGACGGTCAAGACCAAGATCGAGTCGATTCTGGCGGGTGTGCTGAGTTCGGAACGGCCCACGCATACGATGTGAGGCAATCGATACGCTGCACTTGCGCCAACGACCAGTGTGGTGCTCCAAAGATAACTGGAATTATGTCCGCGTCTTTCGACCCGAATGCTACGTTGCTCGTCGTCGCATAGCGCTGCTATGACGCCCGGCCCGGCGGCGCAGCCGCCGGGCGTTCAAGTCCGAATGAAAGGGGCATCCAGATGACCGACACTCTGCTGATCTACGGCGCTTACGGTTACACCGGCCAGCTCATCGTCGAACGCGCGGCGCGCGCCGGGCTCAAGCCCTGCATTGCTGGGCGCGACCCTGACAAAACGCTCGCGCTCGCGAAGCAATACGATTTGCCGCATGTTGCCTTTGACCTGTCGGACAGCAAAGCGCTCAAGCAAGCGCTGAAGAACCGCCGTGTGGTTCTGCACTGCGCCGGGCCATTCTCCGCCACCGCCGCGCCGATGATGGAAGCCTGTATCGCCGCTGGCGCACACTACTGCGATATCACTGGCGAGATCGACGTCTTTGCGCTTGGCCATAGCCTCGATGCCAAGGCGCGCAAGGCTGGTGTGGCGATCGTTCCTGGCGTTGGCTTCGATGTGGTGCCAACCGATTGCCTGGCGGCGATGCTCAAGGAAGAGCTTCCAGACGCCACCGAGTTGATCCTCGCATTCGACGCTGGCGGCGGTCCCTCGCGTGGCACGGCGCTGACCAGCGTCGAAGGCTTACGCAGCGGCGGTCGCGTGCGGCGCGACGGAAAACTTGTGCGCGTGGCGACGGGCTTTCGCACGCGCACGTTTGCGTTCCCGAAAGGCGAGCGCGCCGCCGTGACCATTCCCTGGGGCGATGTGTACACCGCATTCGTCAGCACCGGCATACCGAATATCGAGGTCTACATGGCCATGCCGCCACGGCTGATTGCGATGCAGCGGCGGCTGCGTCTCTTCGCGCCGTTGCTGGCGCTGCCGCCCGCGCAGTGGGCCCTCAAACAGCTGGTGAAGTCGCGGATCAGCGGCCCGGACGACACCCGTCGCCAAGGCACCGATGCGCAAGTGTACGGCGAGGTGCGCAACAGCAAAGGCGAGGTGCGCAAAGGCACGCTGGTCACACCGAACGGTTACGATCACACCGCCGATGCAGCGCTGGCGATCGCGCGACATCTGCACGACGACAGCACCGCACATGCGGGTTTCTACACGCCGTCGCTGCTGATGGGAGCGGGGTTCGTGAAGCAATTGCCGGGAGTGAAGGCCACTTTGTGGACGTAGCTCCAAAATTGACCAGAGCCTATACGTCGTCCCTTGGGGCGCGACAATCGCGCCGCTACGATGTTCGTCGATTCTCAGTTGCCTGCCTGCAGCGCCGCTCTCAGCAACGCCGAGTTATAGCGCTCGGCCAGATCGTTCGGCGAGGCAATTGCGAGTCCCAAATCGCGCAGTCGTCCATCGGTGAGCCCGTACAGCCAGCCGTGCACGGTGAGGTGCTGGCCGCGATCCCAGGCGTCGCGGACCACGGTGGTCTGGCAAACGTTTTCGACTTGCTCGATCACGTTCAATTCGCAGAGCAGGTTAGAGCGATCTGCCTCGGGCGCGTCGTCGAGCGCTCGGGCGTGTTTGTTGGCGACATCGCCGACGTGACGCAACCAGTTATCGGCAATGCCCACGCGCCGACCCTCGAGCACGGCACGAACGCCCGAGCAGCCGAAATGGCCGCAGACAATAATGTGCTCCACCTTCAGCAAATCGACGGCAAACTGGATGGCGCTTAAGCAGTTGAGATCGGCGTGGACAACAACGTTGGCGACGTTGCGATGGACGAAGATTTCGCCGGGATTGAGTCCCGTGATCTGGTTGGCCGGCACGCGCGAATCCGAGCAGCCGATCCACAAGTACTTGGGCGATTGCTGATGCAGCAAACGCTCGAAGAACTGCGGATCTGCGGCGCGCATGGACGCGGCCCATTCGCGATTCCTATCGAGCAAGTCGTCGAGCGTGTTCACTCAGAAGTGGGGACGCTGGAATCATCGAACACAATGTCGGCATAGATCTCGTCAAGCGACAAGACACCGGGCGGGCAGGGCAGCTCGATGCTGCCGTCGGTGATCGAGGTGAAGTGCCAGAACGCCCCCGCGCGGCGGAGCACGTCGACGCGGCGCTCAGATTGCGACACCATCAGATAAGCTTCAAGTTCCGGCGTTGCGAGATAGGTGTGCATTTTCTCGCCGCGGTCGAACGCCTCCGTCGTTGGGCTTAGAACCTCGATCACCAGACACGGCTGCGTTTCGACGTGGCTGTCGGTCGCGGGTGTGCAACTCACCATGACGTCGGGATATAGCGTCCGCGAACTGCGTTTGAACTTGACATCTGCGATCAAGACTCGGCAATTGGCGGTCCGAATCGAGCGCAACGCGATGTAGATGTTTCCGGCGATCTGGTTGTGCCGTTGTGAGGCGCCGGCCATCGCAAAGACCTGGCCATCGAAAAACTCATGGCGCTCTTCGCTGCGCTCTTCGAGTGCGAGGTACTCGGCTTCGCTGATGGTCTTTCGTGCGGGTTCGGCTGGCATCGCTGTCCTCCAACGCTCGGCAGAATTGTAGCGCAGCCGTTTGTCGGATCGAGGACCGACGGGCGCCGAGCGCCCGCCGCGTCCTTCTACTGCCGAAAGGCTTAGAAACTCGCCTTGAATTCCAACCCGTAAATCCGCGGCTCGTTGAGGAATCCGGTGAGGTTGTTGAAGTCGATACCGCCGACGATGACTTCTTCGTCGGTGATGTTACGGCCGAACAGCGCCACTTCGTACGCGCCGTAATTCCAGTTGTAGCCCACGCGCAAGCCACCTTCCAGCAGCGCTTCGCCGCGGAACTCCGTGGATTCGTACAAGAAGAAATTGATCTCCGAGCGATACGCCCAATCGGTGAACACGAAGAACTCGCCGCTACCCATCGGCACGCCATAGCGCGCTGTGAAGTTGGTGATGACTTTGGGCGCGTTCGGCAGCGGATTGCCATCGATCAACACGGTGCCATTGACCGCGCCGCGTGGATCGAGAACCGTGCAGCCGCCACCGCACGGCGCAATCGCCAGATCGCGATCGTTGATTTCGGTGTCGTTGTAGCTTGCGCCCAGCGTTACGAGCAATGAATCCGACAAATAGGCTTCAAGGTCGAGCTCCAGTCCCTGCAATACGGTCTCGTCCGCGTTGACCAAGGTGTTGAAGTTCTGCGTGCCGCCAACGGCCGTCAGCTGCTGATCGTCGACGACCGTGCGGAACACAGTAAAGCCCAATCGCGCGCGGCGGTCGAACAAGTCGGCCTTGATGCCGGCGTCGAACGACAGCGCGGATTCGGAATTGGCCACCGATACGACGTCGCCGAACAACACCCGGCCCTGGATGGAGGGCGCGCGGAAGCCGCGTGCGACGCGACCGAACACGTTGACCGTGTCGCTCGCCTTGTAGACGGCGCTCAGATCCCAACTGACATCCTCATCCTGGGTCGATACGCGCACCGGCCGCAGCGGGCCGACGCCCAGGAAGGCCAGCGGCGATACCAGGCGCTCGGCAACGAAATCCTTCTCGTCTTCGGTGTAGCGAATGCCTGCGCGCAGCGTCATCAATTCGGAGACTTCGAACTCGCCCGATGCGAACACCGCGGACGCCTGGTTTTCCTGGGACTGCCGCGCGTAGCCGTTCTGGCGATTGTTGTTTAGCGGATCGTAGCTGAAGCTATCGATTTCGAGATCTTCATCGAACCAGAAGGCGCCAATCTGCCAGTCGAAGGAACCCCACTCGTTCGATTCCAGGCGAAGCTCTTGCGTGATCTGCGAATGCTCTGGCAATCCATCAGCCGATTCGGCGGTGAACGGAATCAACCCTGGCCCAGAGGGCGGCGCAAAGACGGCGCCGAAGCCGCCGTCGATGTCGCCACGACTAAAACTCTCGACTGTCTCGTAGCCGGTAATCGAGTACAGCGTGGTAGAACCCAGATCCCAGGACAAACGTGCGCTGCCGCCAAGATTGTCGACCTCTTGCTCGTTGATGCCGTCGTGGGAGACGCGGTCGCGTCGGAATCCGGCCACCAGATCGTTCGTGCCAGGGCGGATGATGTTGGCGCGGAACACGCGCGCGGATCCGTCGAGCGCGCGGGCGCGAGCAGTGAATAGGGCCTCGAAATTCTCGCCTTCGAAGAGCACCTGGCCACGTGCCGCGAAGTCGCGATACGACTCAAGTTCATCTTCAGGACCCGGAGCGAAAGTATTGGTGATCCAGTCGTCGCGGCGTTGGTAGGAAACGCTGACGCGGCCCGACGTGCTGTCGTTGAAGCCGCCGCCTATCGCGCCCTCAATGTTTGCCGTGCCGTAACGACCATAGGACACTTGCCCGTAGCCGCTGGTGTCCTGAGATGGACGAACCGAATCGACTTTCACAACACCGGCTGGTGTGTTGCGCCCGAACAGCGTGCCCTGCGGTCCACGCAGCAATTCCACCTGCCCGGTGTCGAAAATCGGAAAGCCTTTCAGGATCGGGTTTTCCTGCACGATGTCGTCGTACACCAGCGACACCGGTTGCGAGGCATTGATATCGAAGTCGGTGTTGCCAAAGCCGCGCACATAAAAGCGCGGGAAGGTCCGACCGAATGAAGACTCGATGATCAAGCTGGGCAAGCGCCCCGAAAGAAAACGAATGTCTTCGCCGCCCGAGCCCAGCACATCGAGTTTCTCGTCGCCAACCGTGGTGATCGAAATCGGCACTTGCTGCACATCTTCCGTGCGCCGTTGCGCAGTCACCTGCACGGTATCGAGTACCGAGGCTTCGTCGTCGTTCTGCTGCGCATACGCCGGCAGCGATAGCGCGGCGATGATGGCGAGAGTGAGTGGTTGCTTGCGGATCATGGCAGCTCCAGGCGTTAAGAAAACGTTGCTGGAGTCTTCCCTTTTTTGCGGCTGCGCGCTACCCCGGTGCTGGAGCGATTGTTCCACCGATTGCGGGTCTCGACGGTGTCTTGCGTTTTGGAGTTCTGTCGCTAACTTCAAGGAGTCAACCATGGGACTGGCAGAACGTCGTGCAACAAAGGAGTTTCAGGACAACCATTTTCCAGCGCACAAGGCTGCTATCGATCGCGCTGCAGGATTCGAAGTTGAATTAGAAGTGCGCTGGGAGACGCTGGCGCGCGATGGCATGGCTCACTTGTATCTGGAATCCTGGCCCAAGCTGTATTTCATCCCCGTCGAACGCGCATTTAAGGACATTTGCCGCGACGAACTGGGTCGCGATGCACTCCGAGCCCAGTTGAAGAAGGTTCGTGTTCAAAGCACCAACGGCAACTTCACCGCCGACTACTGGTCGCATTTTGAGAACGGTGTACTGACGCTGGAGCAGGAGCTCAGCAACGTCGACGACGTCGAGGCACGTACCAAGTGCCTGATCGCCACCCTGGAAAGGGCGTTATGAAATCGAGCGCGATGTTGGGTAGCAAGCTGTTAACGACGCGGCCAAACGAACCTTTGCTCTGCAGGGCCTTCGCACGAACAAAGCGTCCGCAGGAAAACTCTGACGCGAATAGCTTCAGGCCTCGAACAGGCGCTTATCTTTGGCGTAGGTCATCGCTTGCTGGCGAGTGACGAGGCCGCGCTTGACCAGATCCTGCAGACACTGGTCGAGCGTTTGCATGCCGTAATTTGCGCCGGTCTGAATCGAGGAGTACATCTGCGCCACTTTGTCCTCGCGGATCAGATTGCGGATGGCCGGGATGCCGACCATGATCTCGTGCGCAGCGATGCGGCCGCCGCCGACCTTCTTCAGCAGCGACTGCGCGATCACCGCGCGCAAGGATTCCGATAACATCGAACGCACCATCGGCTTTTCGCCGGCCGGGAACACGTCGATGATGCGATCGATGGTCTTGGCAGCCGATGAGGTGTGCAGGGTGCCGAACACCAAGTGGCCGGTTTCTGCGGCGGTCAGCGCCAGTCGGATCGTTTCCAGGTCGCGCAACTCGCCAACCAGAATGTAATCGGGGTCTTCGCGCAGCGCCGAGCGCAGCGCTTCGTTAAAGCCGTGCGTATCGCGATGCACTTCGCGTTGGTTGATCAGACATTTGTTCGAGGTATGCACAAACTCGATCGGGTCTTCCACCGAGAGCATGTGCGCGTACTCGTTCTTGTTGATATGGTCGAGCATGGCCGCCAGAGTCGTGGACTTACCCGAGCCGGTTGGGCCGGTGACGAGAATCAATCCTTGCGGCACGTCGATCAGTTCTTTGAAGATCTTCGGCGCGCCCAGATCTTCGAGCGACAAGATCTCAGAGGGAATGGTACGGAACACTGCCGCCGCGCCGCGGTTTTGATTGAAGGCGTTGACGCGAAAGCGCGCCAGACCGGGAATCTCGAAGGAGAAGTCGACTTCCAGGTACTCTTCGTAGTCGCGGCGCTGTTTGTCCGACATGATGTCGTACACCAGCGAATGCACGGCTTTGTGATCCAGCGCCGGGATATTGATGCGGCGGACGTCGCCGTCGACACGGATCATCGGCGGCAATCCGGCCGACAAGTGTAAGTCAGAGGCCTTATTCTTGACGCTGAATGCCAACAGCTCAGCAATATCCATGACTTACCCCTTGCACGCGCGGTGCCTGAAGTATAGCCACGGAGCCCATGGCGACGAGAAGGGGCGCACGTGGATTTGAGGCAATCGCTGCAGGACATTCGAGCGCGGATCGCGACGGTCGCACACGGCCGGGCCATTGAGCTCGTGGGCGTCAGCAAAAAGCAACCGCTGGAGAAGATGCAGGCTGCCCACGTTGCCGGGTTGCGCGTCTTCGGCGAGAACTATGTGCAAGAAGCGCTCGGCAAGATGGCGCAATGGCATCCAGCGGACACTGAGTGGCACCTGATCGGACCGCTGCAATCCAACAAATGCAAGGAAGTTGCGCAGCACTTCGATTGGCTGCAATCCCTGGACCGTGCAGAGTTGATCCCCAGGCTCGCGCGCTTCCGCGGAGCAGATCGGGCGCCGCTCAATGTGTTGCTGCAGGTCAACGTCGACGATGAGACGAGTAAATCCGGCTGCGCGCCGGATGCGGTATTGACCCTGGCTGGCGAAGTCGCGCGAGAGCCGAGTTTGCGCCTGCGCGGAATTATGTCGATTCCAGCGCCGTGGCCGGAGCATCGACTGCGATCAGCCAGTTTCGCGAGACTCAAGCGTTTGTTCGACGAGCTGCGCGAGGCGTTCGACGTCGACACGCTGTCGATGGGGATGAGCGAAGACTTCGAGTTGGCGATTGCGCAGGGAGCGACGATGGTGCGTGTCGGTTCGGCGCTGTTCGGTGCCAGATAGCGAAGCTGAGGCCCGACGGATCGCAGGCATTTTCAGGCCCGGTGGTCAGTCGCGCTCTCAACGCGATTTCGGCCGGCCTGTTTGGCACGGTAAAGCGCGCGGTCGGCGCTTTCGAAGAGCTGAGTCGATGAGTACTGAGCGGATGGGACTGCGCTGGCGGCGCCTATCGAAACGGTGACGCCGAGCTGCGCGTTCATCACCGACATGCGCAATTGCTCGCCGGCGCCAGCCGCTGCAGCGAGATGGGCGCCGGGCATGATCACGATAAATTCTTCGCCGCCATAACGGGCGACGAGATCTTCGCTGCGCCTGACGGAAGCGCGCAACAACTGCGCGATGGCCTGCAGCAAGGCATCGCCTGCGGCATGTCCGTGGCGGTCGTTGTAGGCTTTGAAATGATCGACGTCGATGACGAGCAGAGCGACGGCGCGTTGTTGCAGCGTGCAGGCGGTCCAGATCGCTTGCAGGTAATGATCGAAGCGCCGACGGTTCGGGAGTTGCGTCAGCGCGTCGTGATGCGCCAGTTCGTCGAGACGTTTATTTGCGTCGGCAAGCTCGGAAGTGCGTGCGGCCACAAGTTGCCTCAGCAGCCGGGTGCGCCGCCAGTAGAGCAGCGTTCCGAGCATGACGGTGGTGAGCACGGCAAGCGCCACCAGGATTGCACGCACCCAGACAATCTCGTGCCATTTGGCCGAGAACTGGATGGGATACAGCGGTGCCGAGTAGATCGCCCCTGAAGGGTCGCGTGCTTCGATTTGCAACGCGTAGTCGCCCGGACGCAGGCGCGTATAGGTGTACCCGCCGCTTCGTTCCCAAGCAGAAAACTCGGGTTCGTAATTCACTAACCGACCGCGATACAAGACGCGATTGAGCGGTCGCAGGCCCGACAGGGCAAACTGGAAACGAATTCCCAGATCGCTGGGCGCGAGGACGACTCGGTCGGCGGGCGAAATCGGCAGCGGATGCTCCTCGCCGCTGGCGTCGATGCGCAGGGCGGCGGTAATGCGCAATTGCGATGTCGTATCGGCGTTGCTGCCGATCGTGCTGTCGTATTGCAGAACGCCATCGCTGCCGACGATCAGCACGCGCCCTCGCTGCAGCGGCTCGACATCGACGATGGGTCCGATCGTCGGATGCGAGAATGGCACCTCGCGCCATTCGCCGCGCTCGCGAAAAAAGATCTGGGTACTAGTAAAAGCCCAGAGGCGATCGCCGCCTGAGACAAAGCGCAACAGCTCGTCGCGCTTGCGCAAGTCGAGCAATGCGCCAAAACTCGCGTCGACGACCAGCGCATCGCCCTCGATGCGATAAACGCCCGACGGCGTGCTCGCCATCGGCAGGCCGTTATCGTTGAATACATGTGCGTCAACATCGTCCTTGGCCGCGTTCAGCGGCTGGCGTGAGACGATCGTTCGCGACGCGTCCATGCGCAAGCGAACGACGCCGCGGCGACTGTTGCCGATGTAAGCTGTTTCTGGATCGACTTGAACAATGGTCTCGACCAGTTGGTCGGCCTCAGATTCAAGCGCGGGTGTCAGAGCGAATTTGTCGCCAGACCAGCGCAGTTGGCGCAAACCCTGTTCGGTACCAACAAAAACAACCGAGGCATCGTAGGCGTCTGGCTGAAGCAGGCGCGGGTAAGTGGCAGCATCGATTAAGCGCTCGGGCGCGCGCTCCAGAAGACTGTGTCCGCCGGCCAGCAGCGCCGGCAGGCCGGCAGCGGCCGGCAAAAAATCGTAGGTGGCTTCCGTCGTCCACTGCAGCGGCTGCGACAGCGCGTCGCCGTCCGCATTCGCTACCAGCTCGTAGACATCGGAGTCTGCAAACAGCAACACGCGATCGTCGAGTACGCGTGCGCCAGTGAACGATGAGCGGCCGGCTTGCATCGAGCCCAGACTGGCGAACGGGCTTGGCCATGAAAAGCGATAGAGCACCGTAGTCGCCGATACCAGAATCTGATCGCCACTGCGCACGACGTCGGTCAAAAAGCCGGCATGGATCGCGAATCGCTGCAGGCGCCTGCTTTCCACATCGAAAACCAGAATCGTGCCCGTGGCCGTGGTCATCATGATCGTCGTTTCGTCGAGTGCGATCGCCGCGTGGACCGCATCGGCCTCGAAGCCCGGCGGCGACGGGATCGCCTGCAGTTCGTTGCCATCGACGATAAACAGCCCCGCGCTCCGGCCGATGCCAAAACATCGCTCGCCCAACGGAATCAGATTACTCACAAGATCCGTGAGCGACGCGGTGTGCGCGAGCGGCTGCCATTGCCCAGCGCGCCAGGCCCGAAAGCCCTCGCCGCGGAATTGCAGCCAAGTCTTACCGGCGCATTCCTGGACCGCGCCAAAACGGCCGGCATGGGAAGAATGGCGCTGATCGGCGGTGTCGGGATTGAAGACGAAGGTGTCGCGCAATGCACCGAAATGGATACCATCGCGCGTCTTTACGATTCGCCAGATGTCGGCGAAGCCTTGAGGCGCTGCCTGCGACGGTCGACCCGTCGACAAATCGGTATAGACGTGCCGGCCGAATGCATCGCGTTCGACGAAGCCGTAGGTGTTGTATCCGCCCACATACAGTCGTGAACCATCGATCAGCAGCGAACGTACCATCGAACCTCCGAGTTCGAGATGCGACCACCGTTCGCCATCGCCGATCAGCAAACCATCGAAGCTTCCAACGTAGACCGTTCCGTCTGCGCCGCGCGCAACGGCGTAATGCTGCGGCAAAACCGGTAGCGGAATTTCGAAGCGTTCGACAATGGGTTGGCCCGTCCAGTCGATGCTGGCAGGCAACGGGCCCAGATAAGCGCAACCGAAAATGGCTGCGATCACGACCAAGGCGCGGCGAACGAGATCGGCAGTGGCGGCCAAGAAAGACGACGGCAGGTCCGGACATGCGCTCGGTTGCGAGCGCATGGCCAATCCGATTGGGATGCGATCCGTGCCTTTGGGCAGTGTCATTCGCCCGAATCCAGCCATCAAGAATTCGCAGCCTACCATCGACGTGCCAACGGCGTGGAATCGACGACGAAGATTTTCCGGCGTCGACAACCTAAGACCAGGAGATCTTGGTGCTGTGCACTTCAGTGCCGAGGCGTCCAGTCGTTCGACGCTCAATTCCGACCTGCCAGGCGGCCGTCGCCTGGAATGCGCGCACTCGCGGCGCCAGGTGTAGCGAGTGTCAGGTGGCAGCGTTTGCGCAGCCGACGCGCGCCGAGGCCCGGAACCTGCCGCCGCAAGTCTCAATCGGCGCGCGCCGACATCTGCGCGGCAGTTCTTGAAGATTCCGCACTCGCCGTTTCGAGGTCGATCAGGACCTCGTTGCGGCGCAGAAACGGCGGCACCCAGGGCGCGTTGTAGCGCGCCGTACTGACGCGGCCGGCCTTCATGTCGCGCTTTTCCAACGCCGCCCGGAGGCGATTTTCAGCAGCGCTGAATTGTTCCGGGCTGCCGCGCCCCGCAAAGCGCACGGCTGCAACGTCGCGCTCTGGCAGGGTGACGAGTTGGACTTTGTCATTGTTGGGCGGCGGCAGTGTTTCCATCGTCCATTCGGATGGCATCGCGAACGCCATGCGCCAGCTGCGTTCGCCAGACTGGCTGCCCATCGCCATCGAGGATTCCATCAGCACCGGCGCAGTCATCGCAATCTCCTGCTGAGCTGCGTTGTCGCCGAAGATATAGCCCGCGAGCCGCCGAAAGCCGATGTCGCTGGCTTCGCTAAAGCTACCCGCTTCGATCTCGGTCTCGGCGATCAATACCGGACCGTAACGACGCAGCTCCATGTCCTCATCAAGCACTTCGGTGACTTCATAGGGAACCTGTTCGGTCGCCATGGTGATACTCGGTAGTTGAAGGGCGATGAGCAGCGCCAGAAGTTGCCAGATCTTGAGTCGGGAAAGTTCGTTTGCGGTTAGCACGATATTGATCGCCTCGACGCGTTGGGTTGAACCGGAGCGTGACAGCGGTCGGTTCAACTCAGCGTCGCCTTCAGATGACGTCGGCGTGAGGGAGCATGGCTGTGCCAGAATCGCCGCCAGAGTTTCCCCAGCCGGAGGCTGCGATGACGGAGGTAGTGGGTACGCGCTTTGCGTTGTATGACGAGGCTGGCTTGTCCACTGTCATCGCCCGCATGGCGCGGCAGTTGGACGCGCTCGTCGATGACGAGCGGCCGTTGCTGCTCGGCATGCTGCGCCGCGGCGCACCGCTGGCGGACCGACTGGTTGCAGCGCTGGAAGCCAGACGTCCGTTGGCCATCGAGCGACTCGATCTGCTCGTTAAGCGCTATTCCGACGACCTGAAACTGCTGCATCCGGAAACACGTCTGGACGTTCCATCCGATTCGGCCGACAAGATTGGCGGCCGACAAGTTTTTGTTGTCGACGATGTGCTGTACCAGGGCTATTCGCTGTTCCGCGTGATCGAATACCTGCGCGCGGCCGGCGCGGCCTCGATCCATGCGGTTGTATTGGCCGACCGCTGTGTGGCGCGTTTGCCGGTGCAGGCGGATGTCGTTGGGGTGCGGCTGCAAATTGCGCCTGGCGATGTCGTGGAGTGCTGCGTGCCGCCTTACGAGGCCAAGTTCGGCATCGACGTGCTGCGGCCAAAGGTCGACTGAAAAATCGTCGGTGCGATTCGCGCTCGTTCGCCGTTTTCCCACTGCAAACATCAATCGGGGATCGGTCATGAGTGCTGGATTTATCAATCGAGTATTCGCCGCGCTGCTGGCGCTCGGTGGCGTGATGGGCGTCGCCATCGCATGGTGGATGGTCTCTGTGCTCGGCTCAAAGGCACCGCACCTTGTTCTGCCGACGATCGCTTTCGGCGCTTTGTTCGCCTGGGCTGTTTTTGTCGGCGTGCGTCTGTGGATCGGCGCCGCCGACGGCTTGATCTGGGCACGTCGCCTCTATGTGGCGCAGATTCCGATCGTTTCTCTACCCGGCGTTTCTTGGCAGTGGTTCACAGGCTTGCAGCTAGGGCCAACGGTGACCATCGATGGCGTCGACTCCGGCCTGGGCCTGGCGTTCAACGTTGGCGCGAACGGCCAGCTGCAGCTGCTGTCCATGCCGGACACCTGGGTCCTTGGCTTGAATCTCGTGGCGGTGGCGGCTTGCCTGCTGTTGTCTGCGCCGGCGCCGGACTTCGATCTGGATTCGTACCAGTCCCTCGCCAGCGAGCAAGAACTCGCACGCGAGGCGGGGCATAGTTAGTTCCGTCGGTATCGGTATCGCACGCTCCTGCGGCATCATGGCCGCATGCAAACCGCCGATATCACGACTTGGCTGCGCGCCTGGCAGCAAGGCGACGAGAATTCGTTCGACTGCCTGGTGCCCGCCGTGTATGGCGAACTTAAGCAGTTGGCGGCGAGCGCGCTGCGAGGACAGCAAGGACACGGCACCCTGCAGCCTACTGCGCTGGTCCACGACGCGCTGCTGAAACTCGCGGGCGCGCAAACGCTCGATCTGCAGGATCGGAAGCACTTTTTCGTGACCATGGCCAAGGTCATGCGGCAATTGCTCATCGATCGCGCGCGGGCACAGAACCGCGACAAACGCGGCGGCGATTGGCAACGAGTCGAATTGACGCAACTGCTGCCGGTGGCTATCGATCCGCGCCACGATCTCATCGATCTGCACAACGCGCTGCAGGACTTGAGCGCGGCCGACGCGCGGGTCGCCAGCATCATCGAGTTGCGCTACTTCGGCGGTTTGGAAGTCGAGGAAGTTGCGCTACTCCTGGAGATCGACGAGCGCACGGTTTATCGCGACTACGCGTTCGCGCGCGCCTGGTTGGCGCAGCGGTTGGCCTGATGGTTACGGACAGCCAGCCATCGCGTTTTGCGCGACTGCGCGAACACTTTCATCGCCTGATCGATGTGCCGCTGCCGCTGCTCGCTGGCGCCATGGCGCAGGTGGAACCGGAGCTGCGCGAAGAACTGGCGGCGTTGTTGGGTCACGCGGTCCCAGAAACCGTTGGACCGTTTCGCATCGAGCGCGAGCTTGGCCGGGGCGGCATGGGCGTGGTGTACCTGGCGCGCCGCGTCGATGGCGCGTTCGAGCAGCGCGTGGCGCTCAAGCGCATGCATATGGGCCTCGGGCCCGAGCGCGCGCAGCGTTTCGCACGAGAACGGCACATTCTGGCGCGCTTGCAGCATCCGCATATCGCAAAACTGCTCGACGGCGGAATCGACGATCACGGCCAACCCTGGCTGGCCATGGAGTACGTCGAGGGCAGGCCGCTGATCGACGCGGTGCGCGGATTGAGCGCCGATTCCCGACTGGGGATCTTGATCGACCTGTGTCTGGCGGTTGCGCACGCGCACGCCGCGCTGGTAATTCATCGCGATATCAAGCCGGGCAATGTTCTGCTCGCCAGCGATGGCCATCCGCGCCTGCTCGATTTCGGCATCGCGAAGCTGGAGGATGATTCCGATCTGCCGGCCACGCTGACCGATGTGCGGCCGATGACGCCGCGCTACGCCGCTCCCGAACAACGCCGCGGCGAGCGCGCAACCACCGCCGTGGATGTTTATGCGTTGGGCGCTCTGGCGGCTGAAGTTTTCGCGACCGACCTGTCCGGGAGCCTCAAACGCATCGTCGCCACGGCCTGCGCCGAACGCCCCGAAGCGCGCTACGCCACCGTCGCCGCAATGGCGGACGACCTCATCGACGCGCGTGTGGGCAGGCCGTTGCGCAGCGGCATCGACAGCCGGCGCGAGCGTGCGTTGGCCTTTGCGCGCACCCACCTGTGGCCATTGTCTGCGGCACTGATCAGCGTGCTGGCGCTGGCGACCGGTGGCTTTGTGGCCTGGCAGCAGGCGCAGCGCGCCGCCAGCGAGGCCGAGCAAGCGCGACAAAACCTGGAGACACTCATCGATGTGATCGCCGCCGTCAGCCCAGATCGCTATCGCGGCCAGGAGCCGCCCGCAGGCGATGTGTTGCTCGCCGCCGCCGACGCGCTGGCGAACCGTCGCCACGAGCAGCCGCAGCTGGCAACGCGCGGGCTGAGCGAGTTGGGTGCCGGTTTGATCAACCTCGGGCGAACCGACGATGCGCAGCGGGTGTTGCAGCGCGCGTTGGACGTGCCCGATCTGGCGCCGCAGCAGGCGCTCGATGGCATGCGTCTGCTGGCGTTGGTCACCGACGACGCAGCCGATGCGCGCAATTTGGCTGATCGGATCGCGGCAATCGCGCCGCACGCGGCGCGCGGTCCGGCGAGCAGCGCCCTGGGCAGTATCGCCGCCACGTTGGCGCGCCTGGGCGATACACCGCGCGCGCGTGCATCGCTGGCGCAGGCCGAGCATCTGAGCGGGCCGATGAGTGTCGAGGATGAAGAGAACTATCGTCGCCAGCGCGCCCAGACCTTGACGCGGATCGGCGATCTCGATGGCGCCGCACTGGCCTGGAGCGACGTCGTGCGTCTGCACCGCGATCGCATGGACGCATTTTCTGCCGAGCGACAAGCCGAGGCGGCGTGGATGCGAGCCGATCTCGCGCTCCAGCAAGGGCAGCTCGATCTGGCGCAATCCGAACTAGAGCGCGCGCGACCCACAATCGAAAGCGTTTTCCCAGACGCGCACGAGGAGCGCGCCAAGTTCGATCTGTCGCGCGCGGAGCTGCGCGTCAAGCGCGGCGAGAATGCCTCAGCGTTGCTGCAGAGCGTTCTTGCGCGACTTCCCTCAGATTCGAATGGCGCGGCGCGCGCCAGAGCGCTCCTCGCGCCATGACGATTCGCCTTGCCAGCCGTGCCGGGTTGATGCCGACATGAGCGACGCTTTGCGTTTCGACGCCATCGTTCTCGGCGGCGGGGCAGCCGGACTGATGTGCGCTCTGACAGCCGGGCAGCGCGGCCGGCGCGTGCTGGTTATCGAACACGCCAATCGGATCGGCAAAAAAATCCTGATGTCCGGCGGCGGACGCTGCAATTTCACCAATACCGGCACCACGCCAGCGAACTTCCTGTCGGCCAATCCGCATTTTTGCAAGTCCGCCTTGGCGCGCTACACACCGGCGGATTTCATCGAACTCGTGGAGGCGCATGGCATCGCCTACCACGAGAAAGAGCTTGGGCAGTTGTTCTGCGACGACTCGTCCAAGCAGATCGTAAGGCTCTTGTCGGACGAGTGCGCGCGCGGCAGTGTGCGCATCGAAACCAACTGCAGTGTCACCGAGATCGATCGCACCGATGCCGGATTCGTGCTCCAGTCTACGCTCGGCCAACTGCAGAGTTCCGCCCTGATCGTTGCGACCGGCGGCTTGTCGATTCCATCGATGGGCGCCACCGGTTTTGGCTACGACATCGCGCGCAAGTTTGGGCACGGCGTGCTGCCGACGCGCGCAGGCCTGGTGCCGCTGACCCTGACCGGATCGTACCTTGAACACTATGGCCCGTTGAGCGGCGTGTCCTTGCCGATCATCGCCACCGCTGGCCGAGCGAAATTCCACAACGCCATGCTGATCACGCACCGCGGTCTCAGCGGTCCTGCGATCCTGCAGATCTCTTCATACTGGCAACCCGGCGAAGCGCTGCAAATCGATCTGCTGCCGCAAGCCGACGCCCTCGAATTCTTGCTGACCGGTCAGCGCGTGCGACCGGGCGCCGAGTTGCGCACGTGGCTCACGGAGCGATTGCCAAAACGCTTCGCGCAGTGCTTCTGCGAGTTCCACGCCGACGAACGCCCGCTGCGCCAATACAACAAACCAGAACTGGTTGCGCTCGCCGCCAAGTTGAAAGACTGGCCCATCGTTCCCAGCGGCACCGAGGGCTATCGCACCGCAGAAGTCACGCTCGGCGGCGTCGATACCCAGGATGTCTCGTCAACATCGATGGAGTCCCGGCGAGTGCCCGGGCTGTACTTCATCGGCGAAGTGCTCGATGTCACCGGACACCTCGGCGGCTACAACTTCCAGTGGGCGTGGGCATCGGGACACGCGGCTGGGTTGGCGGTTTGATCGGCGCTGCGAGCGTTGAACGGGAATGATCTTGCGCGGTGATGCCTGGGTGATACTCTGGCCGCATGAAAGTAGCCATTTCCCTTCCTGATCCAGTCTTTGATGCCGCTGAGCTGCTGGCACAAGAGCTGAGCATGTCGCCAAGTCAACTCTATGCGCAGGCACTCGCGGAGTTCCTGCAAGCCAGGAGCGCCACAGCCGTCACGGCCAAGCTCAACGAGGTCTACGGTCGCGAGTCGCCGGTCGTGGAGAAGGGTCTGATGGCGGCGCAGCTGAAGGTGCTGTCGCGTGAGGCGTGGTGAGATCAGGTGGGCCGCACTTCCGGAGCCGGTAGGGTCTGGTCCGGGGATGAGACGGCCAGTGCTCATCATCCAAGCCAACCCGTTCAATGAGAGTCGCATCTCAACGGTCGTCATCGCAGTGATTGCGTCCAACCTGGCTCTCGCCAAGGCCCCAGGCAACGTTCGTCTCGGAAAGGGAGACTCCGGTCTACCCAAGCCTTCCGTGGTGAACGAATCGCAGATACTGACCGTGGACCGAGGCATGCTTGAGGAACCCGTGCGTGTTGTCTCTGCTCGCGTCATGGAGCGGGTGAACTTGGGCCTGCGGTTGGCACTAGCCCGCATATTTCATGAGGGAACGCGGAAGATCGCGAAGGGTGAGAGAGGGCAAGCTTGCATCGCATGCGATGCGCCCTCTCGAACGACTGGCGGCTGCGCCGCCAGGCCGGACCTTTGCGCCGGAATCGAGGCGCGAGGAGGGTGAGAGCGGGCAAGCTTGCGCCGCATGCGGCGCGCCCGCTCGAACGGGCGGCGGCTGCGCCGCCGCACCGGGCGGAATGGTCGTTTCATTGGGACGACGAGCAACGAAGAGTCCGGCGCAAAGAACGAGCGAGGGCCGTGTTAGCGAGGAAATGGCAGCGAACACTCTGTCAGTACGACCAACTCGATGACTTCCACGCTGTAACAACGAAATCAAGCCATTTCATCGCGACCTCATGAAATATACGGGCTAGGTCTGTGACGCCCAGCTTTGCAATCAGGTTGACGTCGGAACAGGCTCTCCGCACAAACCGGACACATCTGCCAGCGCGGCTTATCGGGGCGGGGAGACAGCATCAATGGATTTGATCTCGTCCGTCAGGCGTCGCGCGTTGGATCCGAAGACTCGGACGGATCAGACCGATGTCAACGTGCCCGACATCGGTCGTAAGCTCTCGAAAAGTGAAATCTCTGAACGAACTTGTTGCCTTGCAAGCCGACTCACTCGCTCCGCAAACACTGCGTGGGATCGGTTCGCGACGCGCGGTGGGCGGGCAGCAGGCTGGCGATGAATGCAGTTGTGAGTACCACGGCGAGTGCTTGAACGTAGGCCGGCAGATCATCGGGGCGAACATCGGCGACCAGTGACGACAGCACGGTCATGAACCCGACCGCGGTCAGCAGCCCAAAACCGACGCCCACCGCTGCGATGCGCAGCGCGCGAAGCAGCATCATGCGCCGCAGCCCGTGGCCGTCGGCGCCGATCGCCAAACGCACGCCGAACTCGCGTTTGCGCGAGGTCACGGCCAGGGCCAGCGTCCCGTACAAACCCACCGCGGTCATCAGCAGTGCGCACAGTGCAAAGGTGGTTAGCATGATCTGCGCGCTGCGTCGGCCGGTCAGATTGCTCGCCACCAGCGCATCCATGGTCTTGAGTTCATGCACGGCGATGCCCGGATCGATAGCGCGGACACTGGCCTGGATGAGCGCGGCGCTGACGCTGGCATCGGCGTGCAACGTCAGGCCGAAATCGGCACTCGGAAACTGCCGGATGGATGCGTAGATCACCGGTTTGTTCGAGTCGCGCTCGCGCGAGATCAGACGCGTCGACGCCACCACGCCGACAATGGTGGAGGTCACGCCGTTGACACCTGCGATGCGCTTGCCGATGGGATCCTGGTCGCGGAAGTGCTGGTCGACCAGGCGCTGGTCGATCAGCACCACCGGCTCGCTGCCGAGGCGATCGCTGGCGTCGAAGTTCCGGCCGCGCAAAATCGGCGTTTGCACCAGCGGCAGCCACTGCGGGTCGATATGCCTGACGTGCGCGTGATGCGCCACGCCGGTGTCGTCTGCGCCTTCGATGGCAAAACTCGATGAGCGATCCTGGTTCGAGTACGGCAGCATGTCGATGGTGCCGACGTCGGCCACACCGGGCGCGCTGGCGAGGCGCTCGGCGATCAGCTGCATCGCCTCCAACTGTTTAGCGCCGGTGTCATAGCGACTGCTCGGCAAGTTGAAGCGCGCGGTGAGCCGTTTTTCGGTGGCGATGCCGGACGTGTCGGCGAGCAGGCGATCCATGCTGCGCGCAAGCAACATGGCGGAACACAGCAACGCTGTCGCAAAGGCGACTTGCATTCCTACCAGGAGCACGCGCAATCGACCCACATGCGGTGTATCGCCGCCCTGGGCTCTCAACTCGTCCGTACGCACCAGCCGTGCCGCCGCAAGCGCGGGCGCGATACTCGCCAACACGGCGGCTGCCGAACCCAGCAGCAGCGCAACACCGAGCGTCAAGCCATCGAACTCGACGCCCGAAATGCGCACCGCGGCCGGGCCGAGGATGGCTTGCAGGCCTTTGATCGCCAGTTGTCCGATCACCAGCGCCGCGAGCACGCCCGCAGCCGCGATCCAGAATGCTTCCGCGAGCAATTTGCGAATCAGCTGCCAGCGCGATGCGCCGAGTGCGGCCCGCAGCGCAAATGCGCGGCGCTGCCGCAACCATTGCGATAACGTCAGGCCAGCGATGTTCGCGACGGCCACCAGCAACACCATCAACACCGCCAACTGCGCGACGAACAGACTGCCGCCGGCGCGTTGCAGTTGATAGTCGCGCATGTCCTGCACGGCCACCCGCGCACCGTCGCGCTCGATCCGTGCCTGCAGTTCCGGTATCTGGCGCGCCTGCTGCTGCAGGGCCGATTGCAGATTCGTCTGCACCTGTAGTGCTTGCGCGTCGTCCGCCAGCAGGCCGATGGCGTTGGCAAACACGTTGCCGCGCATGTCCTCGCGCAGCCACGCGGGATCGAAGGCAAAGGGCACATACGCCATCGTGCCCGGCGTGGGATAGAAGAAGCCCTCCGGCATGACGCCAATCACGCGCCAGGACTTGCCATCGATCAACACCGAGCGCCCGACGATGTTGGGATCGCTGGCAAATCGAGTGCGCCACAATTCGTTGGACAGAATCAACACGTTGTCCATACCCGGTGTTTCATGGTCCGGCGACCACACCCGGCCCAACGCCGGTTGCACACCGAGTACGTCGAACAGATTTGCCGTCGTCCGCCGCGCCTCGATCCGATCGGTCGATTGCTCGCCGGTGAAGTTGAGTCCCACTGAGTGCGTCAGCGCGAGCGCTTCGAGTCCGGCGGTATCGCGACGATCCACATAGTCGAGAACCGACATGCCGGCATCGGTGGGGCGTGCGTGCGTAGCGGTCCAGACTTGCACAATGCGATCGAGATTGGGCGAGGGCAGTGGGTTCAGCAGCACGTGCTGCAGCAGCGCAAAAATCGCGATGTTCGCCCCCAGCCCCAAGCCCAAGGTCAGCACGCAGGCCAGCCAATAGCCGGGTCTTGACAGCAGACTGGTGAGCGCATGTTTGAGATCGACAAACCCAGCAAGCATTGGCATTCCTCAGTGTGGGAGCGCAGGTCATTCCGGCCTCCCAACCTGCACGCGCCGTGCCATCGAGCGATCGTCTCTACTGCATTGATTGTATTGCCGTTCTTTTCCCGAAACGGAACGCGGGCGGACGCCCGATGTTCTATTCCGAACAACGCCATTGCAAGATCGCACTCGTTGAGCACTATTGATCCGGCCAGAATTATCCGGCGATTTTAGTTCAGCGACGGGGCAGGGGGCGGGGACTAAGCTTTTCGTCGATGCCGATAGCCGCTCTAGCACGATGTTGAGAAACGCACTTCCTGTGCGTTTCTCAAGTCACGAGTCCGGCGCATGTCCGGACTCGCTCTCCATTGATCAAACACTTACGTGCTTGATCAATGTGCGTACCATCCATGGTTCGCGCTAGCAGGCTGTTTCTCAACCTTGTAGGACGCTGGGAAGGGAAGTGCTTAGAAAGGGTTTCATGCTCGGCCCGTGACCCGCCCCCCGCCCCCGTTTCGGTTGACGAATAAATCGTGCCGCCTGAATAACGATGTCATTGGCGGCAGGCATGTCATGAGTGACAGCATACGGACAGTCCAATCAATTGCCTAAGCTCGACGATGTTGCTCAAGTGCGATTTGATAAATGATCGAGACCGTTGTATCGAAACAACCTGGTCGATGCATTTCGTAGGTCCACGTTAACCCCGCCCAAACCCAAAGCGTGGCCGGAGCTTCGCGGTGGTCTATCGGACTCTCTTTTTGACTTCAAACTCTGCTGGGCTGTTGCAATGACTCGCAAAAAACTAGAATCCTGCCGTGTCGAGCTCATATGACTCAACCAACAGTCTCGGAATCCCCATCATTATGGCATAGCGCTCAATTTCCTTAACCTGTGCAAGCAAAACACCCTCATCTTCTGACTTTGCGGTGGACAACAAGCTCCAACGGATTCGTGCCGCCAGAGCAAGATGCCTCACATCCTCGTGACCTCCCTCGCTGGCGAACGCAATCGCGCTATTTATTAGGCTCCTGGACTTTTGCGGGTCGGTAAAACGGATCAATTCACCGTAGTGTCTTGAAAAAATACTGCACGCTCGCGATCTGCCAAGCGCAATCAGTCCCAACATGACACCATTTCCCTCGTTTCTGGCTTCAATCCCGCCTTTTGCTCTGCTACGTGTACTGTCACTATTTCGATGATCAAGGACGTTGGCAATTCTCTCCACAATGATCCCCGAGTTAAGCAGTGAATTATCATGGTCGCCGTAGAGAGCGGCCTCGTACGCCGTCATCGCCTGATCAGTGCGTCCCAGCAAATGCATTACCAAAGCAAGATAGCCGAGCGTAACTGAGAGAAACGGCCATGTCTCATCAGCGATTTTAAGAGCATTTACTTGGTGGCCCCTTCAAATCGATGAGATTTATTCTGGTGGATTTTGATTTTCGCTCATCGCGGAAGACTGCGAGAGTTAGGCTGGCCAGCAGATGATCCTGTTGTTCGAATGCGAGGAGGTCACTCGAAGAGGCGCTCGTCGCGCGAACTTCCGTCCATTTGTCGGCGCTCTTCGACATAGGCCGCGAAGCGCGCTTCCTGCTCGGGTCGGAGCAGCGCAGCGATGCGCGCATCCTGGGCCTTACGCAGGGCGATCAGTTGCTGACGCAGGCCTTCGGTGACCGTGGTCAGGCGCGCCACCTCGGCGCTGTCGTTTGCGAGTCTTGCCCTACGCAGGGCGCGCGATTCGCGGTTATAGACCTGACGCAGCGAAGCAAATTCGCGGCGGTAGTCGGCTTCGATGTCGGCAAGTTGACGCGACTGGTCGATGTCGAGGCCAAGGCGAGTGGTGAGCGAGGCATCGGCGAGCGAGGCGGTTGACCAGAGCAGGGTGATGGCCAGAAGTAGTTGCAGGCAATTGCGCATGGATCGTTCTCTTTAAAGCGGCGGGGCGCCGCAATCCTGAAATACGTACGCTAGGTCCGAAAACGACATCGAGCGCCAAAGGTTGTTGATGAGGGATCCAGAATCCTCTCGGATCGATCGTGGTCCGAATTAAAGTTTGCAGCGCCGCATGGCCAGGCCACGATACTGGCGGATCAAAATCCGGCGGAACTGGGGTGAGTCCGCTCGGAAAGGTTGGCATGGATGGCATGAGGCCACCATTGGGTGGCGTGCCACTGCCGCGAAGACGACGGTAGGCGTCGAACTTGCCAGCACCTGGTTGGCTTCGACAACGGTCTGCGCGTCTGGTGCGCCCGCATCGGCGAATGCGAAAAGCACATCATCGATTTCGGCCAGCGCTGCTCGCGGCGATGGTCTATGCCGATCTCAATGCCGCACTGCGATCTTCGAGCACGATGTGCTCGATGCTGGCCAGTGCGCGCAGCACACGGACAATGCCCCGGACCGGGAGTTCGCAAAACCGGCGCATGACCCATTCCAGTTCCAGCAGCAAGGTGACTGAGACGAACGATCGCTCGCTGAGCGCCGCTACGGCGGCTGGCCGCTGACTGGCGGCCCGCGCATCGTCGGGATCGTCGATAAAGAACCGCGCCAAGACGTTGGTGTCCAGCGCCTTCATCGGTTGGCCTGTCGCGACTTCGTCAGAACCGCGGCTGGGTCGAAGTGCTCGAGGCGCCGAGCAACACCTCACGTCGGCGCCTTAATCATGCCGGCCATTTTCGACATATCGTCGAACCCATGAGTGCATCGAGGGACGGTTGCCGTACAGGGCGAACGGGCAGTCGTCGTCGCGCTTGCGACCTGCAGTTGTAGGAAAATTCCTACAGCAAAATGCGCGTCGCCCTGACAGACCGCGTATTTCCCGGTGGCCATCATGGCGCCATGACTCGAGCGCACTCCAGCATTCTCTCTAGCTGCCAGCCCGGCTTCTACCACTGCGTAACGCGATGCGTCAGGCGCTCATGGCTGTGCGGCGTCGATCCGCTCGCCGGCGTCGATGACGGCGCGCGCAAGGCGATGCTCGAAGCTCGAATCATGGAGTTGGGTTCGATTTTCGCGCTCGGGATCTACAGCTTTGCGGTGATGAGCAATCAAGTGCATGTGGTGCTCTCAGTCGAGCCCGATGCAGCGAGTCAGTGGGGTAAGGAAGCGGTCGTTGATCGCTGGCTGCGTTTGTTCCCAGCGCGCCAGGGCGATACCCGCGAACGTGAGCTGATGTTGAAGAGCGCTATCGCCATCGAAACTCGGCGCCAGCGTCTTACCGACATCTCTTGGTTCATGCGCTGCCTCGATGAACACGCTGCACGCCGCGCCAATGCGGAAGGCGTCAAGAGACGATTCTATGAGGGTCGCTTCAAGTGCCAACGGCTCGAAGACGAGCAAGCGCTGCTTGCGGCGATGGTGTTCGTCGATCTCAATCCCGTGCGCGCAGGGGTCGCATCGAACGTCGAAGGTTCGGATCACACCAGCGTACAACGTCGCACCCACGAGTTGCGCAGCGCACCCGAGCGCGCCAATTCCATGCTGATGCCCATCGCCGGGTTCGGGGTGCCGAGCGCCAGAAAAATCGCTGGCCGGTTGGCGATGAACAACCGCCAGTACATCGAGCTGGTCGAATACACCGGTCGGCTGATCAAAAAAGGCAAGCGCGGCAAGAACAGCGAAACCGTGCCGCCCGCGCTACGCCGGCTCGGACTCAACGGCGCCGCCTGGTCGCAACAAGTGAAGGGCATTGGCGGCGGTCACTGTCGCGTCGTCGCGAGTGCCGGGGGAATCGTGGCAAGTGCCTTCAAGATGGGGAAAAAATGGCTCAAGCGCGTCGTCAGCGCATTTCGCTCATCGTGACCGCTGGTTTCGGTTGATCGTGACCGGTTGATGCTGTGCGTTGGTCGGATTTATCCGTCGCGATCATCGATGGTTCGACGCATTGGGACACGCGTTGATTCGGACTCCAAGTGCAGTTGCTCGGCGTGCGGACAGCCGTCGTCACGATGGCGCGGCATGCCGCGCATGCCAATCGTCCTCACGGTCGCCACAGCCTTGCGATGACGCCCGGCCCGGCGGCGTAGCCGCCGGTCGTTCAAGTCGGCTCGCCGTATTCCGCGAAAGCAGCCTGCTTTCACCCCTCTCGCGCCTCGCCTCGGGCTGAATTCCATCGGAAATGTTGTTCAACTCAATGACGGAACACCACGCTAAACGTCAGAGTTTGCGAGATTTCGAGATGGCCTTAGGGTATGGATTTGCTGTATGAGAGATCCAAGTGTCTTCGCGATTGGGGGTCGCGGTGGGGCTGTGGCATTTCTCGCATGCTGTCGACACTTCTTGCACGTGCCGGATCGGCATTCCAGCACAAGCGTGCCGCCTCGCGCACCAGCTCCAGGTCTCGAACTACTGCGCTCGTCACGGAGTGATGAGCGAACGCCAAGAGTCTCGCTGCAAGTTCGACCCCCGGTACGTTGACACGTTCGGCCCCCGACGCTCGACCTCGTGCATCGTTCATTTGAACGAATCGAATCAGGCGGCCAACACGATGTTGAGAAGCGCACTTCCTATGCGTTTCTCAAGTCGCGAGTTCGGCGCATGTCCGGGCTCGCTCTCGATTGATCCAGCGAGTTGCTGGTTCAATGTGCGAACCATCCCTGGTTCGCGGCGGCACGCGGTTTCTTAACAGCCTGCCAAATGCAATTAACTTGCGCCATTCAAAAGGAAGACAAGATCATGTCACATTCCGATAAATCACCCAGTCACCAGATATACAAATTGATCACGGGTAGGCCGTTGCGTGCATATCCTGCGTTTGCGGGAAAGAAACAACCGATGTATCAGTATCTAATATCCAGCTTCAACGCCGTTTCCAAACTCAGTCCGGTGGCAGATTTAAGAACAGATGTATATCCGAACCCCATTGAGTATCCGTTGAGCTGGCTTTACACGATAATCAGTGAAATACCAGCTCCCTCAGGGGGAGATTTAAATGAATGGGAAGATGTTCAAAACCAGATTCTTACGGAAATAACTTACCTGAACCAGTTATATACTTTCCAACAGAACTTCATCAACTATACGGAGGCCGCCAACACGGCGCTGTCGTCCGGTTTTACGACAGCTCAAGGCAATCTGGATGCAGCTAACGCGGCCAAGCCCCCAAGCGGAAGCATATACATTTACGACGTTATAAACGGTATATTGGCGGTTGGTGCTCTAAATCCGCAGTTTACAGCAGTTTGTGTTGTCCTGGGTGTGGTCGCAAATGTCTTGGAAACCCTTCCGGAGCAGGGCGCTGCTAGCGGAAGCTTGGAAAGTATTCAGGAAGCCCTCGGCACAACGATGACCCAGGCGATCGGCGAAGCAAATTCCCTGTATACGCCAATAGCAGCCGACTGGGGGAAGCTGGAGCGATTTAACGAACTCTTGCCGAGCTTGTCGGGCGATTTCAGCGTCACTCCTCCGGATCTCACGGCTATTTCAAACCAGTATGAGACGTCAGTTTATCAGGCCCTGGTGCCCAGCACATTTGCGTGGATTCGCTTGAGTAATAAGGCAGGGACAGAAGAATATTACCTGGCCTATCAGCCCGTTGCGGTAACCTATACTTTCGGCACGCTTCCAAAAAATGCGACTGTTCTAACTGATAGAATTAACGCCCTTGGGATTTCATGGGAGACAGTACTTGGATGGGGCGGAGGATGGGTCTTCGGCAGTTGGTGCAACCCTTGCTACACCGATAAACTAGGAATTACTACATGTGGCCTTCTGCCGCCGGGCAGTGGACAATGACTTTGACTAAGCGGGATATCTGTTAAAGAACTGATGGCCATTCAGGGCTGGCAGGCTGTTGGGAAACAGCCTGCTTGTGGTACGACAGAACGCGCATCGTTTTCAACGCGCTGACCCTTCGCGGCCTCGTCGACGGGAGGCATGCATGCGAGTCCTGGTTCGCCCTTTACGGCGCTGGCCGCACCGTCGGCGGGCGCGTCAGGCGTTGCAGGCTGATCTCGCCACTGCCATAGCCCGGCAACGTGCTGGTCCAGCGCACTAGCGCGCTGCCGTTGCCCGAGAAGTCGATGGTGAGGCTGCCCCACGGTATCAACTGCACTGCGCGCGGATCGTAATTGGCGCCGAAACCGCCGCCCCTGGGCTGCGTCACTTGAGTCACTGTGAGGCGATCGTCGGTGAATTGGCCAACGCCGGTCAGCCATCCCTGCGCCTGGGGATCATCAGGCCGATAGCCGAACCAGGTGACCACGGCTCGTCCGCCCTCCAGTACGTCGACGATGAAGCCTTCGCCATTGCGGGCCGGGTTGTACCAGGTGCCTGAGGTGCGCGAGTGCCGAATCACGTCTGGCAGCGTTGCACTCGCAGGAGTAATGCCGGCACCCAGCAAGCGGGCTTCGTCCTCGATCTGGCTGCCCGCGCGTAAGCGGTCGCAAAGAAAGACGAGGCTCATCGACTGGTCTTCTACGTAGATGACGTATTCCTGTCCGACCTGAAAGTTAACCCCGCAGGCGGCCGAGTTGTTGGCGGTCCGCAAGGACTTCAGCAGGTCAACCGGCCCTTTCCATATCCGGCTGGCCTCGAAGCCCACCTCCACCAAGGAATTGCCCGTGGCCGGCGTGGAATGCAGCACTCTGCCACGGAACACGAGGCTGGCATTCGCGAAGCTCGTCGCTTGCGGCGGTGACGCCGCGCACGTGCACGCCTGGGCCCGGTCTGCGACGGTCAGAGTCATCAAGAAGAAAGCTGCTGCTGCAAACCATCTTACGTTCATGGCGTGTCTCCTGATGTGTCGCGAGAAAGTCCGCGCGCGCTTTGCATGCAGTCTACCGAGCAAAGTTGCGTCATGGATGTACTCCGTCGACGTCTGTTGCTAACCACTACGAGTGAGCGCGAGAATTCGTCGCAACCGCCGTTTCTGCTTGCGCGCAGAAGCTTCCGGTAGCGTGGACAGCCTGATCCTAGAGAGCGGTGTCCGCGCAACTGACGTCAAGCTCGGCGCACCGGTCCTGCCGATTTCCAGCGATGAAGTGTCATTGTTGCTGGAACCGACATGATCTTGTTCGATGTTCCGATTGCGCCAAGCAGAGTTGGCGGCTTTGAAGTGCGCGATTCAGTCGTGGGCACCGAATCCAAGTTTGCTCAGTACGGCTGGCTCGCGCTCGTTGATCTTTCCGCACGTGCCGCTACTCAAAGTCACGGCGGGAGATCATGTCGTCTGGGTCGAAATTGAAATTCAATGGGCCGATTCTTTGCTGTTCCTCCAGAACCAACCTCGTTCCCTGTCCAAATGGGCAAAACCCTGCCCAAACGCCACAATCGATGCCGAGCCAGAGCTGAAAGCTGAATGGTGCCCGAATACTGGCAGTCCTCGCCAGTGCGTAGTAAACGCCGGCAGGGAGGACTTCATTACTTTCCACCAATAGGGGTGGAGACGATACGGAAGCTGAGCTGGCCAAGAAGATGCGGCTTGAAAGTTGTTGACCAGTGATCGCATGACGAACCGAACCCTCAATGACGCCACCGTGCTGTAAAAGGAAATCGTGATTATCTAGCGCCTGATCTTGATTGATTGAGATGCGGCCGATTGTTCCCAGACAGTTGGACAGAAGATCGAAGGCTGTGCAGCGAAACCGCGGCCACTGAGTGCGCAGGTAATAGGGAGGGGCCGGGTCGCCACCGGCCAATAGGTAAAAGTCTCCAGGCGACATGCCGTTCAGCACGAATTCGCCATTGGCGTTTGTAGTAGTCCGCGAAATCTCGTTAAACCACGTCGGCGACACAAATGGGGAACCTACTCGAACGGTTACTCCAGCGCCAGGCGCCATTGTCTTGCTATCAAAAACTCGCCCTCGCAGCCATTGCCGGGGAGCAATGGGAACCTTCAGGTCGTCGACAGTCTGGCCACTTGCGAGCGTTATCGGTTGCCCGTCGGCCGGATTGCATTCGGTATCGCACACAACATTGCCCATCCAGATTGATCGCCAAGTTGGGCCAGGAGCGCCGGAATCGGTTTCTCCCGAGCGAACTAGGTATGTTCCTGCTCTCAATCTGTCAAGCTTAAATCCCCTTGACGCAGACACACGTGCAATAACATCGGAGTTCGGAGAATGTACGTAAACCGAAGGCGGATTGGCTAAAATCTGGTCATGGGCTAAGGCCCCGGAAAGTACGGCGCCCTCGCGCAGAGAGATGTCGGGGAGCCGGATCGATTGCATTCCGATGATGGACACAGCTGTTGGCGGAGCATCGGCTCCAAAAACGTCCAACTCCACCCCGCCTGAATCACGACACACCGAGCCATCAGCGCATGCGACGATCTGGTATCCGCCCGAAGGCACGTTTCTGAACTCGAAACTCCCGTCAGCTGCGGGAGTAATCGAGCGGGAAGAGAACCACCAGTTCTGTAAGTCACGAATACTGACTCGAAGCGTCGACAAATCTCCTCTGGTGGCGCGCACGTTACCAGTCAAAACCCCCGCAGGCTCGGTGGTGGTCTGATAATGCACCTCCCCAACGTCCGGAATGGAGATGCCCGTTTGGGCCCATATGCAACTTATGATGTCCACCGGTGGGCCACAGGTCACTGGTTCGCCCGATGGCCCCAATCGCTTAGCGACGTGGTTCAAAGGAACGATGGTAACGAGAACGTTACCTGACAGTTCAGGCACCAAATACCTGCCGTCAGCGTCGGTTGTCCGAGACGCGAGCAACACGTAGCTAAACACATCCATCCGAAAGACCTTGACAGCTGCGCCCTCCAACGGAGCGCCGTCCGTATCGGTCACTCGACCACTCAGCGTCCCCGCGGTCGATTGGACTGCGAAAAGGCAGAGAATCAGAAACATCAATGAGCGCATTGTCGAACCGGCAAGCTCTAGTGAGGGGTAGTTTACTTTGGATCTGCTACAAGTGGATTGATGGGCGCGGACAACATCGCTGCCTTTCGGCTTAACGCGCATCCTTGCGGCATAGAACGAACAAGAGAACGAACAAGGAAGTCCCGCGAAACAGAACAACACAGCCGTCCAGCCGTCTTTGCGACCATATCGTGGAGGTTTGGATGGACGTAGTTTTCAGCGCAAAGACAGCTCCCGCAGACGATGGCCCACCATGCGCCAACTCGGCGTTGTCAGTGCAAGCGCTCGAAGCCAACGCCTGCATTCGCCAGACCAACGCGCGCAGATCGCGCACTGCAAGCATCGAGTCCGCAGATCGATGCGTTGACGGTTCGAATGGACTGTTGATATCGAACAAATGCACGCACGCAGTGATGGAATCCATGCGTCGATTCCTACCACTGCATCCGTTGAGTGAGGCGCATGCATGCGTCGATCGGGCGAACGCAGCGATGGATTGCGCGCACGCACGCGTTGATTCGTGACATGCATCGATGGATTGGCGCCAATGCATCGTTGGATGGTTGCCAATCCAAGCGTTGATCCGGCAATTGCACCGGTTAATCCGGTCATTGCACGCGTTGGGTCGCGGACTAGAACGGTCGATTCCGCAACTGCAGGCTTTGATCGGCGGACAACAACGATGGGTTCCACCACTACAAGCGTGGGCGCATCGATTCGACGCGTGGATTCCGAAACGTCACGCAAGGTCGTCGGAGTAGGGCGGTCCCGTCCGAAGAGCGTACAGCGAGCGGAAGACGTCACGCACGTTTACATTCTGCCGCGTCTCGTCTCAGGATATGAGACGGGCGAGCGGTCTACTGACGTCCGTGCCGAGTGGCACACCTCATCGGCGATGGCGTCGGTGGGTATCGGAAGTCCAAATGGAGAAGTCAATATGATGCAAAACCTCGCTACCCTGAACCTCAGCACTGAACAACTGGCCGCTGTCGACACCGCGATAGCGGAACTGGAACGCCAGCTCTCGGGCCTGGTGGCCTTGTCCACCCTCGACAAACGTCGAGCCGCCAAGCTCGGCGAAAAGTCGGAGTTCTTCTGTCGGCAAACGCTGCAGATGCTGCAAGAGAACCCGCAGGTCGTTCCGCCCAATCTCAATGTCAACGATGCCATTGCGGATCTGCAAGCCCGCGATGCGCTGCGTCCGAGATTGATGCGACTGACGCGTCTGCTGGAGCGAGGAAACGACACCGAATTCGCGCTCGGCAGCGATGCCATGGCAGCAGCCATGCGTGGCTACGGATTGCTGAAGTCGGTTAGCGGCCGTGAAGGCCTGGATGGGCTACGCAAAGGCCTCGGCTCCCGCTTCTCCAAATCCCGGCGCACGCCGGACGAGGAGAAAAAGGCGGCGTAACGCCGACAGCGAAGCAACATCAAATAGCCGCCGCGAGGCGGCTTTTTTGTGCGCGCGCCTCGTGGGTTGGCGCCCAGAACAAAAACCGCCCAGCCTGATCCTAAAATGCGGTGTCCGCGCAACTGACGTCGAGCCCAGCGCACCGATCCGTGATCGCAGGTCGGGTAGACTGTTCTTACCAATTCGGCGCTGGTAAGGAGATCGATCATGGAATCTCAGATCACCTCTAAAGGACAAACCACCATCCCGCAACCGATTCGTCAGCGCTTAGGTTGGCAGCCTGGAACGCGACTGACATTCACCGATCTGCCGAACGGCACCGTATTGATTCGCGCCAAGACTGGCTCGATCCAGGCGCTGAAAGGCATCCTGAAACCCGCCAAGAAGCTGGCCATGCGGGACCTCAGTCGGTAACGGTCATGTTCGCCATCGATACCAACGTATTGGTGCGCCTTTTGGCACAGGATGATCGTCGCCAAAGCGCAATTGTTGCGCGTTGGCTGGACGCGCGTCTGGATGAAGGAGATTCGGTCTTAATCTCGTCTCTGGTGTTGCTCGAGTGCGAGTGGGTGTTGCGTTCTCGGTACGGTCTCTCGAAGCCGGACATTGCGGCCGCTTTCGACGCTCTACTCAACACACCGGGGCTGGTTTTCGACAACGAGCCCAGCATCGAGCGTGCGCTCCAACACTGGGCAGAGACCAACAGCGAATTTGCCGACTGTTTGATTGCGGCATCTAACCAGAGCATCGGCGCAGTCGCGACGATGACGTTCGACCGAAAGTCAGCTCGAATTCCGGGCATGTCGTTGTTGTCCGAATGAAGTTTCCTCGTTCGCGTTGGACCTGCATCCGTCGACTACGAGCTGCGAGGAGCGCCAGAACGCGCGAGTCAGTTGCTACTGCTCATCGCCGGATTCGGCGTGCTCGGCAACAAGGAAATTGCCGGCCGACTGGCATTGAGCATTCGCCAGTACATCGAGCTGGTGGACTTCATCGGCCGACAGAACAAGAAGGGCAAGCGGCAGGATAAGCGAAACCGAGCCACCGGCACTGCGCAGACTTGGACTCGACGGCGGCGTTTGGTCGAATCAAGTACTCGGAATACGCCACGGCTACTGGTGCATCGTCGCCAGCGCCGAAGCGATGATCGACAGGGCTGCTGCGCTCGGCCAGAAGTGGCTCAAAGGCATCGGTTTCGCACGGAACCTTGCTAGAAATCGGTAAGTGCTGCCCGCCGAACTCTGCGGACGCCGCTGGCGTCGATGTAAACTGCCGCGAAAGCGTGGAGCCCTTATGGAAATCGTCTTTAGCGTTACGCAAGAATCGGGCGGCTACGTGGCTGAATGTCTGACGCACGATATCGTCACGCAGGCCGACAGCTGGGATGAGCTTAGAGCCAACGTGCGCGAAGCCGTCGGCGCCTACTTTTTCGATCAATCGCTGCCGAGCGCGGTTCGCTTGCATCTGGTCCGCGATGAGTTGCTGGCTGTGGCATGAAACTGCCGCGCGACTACAGTGGCGAGCTGCTGGCACAAGCGCTCTGCCGGGAGTTCGGTTATGAGCGAGTTCATCAAGTCGGCAGCCACAATATCTTGCAAACCGAAACGCCATCACATCATCGACTGACCGTGCCGGCACACGCTGATCTGCGTATTGGGTCGTTGAATGTCATCCGTGAGCGACAGATCGATTCCGTTCTTGTCCAGCGCGACGCGCATCAGTGCCAGTGAGCAGGCAACGCGCGTAGTCGCGAACGTCCTATCGCGGACGTTGTCGGAAAATTCTGACGTCATCTTCAGCGTTTTCCTGACAGACGCGCTGCGCGTTCGT
>JALHMG010000033.1 GCA_022844135.1 Lysobacterales bacterium
GAGCTATTCGCCAAGCTCAAGATCCCCGAGCCGACCTAAAAAGCGCTTGTAGTGTCAAAAATGACTACCGTCGTGTAGTCAAATCAACAGGTTGCAGCGCGAACTGTCGAACTCGGGGGGCCATTGCCGGTTGAGTACTGGAGCGAGTTGGTCACAATCTCGCGCAGTCGAGGGTGAAGACAGCCAAAAATAGAAGCGCACACCATAGCGGATACAAGTATCGTTCTTGAAGTCATTGGTCGAAAAAATCACCCGATAACAATCGGTTTTTGAAATCGCCCAGCAAAATACCAGCGGTATCGATCGAGAAGCGCAAGGCGTTCGTCACTGGCGATCGGGCGACCAGCTGGTCTTTCGTCGATTGTCCAGTTTTCCGGGAATTTATATGGATCACGTTTCCAGTCTGTTACTGAACGTGAGTCAATAAAAACATGGTCCTTGTTCACTTCGATATAGACATCAGTCCCTTCCTCACCTTTGACAAGTCGCCAAATGTTTTGGGTTACTTGAAAAAGAGCGAGGCCGTCTTCAATAGCGGCTTTGCGGGCTCGCTTCTTCAGATCCGGAAATCCGATAAGGGTTGACAACACGGTCACCTCCGATCAACAGGAACTCGCCATAATTTAGGCCAACGCTCATATAGTCTGATCACCGGGGCCTCGAACCTCTGCCTGCGGCTAAAATCATCTATTTCTGCGTCCGTCAAGACCAATGTACGCAATTCCATTTCGGGACTTCCAACTATTCTTCTATAGGAACGACCTGCAGGCGCGTCTTTAACCAGCCCTTAGCAAAGTGCTCAGTTAAGGCTTGGGCTACCTGCTTGCGGTCTTCGGGTGACAGTTGTTTGGTGATGTCGGCGGTTAATCGAAATTCATACCAATCGGTGTGGGAAAAAGGCTTCCCCGTCACCGGCCGCCACCATAGCTTTTGTCGGCTGTCAAACAAGTGCGCTGCAAACAAACTAAATGGAAATGGCACGCCGTCCATGTAGACGTCTACGAAGCGACCATCCGTCTCATAGCGCCATAAGTCTCTCGATACCTGTGTGACCGTCCCTGACATTGGGTCCGGAAATCCGATAATGGTTGACAACACGGTCACCTAGGACTGCTTCTCGACTGGAATAACCTTCAGGCGCGTCTTGAACCAGCCCTTGGACAGATGTTCGGTCAGAGCATCCGCCAACTGCTTTCGCTCATCGGACGTGAGCGTCGGTCCGACAGGGTTTTCTTGGAATGTTAGCCAATCTTCGTGGGAGTAGGGCTGGTCAGTTGCTGGTCGCCATTGAAGTCGCTGCTGACTGTCGAACAAGAGCGAGCCAAACAGCACCGGTTCGATGTACACATCGACAAATCGGTTATCCAGCTCGTAGCGCCAGATGTCTATGGATACCTGGGTAACCCGACCTTTCATGTCGCGCTCCTAATGTAGATTCCCTATGGAACTCTGTGAATCCGAGTGGTGACCCCACCTGGGCGGACCAGGAAAAGAATCGGTCGTTCGAAGAGGTTCCAATATGAGTTTGCCCGCACATTGGATCCCAGGAAGACAGAGGCTCTGGTTGTCGTGGCGGCGAAACCGATAGACGCAGGGATGAACGCTGATGATCTTTGCCAACCAGCCAGATTGTTCGCCCATGCTCCAAAACGCGTTGAGTATATGGATGCGAAACCCAGACGCTCGGTGCCAAGCGCTAGCGTCCTTGCCTCAAGCGACCCAGAAAAGAACGCATGTGCCCCGCCTCGTGCCTGGAACAGCCAGTTCGCTGCACGCCCGGCGCCACCCGTAGCCGCACCAAGAGATGCCTGCCTGATCGTGTGTCCAATGTTGTTGCTGCTGAGCGTGCCCGCTAACGTGCCGCCGATGGCGCCAGCGACACCGCCCTGTTCCACCCAATAATCCACCGCGTTATCGGCTAAACCAGCGATACCCGAAAACATCTCCGCTGCGCGTTCGTCGAATGAGTCCCAGTAAGACGGCTCTTCAAATTCAGGATGCGCCACGTGATTGAACAACTGCTGGAACGCGGCTGTGCTGGCGCCGGCCGCGAACGAGCCACCGGTCATATCGCTGACGGTGCCGCCAATGGCGGCACTCGCTGCGGTTCGTCCTAGGATGCTGCCGAATGATTTGCCATCACCGATCTGACCTACCGCAGGGCTTAAGGCCTCTGTGAATCCTGCGGCTAAGAATCCATGACCAAACTTGCCGCCTTGAAGTCGATTCAGTGTTCCACCGGCAGCAGCATGAGCGGCAACTTTTGCGATGGATGAGCCACTCGCTACGCGACTGGTGACTATCTCCACACCAGGGCCGCGTTGAATGAATGTGGTTCGGACTGAGCTGAAATGCGTCCCGATGCCCCAGAACACGGCGGCACTTACCGCTCCCCAGAGTCCGGCCTTCAGCGATCCTGTCGCAATCGCTGCGCTTGCAAATCCACCGGCTACCGCGACGAGAAATGATTTCAGCAGCGCGTTTGCAAGGAACAACTGGCCGCTGATGATTGCAGCGACCACGCCAACGACGATTCCAACGGCTTGCCTGAGACTGAAGTTCCCGGTGGGATCGGTCGCGGTCAGCGGATTATTGAGCACATAGCTATAGCGATTGAGCCCTTGCGTGGCCTCGGGCTCGACAAAATCGTCGGCTTGGATGAACCGTCCGATCTCGGCGTCGTAAAGTCGCGCGCCCATGTGCGTTAGCCCGACGGCGTCGAGTTGTTCGTGGCCGGTGAAGCCTTGGGTGGTGGTGCTGTTGGTGCTGGCGAAGGTGGCGGATTGGAGGAGCGTTAGTAGCGCCCAACTCCCGCTTCCGCCGACGCCGGGTGTGGCGGCGTTTCTTCGTTGGCCATGGGCGTTGAAGCTTTGGCGGCTCTTGAGCGCGCCGGTCTCGCTGGCGATGGTGTCGATGCTGCCCAAGCTGTCGCGCAGCAAATAGTCGTACACCGGCGGATTGGCTTGCACGGTGGTGATGACCAGGAAGCCCCCGATGTAGCGCTTCACGCTGTCGGTGATGCCTTCGCGGATGAACTCGACGTTGCCGATATAGAACGTGGTTTTGGTGCCGGCGGGCGGCGGCGGGGTGTCGTCGTCTTCGAAGCGTGCGCAGAAGATGCCGTCGCTGACGCCGCATGCGGGGCTGGGGCCGACGTTGCCATCGACGCGTTTGTACATGCTGCGATCGATGCCGTATTTGAAGCTGACTTCGGCCTGGATGGTGCCGTCGCCGGTGAACTCATTGCGGGTGATGCGTTCGGGCAGATCGAAGCCGGTGTAGGTGATGGTGCGGATCGGGCTGCCGTTTTTGCGGACTTGGGTGTTATTGCCGTTTTCATCGTAACAGTAGTTCTTTCCGGCGACCTGGCTGACGGCGTGCGGGCCGGCGATGCGGGTGCAGCCGGTTTGGAAGGGGGTGGATTTGTAGGTGTAGGCGCCGAGGTTTGACGGGCTGCCCGCCGGGCCTGATTTGTGGGTGATATTGCCCAATTGATCGTATTGCAGATCGAGCGTGGTGACGTTGGTTGGCGCGCCCGCCGCTCGGGTTTGGCGCACCCTTTGCAGCCGATCGAGCGTGTCGTACTCGAACTCTTCCTGCCAGTCGGCACCTGCTGTCTGGTCGTGGCGCAAGATCAGATTGCCGTTCTTGTCCCAACGCGTGATCCAGTTTTGCAAATCGCCATTAACGGTGCCACTCGTGCCGCCGCTGAACAAGCCGGTCTTGATCGTCGCTAGTCGCCCGGTGTTGTCATCGAAGGTGCGTTCGCTCACCAAGGCATTGCTGCCGTGATAACGCTCGCGGCGCACTTGCTGGCGCGCGGTGAGTGCGAGCACTTCGTTGTATAGGATGCCGGTTGTACCGTTGGCGGCCTCGCGCACGCCGATGGGGAAGCCATCGCTCGAATACACTTGCAACTGACCGAGCGGGCTGGAGGGGCTCAAGGCCGGATCGAAGGATTGGAACACGCGGCCATACTGATCGTACGTGGTGCGCGCGGTGTAGCTGGTGCCTTCGAGCGTGGTGGTCAATCGTGTCAAGCGCGCCAGTGAGTCATACGCATAAGCGCGCGAAAAGCTCACGTAGCTTTCTTCGAGCAGCAAGCCCACGGTTTTGGTACTGGTGCCGATCAAGAATCCATCGTCATAGAACCACTGCGCGGTGGGCTCATCGACGTAACCGCCGCTATCCACGCGGCGGTTCTCGCGGCGCTCGACGAG
Organism: Lysobacterales bacterium; assembly: GCA_022844135.1. Lineage (GTDB taxonomy): Bacteria > Pseudomonadota > Gammaproteobacteria > Xanthomonadales > SZUA-5 > JALHMH01. The sequence continues at coordinate 4,221 of JALHMG010000033.1, forward strand.
CCGGCCCAGCGCGTCATAAAAATAGCTGCGTACCTGGCCTTTGGCGTCGGTCTCGCTCAGCACTTCGCCGAGGGCGTTGTAGGTGTAGCCGACCAGCCCTTTGTCGGGATCGCTGATGCCGGATTTGCGGCCCAGGGCGTCGAAGGCCAACACTGTGTTGATGGCTTGCCCGGCGCTGCTGCCGTTGTTCGGTGTGCGCGACACCTGGGTCAGATTGCCAAACGTGGTGCGCGTGTAGTTGACCTGGAACGATGCGTCATCGCGCGCGAGTTTGGTTTCCGCCAGTCCGTTCTTGTCGATAGTGGTATCGAAGCCGCGCGGATTGAAGTTGATCGTCTGCATGCGGTCGAACTCGGCGCTCTGCACGGCGAAACCGCCGTTGTAGAACTCCGAAGGGATTTGCACGCTGGTGCTGCGCCCAAGCACGTCGTAAGCGCTGCGCGTCTCTGCCGGGCTTGCGCCCGACTGTGAATCGCCCGCTCGCTGCGCGCCTTGCACGGCGGTGGGATTGACCGAGAAATACGGCTCGCTGGCGACGCGCGTGCGGCCGAGCACATCGAAGCGCGTGTACACGCTCGACCAGCGGCTGTCGGTCTCGCTGCCGTTGTTCTGGTAGATGCGCGAGGTGGAGAGAATCTGCCGCCCAAGAATGTCGAAGTACGCAAAAGTGCGCGGCGCGATGCTGGCGATGTTTTGGAAGCTTTCGCTGGAATTGCCCTCGATGCGATAGACCGCACCCGCCGGGCAGTTTGCCCGTGGTGCGCCAATGGGGATGCCTCCTGTTCCATCCGGCAACGTGGGGATCGGCAAGAAGGCGGTGCCGGCGTCCGCGCACCACGCATATCGCGTGCGCCCGAACGCGCCGGTGGTGCTGCGCGCAAAATGCTCGCGCCCGAGTGGGCCATAGAACTTCTCGGAAAACACGCCGTGTGCAGTCAGTGCGCCCAACGGATCGCCGAACACGTTGCGGTTCAGCGCACCGGTTTGCGTGACGCCGATGCGCTCGTTGTAGGCTTCGACACCGGCTGCGATGAGCGATGAGAAATACGGGCTCTTGGTGCCCTGCACGAAACGACCCAGCGTGTCGTACTCGGTCCGCGCGTAACGCTGGAACTTGGTGGGCGTGACGCGCCATTGGTCCTGGCGGAACTGGCTTAAGTTCAAACACGCGGCGCGGTCTGGAAAGTCCGCGACCGAGCAGGTCACGCTGAAGGTGCGATTGCCGTTGGCATCGAGCACATGATCGGTGCGCTGATGCAGCCGCGCACGCTCGGCGGCGGTGTATTCCGTGGGATCATAAAGGCCGCTGACTTCGGCAATCAGCAGTAGCGTCGTCGGATCGTATTCAAAAGTGGTGCGCCGAGCGGTAGAGAGGCCACCGCGAATACTGACGACACCCGCAAGCGACAAACGGCCCAACCGCGTGCGCTCCGGATCGCGCGGGTGCGTCGGGAATTGGGCATAGCCTGCGCAGCCAATCGTTTTGATCAGTTGCACCGGCGTTTCGGTAAAGCCGTAGTAATTGAGCTGGATCGTCTGATCGACCAAAGCATTGGTTTGATCGAAGGTGGCCGTGCTCTGCTCCAGGAGGTTGCCGAACTGATCCATGCCGTCGCGCGTGAGTACGATCTGGCCTTCGTTTTCTGTGATCGCTCCGGTCACCGTCACCACTCGATGAACCGGAGTGCCCGTGGCCAGATCGAAGCGCTTTTCGGTGGCATAAAAACCATACGGGAAAACCGGCTGGCGCTGAGTTGGTACGAACGGAGGTACCGTCGTGTAAAGCGTCTGGTGATCGCTGATCATCGATCCGCTGGTAGCCGCTTTGCCGGCAATCTGCATGCGCGGGAAAGGGTATGGGCGGATGGACTTGTCTGCCGCATCGATCACGGGGCAAATGTTGGGGCCACAGTTCTCCGGCGGCTCGACAAAACACTGCGGGCCCAAGGGATCGTTGAGGCACGGATCGGGCGTGAGTGCCGTCAATGCCTCAACGAGCGTTCGGCTCGGCCGACCGATATAGGGATAGTCCTGGCGGTAGTCGGTGGTGGTCAGCAGCTTGTTCTGGAAGTCCTCGGTTCGGATCGCGGCGAAGCCTAAGAATCCGCGTCCACCTGTTTGCACACGCGCGCCGCGATACGAGTAGCGAATCTCGCCAGTCGCCGCAGTGTCGGCGCTGGCGCAAGCGACGGATGCGTCTGGCGAGCACCCTGGCGAAGACGAGCGCGCCACGCGCACGACCCACAATGGCGAAAACACATCGAAGATCGCGCTACCACGCGCAAAGTTCAGACGCGGGCCATCGTGCGCGCGCTCATAGGCGAACTGATTGACGAGCGGCGCGTACTGCACGGTGTGCCGTGCGCCCAGCCCGTTGGTGATTTGCACGATGCTGTCCTGGCCGCCGAAGCGCAGATTCGCGACGACCACGTACAAATTGTTGCTGCTGGAATTATTGGCGCGATAACGCACCAGTTCGGGCGCGCCGTCGCCATTGATGTCGAGCGGCAACGTGAGGTACTGGTTCGGGTCTTGGTTCCCTAATATGGCAGGCGAGCCAGTGGCGGCGGCTTCATCTTGGAACGCAAATCCGCCGGAGGTGAAGCGGCGGAACACGAGCGGGTTCGCGCCGCTCGTGCATCCGCTACTGCACTCGCGTTGAAACACCAGATCGAGCCGCTTGTCGCCGGTGACATCGACCAGTTGCGCGCGATCGGCTTCGCGCCGCTTGAGCGTAAAGTTCGGCGTGTCGCGCGGCAGGAGATTACCGGCCGGCGCATTGCCGCCTCGGTTCAAGCGAAACGCGAACTGATCGATGCGGTCGTTGCCCGAGCCGCTAAATCGCTCGCGCATCAGCACATCGCTGAGGCCATCGGCATTCAAATCCGCCAATGAAGCGCTCAGCAAGTCCGGCGCGTGATCGCAGAAGGCGACGTTGGTGCCATTGCCCACGCATTGGCCAGCGCTTATGAGGAAGGCATCGCCCACCGGCGTCACTTTCGCGGTGACCCAGTACTTGGCCTCAGTAATGATCTGTTCTGGCGATCTGTTCTGCTCGATGCGCGACTGCCCGGCACGTTGCCAGCGCGGCTGATCGGTGCGGATCGGCGGCGGGGTCTCTAGCGGTTTGCAATCACCGGGGCCGGTCGGGCATTGCGCCAGCAACTCCGCTTCACACGGTGGCTGGCTCACTCCGCCACAAGCTGTGCAATTGACGCCATTGTTGCACTGAATCCCGCTGCGTACCTTCTCGGCGTAAATCAGCAAATCGGCAATGCCATCGCCGGTCAAATCACCGGCGCGAATGCTGTCGCGTTCGGTGGTGCCGAACGACAGAGATGCATCGGCCTCGAAGCCCGAGAAATTGACTTGGCGGCTCGTGGGCTCGAATTCGTACGCAAAATTGCCGTTCGTGAGCCGGCGCATGACGCGTGCACTCAAGCCCGGCGGTCGACCGATCAGCAGATCAGGCAAACCATCGCCAGTGAGGTCGATCAGGTTGGAATCGACATCCTGGTTGGACGCGAGATTGAGGTCGGTGCCAGCGCTCTCGAACACCCATTCGCCGCCCACTTTGACGGCGGCGAACACTTTGGCGCGATAACACGTCGAACAGGTCGCAATGTCCGGCACGGACGCTATCAGATCATCGCGTCCGTCGCCGGTGAGGTCGAACAAATGCCAGATCAAGTCCCAGCGAATGGGCGCGTTGGCATCGAAGTTTGTTGCGGGTCCCGCATTCTCGCAACTCGGGATTTGCGGCGCACCAATGGGCGGCGTGCGGCGCGGAAACACATTGACATTTTGCGAGGGCGTCAGGCCAGCCTCATTGCCGAGCGCCACCATGAAGCGAAAACGAAATGCGCTGCCGGGGTCTGGGTCGCGCTCGCCATCCGGATTGCCGGAACAGTTGCGATCCTTGATGTAAACCACATCCTGGCGGCCATCGCCATTGATGTCGCCGACCTTGAAATCCACCGCGAAGTTGATGAGATTGCTATAGCTCTGCGAGGTCGCTGGCGCGACATAGCCTTGCGGGAAGTCGTTATCGCCTGGGCTGTTCCACGCGAAGCGTGTGGGTGGATAACACACATCCGCGCCGCCCGCCGGGTTGGGGGCGCACTCGTTCAAGGCGATGAGCCGCGATTGCCGCGATCCGGTGTTGTTCGGAAACGTTGGCTCGACGCGATAGGTCAATCGGTACGTCCGTGCGCGGACCTCCAACATCGGGTTCGCGCCGTTGTTGAGCGGCCCGTAGAGATTGATGGTGCTCAGGCGTTTGGTCAGCGCCATGCGGCTGCCACCGAAGAAATCGACGCGCTGCGAATCGAACGGCATCGGATCGTAGAGAAACTCCGTCCGTGCGAACGGCGCGCGCACGAAGGCCGCGTTCATGTCGAGGCGATTGGCGACGCGGCCGGTGTAGCGCGCCTCGCTGAGCAGCAATTCCCCGGTCAGCGCATCGCCGGTGTACACAAAATCCACGGTGTTGCCGCTCGCATCCGCAATCCGGTCGAGCGCTTGCACCGTGTAGCCGCTGGGCCACGCTGCGGCCCCATCATTCGGGCGCAGTGCCGAGTTGCCCGCATAGCCGTAGCGACGCATCGAGCCGTCTTTCGGGAACACCAGCCAGAAATCGTTCTCGCCCTCGCCACCGACCTTCAGAGAGTAGCCGCATATCCGCGTTGCGGGATCAAGCTCGGTGCGATACGGCCTCTGCGCCGAGGCGCTCACCGATACGATGGGGCAAACCGTGTCGTATGGCGCAAAGACGCGAAACAAGCGCTGTCCATCCAGGCAGTAAAACGGCTCACCCGTGCCCGGCGTGAAATCCACACCCGCATAAGGGCCGGCGCCATCGCCAGCTTCCAGCGTCGCCTTGCAGCGCGAAATCGCCGATTGTCCGCCAAGCGCAAAGCCGGTACCGAGCGCGCCCGTTGCACCGCGCGCGTTGTAGTCGATTGAGAGCTTCGGCGTGAGTCCAGCGGTTCCCGGCAGCGCCGCAATCGGCACTGAGTACGTCGCCGCGCCGCCTTCATCCACCCGGAAATCGCCGGGCGTTGCGCCTATCGTGTTCGATGCACTGTCGAGCGTTCCGACAGCCTCGACGTGTGGCAACGGCGGCGTTGCGGGCTGCGCCCAGGCTTGCGATGCGACCGTCATCAACACCAAACCAGAGACACTAAAACGCAACACGAGAGCCGCGCCAATTCGCATCGCCAAGTGCATAACTTACCCTTCTATTTCATTGCCGTGATCAGATGCGGAAGAGAGGTGAGCGTGGAACATGTCTCACCCGTCGAGGTAAACAACTGGTGTTGCAGATTGGCGTCAGCATCGCGCGAGTGTCGCCCGCAATCGCGACACTGATCGATGTGCGAGGGCGTTTGAAATCTCGCAAATTCTGACCGGCGCGCAGCGCGTTAAAGGTTTCTTAACCGCATCACGATAGGCTGGATTCAAAAGTCCTCCCGCAGCGACGGCTGATGGAAGGCCTGGGTGGTGGGGACAATTGGGCGAACAATGCGCGGATGCAGCAAGCAAAGGATTGGAAGTCTCGGCAGATTCCTCTGGGAATCTGCCGATTGGTCTGAGACCTTAGGGCCAGACCGTTCGCGCCCCGATTTCGGGTGCGTCCATGACTGAGCCGCTGGCAGCTTTGTTCAATGCCGTTCGCAACCGGCGCGAGCTGGAGCGGCTGGAGCTGCCAGCGCGAGCCTCGTGCAGTGCTTTCGCGAGCACGAACTTGTCGCCACGCATCCACGCATGCAGCCGGACAAGCGCTCGACGGTGCGCGATCACCTGCCGCCCGATGCGCAGGCATTCGCCATGGCCGATCCGCAGTATCGTCTGCGCCAGGCGACGCGCATCGGGCCCAACTGCCAAAGCGTCATCGAGAAGCTTTTCGCAGATCGCGTGCTCGATCACCTGCGTGCCGCGCAAGGCGTGATCCGGCTGGAAAAGAAGTTCGGCACCGAGCGCCTCGAAGCCGCCTGCGCCCGCGCCTTGAGTTTTGGTCAAGCGCGCTGCCGCACCATCAAAACCATCCTCGACAAAGGCCTCGATCAGAGCGCCGCGATCGAGGCTTTCGACGCCGTCGCCGACACCTACACCCGCGGTGGTCGCTTCTGTCGCGACCTCGCGTCTTTGCTGCACCACTGACCGTTAGCCCGCATATTTCATGAGGTCGCGATGAAATGGCTTAGTTTCGTTGTTGCAGCCCGGAAATCATCGAGTTGGTCGTACTGACAGAGTGTTCGCTGCCATTTCCTCGCTAACACGGCCCTCGCTCGTTCTTTGCGCCGGACTCTTCGTTGCTCGTCGTCGCAATGGAACAACCATTCCTTCTCCTCCCGCCTCGATTCCGGCGCAAAGCCCTTCGCGATCTTCCGCGTTCCCTCATGAAATATGCGGGCTAGAACCACAGGAGAAGATCGATGCAAACCATCCCCGAACTCACACCCCAACTCAAGCAACTGCGCCTGTCCGGCATCCTCGACTCGCTCGATAGCCGCAACCGCCAAGCCATCGACGCCAAGCTCGCCTACACCGATTTCCTGGCGCTACTGATCCAGGACGAAGTGGCGCGGCGTCCATTTCTTGCAGCGCGCGGGGCAGTGTGTCCGAAACGCAGCCACGAATCTCGTGCAATTGCACATGATCGTTGTCGCGATCATTGGTCAAGTGGTTCGCCAGATTGCTGGCGCCCGAGCGTTGGTTGCCGTGCAGGATCATGGCTCACCCGCGCGAGTTCATTCGCAGCGCGATCAGCAACGCCTCACACATCGCGATGATCGCTGCGCAGGCGTGCTCCAACTGCTGACGGATGTCCTCATCGACTTCTGTGGGCGCTAGGCCTGGACATCGGCGATCAAGCGAACGCTATCCTCTGCCTGGTCCGAAGTGAGTGGCAGGCGGGCGTTGTGGAGATCGTTCGCAGTCAGATGGAAGCGTGCGCCGACTTCATTCTTCTCGCTCGTGATGATGAGTATTTTCGGACGTTGTTGGCGCGCCAAGACGAGGTAGTGGTTGCAGCCGTCAATCGGAGCAAGGCGAGTAAGACTGTTCCGGGCATTAAGCGCGCACTGCGCGAGCAAGCCAAGAAAACCGAGAGGCCCTATGAAAGCGCGTTCGGCAAGCGTTACGAGCGCAACAAGCTGTCCTTCGCCGAGGCGGTTGCGAAGTCGCAATTGAGTGAAGATCACTACCGCCTGTTCTGCGCCTATAGCCACCACAACGTTACCACTCTCAATTCTCGATACATGATCGCGCGACGGAAAGGCGAGACCATTGTGCGTGGGCGCTTGGATCAGCTGTTGCTGGAGGTGGCGCTCGATCAGTGTCTGACCAATTGCACGAAGCCATTGTTCGAATTGGCCGAGAGTGTAAAGCGCGGGCAGTTAGGCCTTCCGAGAGGTTTTCCTGACACGCCCGACGCTCCAGCAGCCATCGCCTGAACATCGATTTCTGCATTGGAAACGCCTGAGAACAACTCGACCGCCTTTAGATTCTCCGGCGCAAGGCGGCAACCTCGGCCAGGAAATCCGGCGTCAGGTCGCGCAAGATGGTTTCGATGTCGCGGCGCTGGTGCAGGAGCGTCAGAACTACCGGCATGCCTTCCGTCATCTCATAAACGATAAAGTGCTTTTCGGAAGCTACGATCTTGAAGGGTAACGCGCGCTTCTCGTGTTGTCTGGCGCGGTCATCGACCTCCTTCAAGGCATCCAATGCGGCATAGAGTTTTTCGATGTAACCACGCGCCGTCTTTTCGCCCCACTGTTTGAGCGAATGGTTGTAGATGTCGCGCAAGTCGCGCGCTGCGCGCCGGGTCAGCCAAAAATTCGTTTGCGTCATTTCAGATCACGAAGCGCTTTCATGTCCTGATCGAAGTCGCCGTTTGATGCGATAAGCGCGCCGGACGCCAGATCGCGATAGCCCTCTAAAATGGCCTCCTGCTCTGGGATGGTGCGCCGCTCCATATCGCGACGGATCAAATCACGAATGTATTCGCTGGGCGTCTCATAGAGCCCGCTGGCGCCGACCATGCGTTCAACAAAGCTGGCGAGCGCGCCTGACAAGCGCGCGTTAATTCGGGTGGACAGCATCGGCATCTCCTTCTCCATTCGCAGCATTTGGCGCTATAGATGTCAAGTTTGTCGCAAAATATGCGCCAAAGCTACCTTTACGGCCCCGTCGGTATGTGTTGGGGCGCCAGCGTTAGGCGGGAATACTCGGTCAGCAACGAGGCCAGACGCTGGATTTCTGGGAGACCGTGTCGCTCGAGCGGCGCGCCGCTTTTCTGGCGCGCCGGCTCGGTCCTCATAGCTTGACCGCTGGGATCATCTTCGGCTGGTCTTGCGCCTGCTCTACCACGTGATCGGCACGACGGGGACAGCTTGAGAAAGGCCCACGCATGGCGTTCATTGGCTATACCCGCGTTAGTCAGGCTGATGCATTTTCGCCACATGACTATTGAGAGCGGTGTGGTGCCAACACCGGTTGCGCGACCACAATTGGATGTCCTAGCTAGCACGATGTTGAGAAACGCACTTCCTGTGCATTTCTCAAGTCGCGAGTCCGGCGCATGTCCGGACTCGCTCTCCATTGATCAAACACTTACGTGCTTGATCAATGTGCGAACCATCCATGGTTCGCGCTAGCAGGCTGTTTCTCAACAGCCTGCTAGAGCGCCCATACGCCATTCAAAGCTGACAATCGGATTCGTGGCTGCTTGAGCCGCATCGCGAGTGGGGCGATCGACTTCAACACGAGCCGGCGTTGTTTTGCCGGGAAGAAAGTTGCGCCATCCTGGCCTGAGAGTTCCCATCATCGTGATACTCAGAGATCTTCTTGCGCCCCAACCATTGGCGCCGAACTTGCAGTGGGTTCCGGCCGATTGAGGATCGTTTCCAGTAGCGGCAGCATGCTCGCCAACTGGCGAGTGCGAATTAAAAAGTCCCAGAGCGGTTCGAACCGTTTCCATCCTGCGGCGTATGCAAAGCGTCGCAGCCGGTGCGCCACACTTCCGCCACGGCTGGCGGACTGAAGGATGTTGGTCCAGCGATAGAAATCGCGATAGGCACGCCAGTAGCCGCGTTCAAGGGCAGCAGGGCTCAGATGTTTGGGTACGAATACCGCCTGACGGGTGTCGTAGCGACGCCAATCGCGATGCAGGAGACGTCCCTGCGCCTCGATTCGCTGGAAGTAGGCGGTGCCCGGATACGGCGTGGCGATGTGGAAGGTCGCGGTGGTCAGGCCTTGCGTTACTGCCCAGTCCACGGTGCGGTCGAAGACGTCGTCGCGATCATCGTCCAGGCCGAAAACGAAACTCCCATTGATCGCAATGCCGAGCTCATGCAGTCGCGCGATCGCCCGCTTATAACTGTGACGCAAGTTTTGGGTTTTGTTGGCGCCTTCGAGATTGGCTGTGGACAGGCTTTCGAAGCCGATAAAAATGCTGCGCAACCCGGCCTTGGCGGCCAACTCAATGGTATCGCCGCGCAAGATCGCATCAACGGTGGAAGCGCCTTGGAACAATCGTCGCATTCCGCGCATGCCGACAAAGAGTTCTCTGGCGAATCGCTGATGGCCAAGAAGATGGTCGTCCAGGAAGTACAAATGCCGTCCAGGCAGTCGCTCAATCTCAGCGAGCGCCGCATCGACCGTTTGGGTGTAAAAGCCCTTGCCACTCGCGAAAAAGGCGTCTTTGTAGCAGAAGTCGCAATGGTGCGGGCAGCCGCGCGTGACAACGATCGAGTTCGGCACCAGATACAGCGCCCGGCGGATCAAATCGCGGCGAATCGGCGGTACGCCAAGCAAGGTACGCGTTTGCGCGACGTAGCGCGGTTGGAGGCGCCCGGCGCGGGCATCGGCGAGCAGGTGCGGAAACACCTCTTCGCCGGGTCCCAGGCAGACCGCATCTGCGTGTTGGGCTGCTTCGTCGGGCAGCGACGTAACGTGCAATCCGCCCATCGCTACGGCGCAGCCGCGTGCGCGATAGCAATCGGCGATCTCGTAGGCACGGTAGGCATTGGTGATGTACACCTGGATCACGACCAGTTCCGGATCGTCGTCCAGACGCAGTTTTTCCACATGTTCGTCGACCAGGGTCAACTCGTCATCCGGCGCGCAAAACGCCGCCAGCGTTGCCAGTCCGAGCGGCGGAAACAGCGAATACTTTACCGGCCGAAAGAAGGGGCTCGTGGCTTCCGTGAGGGCAGGGAGGATGAACTTGATGCGCATTCTTGGATAGTTGCATGCCAGGGTTGCGAACACGCTGACCGAAGCTGACTGCGAAGGGCGATTGAGAGGCCACTGGCGGGCAACACTCGTCGGGCAAGAGCGACGAACAGCTCCAGTGGTATTGACTGTCGGCGATGTACATGTCGTGTCATGGAGCACCTCAAGAGTGGGCGTCGTTCTGGTCACGTCGAAGCGATTGTTCGCGCGCAGCTAAGCCGCGCTCTGGCGCGGCCCACAGCTCGCTGTTAGTGTCTGCGCCCCTTTTTCGACAGTGCTTTCAACGGGATGGGCAACCGCAAGTACTTCGGCACCGACGGCATTCGCGGCCGCGTGGGCGAGCATCCGATAACGCCGGAGTTTGCCTTGATGCTCGGCCGCGCGCTGGGCGCGAGTTTGGGCGCGCGAGCGAGCGTGGTGATCGGCAAGGACACGCGCAGCAGCGGCTATCTGCTGGAGAGCGCGCTGGAGGCGGGATTGTCGGCCAGCGGTGTCGACAGCATTCTGGTCGGACCGATGCCGACGCCGGCCATTGCCTTGTTGACCCGGCAACTCGGCGCAGCCGCGGGCATTGTTATTTCGGCCTCGCACAATCCATTCGAAGATAACGGCATCAAGCTGTTCTCGGCACTCGGCGAGAAGCTCGACGATGCGCTGGAGCTGGAGATCGAGGCGCGCCTGGACGCGTTGCCGCCGATGGTCGGGGCTGCGGAGCTGGGGCGCGCCAAGCGCCACGAGAAGGCGCTCGAGGATTACCTCGCTTTCTTGCAGTCGCATGCCGGTGAAGGTCTTGCTGCGATGCGTGGGCACGAAATTCTGATCGACGCTGCCCACGGCGCTGGCTATCGCGCCGCGCCGCAATTGTTCGAACGCCTCGGATTCAAGGTGCGCGCCATCGGCGTGCAGCCCAATGGGCTGAACATTAATGCCGGCGTGGGCGCGACGGATTTGTCGGCGCTGAAAGCCGAACACGCCCGCGCGCCGGCTTTGGCCTTCGCGCTCGATGGCGATGGCGACCGCCTGCAGGCGATTTCCGCGAAGGGGCGGCTGGTCGATGGGGACGATCTCATTTACGTGCTGGCGCGTCATTGGCAAGCGACGGGTGGTCTGCGCGGCCCTGTGGTTGGAACGGTGATGACCAATCTGGGCATCGAGCGTGCGTTCGAAGTTGCTGCGATACCGTTCGCACGCGCCGCCGTGGGCGATCGATACGTGCATCAGATGCTCAAAGAACAAGGCGGCGTGCTGGGCGGCGAGGCCTCGGGCCACGTTTTGTGCCTGAATCACGCGCCCACCGGCGATGGTCTTTTGACGGCGGTGCTGGTGCTCAACGCGATCGCCGAATCCGGCCGCGATCTCGATACCTGGCTTGAGGGATTGGCGCGCTATCCGCAGCGCACCATCAACGTGCGTCTGGCCACGCGCTCGCCGGATCTTCTGCGCCACCCATCGGTAGTGGACGCCCGCCGCGCTGCTGAGGCCGCGCTGGGTTCGCAAGGCCGGTTGATTCTGCGCGCGTCTGGCACGGAGCCGCTGATCCGGGTGACGGTGGAGGCACACAGCGACGCCTTGATCGCCGCCGCGCTCGAACCGCTTGCGGATGCCGTACGCGCCGCCGCAAACGCATAGAATTGCCCCAGCACAAAACGAGGTCCCGTCATGTCCGTTCCTACCTTAGATATGCGCCGATTCGACACCGACCGTGACGCGTTCGTTGCCGAGCTGGGTGCGGCCTATCGTGAGTTCGGCTTCTGCGGCATTTCCGGACACGGCATCCCGCAGTCGCTCATCGATGAGTCGTATCAGTGTTTCTACGACTTCTTCGCGCTGCCTGACGAGGTGAAGCGGCGATACCACGTCAAAGGTGGCGGCGGCGCGCGCGGCTACACGCCGTTTATGGTCGAAACGGCAAAGGATTCGCGTTATGCGGATCTCAAAGAGTTCTGGCACGTGGGCCGCGAATTGCCTGACGGCTCCAAGTATCGTGACGTCATGCCGCCAAACTTGTGGCCAACGGAAGTGCCGGGATTCCATGAGAAGGCCTATGCCTTGTACCAGGCTCTGGATGGCCTTGGTACCCGCGTGCTGCGGGCGCTGGCGCTGCATATCCACTTGCCCGAAAACTTCTTCGACGACAAGACCAACTTCGGCAATTCGATCTTGCGCCCGATTCACTATCCGCCGATCACCACGCCCGACGTGCCCAACGTGCGCGCCGGCGCACACGAAGACATCAACTTCATCACCTTGCTCGTTGGCGCCAGCGCTGAAGGCTTGCAGGTGTTGACGCGCCAGGGCGAGTGGTTGCCGATCACCACGCAAGGGGACGCAATCGTCGTCAACATTGGCGACATGCTGCAGCGTCTGACCAATCACGTGTACCCCTCGACCACGCATCGCGTCGTCAATCCGCCGGGCGAAAAGTCCCGCCAACCACGCTATTCGGTGCCGTTTTTCCTGCACCCCAATCCGGATTTCTTGATCGACGTGCTGCCGAGCTGCGTGAGTGCCGACAATCCCAATCGCTATCCCAATGCGATTACCGCGCACGATTACCTGATGGAGCGCTTGCGGGAAATCAAGCTGATCTGAAGCCTCAGGCTTTCAGCGCAGCGCGGCGACGAGAGCGCTGCGATCGTTGGTCAACGTTAGCGCATGGGCCGGTTGTGCCAACAGCTGAGCCAGCGCTGGCGGCACCGCAGTTTCGCGACCAATCAGCGGCTCTACGATCTCGTTGAACTTCGCGGGATGCGCGGTTGCGACGATAAGCGCGTTGTTCGTCGGTAAACGCTCGCGAACGGCGAGTGCGCACGCGGTGTGCGGGCAGAATGCGGTGCCAGTGCGCGAGTGCCAGACTTTGATTTGTTGCTCGATGGTCGCGTCGTCGACCCAGTGCGCTTGAATGTTGCTGTGGCGCAGATCGCGATCCTTGAACCACCAGCGCAGGCGCTCGAAGTTGCTGGGATCGCCGACGTCCATCGCGTTGGCGAGTGTGGCAATGCTGGGTCGGCCCTGGTAGTCGGCGCCGGCGAAGTAGTCGCTCAACGTGCGGTTGGCGTTGGTGGCGAGGACGATCTCGCCCCAGGGCAAACCCATTTCGCGCACGACGATGGCGGCCAAGGCATTGCCCAGGTTGCCGCTGGGGATGATCGCAGTGGGCGCCGATTGGCCGCTGCGCTGGATTTGGATGGCGGTGTAGGCGTAGTACGCCATTTGCGGTAACAGGCGGCCTAAGGAAATGCTGTTGGCGCTGGTGAGATTCAACGAGCGCGCCAGCTCAACATCGCCAAGTACGCTTTTCACCAGACGCTGGCAGTCGTCGAAACTGCCATCGACTTTGTAGGTGACGATGTTGTCGCCGAACGCGGCAAGTTGGTGCGCCTGGCGCGCGGAGACGCGGCCGTCGGGATAGAGAATGACGACACGAAAGCCGGGACGGCGATGAAACGCCGCGGCGACCGCGCCGCCGGTATCGCCGCTGGTCGCAACCAATACCGTGCGCAAGGGCTCGTCGGGTGCGCGCAGGCGCGCCAGGCATGCGGCGAGGAATCGCGCGGCGAAATCCTTGAATGCGGCGGTGGGGCCGTGGAACAACTCCAGTACTCGATCCTCGCCGGAGCCGAGCGGGACGATGGGGATCGGTAAATCGAGCGCTTCGTTGCAGATGTCTTGCAGTTGCGCTTGCAACCGGCTGCCCGCGAAAAACGGTGCGAGCAGACGCGCGGCGATCTCTGGCAGCGTATCAAGACCGTCGAAGTCCCCGATGGCAAAGTGCGGCAAGACTTCCGGAACGTACAGACCGCCGTCGGGTGCGAGGCCGGCGGCCAGCGCAGCGTCCAGAGTGGTGATCGGCGCCTGGCCGCGGGTACTGAGGTATCGCATGGGATTTGGGCTCATTCGCTTCGCGCCGGATGAGCCGATTCTATGCATGTGAAACTAGGGCGCGCGCACTTGGTTTTTCGGCCACGCGACGTTTGGTGTGCGCGGCTCAAGGTTCTCGATACCGAGCATGACCGGTTCCCGCCCCGCCAGCGGGGGAGGGTGTTGATCTTGCCGCCAAGGAGCTTCGTCGAACGCTGCTGGCGAGAAACACATGCCTCTGGTCGATGCAAATGCGTCAGAATGGATGGCGATACGATGGCCATCGACCTCAAGCTATGAACCACCTCTGCATCGTTACCACCGGCGGCACGATCGACAAGATTTACTTCGACGATCTGTCGGAGTTTCAAATCGGCGAGCCGGAGATCGGTAAGATCCTGGGACAGCTTGGTGTCAACTTCAAATTCGATGTGATTGCGCTGATGCGCAAGGACAGCCTGCATATCACCCAGGACGATCGCGAGCTGATCCGTCGCACCATTGCCGCCCAGCCGCATCGGCATGTGCTGGTCACGCACGGTACGGATACGATGATCGAGACGGCCAAAGTGCTGGCCGATGTCGGAGACAAAACCATCGTGCTCACCGGTGCGCTCAATCCCGCACGCTTTCAGGCCTCCGATGCGGTATTCAATATCGGCTGCGCGATTGGCGCCGTGCAGAGCTTGCCGAATGGCGTGTACATCGCGATGAGCGGGCGCGTGTGGGATCCCACAAAGGTTCGAAAGAATCGCGAGGCGAACCGGTTCGAGGCGGTGTGAGTCGAAGCCGCGAATAGTCAGCGGGTCGCTCTGCGAGCGATCTTTGCGTTGTCGAAAACAATCCGAGGCGACCCGCCACTGCTTTGAAAGGGCCCTGTTTGCACCGTCTCTCGCTCAACGCCCTCGTTGCGCTTCTGGCTATCCCCAGCCTGATTCCGCTGCTCGCCGTGGCGTCAGGCTGGTGGCGGGCAGATGCCGACGTCCTGGCGCACTTGCAGCAGCACGTATTGCCAGGCGCGCTCATGAACTCGATGCTGATAGCCGGTGGCGTTGTCGCCCTCGCCGGAGCGATTGGAACGGGTCTTGGTGCGCTCATCGGATTGTGCGAATTTCCGGGTCGTCGCTGGTTGAGCTGGGCCTTGGTGCTGCCGCTGGCGTTCCCTGGGTACGTGCTGGCGGTGGCGTGGATTGGATTGATGGACTACACCGGACCGATCGCCAGCGCTTTGCGCGATGTCGGCGTCGGATGGCCTGAGTTTCGCTCGCTGCCCGGTGTGATTCTGGTCCTCAGTTTGTCGCTGTATCCCTATGTGTACTTGATCGCGCGCGAGGCCTTCGCATCGCAGGGCGCGCGCGCGATGGAGGCGGCGCGCGCACTTGGGCACGCGCCCATGTCGGCGCTGTTAAGAGCGGCGCTGCCGCTGGCAAGACCGGCGTTGGCGGGTGCATTGCTGCTCGTGGCGATGGAAGTGCTGGCCGATTTCGGCACCGTGGCGGCTTTCAATATCGACACCCTTACCGTGGCCATTTACAAGGCATGGTACGCGCTGTTCTCGCTCGATTCGGCGTTGGCATTGGCGGGTGTATTGCTCCTCGTGGTGATCGCGCTCAGCGCGATCGAGACCGGACTGCGTGGCCGCAAACGCTTTAACGCCATCGGTTCGGCGCCGGCGCGCCGAATTGCGGTTGGCCGCTGGGCGACCGCCGTATGCTGCGCGGTGCTGATTGCAGCACTTTTGATCCCAGCGGCGCGCCTTGGTTGGATGGCTGCGCACAGCGACAGCGACTGGCCGATCAGATTTGCGCAGAACTCTTTGGCATTGGGCGCGTTGGCGGCGTTGTGTGCGACTTGCGCAGCACTGGTTTTCGCGCTTGCGGCGCGATATGCGCCTTCGCCTCTGACCCGCAGCGGCAAGCGACTGGCGCTCATCGGTTACGGCATGCCAGGCGCGCTGTTGGCGGTTGGATTGTATGTGCCATTGGCGGCGGCGGGTCAGTGGCTCAGCGAGCGAAGCGGTGTCGCGCTGGCGATCCACGGTAGCGTTGTGCTCCTGCTGCTGGCGCTGATGGTGCGCTTTTGCGCGGTCGCCTTGGCGCCGATCGACAGTGGCCTTGAGCGGATTCGCGTCTCGCTCATCGAAAGTGCGCGCGGCCTCGGCGTGGGACCCATCGCGATGTTGCGCCGTGTGCATCTGCCGCTGCTGCGCGGCGGTCTGTTGGTGGGCCTGCTGCTCGTGGCAATCGATGTCATGAAAGAGATGCCGATCACACTCATGATGCGACCCTTCGGGTGGGACACGCTGGCAACGCGGGTGTTCGAGTTGACGCAGGAAGGCCGCTGGCTCGATGCCGCGCTGCCGTCGCTGTTGATTGGTCTGGTCGGCGTGTTGCCGATTGTGTTGCTGGAGCGCAGCCATGCTCGAGATTGATCGCATCGATATCGCCTACGGAACCCAGCGCGTGGTACACGATGTATCGCTGCGACTGGCGAAAGGGCAGGTGGGCTGTTTGCTCGGGCCCTCGGGTTCTGGCAAGACCAGTGTGTTGCGCGCGATTGCTGGATTCGAACCGCTGGTCGGCGGCGAGATTCGGCTCAATGGCGAAGTATTGTCGCGCCAGGGATGGATGACGGCGCCAGAACATCGCCAGATTGGCATGGTGTTTCAGGACTTTGCGCTGCTGCCGCACCTGTCGGTGGCCGAGAATGTCGCGTTTGGCTTGCATCGTCTGGCGCCCTCCGCCCGCGCGGCGCGGGTGAATGAGATGCTCGCCTTTGTGCAACTGGATGCGGCCCGCAAGCGTTTTCCGCATGAGCTCAGCGGCGGTATGCAGCAGCGGGTTGCCCTGGCGCGGGCGCTCGCGCCAATTCCCGCTCTGCTGCTGATGGACGAGCCGTTCGCCAATCTCGATCCGAACCTGCGCGAACAATTATCGGGTGAGCTCCGCGAGTTGCTGGAACGCGCAAAGATCACCGCGCTGATCGTCACGCACACACAAAACGAAGCCTTCGCCCTCGGCGATGTGCTGGGCGTGATGCAGGCCGGGCGACTCAGGCAGTGGGACACGCCTTATGCCGTTTATCACGAGCCGGCCGACGCCGACGTGGCCAGTTTCATCGGCGAGAGCGTGTGGCTGAGGGGCGTGGCCAGCGACGGCGAAGTGCGCAGCGTGCTCGGTCTCCTGCGGTCGACACGAGCCGTAGCAGATGGTCCGGTGAAGGTGCTGCTGCGCCCCGACGATGTGGTCCACGACGATGCCAGTCCAACCACCGCGCGTGTTGTTCGCCGTGCGTTTCGCGGCGCCGAATTCTTGTACACGCTCGCGCTGGAGAGCGGCGAGCAGGTGCTGAGTCTTGTGCCTTCGCACCACCGACATGCGATCGGCGAAGCCATTGGCGTTCGCCTGGATGTCGAGCATGTGGTTTGCTTTGCGAGTCCTGACTAACTCATCAGGCTGTTGCGGTTGCCCGCTTCAACCGCTCGCGCCAGGCTCGCTGGGTTCTGCCTCAAGCACGGTCTTCAGTTTGGCTAACCCGCGCTCATAGTCGGCGCCCACCATATCGCCGATGAAAAAGCCGAAGTAGCGCACAAAGGGATTAGCGCCAAGGTCGGTCGAGAAGCTCCAGGTGACGCGCGTGCCGCTACCCTCGGGCGCCAACAAGAACTGGGCGGTGGCAACCCCATCGGGGCCGAAATCCAGAGATGTGGTGATCTTCGACGGGTAGTCGCTGCCAGTGATCGCTTGTTTGCCGTTGCCCACCTCGGCGTTGCCGATCCATGACATCGTTGCGCCGACGCCTTCGCCTGGCCCGCTGAAGGTGTATTGCGCATTGGGGTCGAGCCCGTACCAGGGCGACCATTCGTTGAATCTTGCATAAGAATTGAGCATCGCGAATACCGGCTCTGCCGGGCGATCGATGACCACGCTGCGCTCGGTACCCACCACGCGCGGCAGGAACAGCCCGCCGATGCCCAACAGCGCAACGAGGGCGACCAGCGTAATGGCCAACCATTTGACGATCCGCATCTCGCGACTCCCGCATGACGACAATGTGAAAGTCTACCCTGATTGCCTTACGCTCAGCGTGCCAGAAGCGCCCTCACCTCAGTAGCGATGCGATCCAGTTCGCGCAGAGGTTGGTAACGCCATTGCGCGGGCTCCGCCCGAAGCGGGCGCAGTCGGCCGGTTTCGACGAGCTCGCGGTGGAAGTCGCCGAGCTTGCCGAGCGGTACTTTTTCGCACAGCGAATACACCGGCTTGCCGGTCGCCAACGCTTCCGATTGCATGTTCACCGAATCGGCGGTCACGATGAACCGATCGCCCCACGCCAACGCGCCGCGGTATGGATTCTGACCATCGGCCTCGCTGCTCCAGCGCAGGTCGCAGTGGATTGCGTCGAGCGCGCGCAACCAATTTGCCGGTGTACGCCGCGAGGCAATCAGAAGCAGCGAGCCCTGGCGTCGCCAACCTTCGACGATGTTCGTCAGCCGCGCGAACGATGCCGCGTTGATGGTAACGCCTCGTCGCGGTCCGCCGAGCAGCACCACCGTGCGCGGCGAGGCCAGGCGCGACAGCGGCGCGTGCGCAATGCGCTCGCGTTTGAGCCAGGCGTCGTTGATGTCGTGCAGGCTGCCAAGACTTTGGACCACGTTATCGCCGCGAAGACCATCATGCGTCGGCGCCACGACGACATCGAATCGCGCCGGGTCGATTCGCGGATCGAGAATTTGTACGGTCCGTGTGGGTGCGGCGCGCCGGATCGTCAGCAGCGCGCCCGCTGCGAGACGACCGGCACCGACGGCGATCTCCGGCCACGGCGATGGCCACGGGTCGCGCCACGCAGACACGGCCAACACCGGGCTGAATCGCGGCACCAGACTCGCCCATGGCCAGCGTGGCCGCACGCGCAACGTCGCGGCGATGTCGCCCAGGCGCGATGCCAGCGCACACGCCTGGCGTTCGTTGCCTGCCGCTCCATCGCTGATGGCCCACACCGACTTGTTCATTGAACGGATTGTCGACTGCTGTGCCCGCATAATGCCGGGCTTCTTGTTGCCCCAGGAACCACCATGAGTGCTCTCGATACCCATGCCTTAGCCCAATTGTTCGGCGCGGCGCGTACACACAATGTCTGGCAAGACCGGCCGATCAGCGATGAGCTGCTGCATGCGCTCTACGAGCAGGTGAAATGGGCGCCAACCAGCGCCAACTGCTCGCCGGCGCGTTTCGTCTTCGTCAAATCGCCGGAAGCCAAAGCCAAACTCGACGCAGCCATGGACGCTGGCAATCGCGAGAAGACCTTCAAAGCGCCGGTCACGGTGATTGTCGGTGCCGACTATGCGTTTTACGAAAAGCTGCCGCAGTTGTTCCCGCATCAACCGGCCGCGCGCTCCTGGTTCGAAGGCAAGCCTGCTGCCATCGAAGCTGCTGCGTTTCGTAACAGCTCGCTGCAAGGCGCGTATTTGATTCTGGCCGCGCGCGCACTCGGTCTGGATTGCGGTCCGATGAGCGGGTTTAACCAGCAACTGGTGAATGAGACGTTTTTCGCCGGCACCGCGGTCAAGGCGAATTTCCTGATCAACTTAGGTTACGGCGATCCGGCCGGCGTGTTCCCGCGCAGTCCGCGGCTGTCGTTCGATGAGGCCTGCAGCGTGGTTTGAGGCCTCTACGCCAAGGACATGGTCTGCGCCGGGACTTGATTGGATGCGCGCTTTGATGCACGCTTGCTTCACTATTGATGCGAGGCTGGACCGTGCGTACGACCATCACGATCGACGATAGCCTGTTCCAGCAGGCTCAGGCGGTGGCCGAGCCGGATGTGGACACGGCTGAACTGGTCCGCGAAGCGATACGCACCTATGTGCGCGTTCAGTCCGCCAGGCGCCTTGCAGCATTGGGCGGTAAAGCGCCGAAGATGGCGGCTGCGCCGCGTCAGCGCGGGGCGCAGAAATGAGCGATGTACTGGTCGACACCAGTGTCTGGGTCGACCATTTTCGCCATGGCAACGCAGGCCTGGTTGCGCTTTTGAATCGCGATGCCGTCATTACGCATCCATTCGTGATCGAGGAAATCGCCTGCGGCACGCCGCCCGCGCCGCGCGGTCAAACCCTCGCAGACCTGGCTCGGCTGCGATCGTCGCAGCGCGCTACGCACGCAGAGTTACTGAGCTTCATCGAGCACAGAAAACTCTATGGACGCGGTTGCGGATTGGTCGACTTAAGCCTTCTGGCAGCCACCACGCTCACGCCCGGCGTGCGTTTGTGGACGCTCGACAAGCCGCTGAGTGCGCTCGCCCAGAAACTCAATGTAGCCTGGATACAGGCATAACTACGGCGCCTGTATGGTGCATTTCTTTCAATTGAGCGTTCCGACGAATAATAAAAACTCCATGACCATCCGCCTTTACAACACGCTATCGCGCCAAGTCGAAGACTTCGCTCCCGCCGATCCAAATCGCGTGACCATGTATGTGTGCGGACCCACGGTCTACTCCTACGCGCACATCGGTAACGCGCGTCCGCCGGTCGTGTTCGGGGTCCTCGCCAAACTGTTGCGCGCCACGTACCCGCGCGTCGATTTCGCGCGCAATATCACCGATGTCGACGACAGGATCAACGCAGCGGCCGCTGAACTCGGTGTTCCGATCAATGTCATCACCGATCGTTTTCTTGCCGCCTACCTCGAAGACACGGCAGCTGTGGGCGTGGTGGGCGAATTCGCCCCGAATCTGGCGCCGCGTGCCACCGAACATATGGCGCAGATGATTGCCATGTGCCAGCGACTGATTTCCAGCGGCCACGCGTACGCCGCCGAAGACCACGTGTTGTTCTCCGTGGAAAGCTACGATGGCTATGGGCGGCTGTCGCGGCGCACGTTAAAGGAAATGATCGCCGGCGCGAGGGTCGAGGTGGCGCCGTACAAACGCCATCCGGCCGATTTTGTTCTGTGGAAGCCATCCACGGAGGATCTTCCTGGTTGGGAGAGTCCGTGGGGCAGGGGACGCCCCGGTTGGCATATCGAATGCTCGGCGATGGCGGAAGCCCATTTGGGTGACACCATCGACATCCACGCTGGCGGCGCTGATTTGAAATTTCCGCATCACGAGAATGAGGTCGCGCAGAGCGTGTGCGCGCACAGCGGGGCAGAGTTCGCGCGCCTTTGGTTGCACAACGGTTTCGTCACTGTCGATGGCCGCAAGATGAGCAAGTCGCTCGGCAATACGCTGCTCGTCGATCAGCTGCGGCGTCACGCGCCCCCCGAAGCGCTGCGCTACTTGTTGCTCAACGCGCACTACACGCAGCCGCTGGATTGGTCCGAAGGCGCACTCAAACAAGCGCGCACCACGCTCGACCGTTACTACGGCGTGTTGCGCGAAGTTGCCGACGTGCAGGCCGCTGGCGATGTGCGCGCCGATGAGGTGCAACAGGCGCTGTGCGAGGACATCAATACGCCGCAAGCGCTTGCCGCATTGAGCGATCTCGCGCGCGATGTGCAACGCGCTGAAGGACCGCAGGCGAAGGCTATCGCCAAGGCGCGCTTGCTCGCCGGCGGCGCATGGCTCGGCCTGCTTGGGCAGGCGCCCGCTGCGTGGTTCCAGGGCGAGGCGAATGAGGACGCGGAACTCGATGCTCTGCTGGCCGAACGCCAGGCGGCCCGCGCCCGTAAGGATTTCGCGCGGTCCGATCAAATCCGCAATGAGCTTCTGGCCCGTGGCATCGTCATCGAAGACACGCCGCAAGGCGCGCGTTGGAAGCGGGCTTGATGCTTGCGCCTGAAAGTTCCTTGCGAATCTTTCAGGCGGGACAGGCCAAGCCCGCGGAGCAAAACGCGATTTTCGCTCCGCGACTTGGTTCGGTTCTATTGCTGGATTTTTCGGCCGTCAGAGCAACGGTCTAGCACGATGTTGAGAAACGCACTTCCTGTGCGTTTCTCAAGTCGCGAGTCCGGCGCATGTCCGGACTCGCTCTCCATTGATCAAACACTTACGTGCTTGATCAATGTGCGAACCATCCATGGTTCGCGCTAGCAGGCTGTTTCTCAACAGCCTGCTAGGCCCGCGTATCCGGCACCATCTTTTGCTGCATCATCCAAAGGAACAGTACGATCCCTGGAATGGCGGCGATGCCGGTTAGCAGATAAAACGGTACGTAGCCGAAGGTATCGATCAGTGCGCCAGCGCCGATGACGGTGGCAAAGCGGCCGACGACGCTGGACGCGGCAGTGATCAGCGCGAATTGTGCGGCGGTAAAGCGCAGATCGCAAAGCCACGAAAAGTACGCCACGACGGTGACCCCACCGATACCGCTGGCGATGTTCTCGAACAAAATGGCGCCCGCAAGACCCCAGTTGCTGTGGCCGTATGCGGCCAGTCCTGCGAAGCTGAAATTGCTGAGTCCCATCAGCACCAAGCTGATTAGCACCGCGTGTTTGAGGCCCATGCGTGTGTACATCACGCCGCCAATGAAAATGCCGATCAGATACGCCCAAAAGCCAATGCCGACGTCGTAGAGCGCAACTTCGTCGTTGCTATAACCCAGATCGTTGAGCAGCAGACGAAGCGTCAGTTGCGATAATGTGTCGCCGATCTTATGCAGCAGCACGAAAGCCAGGATCACCGCGGCGCCGTGGCGAGTGGCGAACTCTTGCAACGGTGCGATGATCGAGATCAGCCATTCTTCGGGGTTCTTGGGCGCGGCTAGTACGATGCGGCGCTTGGGCTCGCCCAACACAAGAGCCGTGATCATCGCCGGGAGCGCGAACGCGGCGCAGGCCATATACGCGTAATCCCAGCCCACACGAGAAGCGAGCAGCAGCGCCAGAGCGCCGGCAACGGCCGAACCGATGCGCCAGCCGTACTGCGACATTCCTGAGCCCACGCCCAGTTGCTCGGGCTTGAGCGATTCAATGCGATACGCATCGATGACGATATCGAAGGTGGCGCCGGCGATGCCGACAAGAATCGCTGCAACAGCGGTCCGCTGCAAGCTGGCGGATGGATCGACCAGCGCCAGATTGATTACGGCAGCGATGACCAGCAAGCCGGCGAACAGCATCCACATCACGCGTTGCCCGTAGCGCGTGGATCCGGGCAGATGCACGCTGTCGACCAGCCATGCCCACAGAACTTTGAAGTTGTATATCAGGAAGGCTAGCGAGAACGCGATGACTGTTCGCCTGTCGATGCCCTCTTGCGCCAGGCGCGTGGTCAGCGTGGCGCCGATCATCGCGTAAGGAAACCCGGATGAAATGCCGAGGAACAACGCTGCGATGGGTTCGCGCTGCGTGTATGGCCGTAGTGCGGCCAGCGTGCCGGCGTAAATGCTCACATGGACCCTGCAAACCGTGAGCGGATGCAAACGCTCGTTAAGTCCGTGATCGGCATCTCTGGACAGCTCCTAGCATGGCACTGCAAGATTGCGGGATAAATTGTTGTCAACAGGCGTTTTGATCGTCCGCATGCCCGATTTTCTGCTTCGCAACATTGATGAGCGACTCGCGATCCGCATCAAGGAGTATGCGCGAGAGAAAGAGCGTCCGCTCAACGAGGCGCTATTGAACTTGCTCGCCAAAGGGCTGGAGGCGGAGGCCACGCAAACTGCGATGGGCGGCACCCGCGCCATTGAAGGTGAGATGCGCACCTTGGGCGGGAGTTGGAGCGCCGACGAAGCCGGCGCTTTTCAGGAGGCGCTGCGTGCGTTGGAGCGGATTCCCAGATAGGCGCCTTGGGGAGCCCGACACGGCCTGACCAGCGCCGTCAGTGGGCCTGCTCCAGGAACCGATCGGCATCGAGCGCTGCCATGCAGCCTGATCCGGCCGACGTGATCGCCTGGCGATAAATCGAATCGGCCACATCGCCAGCGGCGAACACGCCCGGCACGCTGGTTTGCGTGGCGAAGCCTTGGGTGCCGCTGCGAACCTTCAAATAACCGCCCTGCATGTCGAGCTGGCCCTCGAAGATGCTGGTGTTGGGCGTATGTCCGATCGCAATGAACAGGCCATGGACTGCGATATCGCGGGCGGTTCCGCCCTCACGCGGCGCAATGCGCACGCCCGTGACGCCGCCGTCGTCGCCGAGCACCTCAGAAACGGCGTGATCCCAGATCACCTCGATGTTCTCTTTGGCGAACAGTTTGTCTTGCAGGATTTTCTCAGCGCGGAACTTGTCGCGGCGATGCACAACCGTCACTTTGCGCGCGATGTTAGACAAATACAGCGCTTCTTCAACCGCGGTATTGCCGCCGCCGATGACCGCCACGTCCTGGCCGCGATAGAAGAAGCCATCGCACGTCGCGCAGGCCGACACGCCGCGGCCGCGGTACGCGGTTTCGCTATCGATGCCAAGGTATTTGGCCGAGGCGCCAGTGGCGATGATCAGGGCATCGGCGGTGTACGTGCCTGAGTCGCCGGTCAACGTGAATGGGCGCTGCTTAAGATCTACGGTATGAATGTGATCGAAAACAATCTCGGTCTCGAAGCGCTCGGCATGCGCTTTCATGCGTTCCATCAACACTGGCCCGGTCAGTCCGTGCACATCGCCCGGCCAGTTATCGACTTCGGTCGTGGTCATCAACTGCCCGCCGGCGTCGATACCGGTGACCACCACTGGTTTGAGATTCGCGCGCGCGGCGTACACGGCAGCGGCGTATCCGGCGGGGCCGGAACCGAGGATCAGGACGCGACAATGTTTGCTGGACATGGATTGTGGTTCTCGGTTCTTGGTTCTTGGTTCTTGGTTCTTGGTTCTTGGATGGCGCGATCGGCAGCCATTCTCGTGTTTAGATGGGGTGCGGTCGTCGGTGCTTCAAGCGGCGCGAGTAGCAATCCAGGCAATCGCTGCAACGGCCAGACTCGAATACACGCCCGCAATCGCATCGTCGAGCATCGCGCCCAGGCCGCCGCCGAGTTCGCGATCGATGTTGCGCGCGGGCCACGGTTTGAGGATGTCGGCCCAGCGGAACAACACAAAAGCGCTCAGCAGCATCCAGACAAACGACCAGCCATGCAACGATGGCCAGCAAAGTGCGGCCGTTGCCAACGTCATCCACTGGCCAACCCATTCGTCGATGACGATCGATGCAGCGTCGTCCTGATTGAGCGCTTTGCACACCCAGCCGCTGGCGATCACGCCAATGCCGAACATCGCCGACACCACGATAGCGTTGGCCCACCACGGCCAGTGCGCCGCGCCAGACAACCAGAACAACAGCACGACAGCCGCACTGCCGCTGGTGCCGGGCGCAACGGGCGACAGACCGCTACCGAAGCCGCTGGCGATCCAGCCGTACGGGTGGCGCAGCAGTATTCGCGCGTCGGCGCGGATATCGCGTTTCATGTCCGGAAATGTTCATAGCCGCGCGGGACATCGCGCACGCGCCCATCATGATCGAGCAGGTGCACGCCCTGGCCGGGCCCCACGGTGCCGATGCACGTCAACGGCAACTTCAACTCCGTTGCCAGGCGTTCGATGACAGCGGCGGACTGCGGCGGTGCGCAGAACGCGAGCTCGTAGTCGTCGCCGCCGAAGGCAAACGGCCACTGCTGCTCGCGGTCGGCGACCACCGTTTGCAGTGCGCGCGAAAGCGGCAGCAGGCTTACATCAACAACGATGGCCGCTTCGCTCAGGCGCGCAACATGCGCCAAGTCTTGCGCCAGCCCGTCGGAGATATCGATACATGCACTAGCGACGCCGCGCAACGCATGGCCTAACGCCACCCGTGGATGCGGTTTGGCGAGGCGTTGTTCGAGTCGCGACTTGGCGAGCTTTCCGGCCTCATCGAGCGCCGGCCAGTGACCACGCATCGCGAGCGCGGCAGCCGCATCGCCTAGGGTCCCGGACACGTAAACGCTATCGCCAGCGTGGGCGCCGCTGCGGGTCAGCGCAGTGCCCTGCGCTACTTCACCCATGGCGGTGATCGTAATGCTGAACGGGCCGCGCGTGGTGTCGCCGCCCACCAGCGTCAGGCTATCGCGCTTCATGGCTTCGGCGATGCCGCGCAGCAACGGCTCGACAAAGCCCATGTCGATGCTCGGCAGCGTCAGCGCCAGTGTGGCGAATCGGGGTGTCGCTCCCATCGCCGCAAGATCGCTGACGTTAACCGCAACCGCCTTGTAGCCGATATCGGCGGGCGCCGCATCCAACGGGAAGTGCACACCGGCGACCAGTGTGTCGGTCGTCACCGCCAGCTCGTGCCCGGGTGTGATGGCCAACACTGCGGCGTCGTCGCCAATGCCGATGCGCACGCCATCATCAGCGCCTTGCAGCGCCGCAATGCGTTCGATGAGCTTGAACTCCGCGATCAACGTTCGGTCTGCCGCGCTGTGCGCGCAAGCTTGTCGAGAATGCCGTTGACGTACGTATGCCCGCCTTCCGCGCCGAAGTCTTTGGCAAGCTCCACCGCTTCGTTGATCACCACCTTGAAAGGAATATCGAGCCGATGCATCAGCTCATAGGCGCCGAGCCGGAGGCAAGCGCGCTCGATGGCGTCGACCAATTCGAGGGGGCGGTCGATCAACGGCGACAAGGCATCGTTGATCGCATCGAAGTGTTGTTCAACGCCAAGCAGCAAGTCGGCAAAGTAGTCGCCGTCGGCGATGGCCATGTCCTGTTCTTCATTGAACTGCTCAATGATGCGGCGCATCGGCCCGCCGCCGATCTGCCATTGATAGAGCGCCTGCAGCGCACGACGTCGGGCGCGGCCGCGCTCAGGGAAAGGCTTGTGCGCTTGTTTCATGAGCCGGCCCTCAGGCGTCGCAGCAGGTTGATTTGTTCGATCACGGTCAGCGCCGCTTCGCTGCCTTTGTTGCCGGCTTTGCCGCCCGCCCGGTCGAGCGCTTGTTCCAGCGTATCCACTGTAAGCACGCCGAATCCAATCGGAACGCGATGCGCAGTGCTGGCCTGCATCAAGCCATTGGCCGCGCCACCAGCTACGTAATCGAAATGCGCCGTGTCGCCGCGAATCACCGCACCCAGCGCGACGATGCCGGCAAAGTGCTGGCTCGCCGCCAGCTCGTGCGCGACCAGCGGCAACTCGAATGCGCCCGGTACCCGGACCAGTGTCAGATGGTCCTCGCGCACACCATGTCGCAGCAGCGTATCTCGCGCGCCAGCGATCAGGCGCTCGACCACGAGTTCATTGAAGCGCGACGCGAGCAGCGCGATGCGGCTGGAGGGTGGCGAGAAATCGCCTTCGATAATTTGCATGGTAATCACACCAAGATTGGTTCGCAGACTCCGGTTCGCCAGCGCTCTACATCGTCACCCACGATGCGCAACGTCCATAGAACCGGGAACAAAGAGGAGTACGGCCCACCGAAAAAGCGCTCGAATCGGACTACCTCTCGTCGGGACGGTTTCGCATTCAGGGGCCAATACTCGCCTTCTGATCCGACGGCGATGGGATCGTAAAAATGCGGCTGACCCGCGCAGAACTCCAAGAACCCGATGCATGAGAACCCGCTCGCGAAACGCAAGTCGCACGCCACTTGAAAGACGCTGTAGTCGTTTGGATCGGTAGGAAGTTCGCCATCAAACGGCCTGACATAGGTCTCGTCCACTTCTTCTTCGCTGTCGGTTGCATAGGTCCAAATAGGACAAGTGAGTAGATCCTGTTCGGACAGCCGGTCGATGGGCTTGAGAGCTTCCATCAGAATTAGAGTCGTACTACCTGCTTGCCAAAATTCTTTCCGGCCAACAAACGGCGCAGCGCTTCCGGAAACTGCGTCAAGCCCTCGATGACGTCGACCTTGCCCTTGAGCTTGCCTTGCGCGACCAGCGGCGCCATTGCGGCGATGGCTTCATCACCGCGGTGCAGGTAGTCGATGACGACGAAGCCTTCCATGCGCGCACGGGCGCTGATCAGCGACAAATAGTTTGCCGGGCCTTGCGGCAATCCGGTGGCGTTGTATTGCGAGATGCCGCCGCACAGCACGATGCGCGCACGCAGGCGCAGGCGCTTCAACACGGCGTCGAGAATCTCGCCGCCGACGTTGTCGAAATACACATCGATGCCGTCGGGACAGGTCTCGCTGAGCGCTTTGCCAACTTTCTCGTTTTTGTAGTCGATGACCGCATCGGCACCCAGCTCCTTTACGTACGCACATTTTTCCGCGCCGCCAGCGATGCCGATGACGCGACAGCCCGCGGCCTTGCCCAATTGCACCACCGTGGAGCCGACCGCGCCAGCAGCTGCAGACACGACCAGCGTCTCGCCCGGCTTGGGTTGCCCGATGTCGTGCAAGCCGAAGAAGGCGGTGAAACCGGTGGCGCCGAACACGTGCAGGGCCCAGGTCGGGTCGGGCAGGGCGCGCGCATCGAAGGGGCGATAGCCTTTGCCGTTGGTGACGAACTCTTCGGTAACGCCGGTCATGCCGCCGATCCACGCGCCGACCGGCAGTTTGGGATTTTTCGACTCGACCACTTCGCCGATGCCGCCGGCGCGCATCACCTCGCCCAAACCCACGGGCGGCCAGTAAGATTTCTGCTCAGTCATCCAGATACGCATTGCCGGGTCCACCGACACGAAGCGCACGGCAATCCGCGCCTCGCCGTCGTTTAGTTCTGCGTGCGCAACCTCGCGGCGCTCGAAGTCGCTGTCTTTGGGCTCGCCGACGGGGCGGGCAATGAGATGCAGGGCGTGTGGCATGGACGTTCCTTTCTTCGATGAGCGGTTGCGGCGTTCGGGGTACGCGAACTTGGTGGAGAACGGGGCACGGGGCACGGGGCAAGGGGGACGGGTTGGAGTTTGCGATGCCATGCGTCCAGCGGCGATGGAATTCGCGCATTCGCCGGTCGACGCAGGTGCTTTTCACGTGTCCCTTGCCCCTTGCCCCGTGCCCCGTTCTCCACCGAGTCCGCGTGCCGAAAGCCGATGCAGCATCCAGTAAGGCTAGCAAATCCATCGCCTGCTAAACTTGCGTTCTTTGCACCCTGAGGAGATCCGTCATGAAATACGTTGCCGCTGCTCTTTTTTTGCTGTGCAGCACCGCTTTCGCGCAGGCGCCGGCGAACCCGCGCGTGTTACTGAAGACCAATCAGGGCGATATAACCCTGGAACTCGATTCCGCGCGCGCGCCCAAGTCAGTCGCGAACTTCGTCGAGTACGTGAAATCCGGCCATTACAACGGCACCATCTTCCATCGCGTCATCGATGGCTTCATGGTGCAGGGCGGTGGCTACACGACCGAACTGACGAGCAAGGGCGGCCTGCGCGCCCCGGTTCTCAACGAGGCCGACAACGGGCTCAAGAACTTGCGCGGCACGGTGGCGATGGCGCGCACCAACGATCCGCATTCGGCGACATCGCAGTTCTTCATCAATGTGGTCGACAACCCGGCGCTCGATCACACCAGCAAGGCCGATGGCCGTACCTGGGGTTATGCGGTGTTCGGTAAGGTTGTGGCCGGTATGGAAACGGTCGACAAGATCAAAGCGATGCCGACCAGCATGTTTTCGCCGGAGTTCCAGAACTTGCCGAAGCCCTATGTGGTGGTCGAATCGGCAACGATGGTGGAAGCCGAGGCCAAGCCGGCTGGCTGATGTCCGTTTACTTCGCTTCGGACTTGCACCTCAAAGCGCTCGACGATTCCAATGTCGAGCGCTTTTTTGCGTTTCTCGATGAGGTGCGCGCCGATGGCGAGGCGCTGTATCTGCTCGGGGACATCTTCGAAGCCTATATCGGCGACGACGACGACGATCCGTTGGTTGCGCGTGTCGCCGCGGAATTGTCGACCTTGAATTGTGCGGTGTTCCTGGTGCATGGCAATCGCGATTTCTTGATCGGCCAGTCGTTTGCGACGCGCGCGGCGGCGACACTGCTCGGCGAGGAAACCGTCATCAAGCTAGGTTCGTTCCGCGCGTTGCTGCTGCATGGCGACACGCTTTGCACCGACGACATCGCCTATCAGCACGTGCGCACCCAACTGCGATCGCGGCAGTGGCAATCGGATTTCCTCAACCAGCCGCTCGCCGCGCGTCGCGCGTTCGCCGTCAAAGCGCGTGCGGAAAGCCGAATGCACACGGCAGGAAGCGCGGCGGACATCATGGATGCGAACAGCGCCGCGGTGAACGAAACGCTCACGCGCCACGAAGTTTTGCTGCTGATTCACGGCCACACGCACAGGCCGATGGTTCATCGCCACGGCAACGCCACGCGAATTGTGTTGCCGGACTGGGATGAGCATCGTTCGTGGCTGAAGTGGACCGCCGAAACTGGCGAGTTGTATGCGCGCGGCCAATGCGAGCGAGTCGACGTATGAACGTTCCTGTCGCGCATATCGGTCCGTACCGATTGGATCCGGCGCTTGTTCTGGCGCCGATGGCCGGCGTGACCGACAAGCCCTTTCGCTTATTGTGCAAGCGCTTAGGAGCTGGCTTGGCGGTGTCGGAAATGACCACCAGCGACGCGCGCCTTTGGGATAGCAAGAAGAGCCGTTGGCGCATGGATCACGTCGGCGAGCCGGAACCGATCAGCGTGCAGATCGCTGGCTACGATCCCATCGCCATGGCGGAGGCGGCGCGCCACAACATCGAGCACGGCGCACAGATCATCGACATCAACATGGGCTGTCCGGCGAAAAAGGTGTGCAAGGTCGACGCCGGATCTGCGTTGATGAAAGAGCCGGAACTGGTAGCGCGCATCTGCCGCGCGGTCGTCGCTGCGGCTGCGCCTACGCCGGTGACGCTGAAGATTCGCACCGGTTGGTGCCGAGCCGTGCGGAACGGCCCGGAGATCGCGCAGATTGCGCAAGACGCCGGCATCGCCGCACTCGCAGTGCACGGGCGCACGCGCGAAGATCAGTACCAGGGCCATGCCGAGTACGACACCATTGCCGCGATCAAGTTGCGACTGGCCATCCCGGTGTTCGCCAATGGCGATATCGAGACGCCGGAGAAAGCGCTGCGCGTGCTGCGCCAGACCGGCTGCGATGGCTTGCTGATCGGTCGCGCGGCGCAAGGCTATCCGTGGATTTTTCGCGAGATCGAGCATTACTTGCGTACCGGCAAACCGATGGCGCCGCCAAGTCAGCAGGAAATCGCCACCACCATGCTCGATCACCTGCAGGCGCTGTACGCGTTTTACGGCGAGCACACGGGTCTTCGTGTGGCGCGCAAGCACTTAGGTTGGTACGCGAAGACGCGTGTCGACGGCGAGTTGTTTCGTCGGCAAGTTGTGCTCGCCGAAAGTGCTGCGGAGCAATACGATCTCACCGCCGCCTGGCTTTCGACGCCGCTCGCGATGGCGGCCTGAGCACATGATCGAAGCACCGGCCATCGATTTTGATCGCTTCGCGGGGATCGCGCGGCTCTACGGCGTCGCGGCGCTGCAGCGCTTTGCAGCTTCGCATGTCTCGGTCATCGGCGTCGGCGGCGTGGGTTCCTGGGCCGCCGAAGCGCTGGTCCGCAGTGGCGTCGGCGCAGTGACGATTTTCGACGCCGATGAGATCTGCCTGTCGAACAGCAATCGCCAGTCGCATGCGCTCGCCGGCAACTTTGGTCGGGCAAAAGTCGATGTGCTGGCGGAGCGCTTGCGGGCGATCAATCCAGGCGCGCGAATCGAGGCGCGAAACCAGTTCCTCACGCCGACGACGCTGGAGTTGCTGCGCGAGGGTTACAGCGTCGTGTTGGATTGCTGCGACGCATTTCGGGTCAAAGTCGAAATGATTGCCTACTGCCGGCGCAACAAAATCCCGCTGGTCACCGTAGGCTCTGCGGGCGGGCGCATCGATCCGACGCTGGTTCGCATTCGCGACTTGTCTCGAACCGAACACGATGCGCTGCTCAGTCTGGTGCGCAAGAAGCTGCGCGAGGAGTTCAAGTTTCCGCGCGGCCCGAAGCGTTACTTCGGCGTGCCGGCTGTGTATTCGCTGGAGAACGTACGCTATCCCACCAGCGACGGCGGGGTATGCGCGAACAAGCCTGCGTCGTTGGAGCAAGGACGTCTGGATTGTGGCGGCGGGCTCGGCGCGGCAATGCATGTGACCGGCGCTTTCGCGTTCGCTGCCGTTGGCGAAGTGTTGGCGAGGTTGCAGAAGTGAGACTCGATCCGGAAGGCATTTACAAAATCGCGCGCCGCGCCGAATGGGAGGCGGCGATCGCGGGAGGGCAATTTGAGGGCTCCGCGCACGACCGCCGCGATGGTTTCATCCACCTTTCGAAGGGCACTCAGGTGCCGGGCGTGCTGCAGCGCTACTTTGTCGGCGAGCGCGACTTGCTGGTTGTGCAAATCGATGCCGCGCTTCTGCACGACCTTCGCTGGGAGGCCGGCAAGAGCGAGGCCTTTCCGCATCATTACGGGCCGATTCCCCTCGCGGCGATGCGTATCGCCCACAGATTACCGATCGCCGACGCACTGACATAAAATCGGCCTTCCGCCCCGCGCGAGGCCCGCCATGAGTTTCCTGCAAGCGCCGCCGCAGCTGGTCAATCCGTTTCACTCCGATCGCGTACTGCAGTCCAGCCTGCGGCGCGTGCTCTCGCACACGGAGTTCGATGCCTTGCGCGAAGTGGGAATGGAGCTAGGGCAGCTCATCGCCGATGAACTTTATCCGCAGCAACTGGCGGAACGGCGTATCGAACCGGTGCATACGCCCTTCGACGCCTGGGGCCAGCGCATAGACCACATCTCGCTGACGCCGCTGTGGCAGCGCTTCCCCGACATCGCGACGCGCTTCGGGTTGGTGTGGCGCGGCTACGATCAGGCGCTGGGGCCGCATTCGCGCCTGATGCAATTCGCGCTCGTTTACCTGGTATCGGCCGCCAGCGATTTTTACGCCTGTCCCTTGGCGATGACCGATGGCGCCGCGCGGGCGCTCATCGAGTCCGGCAACGAGGCGTTGATTCGTCGCGCGGTCGCTCATTTGACGGCGCGACGGGCCGATCAGATGTGGACCAGTGGCCAATGGATGACCGAGACCACCGGCGGCTCCGATATCTCGCGCACGGAGACGCGCGCGGTGCGCGATGGCGAACTCTGGCGCATCTATGGGCGCAAGTGGTTCACCTCTGCCGCAACGTCTGAAGTTGCCCTGTTGTTGGCGCGCCCCGACGGCAATCCTGAAGGCTCTGAAGGATTGGCGCTGTTCTACATCGAACCGCGCGATGCGGCCGGGCGCTTGCAACACATCCGCGTCGATCGCCTGAAGGACAAACTCGGCACGCGCAAGTTGCCGACGGCCGAGTTGACGCTCGAAGGTGCGCCAGCGCATCTGGTCGGCAGCGAACGGCACGGCGTGCGCCTGATCGCACCGGTGCTCAATCAAACTCGGGTGTGGAACACCTTCGCCGCGCTGTCGTACTTCCGCAAGGGGCTGATGCTGCTGCGCGATTACGGTCGGCGTCGCTCCATCGCGGGCAAATCGTTGGCCGACCTGCCGCTGCACCAGGACACGGTGGCAGGATTACAGGCGGAGTTCGAAGCCGGGCTGCATCTGGCGCTGCATCTCGCGGAATTGATGGGCAAACAAGAACACGGACTGCTCGACGATCGCCACCGTATTTTGCTGCGTTTGTTGATTCCGATCGCGAAACTACTGACCGCCAAACAAGCGCTGTCGGGTCTGAGCGAAATCGTCGAAGGCTTCGGCGGGGCAGGGTATGTGGAGGACTCTGGCATCCCCGGCCTGCTGCGCGACGCGCAAGTCTTCAGCATTTGGGAAGGCGCCACGGATGTGCTGGCGTTGGACGCACTCAAAGTCCTGCAGGCCGAGGGCAGCTGGGCGGCTCTGCAAGCTGCTCTTTTTACGCTGGCCGCACAAGCGTCGGGGCAGTTCGATCAGGAACTCCCTGCGCTGTGCGCCGCATTTGATGCCGCCCGGCAATCGCTCACTTCGCGCGCCAACGCCGGCGAGCGCGACGCCCGCGCGCGCGGCGTGGCCATGACGCTCGGTCGCTGTTACGCTTTTGCTCTGCTGGCGCGCCACGCCAGTTGGGCCAGCATCGCCGAGCAAGACCCACGCCCCATCGCTGCCGCCCGTCGCTTCGTCGCGCACGGCTTGAATCGCTGCTACGACTCACTCAGCAAAGACGCGCGACGTTTGGCGTTGGATGAGCTGGATTGACCACGAGCTCAGACCACCAGGTGCGCGCCGCCTGCATTGACCGCGCTCACAATCGCATCGCTATCGAGCCCGGCAGCGGCGAAGGCGTCTTGCATGGCCTTCCCGGCTACCACCGCTGCGGTGCGTTCGGTGAACCAGGCGAACACGCTGGGACCGGCGCCGGAGATCGATGCGCCGAGTGCGCCGGCACCCAGGGCCGCTTTTTTGACCGCCGCAAATCCAGGAATCAGTGAGGCGCGGCGCGGTTCGATCAGGATGTCCTTGAGGCCGCTCTGGATCAGCGCAAAATCGCTCTTGAAACATCCGGCCAGCACCAGCGCCAAGCCTTCGGATTGGCCAACGAATTCGCTCAAACCGTACACACCGCGCAGCGCTTCGCGGGCGCGTTTGGTTTCCAGCACAAAGTGCGGATGCACGACCACGGCCGTCAGGCCCGGTGGCGTGGGGATGGTCACCACGCGCTCGTGGGTGGCGAGGACCAGCCCGCCATACAATTGCGGGCCGATGTTGTCGCCATGCACGCTGCCGCTGGCCACCGCCTCGCCTTGAAGAGCGTGGCGATACAGCGACGCCAGCGGTAGCGGCTGATCGAGGAGCGCATTCGCAGCCACCACTGCAGCGCTGGCCGAGGATGCCGACCCGCCCAGACCTGAGCCCAGCGGAATACCCTTGTGGATCGCAATCTCGAAACCGAAGGGCAAATGCTCGGCATCGATCATCGATTGCAGGGCACGTGCTGCGGTGTTCTTTTCGTTGTCGACCGGCAAATCGGTAATCACGCCATCGATGCGCGTCACCCGCGCCACGCGTTCGCTGCAGCGCGCTACCGTAACGGTATCGCCAAGTCCCTCAAGCGCATGGCCCAACAGATCGAAGCCGACGCCGACGTTGCCGACGCTGGCCGGCGCGAACGCGCGGGCCGAGCTCATAGACGCGCGCCCAGACTGGCGGCCACGCGCAGCAGATCGGCAAAAACGCCGGCAGCGGTCACGTCAGGACCGGCGCCAGGGCCACGCACGATCAGCGGATTGCGATGGTAGCGCTCGGTCGTGAAGCTGACGATGTTATCGGTCAGCGCGATGTGCGCGAACGGATGGTCGGCGGGCAGCGCGCGCAATTGCACCAGCGCCGTGCCGTCGGCTTCGAGTACCGCACAGTAGCGCAGCACCTGGCCGCGCGCTCTGGCTTCGACAAAGCGAGTGGTCATCGCTGCATCGTAGGCCGGCAAGCCGTGCAGAAAATCCTCGCTGCTGCCGTCGAGCAGCGAGTCGGGAACCAGGCTCTCGACCTGTACCTGTTGAAGTTCCAGCGGCACGCCCATCTCGCGCGCCAGGATCACGAGTTTGCGCGCAACATCGAGGCCAGAGAGATCGTCGCGCGGATCAGGTTCGGTGTAACCTGCCTGCTTGGCGTCCAGTACCAGCGCCGAGAATGGCTGGCTGCCGTCGAAACGGTTGAACAGATACGCCAGCGTGCCGGAGAAAATGCCCTCGATGCGCGCGATGCGATCGCCGGTATCGATGAGGTCGCGTAGCGTGCCGATCACCGGAAGTCCAGCGCCGACGGTGGCTTCATAGCGCCAGCGCGCGCCGCTCTTCGCGGCCGCCTGGATAGCGCGATAGCGTGCCAGCGGGCCGGCGCCGGCTTGTTTGTTCGGCGTCAGCACGTGGATGCCGGCGGCCAGCCATTTCGGATAGTGCTCGGCGACCTCCGAGCTCGCCGAGCAATCGATGATCATCGCGTGCGGCAAATGCTCGGCGCGCACATGGCGCGCCAAGGCATCGAGATCGCAGGGCAGGGCGCTCTGCTGCAGCGATTCCTTCCAGCCCTGCAGATCGATCGCCAATTCTTCGAGCAGCATGCGCTTGCTGCCGGAAATTGCCCGAACGCGGAGATCGACGTTGTTGTCCTGCAACAGCCGCGGCTGCGCCATGCGGATCTGCGCGAGCAATGCCTGCCCCACCTGTCCGGGTCCGACGATGCCGATCGATAACGTTTGCGCCGACAGGTAAAAGCCGGCATGCACCGCGCGCAATGCGCGGGTCGCTTCGCCTTCTGAAATTGCCACCGAGATGTTGCGCTCGGAGGAACCTTGCGCAATGGCGCGCACGTTGACCTTGGCGCGGCCGAGCGCATTAAACACCTGTGCGCAAATACCCGGCGTGCCGGCCATGCCATCGCCGACCACCGCCAGCACGCTGATGCCGCGTTCGCTCACGACACGCTGAATCGAACCGAGCGCGATCTCGCGACCGAAAGCATCGGCAAGCACCTCGCGCGCGCGGTCGGCATCTGCGCTGTGCATCACGCAACATATGGAATGCTCGCTCGAGCCCTGCGAGATCATCGTCACCGAGACCTTCGCGCCGCGCAGCGCGGCGAACACGCGCTCGGCCGTGCCCGGCACACCGATCATGCCGGCGCCTTCGATGGTGATCAGCGCCAGGCCGCCGATGGTCGTAATACCTTTGATCGGCGGCTCTCGGCCTCCCAGCGCATCGATACGCGTTCCAGGATGGCCGGGATTGAAGGTATTGCGAATGTACACCGGTATCGACTTGGCGGTGGCCGGCGCCATCGTTTGTGGGTGGATCACCTTGGCGCCGAAA
Source organism: Lysobacterales bacterium (assembly GCA_022844135.1). GTDB lineage: Bacteria > Pseudomonadota > Gammaproteobacteria > Xanthomonadales > SZUA-5 > JALHMH01. Next base: position 40,987 of record JALHMG010000033.1, read on the forward strand.
TAGGCCAGCTCAAAGGCTTCGTTGTACGAAACATGATCCAGTACCACGGCCTCCGGCACGCGCCGCGGATCAGCCGACAGCACGCCGTCGACATCGGTCCAGATATGGATCTCGCTGGCATCGAACAACGCGCCGAAAATGCTGGCCGAATAGTCGCTGCCGTTGCGTCCGAGCGTGGTGATGCGCTCATTGCTGTTGCGCCGGGCAACGAAACCGGTGATGACGTAGCGAGTCGACGGATGCTGGTGGCGGAATCGCGCCAGCAGCTTTTCGCTGGGAAGCCAATCGACGCCCACGTGCAACTCGTTGGGCGTCACGCGCAACACCTCGCGTGCATCCAGAAACACGCCCGGTTGCCCCAGCTCGCGAAAGTGGGCGGCGAGCAACATCGCCGACCACACCTCGCCCAGACCTTGGACGATCTCGACCATCTCATCGGGCGCGGCGGCGATCAGTTCCATCGTACGCAGCAAGTGCGCCAGATCGTCGAAACCGGCTTGATAGGAGGCGAGCATCGCATCGGGTTTCTGCAACAACTCGCGCGCGGCCGATTCGTGTTTGTCGCGCAACTCGGCGAGCTTCTGGTTCCAGTCTGGGGCGCGTGCGCTGGCAAGCCTGGTCAATTCGATCAGTCGATCAGTGACACCCTGCATTGCCGAAACGACAATGGCTTGCTCTGTGTCCCCGCGCGCGAGCATGAGCTGCGCAACATGACGATAACGCTCGGCATTGGCGACGCTACTGCCGCCAAACTTGTGGGCAATGAAGGGCATGATGAAAGTGAGCTGACAGAACTGCACCTGAAACTAGCAGCTTTCAGGCGCGCAAGGGCTCGGATGGAACGCCGCAGTGCATCACAGATTCGTCATCTTGCTCGGGCAGTGTGTGTATTCGAGCAGAAACACTATTGACAACCGGAAAAGCCGCGCCAGAACTGGGGTTGTGCACAGCGCTGCTGCATGACGCACTTTTTGTTTCAGGACTGTCAAACTGGCGTCGAGTGCTGTCTATAAGTAATTGAATTTGCGATGTTTACCTGCGATGCATCGAAATTGCTCAAGGGGTGAAAAAGCCCGTCGCGGCGCGGCTTTTGCGCTCGTCAAGAGCCTTGTTCCACAGGGTTATCCACAGGCTGTGTGGATAAGGAGGTAATGGCCTTTGCTGGCAGCCACTTAGCTTCACTTGCTGAGGACAGCGTCAAGAATGGGCGGCAAGTGACGAAGCAGGTCAGATTTGTGGTTCTCGCACGCAAGCACTATGAGAAGTCGAGCGGATCCACATCGATCGAATAACGAACCTTGATCTTCGATGCGCGCATTCGAATCGTCCGAGCTTTCAGCGCGGCGTGCAGCGCGCCGCGCTGCGCGGCCATCAGTATGAGTTGAAATCGGAAGCGATCCTGGCGCTTGGGCTGCGGCGCGGGCAGCGGCCCGGCAATACTGACGCCATCGTGTCTGGGTTCGACGAGGCTCGACAGAAATTGCTCAGCTATCTTCGCGTCTCGATGTTCAGAGCGCAGTACGGCAGCGAACACGCACGGCGGCAACTCCGCCTGCTTGCGTTCGGCGAGCGCCGCTTGTGCATATGCACCATAGCCGCGTTCGATCAGCGTTGTCAGGGTTGGGTGTTGCGGCACGTGCGTCTGCAGCAACACTTCGCCGGGCCGGGCCGCGCGCCCCGCGCGCCCGGCAACTTGCACCAGCAGCTGCGCGAGATGCTCGGCGGCGCGAAAGTCTGGGCTCATCAGGTGTTCATCCACGCCCGCCACAACCACCAGCGACACGTCCGGTAAGTGGTGCCCCTTTGCCAGCATTTGCGTGCCGACGATCAGCATCGGTTCGCCCTTGAGCACTGTGGTAATCGCGTTTTCGAAAGCGTTCTTGTGCGCGGTCGTGTCGCGGTCCAGCCGCACCATCGGGGTGGCCGGAAAGTGTTCGGCCAGCGCAGCTTCCAGGCGCTCCGTGCCGCTGCCCTGAGGCATCAGCGCTAAGCCATGGCATTCGGGACAGGAGCGCGGCGCGCGTTGCTGAAAGCCGCAACTGTGGCAGCGCAGCACGCCCTCGCCGCGGTGCCAGGTCAGGGCGTGTTCGCAGGCCTCGCAGCGGCCGTGCCAGCCACAGTCGTGACATAGCATCGCCGGCGAATAGCCGCGCCGGTTTTTGAACACCAGTACCTGACCGCCCATGTCCAGATGGCGACGGATGTGCAACAGCGTTTCCGGCGCAAAGCCGTCGCGCAGCGTCTTCAGTCGCAGGTCGACGGTAGTCCACGTGGGCGGTTTGGCCGTGCCCACGCGCTGCGGCAATTCCAGGCGCATGAACTTGCCCGAGTCGACGTTGTGCAGCGACTCGAACGACGGCGTGGCGCTGCCGAGCAACACCGGGGCGTTCGCTCCTTGCGCGCGAAGCAATGCGACATCGCGGGCGTGATAACGGATGCCGTCCTGTTGTTTGAACGATGCGTCATGTTCTTCATCGACGACGATGAGTCCCAGATTCGGCAGTGGCGTCCACACCGCCGAGCGCGTGCCGACCACGACATCGACCTCGCCGCGTGCCGCCGCCGCGTACGCGGCGGCACGTTCGCCATCGCCCAGGCTCGAATGCAGCGCCGCAACGCGCGCCGGCAAGCGCTCGCGAACGCGCGCGAGCAGTTGCGGCGTCAGGCCTATTTCCGGCACCAGCAACAAGCCCTGGCGGCCCGCAGCGACGATATCCGCCAAGCGCTGAAGGTACACCTCGGTCTTGCCGCTGCCAGTGACACCATCGAGCAGGTGCACGGTAAATCCGTGCGCGGAACGCAGCGCTCGCACCGCCTCCAGTTGCGCTTCGCTCAACGGCGGCGGCGGCGCCAATATTGGCGGTGGCATGTAGGGGGACATTTCGCTCAAGCTCACCCAGCGCTTTTCGATCCAGCGGCGCACCACCGCGCGCCAGGGCGCGTGGATCGCGGCGAGCTCGGCGCCGCTCGCCGGGCCCGCGAGTAAGCGCGCCCAGATGGCTTTGGCGCGCTCGCCACGCGCCGGACCAGGCGCAGTGCGATCGATCAGATTGACCAGGACCTCGCGCTGCACGTCGATCGCCTGCGCACGTCGCAGGCCCGCAGGCATCGCTGTGGCGATCAGATCGCCGAGCGGCGCGTGGTAATAGCGCGCTGCACGTTCGAAGGTTTGCCACAGCACCGGATCGAACAGCGGCGCCTTGTCGAGCACTTCGATGATCGACTTGAACTCGCCGTCGCGATCGGCGGCGATGCCCGCGACAATGCCGATCAGTTCGCGCTGGCCGAACGGCACGCGCACGCGGCAACCGATCGCTGGCGTCTCGCCCTCGTGGCGATAGTCGAAGCAGCGGTCGAGCGGAACGGGGAGGGCGACTTGCAGGAGGGGCATGCAGACTCGAAGTCGTCAGTAGATTGCCGCGAAGACTACCGAGCTGATTCTCAGGGATTGAGAATGCGCACGCGCAATTGCGCAATTCCGATGCTGCGCGTCGATTGATTCGGCCTGAGATGTCCAGCAAGTTGCGGGCGGGTTGCTATCGCGCTCGGGCGTTGCCCAGCTCGTGCCGCGTAACACGGCTTGGCGCCGCGTCGCGAATCGCGAGCCGCGATCGCAGGCCGTCCTCTTTGCCCGCTTCAATACGCGCTCACTTCATCTGCTTGACCATGCCCGACAAACCACCCGTCAGCGCATAGGCATCGAAGCCAAGTTTGGTGAGGATGAAGGCCGCCGCCGCGCTGCGCTCGCCCGTATTGCAATAGCAGATGTAGGACTTTTCTTTATCGAGGTTGCCGACATACTCGCGTAAGCGGTACAGCGGCATGTTCATGGAGCCCTTGATCGCTCGCTCCTCGAACTCCTCGGGCAGGCGTACATCGATCACGCCGGCGCCCTGGCGAACCAGAATCGACGCCTTCGCAGCACTCAGCCATTCGACAGCTGGTTGCTTGAGCAGCTCGCTGAAATCGCTTTTTTTGAGGCGCATCAGCTTGCCGTCTTTGATCATCGTCACGCTGGCGTTGCGTACGCTGTTGCTGAGCAGAGCGTCCTCGCCGAAGCTATCGCCGCGCACCAGATACGCCACGACCGCAGGATCGCCATCGCCCGCCTGGATGACGCTCGCAGCGCCGTCCTTGATGACGTAAAAGTAGTCGCCATCGTCGCCTTCGCGGACCACGGTTTGATTGTTCTTGACCGTAATCTCCTCGAAGCGCGTGAATAGCCGCTCCAGATTTCCCGCCGGCACGCGACGCAGTGCGTTGTTCTGCAGCAGACGAAAAATCCAGCGATTGTCAGGATCTTTGTCGATGTGTTTGAAGCCATCGCTGCGCGTCAACTGATCGAAAGTAATCAGCTTTTCCAAAAAACGCCGATCCACTGTGACGATCGTCGCCGTCAGCGATTGCACCGTCGCCGTGAAGCGGCGCGGCATCAGATCGCCCAACGGATAGCGGCCCTGCAGCGATTCGCCGGAAATGTCCTTGCGCTTGCCGTCCGGATACTCCCCAGCGACCGTGCCGGAGAGCAGGTAATGCGTGTTCTCGTCGGTGTCGCCAGCACGAAACAGTACCTGCCCGACACCCAGTTCCGCCGAATCCGACTCGCGCGCAATCACTTCCAAATGATCGGGCCGCAGCGAATCGAGCGGATACAAGTGCTTCAAACGGCTGGCGTCGATCGACATGGGCGCCTTCGGTGCTGCAACGGTGGCTCAGAATATAGCCTTTGCCAATGCGCCTCGCGCTATAGCGCGAGGCGCTTAGAGCGCCGCAGAGCGATTCAAAGCCATGCCAGGCGATGCCAACGCAAGCGCTGGAACTTGCTCCGCTTCCTTCGTCGTGCCTGAGATTACCTTCGCGCGAACCTCGTTTTCGCCTTTAGCTTTAGTTCGGAAGCCGCCGAATCCGAGCACCCAGCGCACCGAGTTTCTCTTCGATGCACTCATAGCCGCGGTCAATGTGGTACACGCGGTCGATAATGGTCTCGCCGTTGGCCGCCAGGCCTGCGAGCACGAGGCTGGCGGAGGCGCGTAAATCCGTGGCCATCAACGGCGCGCCGGTCATTGAGGCGACGCCGCTGATAACTGCGGTGTTGCCATGCAGTTTGATGTCGGCGCCGAGGCGCCGCAGCTCATGGACATGCATGAAGCGGTTCTCGAATACCGTCTCAGTGACCATGCCGACGCCCTGCGCCACCGAATTGAGCGCCGTGAACTGCGCTTGCATATCGGTCGGGAACGCCGGATAGGGCGCAGTCGTAACGGTCACCGACTTGGGGCGATTGCCGCGCATATCGAGTTCGATCGCATCGTCGGTTGCGTTCAGATGCGCGCCGGCGTCTTCCAGTTTTTGCAGCACGGCATCGAGCGTTTTTGGACGCGCGCGCTTCAGCAACACGCGTCCGCCGCTGATCGCCCCCGCCACCAGAAAGGTTCCGGTTTCGATGCGGTCCGGCAGCACATCGTATTGGCAGCCGGCCAGTTCCGGGACGCCGTGTACGACGATCGTGTTGCTGCCGGCGCCTTCAATGTCGGCGCCCATGGCGATCAGGAAGTTAGCGAGGTCCACGACCTCCGGTTCTTGTGCAGCGTTCTCGATGACCGTGGTGCCGCTGGCGAGTGCGGCGGCCATCATGATGTTCTCGGTGCCGGTCACGGTCACCAGGTCGAGCACGATGCGTGCGCCTTTCAGGCGTTTGGCGGTGGCTTTGATGTAGCCGTTCTCGACGACGATATCCGCGCCGAGCGCTTGCAGACCCTTGATGTGAAGATCCACAGGGCGCGAGCCGATGGCGCAACCGCCCGGCAGCGAGACATCGGCGCGGCCGTAGCGCGCAACCAAAGGACCGAGCACCAGGATCGAGGCGCGCATGGTCTTGACGAGATCGTAGGGCGCAAAACAGGAATGCACTTTGGTTGGATCGGCGTGAATGCGCATGCGTTCATCGACGACCAGTTCCACGCCCATTTGTCCCAGCAGTTCCATCGTGGTGGTAACGTCGTGCAGATGCGGCACATTGCCGATCGAACATGGGCTGTTCGCCAGCAGCGTGGCCGACAGGATCGGCAACACGGCGTTCTTCGCGCCCGAAATCCAAACCTCGCCGTTCAGCGGTACGCCGCCTTCCACAATGATTTTTGCCATGACTTTTCCTTGTCTGTACTGCTGTGTCGCATTGCGGCGTTGCCGTCGGTGTCCCGCGTCTCCTTTGGGTCACCACACTAGCCGGCTTCTTCTGGCGTCAATGTCTTTAGCGCCAACGCATGGATTGCGCCGCCGAGCAGATCGCCAAGTGTGTCATACACTCGTCGGTGGCGAGCGAGCGGGCGCATACCGGCAAATTCAGAGGCAATCACGGTCGCCTCAAAATGTACGCCATCGGCACCTTCGACGGTGACCTTGGCGCCGGGCATGCCGTTTTCGATCAGCGATTTCACGGTGGCTGCATCCACGTTCAGCGCTCCTCGGTTATCGTTTGAGTTGAGAGCAATGGTGTGCGGACCCACGGGTCCGCGCGCTTGCGAAAAAGTATGCGGACAGGCCCGCGTACCTGAAGGCAACGGCATGCGGATCGATTCGCGTGCCTGAACAGCGAAAAAGGGCGCGGATCGTACCGCTAGCCGAACCGAAAGTGAAATCCAATCGATGAATGCTGTTTTGCAACCAGCCGAACTTAACCACGCCAACGAACTGCTGGCCTCGGCACGTCGTGTCATCGACATCGAGGCGCGTGCGATCGGCGCGCTCGGCGCCAGGATCGACGCGGCATTTGTGCGCGCGTGTCGATTGATTCTGGCCTGTGAGGGCCGACTGGTCGTCAGCGGCATGGGCAAGAGCGGACATATCGGTCATAAGATCGCGGCAACCCTGGCCAGCACCGGCACGCCAGCGTTCTTCGTTCACCCGGCGGAAGCCAGTCATGGCGATCTGGGAATGATCACCGCGCAGGATGTGGTGCTGGCGTTATCCAATTCTGGCGAGACTGATGAGTTATTGACCATCGTGCCGGTGATCAAGCGTAAAGGCGTGCCGTTGATTGCGATGAGCGGCAATGAACGCTCTTCGCTCGCGCGGCTGAGTGATGTGCATCTTGATGTGTCGGTAAGTGTCGAGGCATGTCCGCTGGGACTTGCACCCACTGCGAGCACCACGGCTGCTTTGGTGATGGGCGATGCCTTGGCTGTTGCACTGCTGGAAGCGCGCGGCTTCACCAGCGACGATTTTGCGGCCTCGCATCCGGCGGGTCAGTTGGGGCGGCGGTTGCTGGTGCATATTCGCGATGTGATGCATACCGGCTCGGAGATTCCGCGCGTCGACGAGGCCGCATCGGTGACCGATGCGTTGATGGAGATGACGCGCAAGAATCTTGGCATCACGGCGATTACCGACAGCGACGGCAAGCTCGTCGGCGTATTCACAGACGGCGATTTGCGACGCACCTTGGACGATGCCAGCGTCGATTTGCGTGCCACGCCGGTGACTGCGCTGATGACCCGGCAGCCGCGCATGATCGATGCCGACAAGCTGGCCGTGGAAGCGGCGCAAATGATGGAAAAGCACAAGATCAACGCGCTTCCTGTGGTCGATGCCGAGCGCCATTTGGTGGGCGCGCTGAACTTCCATGATCTGCTGCGTGCGCGTGTGATTTGATGATCGCCGCAGATTTCAAAGAGCGCGCGACGCGCATCCGGCTGGTTGGATTCGACGTCGATGGCGTGCTGACCGATGGCCGGCTGATCTATGGCGATCAGCACGAGAGCAAAGCCTTCCATGCCCGCGACGGCATGGGTTTGAAGATGCTGCAACTGGCGGGAATTCGCTGCGTCGTGGTCAGCGCACGTGCGGGCGATGCCACCGTTCGGCGTATGCGCGAATTGGGGATCGACGACGTTGCGCTAGGTGCGCACAAGAAACTGCCGGCATTTGAGGCGATGCTGGCGAATGCCGGGGTTGCCTTCGATGAGGCTGCCTTTATGGGCGACGACGTTCCGGACCTGCCGATACTGCGGCGTGTCGGTCTGGCCGTAACCGTGAGCGAGGCGTCGGAGGCGATCGCCAGTAGCTGCCAGTTCGTTGCCACGCGTCCGGCCGGCATGGGCGCCGTGCGCGAATTTGTCGACGCGTTCCTGCTCGCCCGAGGTGAGCTGGCCGCCGTCATCGAGCGCGCGTTGTGACACCCGAACGTACGCGCGGGCTGGCCGTTGTGCTCGGCGTGGCCGCGCTCGTCAGCTATGGCTTGCTGCGTTTCTTCGCCCCTGAGGACAAACCGCCGCCCAAACCTGAGGCAGCGCGTCAGGACAACGAGATCCGTGGCGTCGAGATGCGCGTGTTCGACAAAACGGGCGCACCAAACCTGGTACTCGTCAGCCCGCGTATTGTCAGTCCCAAGCGCGGCGATGAGTACTTGATCGAAACGCCGCTGTTCGATGTCGTCAGCGATGGCGGCGCACGCTGGAAGGGCGAGGCGCGAATCGGCAGACTCGACATCGGTGCTGATAGGCTGTGGTTGGAGGACGAAGTTCGTCTGGTCGGTCAACGACCATCGCGACCGTCAGCGACGATCACCGGTCAGCGCATCGAGTTTCAGATGACCGAGCGTGTGGTGCTGAGCGAAGAGCCGGTGGCGATTTCCCAAGGCGATAGCCGGGTCACCGGCGTTGGCCTGCGCGCCGACCTGACCCGCGACCGGGTCGTGCTGCAGAACGATGTGGAGGGTGTGTATGTCACGAAGAAGCGGAAGCCTTGAGAGCGCTCGCCAATTGATCTCCGAAAGGTTCGGACGGTTCGATTCCGATAAATTGAAAAGGCGAGTGCACCTGCGCTTCGGCGCCTCGTATTGCCTGCAGATGCTTCGATCTACACCGCCGCCGTCGACAGCGACTCTGTTTCAGTTGCGCATGCCCTCATGCCGTGTCCTCGCGCCATCGTTTTGGGCCTTCGGACGAGTTTCTCCTGCTGCGCTGATTCTTGCCATGCTCGCCGCCACTCCAGCGCTCGCACTCGAAAGCGACCGCGATCAGCCGATGCGCATTCGTTCCGATCGGTCCGAGTCTGACCTCGGAAAGGACTCGACCGTGCTGATCGGCAACGTACGGATCACGCAAGGCACGCTGGAGGTGAACGCCGAGCGCGCCGACATTACGCAGGCCGAAGGTGCGGTGTCGCGCGCGGTGTTGACCGGTTCCCCGGCGACGATGAAGCAACAGGTCGATGCCGGCGGCGAATTGCGCGCACAAGCGCGCCGCATCGACTACGCGTTGGCGAGCGAAACCGTTGAACTGAGTGGCGGCGTGATCGTCGAGCGCCCGCAAGGTACGCTGAAATCCGAGCGCGTGACCTACTCGGTGAAGGATGGGCGCGTCGTCGCAGGCGACAACGCTGGCGGCGTGGAGCTGGTGATTCCACCGCGCGCGCCGAAACCGAAGCCCGAGTAATGCTGCTCGTCGAAGGCATCGCCAAGAGTTATCGCGGCCGCGAGGTGGTGCGCGGCGTCAATTGCCATCTGAGCGTCGGGGAGGTGGTCGGCTTGCTGGGGCCCAACGGTGCAGGCAAGACCACTTGCTTTTACATGATCGTCGGTTTGATCGCGGCCGATCGTGGGCGCATCGAAGTCGACGGGAAAAACGTAACGCCGTTATCGATGGCCGACCGCGCGCGAATGGGTATCGGCTATCTGCCTCAGGAACCTAGCGTTTTCCGGCGTTTGTCGGTCGAAGACAACATCCTGACCGTGCTGGAGATGCGCCGCGATTTGACCAGGCGTGGTCGGCAGAAAGTGCTGGAATCGCTGTTGGAGGAGTTGCAGGTTACGCATTTGCGTGGTCAGCTGGGCCAGAGCCTTTCGGGCGGCGAGCGCCGCCGCGTCGAAATCGCTAGAGCACTCGCGGTCAAGCCGCGCTTCATCATGCTCGATGAGCCCTTCGCTGGCGTCGACCCGATTTCTGTCGGGGAAATTCAGGCCACCGTTTCGCAACTCAAGGAACGCGGCATCGGCGTGCTGATCACCGATCACAATGTGCGCGAAACCTTGGGGATTTGCGATCGCGCTTATGTGCTCAATGCCGGACAGGTGCTCGCCGAAGGCACGCCCAAGCAAATTCTTGAGCACCCGAAGGTGCGCGAAGTGTACTTGGGAGAGCGATTCACGCTTTAACCGTTGCCCGGCGCGCCATTTTCGCGCTGCCGTTGGCAATGGAGAGTCGGTATCGATCGGCGTCGACGCGAGCGGCGCGTTTGGCGCATGTCCAATCTTGCCCGCCATGGATCAAGCGCTTGGATGCTCGATCCAGCGTGCAGTCGCGGATTCGCACCAACACGCTGAAACTGATCCGCTTGCTAGTCGACGTTCTTTCGATCCAGATCGCCGAGCTTGGACTGCTGCGCTGCAAAATAGGCAGCCAGATCCTTGATATCTTGATCGCTCAACGTTTGGGCAAAGCCGAGCATGATTGCGTTCTCGCGCTCGCCAGAACGGTAGGCTTTCAACGAATGCTCAAGGTAGTCGGCGTATTGGCCGGCGATGATCGGGTATTGCGGATCGCCGACGCCGTTGCCGTCCTTGCCGTGGCAAGCTTGACAGGGCACCGATAACTCCAGACCCCGCCCCGGATTTCCCGAAGCCATAGCGGAGTGCGACACGATCACGCCGAGCGCGGCGATGGCCATCCAGTTCTTCATCGGGTAAACGCTCATGGATTAGTCGTGTTGGCGAGGTAGGCGGCGATATCGGCGATATCCTGTTCGCTCAGGCTCTGCGCCTGGGCCACCATGGTCGAATGTTTGCGCGTACCGGCTTCATAAGCTTTGAGCGCCGCCACCAAGTATTCGTAGTTTTGACCAGCAATGCGCGGCACATGGAAGTGCGGATATACGTTCCGATACCCGGTGATGCCATGGCAACCGGTGCAGGTGTAAGCCTTCACTTTGCCGGCGGCCGGATCGCCTTTGACCTCGGCCCAGACTGGCGCGGCGGCCATCAGAGCCAGCAACGCAACACTTATCAACCTCATTGACTATCCCCACATTCTCGAATGCATGGCGGCGCTATCGCATGGCAGGCCGATCAAGCGTGCAAGTATGCCGTGCGACGTTGGCCCGGTCCATGCCTGGAACTTGTTCGGCTGAACAATTGATGCCGATGAAACGCACCTTCTTTGGAAGGGCGCATCTTCAGACTTGTTCATGTTGGGTCAATCACTTAAGAGATTGATTCGCATGCCGTGCGTGCAACGAATATGCAACTGGAAAGGCGGCTGCTTGACCGCAACCGGATTTGCAACCTTAGGTGAACCGCTGCGACGCGGTGACCAATGGCGGGCGCAGTTTGTCAGTACAACTCAGATAGTTCGGGCCATGACTTTCGGGCCTGATCACCTGTGAATTGGTGTTGTAGGCTACTAACACACTTGAGCGACTCTATGACCATGAATCGATTTCGCATCACCACTATCGCGGCGTTGATCGCTTTCGCGCTTGCCCTGCCGGCATGCCAGAAACCGGGCGCCGACGAGGACGCCAAAGAGAACAAAGAGGACATCAAGGTGCCGGTGGAAGTCGCAACCGCGCTGCGTGCGCCGGTGACCGCAGCATTTCAGGGGACCTCCAACCTGGTGGCGGAGGCTGAAGCGGAGGTCGCTGCGAAGACCAGCGGTGTGGTGATGGAGATCTTTGTGGAAGAGGGCGATCTGGTGAGCAAGGGGCAGGTGCTCGCGCGCCTGGATTCCGATCGGCAGCGCCTCTCGCTGAAGCAGTCCGAGGCGAACCTGCGCAAGCTTGAGAACGATTACCAGCGCCAACAGGAAATGTTCGCGCGCAAGCTCATCTCGCAAGACGTTTTCGATCGCTCGCGCTTCGATTTGGACACCCAGCGAGCATCTTACGAGATGAGCAAGCTGGAGCTGTCGTACGCGGAGATTCGCGCGCCGATCGATGGCGTAGTCAGTCGCCGCAACGTCAAAGTTGGCAATCTGATCCAGTTGAACCAATCGCTGTTCAAGATCGACGATTTCGATCCTTTGGAGGCGATGATCAATGTGCCCGAGCGTGAGATGCGCCTGATTGCGGCGGATCAGCCGGTACAGATGCTGGTCGATGCTCTGCCGGGGAAAGTCTTTGTCGGCAGCGTCGCGCGCGTCTCGCCGGTGGTCGATGCAACCACGGGTACTTTTCGTGTCGTCGCTCAATTCCGCGACGACTCAAAAAACCTGCGTTCCGGAATGTTCGGTCGTGTCCGCATCGTCTACGACCAACGCAACGATGCGCTGGTCGTACCGCGCGCCGCGCTGATGGGCGACGATCAGGACGCGTCGGTGTTTGTGGTGGAAGAAGCCACCGCAAAACGCCGTAAAGTCAAGCTCGGTTACTCGGATAACGGCAAGGTCGAAGTCGTGGAAGGCGTGCAGGAAGGCGAGAAAGTTGTGACCTTGGGTCAGGCCGCGCTGCGCGATGGCGCCAAGGTCGAAGTGATCAAAGCGCCGCCGACGGCTGTGGCGAATATGGATGCGCCGGGGGCGTAGTTTCTGCTGATCGCGGAGCAGGGCGGGGGACGTGGGCCGAGCGCCATGCGTTCTCCGAAGCGGATCAGACCGGGCGAATGCTCGACTGATCCTCGCGCAGGTCCCCTGCACCTTGCCCCCAAGTGCGTCAGCTTGAGCAAAAAAATTTCCGAAGGACTCCCATGAATCTCGTTCACTTCGCCGTCGAACGCCGCGTCACGATTGCGATGTTCACTATCGCCATGGTGCTGTTCGGCCTGATCGGCCTGTCGCGCCTCAACGTGAATTTGCTACCGGACTTGTCCTATCCGACCCTGACCGTGCGCACCGAGTACCTGGGCGCGGCGCCAGCGGAGGTCGAAAACCTCATCAGCGAGCCGCTGGAAGAGCAGCTCGGCGTGGTCAAAAACCTCAAACGTATTCGCTCGGTGTCGCGCACGGGTCAGTCCGACGTGATTCTGGAGTTCGCCTGGGGCACCGATATGGACTCGGCGAGCCTGGATGTGCGCGAAAAACTGGAGCTGATTCAACTGCCGTTGGAAGTCGAGCAACCGCTGCTGTTGCGGTTCGATCCGTCGACTGAGCCGGTATTGCGTTATGCGCTGGCCGGGGATGCGGAGAACGGCGCGTCGCTGTTCGAATTGCGCCGCTATGCCGAGGAAGACTTGAAAAAACGCTTGGAGCCCGTCGAAGGCGTGGCGGCCGTGAAAGTTTCGGGCGGTCTGGAAGACGAGATTCAAGTCGACATCGATCAGAACCGTCTCAAGCAGCTCAACCTCGACGTGAATTCGGTGATCGAGCGCCTGCGCGCCGAAAACGTCAACATTTCCAGCGGCCGTCTCGACGAGGCCAGCCAGCGATATCTGGTGCGCACCATTAACCAGTTCGATACGCTCGAACGCATGGGCGAGATGCTGGTGAGTACGCAAGGTACGCCAGTCAAGCTCAAGGACATAGCGATCGTTCGTCAGGGCAGCAAAGAGCGCCAGGCGATCATTCGTAGCGATGGCAAGGAGGCGGTGGAAATCGCCCTCTACAAAGAAGGCGATGCCAACACTGTTGCCGTGGCCGATGGCGTCGAAAAGGCGCTCGATCGCTTAAAAGACCAGATTCCCGCAGGCGCGAAACTGACCAAGATCGACGATCAATCGACGTTCATTCGCAGCTCTATCCGCGAGGTCGTGGAAGCCGCCGTCGTCGGCGGCGCGCTGTCGATCCTGATCATTTACATGTTCTTGGGACAGGCCTGGGCAACGCTGGTGATCGCGCTGTCGCTGCCGGTGTCGATCATCGCTACGTTTTTCTTCATGTTGCAGTTCAATATCGGTCTGAATGTCATGTCGCTCGGCGGTATCGCGCTGGCGACGGGAATGGTGGTCGATAACGCCATTGTTGTGCTGGAGAACATACGGCGCCTGCGCGACCAGGGCTTGGGGGTGATCGAGGCGACGGTGCAGGGCACCTCCGAGGTGGGCATGGCGATCAGCGCGTCGACCTTTACGCACATTGCGGTGTTCTTGCCGCTGGTGTTCGTCGAGGGCATCGCCGGGCAATTGTTTGGCGATCAGGCGCTGACCATTACCTTCGCGATGCTGATCTCGCTGCTGGTGGCGATCACGTTGATTCCGATGCTGGCCTCGATGGGCGATCCAGGCGAACGAAAAAACAGCGAGGATGTGGCGCCTGTGCCCGTCGCCGGCGAACCGCACTGGCTGATGGCTAACAGGCCGGTGCTCGGCGACATGCGCCTGCTGTTGTTTCCGATTTGGTTGTTGTTATTCGTGCTACGCGTGTTGTGGATGGTGGTCAAGCGCATTTGCTTCGGTCTGGCGCAACTGGCGCACTGGATGTGGCGTCTGCTGGCTGCCGTAGCAACCCGCTTGGTCAAGCCTGTCGCTACCATCACCATGGCCGGTTTCGAGCGTATTTCGCGCCTCTACGATGGACTGTTGCCATGGTCGTTGCGCAATCCTGCCATCGTTCTGGGCACAGCCCTATTGAGCGGCCTGTTGAGCGCCGCGATCGTGCCGCGCCTGGGGCTCGAATTGATTCCGGAGTTTGCGCAAGGGCAGCTGCAGGTCGACCTTAAGCTGCCGGTGGGTACGCCGCTGGTGCGCACCGACCAGGTCGTTACCGAGCTGCAGTCCGAAGCCTTGGGAGTCGATGGTGTAGAGCAGATCTTCGCCACCGCCGGTACCGGCGCCAGGCTCGATGCAAATCCCACCGAATCGGGCGAAAACATCGGCAAGCTGCTGGTGAGCTTAACGCCCGGCACACCGCGCAGCGCCGAGCCTGGCATCGTCGATGGTCTACGCGCCTTCACCGATCGCCTGCCCGGCACCGAGACCAAGTTCAGTCGGCCGCAGCTGTTCGCTTTCGATACGCCACTGGAAGTGGAGATCGTCGGCTACGACCTGGAACTGCTCAAATCCGCCAGCGAGCGCATCGCAGCTCGCATGCGGACCGATCCGATGTTCGCCGATGTCAAGAACTCGCAAGAGCAGGGCGCACCGGAAGTTCGCGTGTACTTCGATCAAGAGAAAATTGCCGCGCTCGGGCTAACTACCCGTCAGGTCGCCGATCAGGTGGTGCGCAAAGTGCGTGGCGAAGTCGCAACCCGGTTTTCGCTGCGCGATCGCAAGATCGATGTGCTGGTGCGTGCGGTCGAGGCCGACCGAGATTCAGTTGAAGCCGTGCGGCGGCTGATTATCAATCCGCTCAGTCCGAATCCGGTGCCGCTCGATGCAGTTGCGCGCGTGGAAATCACCGAGGGTCCGGCCGAGATCCGGCGCAGCGATCAGGAGCGCGTGGCAGTCATCTCGGCCAATTTGCGTGGCGATCTGGGCAGCGCTGTGCGCTCAGCGCAGGCGATCGTCGATAGCGAGGTTTTGCCGCCCGGAAATGTCGCCAAAGTGGCCGGGCAGAGTGAGGATCTGGACGCGTCCTACTCCTCGCTGCTGATGGCGCTGGCATTGGCGATCTTCATGGTTTATCTGGTCATGGCTTCGCAATTCGAATCCTTGCTGCACCCGTTCATCATCTTGTTTTCGGTGCCGCTGGCACTGGTCGGCGCGATCCTGAGCTTGTGGGCGACCGGCACGGCGCTGTCGATCATCGTGTTCATTGGGCTGATCATGTTGGTTGGCATCGTCGTGAGTAATGCCATCGTGCTGATCGACCGCGTCAACCAATTGCGTGCGGGCGGGAAGAGTAAGTACGAGGCCCTGCTCGAAGGCGGCCGCACGCGCCTGCGGCCGATTGTGATGACAACGCTGACCACGCTGATCGGATTTTTGCCGATGGCGCTGGGCCTGGGCGACGGTGCGGAGCTACGGCAGCCGCTGGCGATCACAGTGATCGGCGGGCTGACGTTCTCGACGTTGCTGACTTTGGTGGTGATCCCGGTGCTTTACGACCAGATCGATCGGCGTGCGCACTATCGGCAGCCGAAGGCCATAGCGATGGCTGCGGAGTCGACGCCATGACACTCGCTGAGTTGGCGCTCAAACGCCCGGTAACAACGATGATGCTGTTTCTGAGCTGCGTCGTGTTCGGCGTCCTCAGCGCGCGACTCCTCAAGCTCGAGTATTTGCCAGAGCTGGACGCGCCTTTCATCGTCGTCAGTGTGCCGTATCCCGGCGCGACGCCCAAAGAGGTCGAGCGCGAGATCGTCCGTCCGATGGAGGAATCCCTGGCGACGATCTCTGGTATCGACCAGATGTTCGCCAATGCCGATGAGAATGGCGCAACGTTTTTCATGGTTTTCGACTGGGGACGAAACCTCAAAGTAAAGTTGAGTGAAGTGCGCGAGCGTGTGGACGCGGTGCGCGGCGAGCTGCCGGACGACATCCAGCGAATCCAGGTGCTGAAGTTTTCCACCAACGACCAGCCGGTGTTGCAAATCCGCCTGTCGAGCACCACCGGCAATCTGCTGGATGCGTACGATCTGCTCGAGCGGCGCATCAAGCGGCCGCTCGAACGCATACCAGGGGTGGCGTCGGTCGATCTGTCCGGCGTGCAGCCGAGCGAGGTGCGTATCGATTTGTTGCCCGAGCGCATTGCGTCGCACAGCGTCGATCTCAATGCTTTGGCGCAGCGCCTTCAGGCGGCTAATTTCTCGACTTCAGCCGGGTTGATCCACGACGGCGATTTCAGATATCGCGTGCAACCGGTGGGCGAAATTCGCTCGCTGGAGGAATATGGCGCGCTGCTGATCGACGATAACGGCCTGCGCCTGCGGGATGTCGCCGAAGTGCGATATCAGCAGCGCGAGGTTGAGTTCAAGCGCATCTTGAACGGCAATTACGCCGTCGGCGTGGATATCCGCCGCGAGCGTGGCGCCAACCTGGTCGAGGTGTGCGAGCGCGTTATGGCTGAGGTGCGCAAGATCGAAGCCAGCGGCGCGCTGGCTGGGATCGAGTTGTACATCATCGGCAATCAAGGCGAGGGTGTGGAAAGCTCAATGCTGGAGCTGGTCAATTCCGGCTGGCAAGGGATGCTGTTCTCGCTGTTGATCCTGTACTTCTTTCTGCGGCACTGGCCGAGCACATTGATGGTGTCGCTGTCGGTGCCTATCTGTATCGCCATCAGTCTTGGGGCGATTTACTTCCTTGGACTAACTCTCAATGTGCTGACGATGATGGGCCTGCTGCTCGGCGTCGGCATGTTGGTCGACAATGCGGTCGTGGTGACCGAGAGCATTTTCCAGCAACGCGAAAAAAACCCGCACGATCGTTTCGGCACGGCCATCGAAGGCACGCGCATGGTGCAGCTCGCAGTGAGCGCTGGTACTCTGACCAGCATCATTGTATTCGTGCCGAACGTATTCGGCAGCACCACGCTGGTCGGGGTGTTCCTTTATTTTGTTGCCATTCCTTACTCTATCGCGCTACTCGCTTCTTGGTTCGTTGCGGTGACCATCATTCCGATGCTGGCAGCACGCGTCGATCCCCCCAAGGGACTTGAGCGTATTGCGGTCGTCGAGCGTTGGAAGGCGAGCTATGAGCGGCTGTTGCGCTGGACATTGATCCATCGCGGCAAGACGCTCGGGCTAATCCTGATGCTGATGCTGAGCCTCGCAATACCGCTGAGTGTTGTGAAGACCGATTTCTTCGGTGGCGACGAGGAGCGCGATTTTGAGATTGGCTATGAGTTGAATGGTCGTTACAACCTCGACCAGTTGGAGGCCGCCGCGCGGGAGGTAGAGGCGTACTTGCTGGCGAACAAGGAGCGCTTCGAAATCGAATCGGTCTACAGCTGGATTTCGCGCGACCAGGGCATGCAGACGCGCTTGCAGATCGTCGATGGCGACGCGGCCAGGTTGTCGGTCAAAGAACTGCAAGATTTGGTACGCAGAGGCATGCCGAAACTCGCCATCGGCGAGGCGATTGTCGGTTTGGACAACGATGGCCCGCCGGGCGCCGGTGCCGGTAGTGGCGCCGAGGCGCTGTCTATAAACATCACGGGCGATTCCACAGAAGTATTGCTTGAGTTGGCCACCGAAGTGCAGCGCTTGCTGGCCAAGCGCGAGGAGTTTGTCGAGGTACGAGTCGATAGCGCGCAACAGCAACAGGAGATTCAGGTTCGCGTCGATCGCGAGCGGGCGGCGAGTTTAGGCTTCGAGCCGGCGCAGATCGCCAGACTCATCCAGGTTGCTATGCGCGGAGTACCGCTACGCGAGTTCCGCCAGGGCGATACCGAGGTTCCTGTGTGGTTACGCTTCAAGAACGCGCAGAAACTGTCGCTGGATGACTTGCAAGAAATTCGACTGACACGTCCCGACGGACTGAGCATACCGTTGTCGACGGTGGTCGAAATCGACATGGCGCCGGAAGCCACATTGATCAGCCGGCAGAATAGAAATACCAGTCGCGCCATTCGTATGGAGCTGCAAAAGGATGGCGACATTGGTAAAGCGAACGAGGCTATCGAATCGGTCCTCAAGGACTTCCCATTCCCAGCTGGCTACGGTTACAACTTGGGCCAGCGCTTCGAGGATGAGCAGGCAGCGGTGCAGGAAATGTTGTTTCTGTTTGCACTGTCGATTGTGCTGATTTACATGCTGATGGCGGCGTTATTCGAGTCGCTGCTGCAGCCACTGGCGGTGATGATATCTATTCCCATGGCGGTGGTTGGCGTTTACTGGACCTTCCTGATCTGGCCGACAACGTTCTCGGTGATGGCCTTCATCGGCATCATGATTCTGGTCGGCGTGGTAGTGAACAACGGCATCGTGCTGGTCGAACATGTCAGCACCTTGCGCAAACAAGGTTACGATCGCAACACGGCACTGGCCATCGGCGGCAAGGAACGCCTGCGGCCGATCCTGATTACAACGGGGACTACCGTGCTTGGTTTGTCCCCGTTGTGTATCAGTGATGTCGGCGTTGGCGGCGGCGGTGAGCCGTATTACCCAATGGCACGCGCAATTGCTGGTGGATTGATCTTCTCCACCATCGTGACCTTGCTGGTGCTGCCGACGGTGTACGCGACGCTCGAAGACGTATCGAATTACCTGCGTCGGCAGTGGCGCATTGCGGGGCAAACGGGACGCTCGGGAGACTCGGCGCCAGCTACTTCTTAATCAACCCCGCGAGCGCGGCGAATGGGTTATGCGTTGCTGCCTCTGGGCGTTTGTCGCTGGTCAAACTGCCGTGGTCGTGATCGAGATAACGTTGATGCTCGTTGTCGTGGCAGTACAGGCATAACAGTTCCCAGTTGCTGCCATCGCTGGGGTTATCGTCGTGATTGTGGTTACGATGATGTACCGTGAGTTCCGAGACGTTGGTTCGTGTGAAGGTGCGGCCGCAGCGGCCGCACACCCACGGATACATCTTCAGCGCCTGCTCGCGATAGCCATGGCCGCGTTCTTCTGCCGCGCGCCGGCTGGCCGCCACGATGGCATCGAGTTTCTTGTCGTTGATTGCTTTCATACGGCGCATTGTAAACACGGGATCGCAAATGCGCGATCCCGTGTCGCGATGCCTTACCAGCGATTGTGCCTGGCGCGAAAGATGGTTCGCGACGATGCGTCGAGCCGGCGATGCAGATAGACGCGCTCGCCGCGGGTGACGATGCCATCGGCCTCAACACGAGACTCGGCGCGTTCGATACGATCTTGCTGCCGATCCAGTGCGTGGGTCTCACGCTGACTTAAGCTTCCGTTGGCAACGCCGTGTTCAATGCGCACATCTTGCCGGTTCTGGCGCGCATCGACACGGGGCGTGGCGGCCTGCACCGAGGCGATGGACAACGAAGCGATGATGAGGGTCAACTTCAACATGTTCTTGACTCCGCGATGCCGGCGACAGTGCCGGTTTGCAGTCAAAGAACGCTGGCGGGTTTTTCAGGTTGACGAGAGGCGACCGCTCCTTGGGAACGGTTCAGAAATCCTGCTCGTAGCGCACATACGGCGTACGCGAGAAGATGTCTGGCTCGCGATCGTTGACCACGGGCTGCGCGAATTCCGGCGGCTGGCCTTTGGTGATCAGATTCTGCGCGCCCACCGACAGCACGCCGCTCCACGGCGTACGCCAGCTTACGCCCAGATCCAGGCCTGCCCACCATGGGCTTAAAGAATCCATGCCCTGGCGGATCATTTGCGTCGCAACGTCGGCGCTGAAATCGCCATAGGCCAGGCGCAATTGCATGCGATCGAGGTCTGGAGAATTTTCCAGCAGCGCTACTTCGCTGCGCGCCAACGACAGACCGATGGACGACATCGGCGATAGCGCCAGCTCGCCACTGACAAACAACGATTGCGTGGTGTCGGACAGATTCAGGCTCGGCAATGACGCTGCCAGCGACTCGCCCATCGGAAGCTGGCCAGGCAGCACCCAGATTGCAGGCGACTCACTGATGCCAAGCGACAAGCTGCCGAGTCCGAAGCTCATTGAAGCTGCGGCTTCCACGCCGCTGGCGGAAAACGAGGTACACGGATCGGATTGGATCGGTGCCAGGGGCGATTGCATCAAGCTGCGGCACGGCACGAAGTCGGTGACGGTGACGCTGGCGCCGAAGCGCAAAGAATCGGTCATCGACCAAGACATTGCAGTGCCCGTCGATGGCAACGGTCCCAGCCACGCGCTCTCTCGGGTCACCTGCGCCAAGCCAATCATGACGCCTTCAGTGCTCTGCCCCTCGGCATCGATCACCGGGTAGGTTGGTGCCTCGTCGCCCAGAACAAACACTGGCACCCACTCGGTCTCGCCGCTGCCATGCGGCGTCAGCCACGGCAGCGGGTCGCTGGCGTGCGCGAGAGTAGCGGCAAAGAGGGGAAGCAAGGCTAAAGCTTTCATGATCCGTATGATCGCGCTGTTCAGCGCGCCTTTACCAGCTATTTGACCTTAAATGTCGTTAAGAGTTCAACGCCTTAGCGCCACTATTTCAATCATTTTGTGAATGTGGTGCCGGATTTGAGGCACATGACGCTTGTTTCTTGGTACGCCGGCTCGCCGAGCGTGTGCGCCGATGCGTCGTATCGAGTGCCCAGAGGCCAGCGAAAATTGAAGCCAACGCTACGCCCGACCGGCGCCCGGTGCGATCGGCCGAAACAACTGCTCGATTTCGATGACATCGAAGCGGTACACCTTGCCACAAAACTCGCATGTGATTTGTGCGCCGCCGGGTTCGTTCGCCGCTGCGATGGCCTCGTCGCGCCCTAAGCGACGCAATACATCGCTGACTTTGTCGCGCGAGCAGCGGCAGCGAATGTGCAACGGGAGCGGCGTCCGGTCGAAGCGCTCTTCCTGATGGAACAAGCGATGCAGCAGCTGTTCGCTGGAAATGCTCAGCATCTCCAGCGGATCGACGGTCGACACCAGATGTTCGCAGCGATTCCAGCCATCGCGATCGATGCTGCCGATGCCGCCGCTTTCGGGAAGCTTCTGCACCATGAGCCCCGCCGCCTGCGCATCGTCGGCGCACAACAACATTCGCGTTGGCAACTGCTCGGAGCGCGCGAAGTAGTTTTCGAAACACTCGGCCAGGGTTGCGCCCTGCAACTCGACGATGCCCTGGTAACGCTCGCCTTGGAGCGGCTCCAGCGTCACCGCCATCGCCGCGCCGCGCGTGGCGACTTCGAACTCCTGTGGCGATGCGCCCTCCGCGATGCGCGCGATGCCCCGGCAGTCGCCGTTGCTGCTGCACTCGACATACAACAGCGCCAATTCCGCGCCACCCTGGAGTTGCACCGACAGTCGGCCCTGAAACTTCAGGCCCGTGATCAGCAGCGTTGCCGCGCACAATGCCTCGCCCAGCCAGGTGCGAACACTGGGCGGGTAGGGCTGGTGGCTGAGGATTTGCTCAAAGCCATCCCTTAAGCGTACTGCCGCGCCGCGTACATTCAGCCGTGGCAGCGCAAAGGCGTGCAACAGGTCGGTCATGCCGCCGCGCGCGAAGCCTGCTTGCGCGCGTTCTCGGTCAAGAGCTTTTTACGCAGCCGAACCGCGTGCGGCGTCACTTCCACGAGTTCATCGTCTTCGATGAATTCCAGTGCCTGTTCCAACGAGAAGCGAATCGGCGGCGTCAGCATCAGATTGTCGTCCTTGCCGGCAGCGCGGAAGTTGGTGAGCTGCTTGGCGCGCAAGGCGTTGACGGTCAGATCGTTGTCCTTGGCGTGGATGCCGACGATCTGGCCCTCGTAGATTTCCTGGCCTTCTTCGATCAGCAAACGGCCGCGCTCCTGCATGGCGTATTGCGCGTAGGCCGGCGATGGCCCGGTGCCGTTGCTGATCATCACGCCATTCGGGCGCTTGGCGATCGCGCCGCGCACCTGCGGGCCGTAATGGTCGAAGGTGTGGAACATCAATCCGGTGCCGGCGGTGAGCGTGCGGAACTCGGTTTGGAAACCGATCAATCCGCGCGACGGGATCACGAATTCCAGACGCGTGCGGCCCTTGCCATCGGGTTCCATATTGCGCATTTCGGCGCGACGCATGCCTAAGCGCTCCATCACGCCGCCCTGGTACTGTTCTTCCAGATCGACCACCAATTGCTCGTATGGCTCCTGGATCTGGCCGTCGATTTCGCGCACGATGACTTCTGGACGCGAGACCGCCAGCTCATAGCCTTCGCGACGCATGGTCTCGATCAGAATCGACAAGTGCAACTCGCCGCGGCCGGACACGCGGAATTTGTCGGCATCTTCGGTGTCTTCCACGCGCATCGCGACGTTATGCATCAGCTCGCGCATGAGGCGGTCGCGAATCTGGCGGCTGGTCAGGAACTTGCCGTCCTTGCCGGCAAAGGGCGACGAGTTGACACAGAAAAACATGCTGATCGTCGGCTCGTCGACGCTCAACGCCGGCAAGGGTTCCGGCTTATCCGGCGCGCATATCGTGTCGGAGATGCTGATACCCTCTACGCCTGTGATGGCGATGATGTCGCCGGCCTGCGCTTCCGGCACTTCGTGGCGTTCGAGGCCCATGAAGCCCAGCACCTGCAGCACACGGCCGCGCTTTTCTTTGCCGTCGCGATCCACAGCCACTACCGGCATGTTGGTGCGCACCTTGCCGCGCTGCACGCGACCGATACCGATAATGCCGACGTAGCTCGAATAATCGAGCTGGCTGATCTGCATCTGGAATGGACCGTCGACGTCCACCGCCGGCGCCGGAACGCGCTCGGTGATGGTCTGAAACAGCGGATCCATATTGCCCTCGCGAGCCTCATGCTTGAGGCTTGCGTAGCCGTTCAACGCCGAGGTGAACACGACCGGAAAGTCGAGCTGCGTATCGTTGGCGCCCAAGCGGTCGAACAGATCGAAGACCTGATCGATCACCCAGTCCGGACGCGCGCCCGGGCGGTCGATCTTGTTGATCACCACAATCGGATTCAAGCCGCGCTTGAAGGCTTTCTGGGTCACGAAACGCGTTTGCGGCATCGGCCCGTCGACGGCATCGACTACCAGCAACACCGAATCGACCATCGACAACACGCGCTCGACTTCGCCGCCGAAGTCGGCATGGCCTGGGGTGTCGACAATGTTGATACGCCAGTCGTTCCATCGGATCGCCGTGTTCTTGGCGAGAATGGTGATGCCGCGTTCGCGCTCGAGATCATTGCTGTCCATCACCCGGTCGGGGACCACTGCGCGCTCATTCAAGGTGCCGGACTGTTTCAGCAGCTGATCCACGAGCGTGGTCTTGCCGTGGTCTACGTGGGCGATGATGGCGATGTTGCGCAGTTTCTCGATCATGGGTTTCTCTGGCGGCGCAAATGCGCGCGCCGCTCCGGGCAAAAAAGGCCGCGGAGTATAGGCATAGCGATTTGGAGCAAATGCGTGCGCTTTAGGGACGGGACAGGCGAGGTTTAGGCGGAAGCGACCTCTCATCGATTGACGGACTGCGAAAGAAGTCTGACGACGGGTCTGTCGCTAGCCCGGATATTTCACGAGGTCGCGAGGAAATGGCTTGATTTCGTTGTAACGGCGCTGAAATCTTCGAATTGGTTGAATTGACAGACTGTCCGCTGCCATTTCCTCGCTAACGAGGCCCTC
>JALHMG010000034.1 GCA_022844135.1 Lysobacterales bacterium
ACGAGCTATTCGCCAAGCTCAAGATCCCCGAGCCGACCTAAAAAGCGCTTGTAGTGTCAAAAATGACTACCGTCGTGTAGTCAAATCAACAGGTTGCAGCGCGAACTGTCGAACTCGGGAGACTTCCGCATACGCGGCAGCGGCCACCGATGGGTGGCGCGCCCCTGCCACTCTTCAACAAAGGAGCGATGAGTCATGGCGATGCGCAAGATCCGGTCGAAATCCCCACCGCCAAACACCGTGCCCGCGCCTGCCGGAGTGACTACGTCTGCCCAGGTCAGTGCGCACGAGAGACATCGCGAAGACTGTTGGAAAGCACATTCCTCTCAACGTCATTGGCCATAGGTCCGGCACAACGACTGGTGGCGGCTAGTGCCGGCGCGGAGCCCACCACCTCACACTGAGCGCCGTACCGGGAGAAAACAAATGCAACGTTCGATCGAATCATCAGTCCCATTTGTTATGGCCTCGCCCAACGCTGAGTCAAGCATGACGGCGGCAGCCTCCGTGCCGAAGGTCCGGCTCTTGGCGCAGGGCGATTCGTGGTTCGCTTATCCAACGCGTAAACCACCCTTTGGGAGCCCGTCGAACCTGATCAGTTGGCTTCGCCGAGATCGGAATCTCCTAATCGAATCCCTGGCGTCCAATGGCGATGAAGCAGCGGAAATGTTGGTTGGTGCGCAAAAGTTTGAGTTGATCGATGCGCTCAACGCTGACCGATTCGACGGTTTGCTGTTCTCCGGTGGCGGCAATGACATTGTCGGTCGTTACGACTTCGATTTTTTCCTCCATGATAAACGCACGACTGGCAAGTCAGGCGCGGCACTGATTCGGGAAGATCGATTTGCCCGCCGAGTCGCATTAATTGAACAGGTGTATCTCGACTTAATCGATCTTACCGCCGATTATGGAAAAAATCGCGGATTACCTATCTTCTCCCACACTTACGACCTCGCAATCCCAAACAACCAGGGCGCCGAGGTGTGGTGGCTGGATGTGAGCGGGCCTTGGATGTGGCCTTATCTGGTTGAGAAAGGAATCACCGAGCCTGCCGAACAGCGAGAAATCGTGCACACGATGCTGAGGCGATTCGCAAGGACATTGGAGAAAATCGCCGAAGCGCATCCGCGGCGGTTCTTCGTTGTACCGACTCAGGGAACACTTTCCCGCGACCATTGGCGTGATGAAATTCACGCAACATCGGATGGGTTCCGAATCCTGGCTGAAAAGCTCCGCGCGCGCCTCTATAGTCACTATGCTAATCTGATTGGCGCTGCGCATGGCGGCATGCAACCGCTCTCGTTGATCGACTTGCCCGTGGCAGCAGCAGAATCGGAGTTGGAGAAGCGCGTCGCTGAATTGGAACGCCGCATCCAAGGAGCGCCGGCCATTGTTCGATCTGGCTCGTTAGGCAGCGGCGATGCTCCGCTACCGAGCGGCCACTTGGATGGTTGGCTTAGTGTGCGCTTACGTTCGGACGCGCCTGCACAACAGACTGCGCGCACACTCGGCATGATGTCGATGGGTGAAATGCCCCTGACGGCTGGGGATGGTGCGCTGGACGCGATTGGCGCGCTGCGTGCGAGGGGAGCGATAGCCGAGGTCATCCCTTGGGATGGGAATGGACAGCTCGCGAATCTCGGCGCCATGCCTGCTGTCGGACTTTCAGCAACCCTTGCGCACGACTCCAAACCTAGAAAGCATAGGCGCGTTTCATGCAGCCATCTGCTGCGCCTGACCGACGGGCAATCGGCGTCAGCTTTGAAATCAGAACTTGAGCGTGACCCGCAGGTATTGCGGGTCCAGCGCGTCCCGATCCGCCAGCTCATTCAACCGTTGGATTCGAGTCAGCCGCAATCGGGTAATCGCAAGAAGTCCGCGGCAGCCACCAAGCCACCGCTGCCATGGGCATTGACCAAGATTGGTTGGCGCAAACGCGTGAACACTGGTCAGCGAATAGCTGTATTGGACACCGGGATCGACCTTAGTCACCCTTCATATACGGAATTGGGAATTACGCATTCGCACAATTGGGGCAGTTATGGCAGCGCGAATGCTCGGGATGAGCCCGGCCATGGAACGCATGTCACTGGCACGATTGTCGCTCGCCTAAATAGCAGAAATGGCCACCGAGGATTGATTGACGCAAATGTCGAGGTGATGAATATCTTTGATGCCAATCCTATACCTATCTTTCTCGGCGGTCGCTACTGGTTTAGTTGGGTCGTTTCGCCGGCCCTATTCGCGCGCGCTCTGGCGCGCTGCCTGGACGAGAGTTTCGACGTGGTCAACCTGAGCATCGGAGGGTCGGTTCGTAATGACGATGAGTCCGAAGCAATCCAGGACTTAATTGATTCAAACATTGTGGTAGTTGCCGCGGCAGGCAATAGTGGTAACAACATCCCGAACTACCCAGCTGCGTACTCCAATGTCATCGCCGTGGGTGCAAGCGATCCAAACGACCAGCGATCTGGTTTCTCGAACACGGGGCCGCACTTGAGTCTTGTGGCACCGGGTACCGACGTGCTGTCCACCCTTCCGACCTACCCTGGCACAAGCTACTGGGAGGCAAACTGGCACAATAACGCCTTCCATAGGGGAGCACCGACAGCCAGGAGTCAAGACTTTGCCAGTTGGCCGGGAACCTCTATGGCCACGCCGCATGTCTCAGCTGCGGTGGCACTGCTGCGCCATAAGTATCCAGGGGAGACCGTCGCACAGACCCGGGCTCGTTTGATTGCAGCGTGTGTTAAGCCAGTCGGGATGCAGGGCGCGCAGTTCACCGAGGACTATGGCTACGGTCGACTCGACTGGAGCAAACTCTAGCAGGCTGTTGAGAAACAGCCTGCTAGCGCGAACCATGGATGGTTCGCGCATTGATCAAGCACGTAAGTGTTTGATCAACATCGTGCTAGTGTGGTGTCCCAAAAATAACTTGAACTAATTGTGGCGAGGTTCGTCTTTTTAGAGCAGGGAAAGTGATTACTATTTAATGGTAGTTATTTTTGGGACACCACACTAGTCACAGCGGCCCATTGACCGGGTTTGTCGGGATCTCCGTCCGACGGGTCTGGTGTTCACTGGCGCGAGTTTGCTTTTCCAAGACTCGCGGCAGTGGCCAAGTGGCGCACACCGTTTTCTCAATCTCAAAGAAAGGGAATACTCATGTCATCCGTGCTTTTCTTTAAAGCAAAGCCCGACTTGGCGGGAGCGGAACGAGACCAGCTCATTCACCAACTTGCCTCACACCAACTGGTCACGAAGGCAGACTGGGCCAGCGAACGTGGTACTGGATCGCGCGGCGTGTTGTTTCTCGACGATGCCGCCGACCCTCTCGAAGTGGCGAAGGATCTGGCCGATGTCCCCGGACTTGCACGCCCTCCGTCCGTTCCAGCAGAGCGCTTTCTGATTCGTTGAAGGCGACCCGTAGACCAGTGCAGTTTCGGGTGCCTCCAAAACAAATGAACCTCCCATTGAAATGAGCCGTTGTTGGAGCAACTCATGAAAGTCCTCAAACTCGGCGCGACTGGCGCCATCGTCACACAATGGCAAACCTTTTTGCGCGGCCAGGGCTTTGCATTGGACGCCACCGGAACATTCGATCCGGCGACGGAAGAGGCGACTAAGCGCTTTCAAAAGGCACACAAACTGGGCGTCGACGGAAAGGTCGGCAATGAGACCTTGGGGCAGGCTGCGCTGCTGGGCTTCGAGATCGTCAAATTTGTTGATGACGCAACGGGCTTTCCGGCCTTGCCTGACTTCAAGCCGCTCACCAGCAATGCGCAGCGGCAGAAGCTCTTTGGACCGCTGGAATCGGAGCCTGCGCCGACCCCGAAGAATCCGGAGGCAATCCGCATCACCAACGATTGGGAGAAGAACCTCGAACGCATCGTCATCCCGCAACTGATCGGCATCCCTGGGGCACGTGCCGATGGCAAGGTGTCAGTGCACCGGCTGGTTGCGAAACAAATGCTGGCGGTCTGGAAGGCGTTTGCGGATGAAGGCGTGCTGGATCGGGTGCTGACCTTCGATGGTCTGTACAACCCACGTTACATCCGCGGCGGCGCGGCCACGCGCACCCTCTCCAATCACGCCTTCGCGACGGCATTCGACATCAACTTCCAATGGAACAAACTTGGCGCCGAGCCGGCGCAGTCGGGTGAGGTGGGTTGCGTCTATGAACTCGTCCCCATTGCGCATCGCCACGGCTTCTATTGGGGTGGGCATTTCACTCGCCGCGACGGCATGCACTTTGAGATCGCCAAGCTGATGACGTAGCCCAATCGACCAGGATTTCGCCGCGTCCAGGCGCCATACCATGGCGTTCACGTTGCTGCGGGCAACGACAGCCGTCGCAGTGCACCATCGCGGCCGACGACCAGAAACTGGCCGCCTTCAATCGACTGCAGTATCGGGAGCAGGAGCAGAATCTTCGCTGTTTCAAGTGGATTGTTCGGAAGGAAGCGGCGTCGAACCCGTTAGCGCGCAGGGCGTCTACGGAAGCGCGCGGGATGTTTTCGTCGGCGAGGGGTTGTCGCACGGCGCTTCAGGCAACCATCTTGCCCTTGATCCAGAATTCCTCTTCCGAAAGGACCTCGGACGCGAGCGCGAAAACGGCTTGCAGGTCTTCTTTGGTGATGTGTGGATAGGCGTCGAGGACTTGGGTTTCGGTCCAGCCTTGCGCGAAGAGCTTTAGTAGGAACTCGACCGACAATCTGGTTCCCTTGATGCGGGGTTTGCCGAAGGCAATGCCGTCATCCACATCTATGCGCGCTTTCCAGTCCATGGCGGCACTCCTTTACTTGGCGAGATGATCGCATCAATGGCGAGTGGTCACCTACATCGGTGCAGCGACCAAACTCGGATCTTCGGCGCCACGCCGAAAGAGGTTAGACACTATGAAATCCGTTCCAGCCAGTGATTCGACGCCCGACATGTCGCGCATACCAGCAAGGTACGAATCTTGTGTTGCTCGATCACGATGTAGCTCAGGCGTTTCCGACTGCGGTGGCGGTCAATCAAGCGTTGCGCATGCTTATGGAGCTTGCGAAGAAGCAGGTGCCGCCGGGAGTGGACGCGCAATAGCTGATGTGCCTAAGCGCTTTGGTGTCGACAGGGCGGAAACGGCGTTGTTTCGCCCTTTCAGGGCTCGGCGAATGCTTGGGTGCCTGACCGAGGGCTGGCGTCGTGGGATATTGCCTTGCGCCCCTTTGGGGCTTTGAGTGCCGTGTCGCGCGCACCGCAACTCCCGCAACACTGGCGTACACCGAAGCAGCCACCCTCTCCCCAGCCCTCCCCCGCCAGCGGGGGAGGGAGCGCATCTGGCCAGCGCTTACGCCTCACGCTTCCAGCAATGCCTCAAAATCGATCTCATCCAACCGCTGCGGCTCGCCAAATAGATGCCCTTGGACCATGTCGACTTTAGCGGCTTTGAGCCAGGTGAGCGCTTTGGGCGAGTCGACGCGTTCGGCGATGACTTTTAGCTTTAGGGCGTGGGCCATCTGGGTGAGGGAAATGGCCATGGCGCGGTCGACTTCGCTGCCTTGTTTTTCGGCGACAAATTCGCCGTTGACCTTGACCAAATCCACGGGCAGCCACTTCAAGTGACTGAGGGAGTTGTTGCCGGAGCCGAAATCGTCCAGCGCGAAGCGGCAGCCCAGGCGTTTCAACTGAGTGATGAAGCGGCGCGCGGCGTGCAGTTGATGAATTTCGCCGATCTCGGAGATTTCGAAGATAAAGCGGCCCGGTGGGACGCGGTGGCTGGCGAAGGTGTTTTCGATGTGCGCCAGCACTTCGGGGTCTTGCAGCGTCTGGTTCGAGAGGTTGATGGCGAAGGCGATGGGCGCATCGTCGGGCACGCGCGTGGCGATGCGTACGGTGCGGGCGATGACCCAGAGGTCGATCTTCGACATCAAATTGGCGCGCTCGGCGAGTGGCACGAACACGGTGGGGCTGACCCACTGGCCGTCGCGGTTGACCATGCGGATCAACACTTCGAACGCCTGCTCGTAACCATCGCCGCGCACATGCCAGCGCTGGCCTTCGCGCACCAGTCCTTGCACCGGCAGGATCGGGTGGCCGAGCAGAATCATGCGGTCTTCGCTCATGGCCTCGCGGATGCGCTGTGCCCAGCCGGCTTCCAGCTCGCGCGCGGCGCGCGAGTCGCTTTCGACGACGAAAATCTGCGTTTGATTCTGGCCGCGGCGCTTGGCCTGGGCGCAGGCTTGCCGGGCGTTTTCCAGCACATATTCCCCTGAGGGCGAGTCTTTGCTGATGATCGCCACGCCCACCGACACGGTTACGCTGAGCGCGCGACCGGCGTGGTCGGTGTAGCGCACGTCGTGCAGCATTTCGCGCAAGGAGTCGGCAAGCGTGTAGAGGTGTTCGAGCTGCACGTTCTCCAGCCGCAGCGCGAACTGATCGTGCTCCAGCCGCGCCAGGCCATCGTGATCGCGCAGGCGCGCTTGCAGGCGCTGACCGATGTCGACCAGCAATTGCTGGCCGGCGATTTCGCCCGCGTTCTCCAGCACCTGCGTGTAGCGATCGATATCCACCAGCAGCACGGCGCCGTAGCCGCCGTCCTTGTGACGCTCCACGGCATCGCTCAGTTGGCCAAGGAAATGGCGGCGGTTGGAGAGGCCGGTGAGTTTGTCGTGATCGAGTTCCCAGCGCACGCGCTCCACGCTCTTGCGCTCGGAGATGTCGCGAAACACCACCACGTTACCTTCTACTTCGCCACCAACCAGCATCGGCACAATCGTGCATTCGACCGGCAACGAGCGACCGTCGGCAGTGGAAAACACGGTCTCCAGACGCGAGCTGACATCGTCGCGTTCGGAGCGCAGGCGCAACTGTCCACCATCCTTGCCGATCAGATCGCTGTCGTCGCTCAAGCCGAGCAGGCGGCAGGCGCCGGGATTGGCGAAGGTGACGACGCCGCTGTCGTCGAGGCCATAAACCCCTTCGCCGACGGAGCGCAAAATGCCGTCGAGCCGCTGCCGTTCGGTTTCGGTACGGCGGCGATCGAGCGCCGAGCGCGCCAGCGCTTTGATGCGCGCCAAGGTCAGCGCCACCACTTCGTTCTTGAACATGCACTCGACGGCACCGGCGTCGAGACATTTCTGGATGATCTCTTCGCTGTAGGTGGCGGTGATCAGCGCGATCTGTGCGCTCTGCGTGGCGGTATCGGCCTTCAGGCGCGTGACCAGTTGATCTCCCGTGCCGTCGGGCAGAAAGTAGTCGACGATGATCAGATCGTAACGGCCGGTGCGCGCGCGGGCGAAGCCATCGGCAACACAGTCGGCCAGATCGACGTGGTAGCCCTGTTGCGTGAGTAGTTGCGAATAGGTGCGGCGCACGCTGACCGAGTCGTCGACCAAAAGCAGTCGCAGCGGGCTTTGCGGTGTGATCCGTTCGGGCGCCGACTGGAACAGCAAATCCGGCGCCAGCTCGCTGATCGCGCCTGGCACCTGCCAGAACTGCGACCACAGCAGGCGCATCGATTGGCCGCGCTGTTCCAGCCAGGAATCCAGGCGCGGCAGCGGCGCGTGGCTCAGCACCAGCAGCGGCATGGTCCGGCCGCCGATTTCGCGCACGATCTTCAGCAGGATCTGGCATTCCGCCGGCTCGCGCTCGGGCACGCCGACGATCAGCAGTGCCGGCAGGCGGGAGGCAACGATGCGCTCGCGCATCTCTTCGATCGCATCGCCGAAACGCTCGAAATGCTTAGTGATGCCCACGCCCGCCGATTCCAGTGTGCGTTCGAGCAGATTGCACAGCGTGGCGGAACGTTCGACGAGCAGGATTTCGGGCATGCGTGGGCGTTCTTGCGATGGGGCCTGATTTGAATGCTGCATCAGTCGGCGAATCGATACCAGTCGTCGCCGACAAATCGCTGCAATATTTGCCAGCGATGCTGCCCGGTCTTGATCTACAGGGGCCATACGATGATCCGTTTACTCGCGCTCAGCCTGGTGTGCAGCGTTGCCGGCGCGCAAACCGCACAACTCAACCGCATCGGCGGCTACACCTCCGGGCTGGCCTCGGGCTCAGTGGAAATCGTCGCCTACGATCCGGCAACGCGGCGTGCATTTACTGTGAATGGCGGTAACAACAGCTTCGATATCGTTGATCTGGCGAACCCGGCCGCGCCGTCGTTGATCCAGCGCGTCAGCACCGCCGCCATCGGCAGCCCGAACAGCGTTGCGGTGGCCGGCGGCATCGTGGCCGTGGCGATCCAGAATGCGACCGCGCAGAACCCAGGTGCGGTGGCTTTTTACTCGACCAATGGCGCGCTGCTCGGCCAGGTGACCGTCGGCGCGCTGCCGGACATGGTGACCTTCTCGCCGAACGGCCGTTACGCACTGACCGCCAACGAGGGCGAACCCAATAGCGCTTACACCACGGATCCGGAAGGCTCGGTGTCGATCATCGATCTGCAGAATGGTGTTGCGGGCGCAGTCGTCACGACGGCGCGTTTTGTCGACTTCAACGTCGGTGGTCCGCGCAATGGCGAAGTGCCGGCCGCGCTGCGCATTTTTGGTCCGGGCGCGAGCGTGGCGCAGGACTTGGAACCCGAGTACGTGGCGGTAACGCCCGACAGCCGCACCGCGTTCGTATCGCTGCAGGAGAACAATGGCCTGGCCGTGATCGATATTGCGTCGGCGCGCGTAACGCGTCTGCTCGCGCTCGGCTTCAAGAATCACAATGCAGCGGGCGCAGCCCTCGACCCGAGCGATCGCGATTCGCCGACGA
Source organism: Lysobacterales bacterium (assembly GCA_022844135.1). Classification (GTDB taxonomy): domain Bacteria; phylum Pseudomonadota; class Gammaproteobacteria; order Xanthomonadales; family SZUA-5; genus JALHMH01. The sequence goes on from JALHMG010000034.1 coordinate 8,755, forward strand.
ACACCGGTGCGATTTCCATCCGTAACTTCCCGGTGTTCGGCATGTATCAACCCGATTCGATCGCCGTTGCGATCAGTGGCGGCGAGCCGATTGTGTTCACCGCGAACGAGGGCGATGCGCGCGATTACACTGCGTTTTCCGAGGAGGTGCGTGTCGGCGCCAGCGGTTATGTTCTCGATCCGGTAGCGTTTCCGAACGCCGCAACGCTCAAGCAGAACAACAACCTGGGTCGGCTGACGGTGACCAATCGGCTCGGCAACACCGATGCCGATCCGGACTTCGAGGCGATCTACGCTTTCGGGGCACGCTCTTTCTCGGCGTTCAACGGCAATACCGGTGCGTTGGTGTTCGATAGCGGCGATACCTTTGAGCAAGCGACGGCCACTGTTGCGCCGACGATCTTCAATTCCGAAGGCGCTGCGGCCACCTTCGATGGGCGCAGCGATAACAAGGGCCCCGAGCCGGAAGCGTTGGCGGTAGGCGATGTTGGCGGTCGCCGTTACGCGATCATCGGTATGGAGCGTATCGGTGGTGCGTTTGTGTATGACGTGACCAATCCGGCAGCGCCGACAAATCTCGGATACAGCCTCGCCCAAGGCGGCGATTTGGCGCCCGAAGGTATTGCTTATGTGGCGCCAGGTCAGAGCGGCAACAACCGCGCTCTGGCGCTGATCGCCCACGAGGTCAGCGGCACGCTTGGCGTGTATGAAATCGCCACGTGCACGGTGTCCAATGTCGATGTGTTCGCGCCGGGCAATATCGTCATCACCGGCTACTGTCCGACCGGTCTGGACGTGTATTGCGGTGCGCCGCCGCAGCAGGTGGCGACTGGCGTGGTGGTGAATACGCAAGCCACGGTCACGGCTACGCTGGGCGCCGGCAGCGAATGCTTTGCGGCATTGCCGGGAACCACGACACCGATCAATGGCATTCGCGGCAGTATCGAAAGCTTCTCGGTGCCGGCGTTGAATGCGCTGTTCGCGACCATGCTGGCGCTGCTTGTGCTCGGCGCTGGCGCATTGACGGTGCGTCGTTGGTGATAAAGTCCGGGCACTGAGCAATTGCGGCGCCCGATTTATCGCTACGAACCCTGACCCAACGGACGAGCGCTTTCCTGCGCTCGCCGATCACGGCGCAGCGCTGCTGAAGTGGATGCGCGAGCATCCCGCTGCGCCGCTGTATCGCAACGAAAGCGGCCATCGCCTGCTGCCGGTGGAGGTCGACGCGGTTCGCGCGCACAGCCGCCGCGTCGCAACAGCCGCCATTGAACCACGCCCGGCATTCGCGCCGTGGCTGCCGAACTACCTGGCGCGAGTTCGCAAGGTCGTACCGCATTGGCAAGCGTGCGCGCCTGCCGCTTCTGACTTGGGCGCATGGCCGACGACCTCGCGTGCCGATCTGGCGGCCGATATTGCCGCGTTCGTGCCCGATGATCTGGCGCTGGATCGGCTCATCAATTTTCGCACCACCGGGAGCACCGGCCATCCGCTGCTGTTGCCATCGCACCCGGTCGTGGCAGCGCGCTATTTGAGCTATCAGCAACGCGCCTATCGCCGCTTCGGCGTTGAGCTGACGGCGGGACGCGGACAAGTGGGTGTGCTGCTCATCGGTTGGCAGCAGAAGTGTTTCACGTACACCTCGATCTCTCCGTATCGCGACGACTGTGGCCTGGCGAAGATCAATTTGCATCCAGTCGACTGGCGCTGTTTAAGCGATCGCGGCGATTACATCGATGCGCTGGCGCCGGAGGTGATCGCCGGCGATCCGCTGTCGCTTGCGGTGCTTCTGGACATCGAATTCGCTTATCGACCGCGCATTCTGCTCAGCACATCGATGCAACTTTTGCCTGGCTTGCGAGCTGCCTTGGAGGCGCGGTTTGCGTGTCCGGTGGCCGATGTGTATTCGCTCAACGAGGCCGGCCCAATCGCAGTATTCGATCCAGCTGTCGGCGGGCACGTGTTGCTGCAGCCGCAGATGATCGTGGAAATCCTCGATACCGAAGGGCGGCCGGTTGCCGATGGCGAGCGTGGCGAAATCGTGATCACCGGTGGCTTCAACGACTATCTGCCGCTGGTGCGCTATCGCACCGGCGACATCGCGCGCCTCGACCAGACAGGCGACGATTTTGTGCTGTTCGACTTGCAAGGCCGTCTGCCGGTCCGCTTTCGCCGCAGCGATGGTCGCTACATCAACAACATCGACATCACGCATGCGTTGGCGACATTGCCGATTGCGCAGTTTTCCTTGCACCAACATGCGAGCGGCGCCTGCGACTTCGCCCTGCAGCCGGCGCCAGGACTGCGCCTTGAGGATGCCGAGGCGCGATTGCGCGACGCGTTGGGAGACGTGCCGATTCAATCGCGCATCTTGCACAAGACCGAAGGCAAGCTTTGGCAGTACCGATCTGATGTAGGTTGATCTGGGCGAGAAGCGTCTTTCAGAGCCAAGGCAAAGCGGGTGCTGAGACTGGCGCCCGACAACGGCGATGGCTTTGCCTATCGGTCGCGGAGACAGAGCGCAGCGCCAGATGCCAGGCACAGCGGCGCCCGCCGCCACCGTCATCGCACTGCAACGCGACACGCATCGAAGCGTCACACATCGACCCTAGCGTTCGCCGCTTGCGCGGCACTGTCGCCGTTCACCAGCCAACGCCAGAGGACTCTGATGAGCACGTTTCACGACGATGGAATGAGTAACGACTCCAACAACACCACTTTTCAGGAAGTGCTGGAGCTCAATCAGAAGCGCCGCGAGTTGCTGAAAGGCGGCGCCGCCACAGCGACGGCCCTGGTCGTCGGCATGCCGCTATTGGCGGCGCGTTCGAATGCGGAAGCGCAGACCTTTACTTCGACACCGGGCATCGGCTTCAAGCCGCTCCCGGCGACCGATGCCGACGCGCTGATCGTGCCGGAAGGCTATCGCGCCGATGTTTTGATCGCCTGGGGCGATCCGGTCTCCGATCCGCTCAAGTTCTTTCGCTACGACGCCACCAATAGCGCCGAAGATCAAGAGCAGCAGTGGGGCATGCATAACGATGGTATGCATTTCTTCCCGTTCGAGGAGCGTGCGTTGCTCGGGCGCTCGGTGCCGTCGAGTCGCCGCGGCTTGTTGGTCAGCAACCACGAGTACACCGACGATGGCATCTTGCACGAAGATGGTCAGCGCACGTGGACGCCAGCGAAGGTCAAGAAGTCGCAGGCCGCACACGGCGTGGGCATCATCGAAGTGATTTTCGACGGCAGCTCCTGGCGCGTGGTGCGTCCGAGCGTCTACGCGCGCCGCATTACCGGCTACACACCGATGGCGGTCAGCGGTCCTGCCAAAGGCCACCGTTTGCTGCGCACCGCCGCCGATCAGGCCGGCGAGCGCATCCTGGGAACTATCAACAACTGCGCGCATGGCTTTACGCCTTGGGGCACGTACCTGGCGTGCGAAGAAAACTTCAACGGGTATTTCGCTAACGCGGGCACCATTCCGGCAGAACAGCGTCGTTACGGCATCAGCGCCACGGGCTTTGGCTATCGCTGGCACGAACACGACGAGCGTTTCAATGCGGCATTGCATCCGAACGAGCCAAACCGCTTCGGTTGGGTGGTGGAAATCGATCCTTTCGATCCGACCTCCACGCCGATCAAGCGCACGGCGCTCGGCCGCATCAAGCACGAAGGTGCGTGGGTAACGCTGTCGCCGGACAATCGCGTGGTCGTGTACATGGGCGACGATGAGCGCTTCGAGTACATCTACAAGTACGTCTCGCGCGGCTTCTTCAAACCCGGCGACCGCGCCAACAACCGCAATCTGCTCGACGATGGCACGCTGTTCGTGGCGCGCTTCAACGAGAACCAGAGTGGCGAATGGATCGCGCTGGAGTGGGGCTTGAACGGGCTGACGCCGGAGAACGGCTTTGCCGATCAGGGCGAAGTCTTGATCAAGACGCGTCAGGCCGGCGATGTTGTCGGCGCAACCAAGATGGATCGCCCAGAATGGATCGCGGTCAATCCGCAGACCAAGGACGTGTACTGCACGCTGACCAACAACGATCGCCGCGGCAATACCGGTCAGCCCGGAATCGATGCAGCGAATCCGCGCGGCCAGAACGTTTTCGGCCATATCGTACGCTGGGCCGAGGATGGCCAGAACGCGGCGGCCCGACGTTTCCGCTGGCAATTGTTCGTTCAGTGCGGCGATCCCGCGCTCGGTAACGCGGCGCGCGCCGGCAACATCAATGGCGACAAGTTCGGCAGCCCGGACGGTTTGTGGTTCGACGACCGCGGTATCTTGTGGGTGCAAACGGACATCTCGACGTCGATTGTTTCGCGGCCGGGGAATGAGCGCGGCGACTATCGCAACATCGGCAACAACCAGATGCTGGCTTACGATCCGATCAGCGGCGAGTTCCGTCGCTTCCTGACGGGCCCACGCGGTTGCGAGATCACCGGCGTCATCACCACGCCCGACATGCGGACGATGTTCGTCAACGTGCAGCATCCCGGCGAACCTGCCAGCGAGCGGCTCGATCCTTCGAACCCGACCGCGATTTCCAGCTGGCCGTTCGGTGGTCGCCCGCGCTCGGCGACCGTGGTCATTCGCAAGCTCGATGGCGGGATTATTGGGACCTAGCACGATGTTGAGAAACGCACTTCCTGTGCGTTTCTCAAGTCGCGAGTCCGGCGCATGTCCGGACTCGCTCTCTATGGATCAAGCACGTGCCTGATCCGCGCGCGAAACATCCTCGTCTCATTTCAGCCGCGGACATGAGTCCGCGCACACAGAGCTTTCAGCCGTTCTCTTTTTCCGCCTCCACTTTGGCGTCCGCTTTGAAGCGAATTACCGCTTCCTTGCCGTACCACCGACCATCGATCTGCGTCAGCTCCAGCTCGTGCGACAGCGGCGCGTCGAACACGGTTACGGTCGCACGTACGCGCGCCTTGTTTCCTTCCACTGCGATCGTCTGAAAGCGGGTACTTGCGGCGATGGCGTCGATGTCCAGGCCGTACAGCTTTACGGCGCGTTTACTGGCGGCGAGCATCTTGCTGGCGGAATTCAACGCTTCGTCGAACGACAGCATCTTGAGTTGATCGAGATTCTGGATGCCGGTGTCGCGAGCGGCGCGCGTCACCAGCGTGACCGCTTCGCGGGCGATCGCCGGATTGAAGAAATCCGTGCTCTTCAACCATCGTTCCAGACCCGGCAATAGCGCGCGCAGCATCTCGCGTTGCTCGGGAGTCATGTCGCTCTCGGGCTGGGATATCGCCATTTGCATGGCTCCCAGTGCCATCAAGATACCGCCTTGCGCCTGTGGCGCTGCTTCCAGCAGTTTCGGCTCGATCTCAGCCATCAACTGATCGACAGCGTTGCTTGCCGTCAGTTTGCCGATGGCCTCTTCGAATTCCGCGCGTTGTTCATCCGTGATTGGCTTGCCGCGTTGCATTTCGTATGCGCCGCGCAATATCTGGAATTGACCGGCCGGCATCGACGCGCGCAACAAACCCGCAACGTCGTTGTTTCGGAGATGGCTGACCATTCCCTGCAACTGTTCTGCGGGATCGACACTGGCAACGGCGGCGACAACGGCCGCTTCGCGGGCCTGCAACGGATTGGCGAAACCGGCAAACAACGCGACGCTGATGGTCGCGGCCAACACAATTTTCTTCATGGCGGACTCCTGAGCTTTTGGGGCAAGCCTTGGTGACCCTGGGATCATCCTCAGCTTGTGGAGCCATGCTAGTGTGTTAGTGATGTATTACACCAATGAAAGAAGTCATGGTGTTGAAGAAGAATGCGGGGCATGGGGCACGCGCGCACTTTGGTCGATACGCTCTACCAAGACGCCCGACGCGCTGGTCACGCAACACCCGAAACTGGAACCGGTGCGAAAAAGTGCATCCGTGCCCCGTGCCCCGTCACTCACGCCCCGTGCCGCGATGAGCGATCAACGCTTCGCGGGTGATGGCGAAAACACCCATATGGCCTACCGAAAACGGAATCCAGGCGACCGGTAAATCAGGAAAGCGGCCCTTGAACGCGCGCCATGCTTCGCCGATCTCGACGATCAGCAGCCCTCCTGGCCTGAGATAGTCGGAGGCTTCGGCCAGTATCCGCGCCGTGGCGTCGAGGCCGTCGGAACCAGAAACCAGGCCCAATGCGGGCTCAAAGCTGTATTCGGGCGCCAGCGCCGCAAATTCGGCTTCGGTCACATAAGGCGGATTGGACACGATCAATTCGTAGTGGTTGCCCTTCAGCCCATTGAACATATCCGATGGAATGGCGCGCACGCGGTCGCCCACGCCGTGGCGTTCGATATTGGTTTGCGCAAGTGCGAGTGCCTGCGGTGAGATATCGGCGAGGTCGACCTGCCAGCGGGGTTGATGCACAGCCATCGCGATCCCGATCGACCCGCCGCCGCAGCACAGATCCAGTGCGCGCTCGACGCGGCTGGCATCGCACCAGCCATCAAATCCGGTTTCGATCAACTCGGCGATCGGCGAGCGCGGCACCAGGGCGCGCGCGTCGCACGCAAAGCTGAGCCCAGCGAATTCGGCGCGCCCAATCAAGTACGCTGCCGGAATGCGCTCACGAATCCGGCGTTCGATCAGCGCGTCGATTCTGTCCTGTTCGACAATGCTTAGCGCAGCTCCCGAGAGGTTGCCTGGCCAGTTGGCCGGCAAATCCAAAGCATGCAAGGCCAACGTACGCGCCTCGTCGAGCGCATTGTCGGCGTTATGCGCAACGAATACGCCTGCAGCGCGAAGCTGGCTGGCGGCGCGGCGAATGGCGGACAGCAAATTCATGGCGGCGTACTTCATCGCAATAAATCGCAGACTAACCTGAAAGATTTCGGGCGAGCGAATCTGCCTGCGGAGTTCACGCTCAGCATCCAGGCCACGAAGAACTGCGGTCTGGTAAGAACCACAGCCCGAGCGAGGAACGTAACCGGCCTTGTCATCTTTCGATCCGCCTCGGGTTTTTGCTTGACCGGCCGGGTGCACTACCATGTTAAGCCCAGGTTCTTGCGGACCCGGCAACCCGCCTATACTCCGCCGCCGTTCGTTTCACGCAAAGGATCAAAATATGGCGACGACCATCCCGGCTATCAAAACCGATGCCGAAACGCGGATGAAGAAGTGCATCGAAGTGCTCAAGCACGAGTTGATGAAGCTGCGCACGGGTCGCGCTTCGGCGCAGCTGCTCGATCATCTGCGCGTCGACTACTACGGGAGCGAGGTACCGATCAGTCAGGTGGCGAATGTTTCTGTGACCGACGCGCGCACGATTACCGTGCAGCCTTGGGAGAAAGCGATGGTCGTTGCGGTCGAGCGCGCCATCATGACTTCGGACCTGGGCCTGACGCCCAACACCGCAGGGCAAGTCATCCGCATCGTGTTGCCGCCGCTGACGGAGCAGCGGCGCAAAGAGCTGGCGAAAGTTGTTGCGCACGAGGGCGAAAACACCAAGGTGGCGATTCGCAATATCCGCCGCGATGCCAATAGCCACTGTAAAGATTTGCTCAAGGCCAAAGCGATCACCGAAGACGAGGATCGTAAAGCCGAGGAAGACATCCAGAAGCTGACCGATCGCTTCGTGAAGGAAGTTGATGTGGTCGCCAAGCACAAAGAAGATGAGTTGATGCAGCTTTGACAGCAGCGGTCTTGCCTGCGCCTCGCATCCCGCGGCATATCGCCATCGTCATGGATGGCAACGGGCGCTGGGCGAAGCTGCGCAAGCGGCCGCGCGCCTTCGGACATCGCGCCGGAGTGGATGCAGTGCGCAAGGTGATCGAGGCGGCGCTTCGGTCCGGTGTGCAAGTTCTTACGCTGTTTGCGTTCAGCAGCGAGAACTGGGCGCGCCCGCCGAGCGAGGTGCGACATCTGATGGAGTTGTTCTTGCGCGCGCTGCGTAAAGAGACGCGCGAGTTGGGGGATAACGGCGTGCGCCTGCGTTTTATCGGCGAGCGCTCGGCGTTTTCCAGCGATTTGCAGCTGGCCATGGCGGCCAGCGAATCGGTGAGTATCGCCAGCCTCAAACTCACCCTGAACATCGCCGTGAACTATGGCGGGCGCTGGGATATCGTGGCAGCGACGCGTGCGGTAGCGGCGGAGGCTAAAGCGGGCCTGATAGAAATCGACGCGATCGATCAGGCGACATTGGAGCGCCACTTGTCGTTGGCCCCGCTGCCGGAGCCCGACCTCTTCATTCGAACTGGCGGCGAGGCGCGGATCAGCAACTTCCTGCTGTGGCATCTGGCGTACACGGAGTTGTATTTCACGCCAGTACTTTGGCCAGATTTCGATGCCACCTGCTTTCAGGGAGCGCTCAACGAATACGCTCGGCGCGAGCGGCGCTTTGGCCAGACCAGCGAGCAAATCGCGGAGGTGGTGGATGCTTGAGCGCACGCTGTCGCGGTGGCAGGGTAGTGGAGTGCTGACGCGCATCGCCACAGCTGTGGTATTGGCGCCGATCGCGATCTGCGGCGTGCTGTTCCTGCGCACCGAATGGTTCACCTTGATCTTCGGTGCGATCCTGTGTTTCGCGCTCTGGGAATGGACCCGAGTGATCGGCTTTCGCCGCCGCCGGCTGCGCACGCTTGTAGTCGCCGCAAACGCGGGCTTGATGCTGTGGCTTTGGTGGGCCGAGCCCAAAACGTTATTAATGCCCATCGTTTGGGCCGGCGCCGGGTGGTGGTGCCTGGCGATCATTTGGCTGCGCGCATTCGAATTTGCGCAGGAGCCGACGACGCGCAATCTCGAAATCAAGGTGCTGGTCGGCAGCATCATGGTAGTACCGACCTTCGTGGCCGCGTGGCTGACCCATCGCGACCCGGTCAACGGTCCCTGGTGGATTCTCTTCGTGCTGGTGCTGATCTGGGTGGCCGATTCTTCCGCATACTTTGCTGGGCGGCAGTTCGGCCAGCACAAGCTGGCGCCCAGAATCAGTCCGGGGAAAACCATCGAAGGCGTCATCGGCGCGCTGATCGGTTCGGCGCTCTTTGCCGCCGCCGCCGGGTTGCTTTTGCCGACCATTCCCATCGCGCATGGTTTGCTGATTTTGCTGGCGCTGGTGACCGTGCTGTTTTCTATCGTCGGCGATTTGTTCGAAAGCCTGATCAAGCGCCAATCGAAAGTTAAAGACTCGGGGAATATTCTTCCAGGCCACGGTGGCATGCTCGATCGCATCGACAGCGTGCTTTCAGCGCTGCCGATCTTCGTCTGCGGCCGCGCGCTGATCGGCTTATGAAACAGATCGCTCTGCTCGGGGCGACCGGCTCTATCGGTCGCAGCACGCTCGATGTGATGGCGCGCTCGCCGCAACGATTCACTCTGGCGGTTGTTGCCGCACGCCAGGACGATGTGGGAATGGCCGAAATCTGCAAGCGCTTTGCGCCGGCGCGCGCCATCCTCGTCGATCCGGAGGCCGCGGCGCGGTTGCGCGCACGTCTTCGCGATCTCGACATTGAAACCGAGGTGCTGAGCGGCAAGGAGGCGCTGTGCCAGGCTGCGGCCGATGCCGAGATCGATGTTGTGGTTGCCGCGATTGTTGGCGCCGCAGGCCTGGCATCGACGATGGCAGCTGTGGAAGCCGGCAAGCAGGTGTTGCTGGCCAACAAAGAAGCCTTGGTATGCGCTGGCGAATTGCTGATGGCCGCGGCGTCTCGCAGCGGCGCGACGCTGGTGCCGCTCGATAGCGAACATAACGCCATCTTCCAATGCCTCCCGCAAGGTCATGCGCGCCCGCCCGTCGGCGTCAGTCGCCTGTGGTTGACCGCATCGGGCGGACCGTTCCGTGGCTATAGCCGCGATGCGCTGCAGGCGGTGACGCCGGAACAAGCCCTCAAACATCCGAACTGGCAGATGGGTCCAAAAATCAGCATCGATTCGGCGACGCTGATGAACAAGGGTCTGGAAGTCATCGAAGCGCATCACTTGTTTGGCCTGCCGGGCAGCGCCATCCGCGTGTTGGTTCATCCTCAGAGCACGGTGCATAGCCTCGTTGAGTACATCGACGGCAGTTTTCTGGCGCAGTTGGGCTCGGCCGATATGCGCATCCCGATCGCCCACGCATTGGGCTGGCCCGAGCGCATCGAATCCGGCGCCACCTCGCTCGATCTGCTGAAACTCGCGCGGCTGGACTTCGACGAGCCGGATCTCGATGCATTTCCCTGCTTGCGCCTGGCGTTTGCCGCGCTCGATGCCGGCGGCACCGCGCCGGCAATCTTGAATGCTGCGAACGAAGTGGCGGTTGACGGCTTCCTGAATGGACAGCTGGGATTCCTCGAAATCGCCGAACTAGTTAACGAGGTCTTAAATCGAGTCGGTCCATCATCGGCGCACAACATTGATGCGGTGCTCGATGCAGACCGTGCCGCGCGCGATACTGCGGAAGCCATTTTGAAAGGGGTAACTCGTGGGTGAGATCGTTGGCTCCGTGTTCTGGTTTCTGGTGGCTACCAGCATCCTGATCACGTTCCATGAGTTCGGTCACTACTGGGTAGCGCGTCGCTTCGGCGTTCACGTGCTGCGCTTCTCCATTGGCCTCGGCAAGCCGCTATGGCGTCGGGTCGCCGCCAACGGTACGGAATTCGTGATCGCCGCGGTACCGTTGGGCGGTTACGTGAAGTTCCTTGATGAGCGCGACCAGGAGGTTCCCGCGCACTTGCGATCTGGCGCCTTCAACGCCAAGCCAGTGGGGCAGCGTTTTTTGATTGTTCTGGCCGGGCCGGTATTCAATCTGATCCTGGCGCTCGCCGTGTTCTGGGTCATGCTGATGGTTGGCGTGCGCGACTATCAGCCGGTGGTCGGTGACGTGACAGGTCTGGCGCAGCGCGCCGGCCTGGAGACCGGCGATCGCATTGTTGCGATCGACGAGCAGCCGATGAGCACTTGGACGCATGTGCTCGTTGATCTCACCACCAAGGCTTATCGCGATGCCAGTGTGGCCATCACCGTTGAACAGGCCAACGGCAATCTGACTACGCGGCGCTTGAACCTGGCTGAAATCGATGCGGTCGATGAGTCGAAGTTCTTCGAGCAGGTGGGTGTGACGCCGTGGCATTGGAATCCACCGGCGTTGGTGGGGTTCGTTGCGCCGGGGTCTCCTGCAGAACGAGCGGGGCTGAGAGTTGGCGACAGCATCACCGCCGTTGGCGACAAGGCGGTCGATCGTTTCGTTGCGATGCGCGATCAGCTGCAGATCGCGGCGAAGGCCGAGGGCGGCACCGTGCGTTTATCGATACGGCGCGGCGCCATGACCGAAACCTTGCTGATCAAGCCCGACGCCATCGAAGAGGGCGGCAAGACCAGATATCAGATTGGCATCGCCCCCGACGGGCGCGCCACGACGCGGTCCTACGGGCCGATTGCGGCTATGCCTGCAGCCGTCAGCGAAGCCTGGCGCATGACGGTCGGCAGCTTCAAAGTCATCTGGCACATGATCGCCGGCAACGCGCAATTGAAGAACATCTCCGGTCCGATCAGCATCGCGCAGTTCGCCAACTATTCGGCTGAAGGTGGGCTGTCGAAGTACCTTGAGTTCCTGGCATTGATCAGCCTCAGCTTGTGCATCATGAATCTGTTGCCGATCCCGGTGCTCGACGGCGGGCATCTGGTGTACTGCGCCGCAGAATGGCTCAAAGGGTCGCCAGTCAGCGAACGTACGCAGTTGATTGGGCAATACTTCGGTCTGGCGGCGATTCTGGCGTTGATGAGTTTGGCCTTCTTTAACGACATTTCGCGCCTCGTGGCGTCTTAGACGGTAGCATCTGTGACGCGGGCACCGCGAAAAACCAACAACGAACCGCATCCATCGAGATGCGGCACTGACGAAAACCTCGCCCAAAAGGCTGACAACGGCATGAAGAAACCGCTCGCCGCGCTGATGCTGGCGCTCCTTGGACAGGCCGCGCTTGCGTCCGATGAGTTCACTATTTCCGATATCCGTGTCGATGGCCTGGAGCGCATCTCTGCCGGCACGGTTTTCACCTATCTGCCAGTGCAAAAGGGCGACCGGATCAATCGATCGCGCTCCGCTGAGGCGTTGCGGGCGCTGTATCGCACCGGGTTCTTCAAAGACGTGCGCCTCGATCGTCAGGGCGACATCCTGGTCATCACCGTTCGCGAACGCCCGGCAATCTCTAAGATCGATATCGTCGGCAACAAAGACATCAAGACCGAAGAGCTGCAAAAGGGACTGACCAACATTGGTCTTGCAGAAGGCGAGACGTTCGATCAGCTTAACGTCGAGCGTGTCACGCAGGAGTTGACGCGCCAGTACAACAACCGTGGCAAGTACAACGTCAAGATCTCGCCGTCGGTCAAAGAACTCGATCGCAACCGCGTTGCCGTCACCTTGACGATTGCCGAAGGCAAAGCCGCGAAGATTCGCCATATCAACGTCGTCGGCAACGAGACCTTCACCGATGAGGAAATCCGTGAAGAGTTCGAACTCGATACCACCAACTGGCTGAGCTGGTATCGCCGCGACGATCAATACAGCCGCGAAAAGCTCTCTGGCGACCTTGAGAAGTTGCGCGCCTTCTATCTGGACCGCGGTTACGTCGATTTCGATATCGAATCGACGCAAGTCAGCGTCAGTCCCGATCGTCGGAATGTGTATCTGACCGCCAATGTCAACGAAGGCGAGGTCTACACCGTCGGCGATGTGCGCCTCACAGGCAAGTTCATCGTCGATGAGGCCACCCTGCGGCGCCTGGTGGTGATCAACAAGGGCGAAACCTTCTCGCGCAAGAACCTGGAGCAAAGCTCAGAATACATCAAGAAGCTCCTGGGCAATTTCGGTTATGCCTTCGCCGAAGTCTCGCCATTGCCGCAAGTCGATCGCGACAAGCGCATCGTCGACATCACCTTGTTGGTTGAGCCCGGCAAGCGCGTTTACGTGCGCCGGATCAATTTCGAGGGCAATTCCAAGACGGTCGATGAAGTGCTGCGGCGCGAGATGCGCCAGTTCGAAGGCGGCTGGTTCAACCAGGCTGCGCTCGATCGCTCGAAGATCCGACTGGAACGTCTGGGTTTCTTCAAGACCGTCACGGTAGAAACGCCCAAGGTGGCGGGCACTGACGATCAAGTCGACGTCAACATCAAGGTCGAAGAGCAGCAGACTGGCAACTTCCAATTCGGAGTGGGCTACTCGGAGTTGCAGGGCGCAATTTTGTCGGTGGCGCTCAGCTTCGATAACTTCCTGGGCACCGGTAATCGTGTCGGATTCGCGGTCAGCAACAACAGCGTTTTCAAGCGCTTCGATGCCTCCTACTTCAACCCGTACTACACCGACGATGGCATCAGCCGCGGATTTAACGTCAGCTATCGCGAGCTCGATTCGCAGCAGGCCAACATCGCAAGCTACACAAGCGACGTAGGTCAGGTCGGTGTCAACTACGGCATCCCGTTGAGCGAATTCGATCGGATCAACTTCCGGCTGGCGGCCGATCACACCAAGATCGAGATTTTTCCTGGGCTTACGCCAGACGAGTACATCCCGTTCGTGCTCGACAATCGCACTTTCAACTCCTTGCGCTTCGAGGCCAGCTGGTTCCGCGACAGTCGCAATCGCTTCTTCTCGCCTACCGATGGTGCGCTGACTCGCTTGACCGCGGAATTGACGCTGCCGCCAAGCGAGATCGAGTACTACAAGGTCAGCGCTCAGTACCAGCGCTACTTTCCGCTGACCAAAGCGTTCACGCTGATGGTCAATGGCGAGCTGAATTACGGCGACGCGTTTGGCGGCGACAAGAAGAATTTGGGCTTGCCGTTCTGGGAAAACTACTACTCTGGCGGCGTGCGTTCGGTGCGCGGGTTCCGCGACAACACGCTCGGGCCGCGTCTGAACTCGGGAGGCGAATTGCTCCCTGTCGGCGGCGCAATGAGCGTCATCGGCAACGTAGAATTCCTGTTCCCGACGCCATTTGCCAAGGGCGCTGATACCATTCGCCTTGGCTGGTTCCTGGATGTCGGCAATGTCTATCGCGACATCGACGATTTCGATGCGGGCGAATTGCGCTACTCGACGGGCCTTACGATGCAATGGCGCGCCCCGGTGGGGCCGATCATCATCAACTTGGCCTATCCGCTCAACGACAAGGAGGGCGACGACGTCGAGCGCATCCAATTCTCGTTTGGCAATCAGTTCTGATCTGGGGTCGCCGTGCTCGCCATGAGCAAAGGCAAACCCTCGGCGCTACTGGGCCTGATCCTGGTCGCGCTGGCGGGCGTCGCTCTCGCACAGTCGCCCGCGTTGAGAATCGGGTACGTCGATGTGCGGCGCATTATCGACGAGGCGACGATTTTCGCGACCACACGCGATCAGATCACGGCGGAGTTCAAGCCGCGCAGCGACGCGTTGAAGCTCGATGAAGCACGCCTTCGCGAGCTTGAGGTCGAGCGCGATCGACGCGCGCAGACGGCAACCGACGAGGAAATGCGGGAATTGCGCCGTCGGGTCGATACCGAATCGCGCAACCTGCAACGTCGTCGCGATGACCTGAACGTGGCGCTCAACCGGCGCCTCAATGAAGCGCGGCAGCGCATCGACGAGCAGATTCGCGAGGAGATCGCCGCCTACGCGCGCGCCGAAGGCTTCGATTTGGTGCTCACCGATGGCGTCGGTTTTGCGCATCCCCGATTGGACATCACCGACGCCGTGCTGGCGCGTGTCAATCGCAGCGGGAGTGCGCCGTGATCTTGCGCGAGCTGGCGGGGCGACTGGGTTTGCGCGTGATCGGCAACGATGAGGTTGCCATCGAGGGCGTCGCGCCGATCGAGCGCGCGCACAGCAATCGACTGACGTTTCTCGCCAATCCCAAGTATCGCGGCCAATTGGCGACGACCACCGCCGCCGCCGTAGTGGCGCATGCCGATGCGGCAGCCGCTGCCCCGTGTTCGGTGTTGGTCAGCCGTAATCCCTATGCCGACTTCGCACGTGCCGCCGCTCTGTTCGAGATCAAGCCGGCACGCGAACCGGGCATCCATCCTACGGCGGTGGTCGATGCATCGGCCAGTGTCGACAAAAGTGCGCACGTTGGGCCGATGGTGGTGATTGGCGCGCGCTCGGCGATTGGCCCGGGTTCCGTCGTCGGCCCGGGTTGTGTGATCGGCGAGGATTGCGTCGTTGGCGCTGGCTGCGAGCTGGTCGCGCGGGTCACGCTGGTCACCCGTGTGCGCCTCGGTCATCGCGTGCTGATTCATCCCGGTGCCGTACTCGGTGCCGATGGTTTTGGTCTCGCCTTCGATCAGGGCGCGTGGCTCAAAGTGCCGCAGTTAGGTGGCGTCGAGGTCGGTGACGATTGCGAGATCGGCGCCAACACCACGATCGACCGCGGCGCGCTCGGCGATACAGTGCTGGAAGAGGATGTACGCCTGGACAATCAGATTCAGATTGCGCACAACGTGCACATCGGCGCGCATACGGCCATGGCCGGTTGCTCCGCCGTGGCTGGTAGCGCGCGCATCGGGCGTTGGTGCTTGATCGGAGGTGGTGCGGGCATTCTGGGGCATCTCGAAGTTTGCGATAAAGTAACCATCACCGCGATGAGTCTGGTGACCCACTCCATCAAATCACCCGGGGAATATTCGTCCGGAACGCCGCTGATGGATAATCGCCAATGGCGCAAGAGCGCTGTTCGTTTCAAACAGTTGGATGAGCTGGCACGCCGGGGGAAATGATGGATTAGTCGTTGGTGATGGTCAATAGTCAATAGTCAATAGTCAATAGCAATTTCCATTTACTATTCGCTATTTACTATTCATCCATCGCTTTCTATCAGCAAATCAGGCCCGACCATGACCCAATCCGCTACGCCGACGCCAACCTTGCCGGTGGACGTGAGACGTATTTTCGAGATGCTGCCGCATCGTTATCCTTTTTTGCTGGTTGATCGCGTGATCGCATTTGAGCCGGGCAAGCGTCTGACGGCGATCAAGAACGTCACGCTAAACGAACCTTTTTTTCAGGGTCATTTTCCCGGAAATCCGGTGATGCCGGGTGTGTTAATTCTGGAAGCGCTGGCACAGGCGTCCGGCGTACTGGTGCAGATGTCTGCGCCGCATTCGCTGGATCAGAATCCTCTTTATTACCTGGTCAAGATAGACAAGGCACGCTTCAACAAGATCGTGAGGCCGGGAGACCAGTTGCACTTGGAAGTTGAGCAAAAGCGCATGATGTTGCGCATGGGCCAATTCATTTGCCAGGCAAAGGTCGACGGCGAAGTGGTCGCCAGTGCCGAGGTGCTGTGTGCGGAACGGGGAGCCTGAGCGTCGTGGCGGTTCATGCAACAGCGGTTGTCGATCCCGGTGCGCAACTTGACGCCAGCGTTGAGGTGGGGCCCTACGCCATTATCGGGCCGCAGGTCCGTATTGGCGCGGGTTCGCGTATCGGACCGCACGCAGTTCTTGAGGGACCACTGACCATCGGCGAACACAATCATATTCACGCGCATGCCGCCGTCGGCGGCGCGCCGCAGGACAAGAAATACGCGGGCGAGCCCACTGAACTCATCATCGGTAACGGCAATACCATCCGCGAGTTCACCACACTCAATCGCGGCACCGTGCAGGGCGGCGGAAAAACGGTCATCGGCGACGACAACTGGATTATGGCCTACGTGCACATCGCGCACGATTGCATCGTTGGCAATCATACGATCCTGGCCAATTCGGTAGCTCTTGCCGGCCATGTAATCGTCGAGGACTACGCGATTCTCGGCGGCTATTCCTTGATTCATCAGTTCTGCAAGATCGGTGCGCACGCCTTCACTGGCATGGGCAGCAAGATCAATTGCGATGTACCGCCGTTTGTTGTGGCCGGCAGCGAAATGAGCGTACCGCGGGGTATCAACACCGAAGGCCTCAAGCGGCGCGGTTTCACTCCGGAGCGTATCGCTGCAATAAAGCGCGCATACCGGACGTTGTACATCTCCGGGCTGCCGCTCAAGGAAGCGCGCGAAAAGTTGCTTGAGCAGGCGCAATCCGAACCGGCGGTGGCGCAATTCGTGGATTTCATCGATCGCAGCGAGCGGAGCATTTTGCGGTGACGGATGCGGAGCCGTCGATGAAGCGGGGCACGCGGTATGGGGCACGGGGCGCGATGGACGCGCACGCGGGCCGGGACCATCGCCGATGCCTCGAGTTGCGAAGTTCGCATACGCGATGGTCCCGTGCCCCGTGCCCCGTGCCCCGTGCCCCGCTTTACTCACACTATCGATGCGCACCCTGATTCTGTGCGCCGGCGAAGCCTCCGGCGACGCGTTGGGCGCCAGCTTGATCGCAGCGCTGCTCGCTCGAGACCCGGCGCTGAGGTTTGCCGGTATTGGCGGTCCCGCGATGCGCGCGGCAGGCATGGAGATCTGGTTCGATTCGCAACAACTGGCCGTGATGGGCCTGGTGGAAGTGCTTAAGCACTTGCCGCGCCTGCTGCGCTTGCGCCGCGAGTTTGTTGCGCGGGTTCGCGCAGCGCGGCCGGTCGCGTACATCGGCATCGACGCGCCCGATTTCAACTTGCCGATTGAGCGGCGCTTGCGCAGTGCTGGACTGCGAACGCTGCACTATGTGTCGCCATCGATCTGGGCCTGGCGCCAGGCGCGCGCGAAATCCATCGGGGAATGCGCCGCTAAAGTGCTTTGTCTTTTCCCGTTCGAGCCGGCGCTATACGCCCGGTATGGCGTTGCCGCGACCTTTGTCGGCCATCCATTCGCCGATGAAATGCCGATCAATCCGGATCGCGCTGCTGCACGCGCGCGCCTCTCGATCCGCGACGGCGTGCCGGTGCTGGCAGTTTTACCCGGCAGCCGGCGCGGTGAAGTTGCTCGACTCGCGAAGGATTTTTTCGCGGCTGCCGAAGCCACAAATACGCAGGTCCTGATCCCCGCCGCCAATGCCGAGGTGCGCACGATCATCGAACACGCATTGGCCGACCGTCCGGCGCTGGCGGCGCGTGCGCGCGTGCTCGATGGCCAGATGCGCGATGCCTTGTATGCCTGCGATCAAGCCATCGTCGCCAGCGGCACTGCGGCGCTGGAGGCATTTCTGGCCAAGCGCCCGATGGTAGTCGGTTACCGGATTGCACCTTTAACCTTCTGGATAGTAAAGATCTTCGGTCTGTTGAAAGCGCCATATTTCTCGTTGCCGAACAAGCTCGCGGAGCAGCCCATCGTCGCCGAGATCTCGCAATATGCGTTAACCCCCGATGCGCTGATCAACGAACTGCGCGCCTGGGACGCGTCGCGTTTGGCGCGCTTCGAGCGACTCGCCCTCGATATTCATCTTCTGCTTCGGCGCGGCGCCGCGGAGCGAGCAGCCGACGAGGTCCTGGCGACGCTATGACGCAGCGCATCGCCGGCGTAGATGAAGCTGGCCGCGGTCCGTTGGCGGGCCCAGTCGTGGTCGCTGCGGTTGTGCTTGATCCGCAGCGTCCGATTGCCGGCTTGGCCGACAGCAAAAAGCTGAGCGCTGCGCGGCGCGATGCGTTGGCTCTGGAGATAAAGGCCCATGCTCGGTTCGCCATTGTCGAGGTCGATGCCGCGACCATCGATCGCATGAACATACTTGCCGCAACTTTGCACGGCATGCGATTGGCCGTCGAGGCGCTCGATCCGTTGCCGAGTGAGGCCTGGATCGATGGCAACCGCCTGCCTCAGAACATGCCTTGTGCCTGCACCGCGTTCGTCAAGGGCGATGCGCTCCATGCTTGCATATCGGCCGCGTCGATCCTGGCCAAGACGCACCGCGATGCGCTGATGCGGCGTTATGCCGAGCAGTTTCCGGGTTACGGCTTTGCGGATCACATGGGCTATCCGACGTCCGAGCATCTTGCCGCATTGAAAAAGCTGGGGCCGAGCGCGATTCACCGACTGAGCTTTCGGCCGGTTCGCGAGCTCGTCGACGGCGATCTCTGGTTGGCATAACCCAGAGTTTCATGCGACTCCCACGACCATCGGCACCTGACACTCGCCCGACAATGCGCTAGCTTCGGGCGCTTTTTCGCGGGAGGACTTTCATGCGTTCGTTGGCGTTGGCGATGGCTTTGGGTTTGTGCGTATCGAACGTATGGGCCGTGGAGGGAATGTGGCAGCCGCATCAGTTGCCGGCGCTGGAGTCGCAGTTGCGCAAGGCCGGCATTGCCGTCGATCCAAAGGAGCTCAAGGACCTGACTCAGTATCCGATGAATGCCATCGTCGGCCTGGGCTTTTGCACCGCTTCTTTCGTTTCGCCGATGGGCTTGGTGGTCACCAATCACCATTGCGCCTACGGCACTATCCAGTTCAACTCGACGGCCGAGAAGAACTTGCTTCGGGACGGCTTCCTGGCGAAAACGCTGGGTGAGGAATTGGCGGGCGAGCCGACGCTGCGTGTGTTCGTGACCGAGTCGATCACCGAAGTAACCGACAAAGTCCGCGCCAATTTGACCGATACGATGACGGGCCGGGAGCGTTTCGATTCGATCGACAAAAAGCAAAAAGCGCTGGTTGCCGAATGCGAGGCCACCAAGGGCTACCGCTGCGATGTGTATGTGTTCCATGGCGGCGCCACATACTTTTTGATTCGCCAGATGGAGATCCGCGACGTGCGTCTGGTGTACGCGCCGGCCGAAGCGATCGGTAAGTTCGGCGGGGACATCGACAACTGGATGTGGCCGCGCCACACTGGCGACTTCGCCTACTACCGTGCTTACGTCGGGCCGGACGGAAAGCCAGCCGATTTCAACGAAGCCAATGTGCCGTATCGACCCAAGTCGCATCTGAAAGTGCAGCCGGCCGGCTTGAAAGACGGCGACTTCACGATGATCGCCGGTTACCCTGGACGCACCAATCGCTACCGGCTGAGCGATGAAGTGGGCGACGCCATCTCTTGGAGTTACCCGACGCAGATTCAGCGCTACAAGGACATCCTGGCGATCATCGATCGCGAAACCCGGAACCGTCCCGAGGCGGCGATCAAGTACGCGAGTTCAGTGGCTGGTCTGAACAATGGCTTGAAGAACTTCGAAGGCAATCTCGATGGCTTCGCCAAGATCGATGCGGTCGGCATCAAGCAGGCGGAGGAAAAGGCCATTCTCGAATGGGCGAAGACCAACCAGCCGGCCGGTGCCGCTGGCTACGATGCGCTCAAGGCGATGATCGAAGAAGCGCGTGCCCGCCGCGACCGCGATTTGCTATTCGGCTTGATGGCGCAGAGCGGCGCATTGACCGCCGCACAAACGGTGTATCGGTTGGCGGTAGAGCGCCAGAAACCCGATGCCGAGCGTGAGGTGGGATTCCAGGCGCGCGATGAGATCCGCATCGAAGGCCGGCTTCGCCAGCTCGATCGCCGCTTCGATCCGCAGACGGATCGTGCGCTGCTGACGTATGTGATGGGCGAGTACTTGAAGCTACCCGCCGAGCGGCGAGTTCCCGAACTCGACCGCTGGATCGCTGGCGAGGACGGCGCCCCGTCCGCCGAATCGCTGGCGAAGCGCCTCGAAAAGCTCTACGCAGGCACGAAAGTCGGCGACCTGGAACAGCGCTTGAAATGGTTCAAAGGCGATCGCGCGGCACTCGATGCCGAACAGGATCCGGCCATTGCGTACGCGCGCGCCGTGTTCCCGGCATCGATGCGCCTTGAAGACGAGCGCAAAACTCTGGCCGGCAACGAAACCCGGCATCGCCCGGCGTGGATGGCCGCGCGCATCGCCTACGCCAAATCGCAGGGCCGCGAGATCTATCCAGACGCCAATAACTCATTGCGGGTGACCTTCGGCAATGTGATCGGTTATAGCCCGCGCGATGGCGTGTCCTATGCGCCATTCACCTATGTCAATGGCATTGTCGAGAAGCATACGGGCAAGGATCCTTTCGATGCGACGCAGCGCCAGATGAAGGCGATCGCCGACAAGCGCTTTGGCCCATACGCCGTCGATGGGCGCGTGCCGGTGAACTTTCTGGCAGATCTGGATATCACCGGCGGTAACTCTGGTTCGCCGATGTTGAACGCACGCGCGGAGTTGGTGGGTTTGGCCTTCGACGGCAACTATGAGGCGATCAGCTCGGGCTGGATCTTCAACGAAGAGCTGACGCGTACCATCGGTGTCGATGTGCGCTACATGCTCTGGGTGATGGACGCCATCGACGGCGCACATCGCTTGCTGGAAGAGATGGGCATCAAGCCGGCGTTTGCAGAATAGGGGCCCCGAGAGAGGCCGACGCCATCCCCGCGAAAGCGGGGATCTGGCGCAAATGGATTGGTATTGCGCCTCGGTACGCGAATCCTATGGTTCGCGTGCTAACGAGCACGCTCGGTCTAGCCCGCAGATTTCATGAGGGAACGCGGAAGATCGCGAAGGGTGAGAGAGGGCAAGCATGCATCGCATGCGATGCGCCCTCTCGAACGACTGGCGGCTGCGCCGCCAGGCCGGACCTTTGCGCCGGAATCGAGGCGGGAGGAGAAGGAATGGTTGTTCCATTGCGACGACGAGCAACGAAGAGTCCGGCGCAAAGAACGAGCGAGGGCCGTGTTAGCGAGGAAATGGCAGCGAACACTTTGTCAGTACGACAAACTCGATGATTTCCGGGCTGTAACAACGAAACTAAGCCATTTCATCGCGACCTCATGAAATATGCGGGCTAGCCGCTCGCGCGCCTCAAGTGCACCAATAACAACGACACTGCCGCTGGCGTTACGCCAGGAATTCGCCCAGCCTGTCCCAACGTCGTCGGGCGCACACGCTCCAGTTTCTGCAGAACCTCGTTCGACAGTCCACGCACTGATTTGAATTCGAATCCATCGGGAATCGAGGCCTCTTCGGCGCGGCGATTGCGTTCGATGTCCAGCGTTTGCCGATCAAGATAACCCTGGTACTTCGCCTGCACTTCCACCTGCTCTGCCACTTGTTCGTCGACGACAGGTGGCCCGAATCCATCAATCGCCGTCAGCGTCGCGTATGTGATTCCAGGGCGCTTGAGCAAATCAGTGGCGCTGCATTCGCGGGAGATCGGCTCGCTTGTCGTTGCCGTGAACGCCTGTCCGAGCGCATTTCCAGGGGCCGCCCACAGCGATTTCAAGCGCGCCGAT
Organism: Lysobacterales bacterium; assembly: GCA_022844135.1. Classification (GTDB taxonomy): domain Bacteria; phylum Pseudomonadota; class Gammaproteobacteria; order Xanthomonadales; family SZUA-5; genus JALHMH01. The sequence continues at coordinate 30,804 of JALHMG010000034.1, forward strand.
TCGGCCGCGACGGCATCGCGTTTGCGCGCAAAAGCTGCGAAGCGAGCAGCGTCGACCAGACCCAGCTCGTGGCCGATTTCGGTCAGGCGCAAATCGGCGTTGTCCTCGCGCAAGGCCAGCCGGTGCTCGGCGCGCGAGGTAAACATGCGATACGGCTCGGTGGTACCGTGGGTGATGAGATCGTCCACCAGCACGCCCAGATATGCCTGGTCGCGGCGTGGCGCCCATGGCGCCAGCTCGCGGCTCGCACGAGCGGCGTTCAGGCCCGCCAGCAAACCTTGTGCGGCCGCTTCCTCGTACCCGGTCGTGCCGTTGATCTGCCCGGCAAAAAACAAACCCGACACGGCTTTGGTTTCGAGCGAGGGCTTTAGCCCGCGCGGGTCGAAGTAGTCGTATTCGATCGCGTAGCCAGGGCGCGTGATGTGTGCCCGTTCGAAGCCCTTGATGGTCCGCACCAGCGCCAGTTGCGCATCGAAGGGCAAACTCGTCGAAATGCCGTTCGGATAGATCTCGTGCGTGCCTAAACCTTCAGGTTCGATGAAGATCTGATGCGCATTTTTTTCGGCAAAGCGCACCACCTTATCTTCGATCGAGGGGCAGTAGCGCGGCCCAACGCCTTCAATCGCGCCAGTAAACAGGGGCGAACGATCCAGCGCGCCGCGGATGATGTCGTGTGTGCGCTCGCTCGTGTGCGTGATCCAGCAACTGACCTGCCTCGGGTGCGAGCTGCGTTCGCCCAGGAAGGAAAACACCGGACGTGGATCGTCGCCCGGTTGTTCGGTGAGGCCCGTGTAGTCGATGCTGCGGCCATCGATGCGTGGCGGCGTGCCGGTCTTCAGGCGTCCTTGCCCAAGCGGTAGTTCGCGAAGGCGCTCGGCGAGTTTAAGCGCTGGCGGATCTCCCGCGCGCCCGCCGCGATAGTTCTGCTGACCAATGTGGATAAGTCCGGCGAGAAAGGTGCCGGCCGTGAGCACGACCGTGCGCGCGCGAAAGCGCAGGCCCATCTGCGTGACTACACCGAGGACGCGGTCGCCTTCCAGCAACACGTCGTCCACGGCCTGCTGAAACAACTGCAAGTTCGGCTGATTTTCGACCGCCTCGCGAATCGCCGCGCGGTATAGCGCGCGATCTGCCTGGCAACGCGTGGCGCGGACCGCAGGTCCCTTGCTCGCATTCAAGGTACGCCAATGGATGCCGGCACGATCGGCCGCCCAGGCCATGACGCCACCTAGCGCATCGATCTCGCGGACCAAATGACCTTTGCCGATGCCGCCGATGGCCGGGTTGCAGCTCATTTGCCCAATGGTTTCGATGGCGTGCGTGAGCAGCAAGGTGCGCGCGCCAGCACGTGCCGAGGCAAGGGCTGCTTCGGTGCCGGCATGACCGCCGCCGACGACAATGACATCAAAGGACGACTCGAACCACATGGCAAAACGCGGCAGCAGGTGACGAAAAGGGGCGCTATGTTAAGCGCAAACGGCTGATTCAGAAGCTCTCGGCCGCAACTTTCGCCTTGGAAGCGCCCGAAAAGACGTTGGCCCGCTCCTTGCAGAGCGAGCCATGCGTCAGGGGGAATCGTTGCCGCTCATTGCCATCAAGGGATGAGCGGTTTTTTTTTGGGTAGGTTTCGGCGCCCGACGTTCAACTGGAACAGGGGGAATCCGGATGAACGCTTCATCGGACGCCGAAACCATCGAACTCATAGGTGTTAGAGATTACGCCACTTTGGCGCGCCAACTGTGACCGCGATCATGTTTTCGGTCACACATGCCATCGCATATTCCACCGGCCTTAACGATCTATCACTCCACCGCATCGCTCATCGTCGCTGAGCGAGCGGTGTTGCGCGCGCCGCCGACGCTGGAGCTGCTGCGACCAAAGCCACCGAAGCTTGTCGCACGTCCGCTACGCTCGAAACTCATTCCCCGCTCCAGCGCTGCACCACGCGGTCCGCCGTCATCGCGGTCACGGCGAGGCGCGAGATCTTCATAACGCTGCCAGCGTTCGCCGTGTGCCGCGCTGTCCAGCGCCAGCGCGCGCGCGCGATCAGCAGCGCGCGACGACGAGGTGGCCGGCGCCGGCGCGGACGGATAGCGATGCCAGTGGGAATAACGCCATGGCCCGTGCCAGGCCAGCGCGTTGCACGAGTTCCATGCGTAAGGCGAGTACGCGAAGCCACGTGCGCCGAAGCAGTTTGGATGGCCATATCCATAGCCATAGCCAAACTGGATGCTGCCGCTGATTTGCGGCTGAACCACCGGCGCTGTCCAGTAGCCATCGCGTTGATAGCGATAACCGCCATCGCTGGCGCATCCCACCAACGCCAGCACTGCAAATACGAGGGTCAATCGGATCATTGCCGTACTCCTGCTGGTCGACCTTCAGCGTAGCGCTGAGGGCGTAAAGGATGCCTGAACTTTTTGGCCGGTCGCGCTCGCCCGATTTGGGCAGAGCGTCGTCATGGCGGCAATAGCGAACTGTGCAGTACCTTACAGCGGCTTGCGCGGCGGCACGAGTGAGCTGCCCAGTACTAATCCCGCAACGAGTGCAGCGATCAGCGTGACCACCGAGAAGGCCGCGTCTAGACCGAGGAACACGTCTTTTTCGAACACGAAGGACAAGCTCTTGAAGCCCACCGATCCAGGCACAAGCAAGATCAGTCCTGGCATGCGAAATGTGGCGCCGGGGCGATTGGCGATGCGCGAGTAGATGTTGCTCGATACGCTGACAATGAAGCTGGCGACGAACAGTCCAACCTCGGGGCCAAGCGCTGGTGTCGCCCACTTGCTGCTGTAGTAACTGATCGATGCGGCGAGCAAAACCACCCATGCGTCGCGAATACGCGCTTTGAACAACAAGGCAAATGCGGCCGCAGACACGATCAGCGCGGCGATCTCCAACCATGCCGGTTGTGGCGTGCTGAGCGCCTGCATCGGTGTCCAGCCCAAGCCCTGCGCAAGCTTGGTCCCAACCAGCGCGCCGAAGGCCAGTTTCAACAAGATGGCGATGGCACCAGCAAATCGCGCGCTGCCCGACACCAGATGATTGGTCGCCACTTCCGCCGCTGCGGTGGTCAACATCAGGCCAGGCAGGAGCACGATCAATCCCGCAGTGATGACGAGGCGCGTCGAAATCGGTTCGATCGCATGGGCGATCCACGCCGTACCGAGTGCAACAACAAATGCGGCTGCGGCATCGAACGTGGCGCCGACGCGCTGCCGACCGACGGAGAGTTGCGCCAGAACGCCGACCAGCAAACCCAACGCACCAGCGCAGACCATTTCAGTGATGCTGGCTTTGAGCAGGCCAGCGACGCCCGCAGAAGCGAACAAGAAACCAAAAACAGTTTCCAGCCACTGGCGCCTCAGCGGATCGGACCGGGTCGCGCGCCGCAACTCTTGCATGCCCACTGCAGCGCTCATCTCGCCGCGCGCCACGCGCTCGGCGATGTCGTCGAGTCGCCACAAACGTCGCAGGTGGATATCGCCCGGTTCCAGGCGCACCACACGCGTGATCGTGTCGGCGTCACCGATCGCGCCGATCGGGCGAATCGTGGCGATGATGGCGGTGGGGCTCGACCAGATATGGGCATCCAGGCCCAATCGTTTGGCCACCGCGTCGATCGCTGCTTCCAGGCGCGGCGCCGCGGCGCCTCCTTGGTGAAGGTCGCGCGCCAGCTCGATGATGAAATCTGTTTGGTGGCCGTATTCAGTCATGCAGCGATTCTGCGGCAGGCGATTTCGAGTGATGTGTGTGGTTGCGGGCTGAGGCTTTAGCGGCGGTTTAGTTTGCGATTGAAGCGGTTGCGGGTTGCGGGAGATCGAAGCCGCCACGGCCCGCAACTCGCTATCTTTCGCAGGCTCGCATTCGCCGGATGACCTATGAACGTCGGCCTCGGAGAGGTGCTATCGGTGGCCGCGGCGGCGTCGTGGGGGCTGGGTGTTGCCCTTTATCGCAAGCTCGGCGATCGCATGCCGCCGGTGGCGCTCAATCTCTACAAGAATGCGATTGTGCTGGCGCTGCTGATCCCGACCGTGCTGGTGATCCATGGGTTGGCGCTGCCCGAAATAGCATTGTGGGGGGTGGCGCTGGCAGCGGCCAGCGGATTGCTGGGTATCGCCGTGGCCGACACCATGTACTTCAAAGCACTGAACACGCTCGGTGCTGGACGGCTCGGCGTGGTGGGGAATCTCTTCAGTCCGTTCGTTATTGTGTTGTCGTACTTCTTCCTGGAAGAGCGGCTGACCGCCATCCAGTTCGTCGGATTCGTGCTGGTCATGGGCGGCGTGCTGTTGGTGCATCAACGCGCCAGCAATGAGACGCTGGCGCCGCGCGAACTGAAAATCGGCATGGCGCTGGGTCTGAGCGCGGTGTTCTTGAACGCAGCGGGCATTGTGATGGTCAAGCCCATGCTGGAGGAATTCCCGTTTTTCTGGGTGGCCGCGATCCGCATGCTGGCCGCACTGTTGCCGATGATCGTGATGAACCAGCTGGTCGCCGCACACCGACGCGCACCGCCACTGCGCGAAATCCCTTGGGCGCTGCTGATTTTCGCGGCATTCGTCGGTCAGTACTTGTCGAGCCTGCTGTGGCTCGGAGGCTACAAATACACTACTGCTTCGGTGGCCTCGGTGCTCAACGAAACCGCGTCGATCTTCATTCTGCTGTTTGCCTGGGCGCTGCTTGGCGAGTCGCTGACGCGGCGCAAATTAATGGGCGTAGCGTTGACCTTCGGCGGTGTGGTCGTGATGTTGCTTTGAGCATCGTGCTATTGATGCGCTTCCGCCCGGCCAACTGCTTTTGCCATGCGCTCATCTTCTTTGCGTCTCGCCAACTTCATCGACGGCGATTACTCCGCGCCGCGTAACGCGCATTACCTGCCCGTGTTTGAGCCGGCGACTGGGCATACTTTTGCCGAAGTGCCAGCGAGTCATGCGCCGGATGTCGATATTGCCGTCGCCGCAGCCCGACGCGCGGCGCCTGCATGGGCGGCCACGGCGCCGAGCGAACGGGCGCGAGTCTTGCGACGCATCGCCGACGAAATCGATGCGCGCGCAGAATCGCTGGCCGAGGAGGAGTCGCGGGACAGCGGCAAGCCGGTCAGCGTCGCTCGCAGCGTCGATATCCCGCGCGCCGCGGCGAATTTCCGGCACTTCGCCGCTCAAGCCGAAACCTTTGCGTCCGAATCTCACGATGGCGAGGCGCGCACCTGGAACATCACAATGCGTCAGGCGCTTGGTGTGGTCGGCTGTATCAGTCCGTGGAATTTGCCGTTGTACCTGCTGACCTGGAAGATCGCGCCAGCGCTGGCCGCAGGCAATACGGTTGTCGCCAAACCCAGTGAGGTCACGCCGATCACCGCATGGCTGCTTGGCGATATCGTCCGCCATGCCGGTTTGCCCGCAGGGGCCTTGAACATCGTGCACGGCGCTGGCGCCACCGCAGGTGCGGCGCTGGTCGCGCATCGAGATATCAAAGCAGTGTCGTTTACCGGCAGCACGGCCACGGGCGCGGCGATCGCGGCGGTCGCCGCGCCGCAGTTCAAGAAGTTGTCGCTGGAGCTCGGCGGTAAGAACGCCACCATCGTCTTCGCCGATGCCGATTTCGATCGTGCGGTGAGCGAGAGCGTGCGCGCGGCGTTTTCCAATCAGGGCCAAATTTGCCTGTGCGGCTCGCGCATTCTCGTCGAGCGCTCGTTGCTGCCGCGCTTTCGGGAGGCATTCCTGGCGCAAGTCGCCGCTTTGCGTGTCGGCGATCCGCGCGATCCGCACACGCAAATCGGCGCGCTGGTGTCGGCCGAGCACTTGGCCAAGGTGGAGTCTTACATTGCTGTGGCGCACGACGAGGGCGGACGCCTGCTGCACGGCGGACAGCGGGTGCGATTGGAGGGACGTTGCGAACACGGTTACTTCCTCTCGCCAACTGTGTTCGATCAGCTCGATTCGCAATGTCGCGTCAACCAGGAAGAAATCTTCGGCCCGGTCGTAACGTTGACGCCGTTCGAGGACGAAACGCAGGCGATCGGCTTTGCCAACGCCACCCAATACGGTCTCGCCGCTTCCGTTTGGACGCGCGATCTTGATCGCGCGCAACGCTGCGCTCGCGAGTTGCAGGCTGGCATCGTCTGGATCAACTGCTGGATGGCGCGCGATTTACGTGCGCCATTTGGTGGTGTTAAAGCGTCGGGCGTGGGCCGGGAGGGCGGATTGGAGGCTATGCGCTTTTTCTCGGAATCGAAGAATGTTGCGTTCGGCTATGGGTTGTGAGGAATTTCTTAACTGAGCTACCATCGGGTTGTTTTGCCTCCGCATTCTCAGGTACGTATCAATGAACGTTTTGTCGCTTCGGGCTGCAGTGATTGCCGGGCTGATGTTCGGTTCTGCCGCACACGCCCAAACCAAGGATCAACTCACCCAACAATTGATCGACCTGCAAACGCAGATCGAGACGTTGAAGGCGCAAGGCAACCTGACCGCAATCGCGCCGGTGCAGGCACAGTTCAATCAGATTTCTGCGCAACTGGGCGGCGATACGCCCTGCGGCGTCGGCCCCGTCCAGGCGGGTTCGTCGGCTGCCCGCGCGCCCGCGCCGTCGCCTGTGGGTTGCACGGCGACGACAACCAATTTTGCGCAAACCACGGCAACGGCGATCCCGACCGGACCGGCAGTGGTCACCTCGACGCTGACGGTCGCAGGTGCAGGCACATACTTGTGGGATGTCGATTTGACGACCAACATCGTTCACAGCTTTGGCGCGGATCTCGATATCACCATTCAATCGCCGGCCGGTACGATCGTAACGATCACGACGGACAACGGTGCCGGGAACGACAACATCTTCAACGGCACGGTTTGGGACGACGACGCCAATCCGGGCGGCACGGTTCCATACACGACGAATAACGGACTGGTGACGGATCACGCCTACTCCAACCTGACGCTGGCTTCGCCGCTGGTGCCTGAGGAGTCGTTTGCCGCGTTCGTTGGCGAGAATCCGAACGGCACTTGGACCATCACCATCAGCGATGACCTCGCGGGCGATGGCGGCAGTCTGGACAGTTGGGCGCTGGCGCTGACCACCTTCCCGCAGGCTGTGCAGACGAGCCCGCTGCAGGCCTTCAATCAAACCACGCCGGTGGCGATTCCCACGGGGCCGGCGGTTGTTACGTCTACGCTGGCAGTGAGTGGTGTGACCAATCGCTTGTGCAAAGCCGTGCTGCGCTCGTCGATTACGCACAGCTTTTCGGCGGACATGGACATTACGTTGACTTCGCCAGCCGGAACGGTGGTGACGCTGACGACTGACAACGGCGCTGGCAACGACAACACCTACAACGATACCTCGTGGGATGACGACGCAAATGCTGCCGGCCAGGTTCCGTACGTCACCAACAACGGAATGGCGACCGATCACGCCTATGTCAATTTGACCACCGCAACGCCGTTGGTGGTTGAGGAGTCGATGGGCGCGTTCATGGGTGAAGATGCCAATGGCACCTGGACGTTGACCATCAGCGACGACTTGGCTGGTGACGGCGGCAGTATCGATTCCTGGGGTCTGAACATCCAAGGATGTTTCTGCGGCGGCGACCTGACCCTGGCCGTGACCGACACGCCGGATCCGGTGACGCCCGGCACGAACATTACCTATGTTGCGACGGCTACCAATAACGGGCCGGGCAGCGTCAGCGAAGTCAACATCAGTTTTCCGATGGCTGCCGGCACAACGTTTAGTTCTGCAGCAGCAAGCACTGGCGGTAGTTGCACCTCACCAGCGGTCGGCGCCACCGGCACGGTGAGCTGCACCTGGCCCGGCGCTACAGCGGTGGGTGCTGGCGCCGCGCGTTCCGTGACCATCGCCGCAGGCGTGCCGCCAGCAGCGATGCCGGGAACCAGCCTGACGGTCAACGCAACGACAGCTTCGACACCGCCGGATCTCAACACCGGAAACAATGGCGCCTCTGCCACAACCACGGTGGGTCCGGCATCTGCCGATCTTCTAGCCGGTTTGACTACCGCGCCGACGCCATCGGTCGTGGCCGGCACGAACCTCGTGTACTCGGCAACGGTGACCAATCAGGGACCATCCGACGCGCAAAACGTCCAAGTAAGTTTGCCGCTGCCGGCAGGGACCACTCTGGTTTCGGCGATGGGCACTGGCGCGACCTGCTCGGGTACCACGACGGTCGTCTGCGTTTTCAACGGAGCTACAGCGCCGACGATCACGCGCACCGCAATGATCACAGTCCTGGTAGCAGCATCTGTGCCGAATGGCTCGACGTTATTGGCGATCAACTCCGTGTCGGCAACGACAGCCGATCCGACCGCCGGTAACAATGACGCGTCGGTCTCGACCAATGTTGTGGCGAACGCGGACTTGTCGGCGGGTCTGGCGGCAGCACCTACGCCAAGTGTTACTGCCGGCACCAATCTGGTGTACACGGCAACTGTCGCCAATCTCGGCCCGTCGGATGCCCAGAATGCCCAAGTCAGCCTGGGTTTGCCTGCCGGCACAAGCCTCGTTTCAGCCTCCGGCACGGGCGCGACCTGTTCGGGTTCCTCCACAGTGGTCTGCGTATTCAACGGCGCCACGGCACCGACCGTTACGCGGACGGCGACCATCACCGTCCTGGTCGCGCCGTCGGTCGCCAATGGCGCGACGCTGACCGCCAGCAACACCGTGTCGTCGCCGATTACCGATCCAGCGGGCGGCAACAACACCGCATCGGTCGCAACGACAGTGAATACCAGCGCAGATCTCGTTGCCGGCCTGACTGCAGCGCCAACACCGTCTGTCAACGCTGGCGCCAATCTGGTTTACACCGCAACCGTTGCCAATCTCGGCCCGTCCGACGCGCAGAACGTGCAGGTGAGCCTGCCCTTGCCGACCGGAACCAGCCTGGTCTCCGCCACGGGAACGGGTGCGACCTGTTCGGGCACGACCACTGCGGTGTGCGTGTTCAATGGCGCCACCGCACCCTCGGTCACGCGCACGGCAGTTATCACCGTGTTGGTTGGTGCGGCGGTGGCCAACGGCACCACGCTGACGGCGACCAACACGGTCTCCTCGGCGACTTCCGATCCGGCAACCGGCAACAACAACGCGTCGGTATCGACCACGGTTGCCACCAGCGCGAATCTGGCGCTGACACTCACCGCCTCGTCGCTCGATACGCCGCTCAACACGCCGGTAACCTTCACCGCGGTGAGCACCAATCTGGGCCCCAGCGATGCGCAGAATCTGTCGATTTCCATCGTACTCAGCCCGGATTTCCGCTTTGGCACAGTGACGCCGGGCGCTGGTGGTGCGTGCACAGCGCCGCAGATCGGATTGACCGGTACCGTCACCTGCACCTACGCAGGTGCGACCGCCGCGAACGCATCCCGAACGATGATTGTGACCGCGGCAGCCGTGGTCGATGGCGTCACAGCGATTAACGCCAGCACGACATCGGCAACGAGCGATCCGGTCACGACCAACAATTCCGCCAGCTTGTCGATGCGGGCGGGATTCCCGTACGAAGCGATTCCGGTGAATAACCCGCTGGCGCTCGCAATGCTGGCGTTGCTGCTTGGCGGCCTGGGTCTGACCCTGGTGCGGCGCAACGGTCAGGCTAAAGCGGCAAAGTAAAACTGACTGAAGCGGCAAGGCAGAAGGGGCGGTCTCCGGGCCGCCCTTTTGCTTTTCTAGCGAACAAGGTCGGCGCCTCGGAATGCCGAGCCCAAGATTGTGCGTGAGCCCACGGAACGCCCAAAAAGCGCGGCCTTCACGAATGCTGTTCAGAACCATTTCACTGAGTTAGCATGCGCCCACCACTTTGTCCTCCCATGCTCAGGGGATTCACGATGAGAGTTAAGCTGCTATTGGCCGCGGCAGTTGCCGGGGGCCTGACCTTCGGATCCGGCGCACACGCCCAAACCAAGGATCAACTCACCCAACAATTGATCGACCTGCAAACGCAGATCGAGACGTTGAAGGCGCAAGGCAACCTGAGCGCGATCGCGCCGGTGCAGGCACAGTTCAATCAGATTTCTGCGCAACTGGGCGGCGATACGCCCTGCGGCGTCGGCCCCGTCCAGGCGGGTTCGTCGGCTGCCCGCGCGCCCGCGCCGTCGCCTGTGGGTTGTACGGCGACGACAACCAATTTTGCGCAAACCACGGCAACGGCGATCCCGACCGGACCGGCAGTGGTCACCTCGACGCTGACTGTCGCAGGCGCAGGCACCTATTTGTGGGATGTCGATTTGACGACCAACATTGTTCACAGCTTTGGCGCGGATCTCGATATCACCATTCAATCGCCGGCCGGTACGATCGTAACGATCACGACGGACAACGGTGCCGGCAACGACAACATCTTCAACGGCACGGTTTGGGACGACGACGCCAATCCTGGCGGCACGGTTCCATACACGACGAATAACGGATTGGTGACGGATCACGCCTACGCCAACCTGACGCTGGCTTCGCCGCTGGTGCCTGAGGAGTCGTTTGCTGCGTTCGTTGGCGAAAATCCGAACGGCACTTGGACCATCACTATCAGCGATGACTTGGCGGGCGATGGCGGCAGTCTGGATAGTTGGGCGCTGGCGCTGACCACCTTCCCGCAGGCTGTGCAGACGAGCCCGCTGCAGGCCTTCAACCAAACCACGCCGGTGGCCATTCCCACGGGGCCGGCGGTTGTTACGTCTACGCTGGCAGTGAGTGGCGTGACCAATCGCTTGTGCAAAGCCGTGCTGCGCTCGTCGATTACGCACAGTTTTTCGGCGGATATGGACATTACGCTGACCTCGCCAGCCGGTACGGTGGTGACGTTGACGACAGACAACGGCGCTGGCAACGACAACACCTACAACGGAACCACGTGGGATGACGATGCCAACGCCGCAGGCCAGGTACCGTATGTGACCAACAATGGACTGGCGACCGATCACGCTTATGTCAATTTGACCACCGCAACGCCGTTAGTGGTTGAGGAGTCGATGGGCGCGTTCATGGGTGAAGATGCCAATGGCACCTGGACCTTGACCATCAGCGACGATCTGGCGGGTGACGGCGGCAGTATCGATGCCTGGGGACTGGACATCCAAGGATGTTTCTGTGGCGGCGACCTGACCTTGGCCGTGACCGACACGCCGGATCCGGTGACGCCCGGCACGAACATTACCTATGTTGCGACGGCCACGAACAACGGTCCTGGCGACGTCACCGACGTCAACATCAGCTTCCCGATGGCCGCCGGAACCTCGCTCGTCTCGGTTGGTCCGAGCCCGGGCGCAGTGTGCACCGGCCCAGCTGCGGGTGGCACTGGAACGATCAGCTGTACGTGGACGGGAACAACGGGTGTTGGCGCCGCCAACGCGCGCAGCTATTCGGTCATCGTAACAGTCCCGCCATCGACCGCGCCGGGCACGAACCTGACCGTGAACGCCACCACCAGCGCCACCCCGCCGGATCTCGACACCACAAACAATGGCGCGACGGCGACGACCACAGTCGGTGCCGCTTCGGCGAACTTGACCGCCGGGTTGACCGATGCGCCAGACCCTGTGACCGCAGGAACCAATCTGGTTTACACCGCCACGTTGACCAACGCCGGTCCGTCGGATGCGCAAAACGCTCAAGTAAGCCTGCCGCTGCCAACGGGTACGAGCTTCGTATCGGCAACGGCGGCTGGCGGCGGGACCTGCTCCGGCACCACGACTGTGGTGTGCGTGTGGAGCGGCGCAACGGCACCGGGAGTAACGCGCAGCGCGACGATCACGGCGCTCGTGGCGGCTTCGGTCACCAACGGTACGGTGCTGACCGCGACCAATACCGCGTCGTCGACGACGGCCGATCCGGTACTGCCGAACACGGCGCAGACGACGACGACGGTCAATGCCTCTGCTAATCTGGCTCTGACGCTGACCGCATCGTCGCTCGACACCGCACTCAATGTGCCCGTGACCTTCACGGCCGTCAGCACCAACCTGGGTCCCAGCGATGCGCAGAACCTGTCCATCTCATTGGTACTGAGCCCAGACTTCCGCTTCGGGACGGTGAACCCCGGCGCAGGTGGCACCTGCACGACGCCCCAAATCGGTTTGACCGGTACGATTACCTGCACGTACGCCGGCGCCACTGCGCCGAATGCATCGCGCACGTTGATCGTTACGGCGTCGGCAGTGGTTGATGGCGTTACTACGATCAGCGCATCGACTGTCTCGGGCACCAGCGATCCGGTGAACACCAATAACAACGCCAACTTGTCGATTCGAGCTGGCTTCCCGTATGAGGCGATCCCGGTCAACAATCCGTTCGCATTGGCGCTTCTTGCGCTCCTGCTGGGCGGCTTGGGCTTGGTGCTGGTTCGTCGCCAAGCTTAAGTTGTAAGCGAACGCGGTAGCTCACAGGGGCGGCCTTCGGGCCGCCCCTTGTCTTTTGTGGGTTGCGTCTGGCGCAGTGCGGCTTGATTCGAGCGAAGAGCAAGAGCGTCAACCTGCGCCTCCCCGATGCGTTGGTACCGAGATCGTTGCCACCGGACGCGCGCGCATGAAAGCCTTCGCGATTTTGCTACTCGCGGCCTCGTTCGCCCAGGCACAGGATTTCTCTCCGGTCACAACGCGCGTCCAGTCGCTGGTCAGTAGCGCAAACTTGCCCGGCGCCTCGGTATTGGTGATCCGCGACGGGCAAGTGATGTACCAGCAAGCCTTCGGCGGCTACACCTTGCAGCAGCGAGTGGCGATTGCTTCTGCCAGTAAGTGGCTATCGGGCGCCGTCATCGCGCGACTGGTCGTTCGTCAGGTGCTCCGATGGGACGACACCATCGGTCAGTACTTGCCGAATGCACCGGCCGACAAGCGCGCGATCACGCTACGGCAATTGTTCTCGCATACCTCGGGGCTGGCGGGCACGGAGACCGGTTGCATCGGCGATGCAACCCTGGTGTTTCATAGCTGCGTCGACCAGTTGCTGGCGGCGCCCTTGAGCTATGCACCGGGGACGCGATTCGCTTATGGCGGCAATTCGATGCACGTCGCGGGCCGCCTGGCCGAGATTGCCACCGGCCTTCGCTGGGACCAGATTTTCCGCAATGAGGTTGCCACGCCGCTCGGCATGACGCAGACCGACTACGCGTTCAACAGCACGGCGTCAGGTTACGTCGAGGTCAGCAATCCGCGAATCGCAGGAGGCGCACGCTCGACGTTGAGCGACTACGGCCGCCTCGCGCAAGCCTTCGTGCAGCGGGGTCAGTTCAACGGGCAGACCTGGCTCAGCGCTGGGTTGGTCGATCAGCTGATAGAGGATCAGACCCGTGGCGCGCCGATCCTGTCGACGCCATTCGAAGAAGCGCAAGGATATGGAATCGGCCTCTGGCGTGAGCGAGTTGATGCCAACGGCAGGACCACGCTGGCGTCGAGCCCGGGCGCGTTCGGTTTCTATCCGGTTTTCGATCGCGAAGCCGGCTTCGCAGGCGTGTTCCTGACGCAAAACGTGCTGCGCAATATCGAAGATCCGGTGCAAGCGATGTGGGCCGATGTGCGCGCAATCCTTGGGCCGGCCGTTCCGGCCGTGAATGCCAGCGGCGGCTATCGCGTATCGGCCACTGCGACGCTTCCTGCCGAATTGTATGCGGAAGCACCTGGCTCGCTGCGCGTGTTCGATCGTTGGCTCGGTGACTCGCCGGTGCTCGCCGATCCGCGCGCCTGGCACGCAAGTTTCGCGATGCCGGCGCAGCCGGTCGCACTTACGGCGCGTTTTCTGACCTTGCCTGCGGCGACCACGCCGCAGACACTGACGATCAACGGCGCGCGCTATCGACAATTGCTCCCGGCCAACCTGCGCGGGCTGGTGTTCTCGTTTCACGGCAGCGGCGGCAGCGGCGATCTGCCGTTTCAGAAACCGCAAGCGATCGAGGCCACGCGCCTTCTCGTCTCCCGCGGCTTCGGCATCGTTGGCCTCGACTCGGTGAATCGAGACGACCGTCAATGGAATCCGCAGTTTTCGATCAGCAACCCGGACGTTGTGAATGTCCAGGGAATCATCGATCGATTGCGTGCCAACGGCGCTATCAGCGCGGCCACGCCGATCTTTTGCGAGGGCACCAGCAACGGCGGTGGCTTCTGTTCGCGTATCAGCGCGTTGCTCGGTTTCGCCGGGCAGTCGCTGATGATCGCCGATGGCATCGAGAGCATCATGGCGCAAACATCGGTGCCGACCATTTGGACGCTCGGTCGCAACGATCCAACGCTGGCGCCTGGGTCGATTGCTCGCGCGCAGAACTCGAGCGCCGGTTTGACCGCGCGTGGCGTGCCGAACGAACTGAACATCGTGGAGCCCAACCCGGTATACGCGGAACGATTTGCGCGTATCGATGGCATCAGCGTCGAGCAGTCGCGGGTACTCACCGGCAACCTGCGCCAGGGCGGATTCCTGGATGCGCGCGGAATGGTCATTCGCGACCCCCGCGGTAGTGCGATCGATCCGCTGATTCCGAACGAGTTGCGACCGTTACGCGGCGACATCATCGGGCAAATCGAGAACGCCTGGGGTGCGCACGAATACCACAGCGACTTCATCCACCGGACCGCGCACTTCTTCGAAGCGCAACTGAAACGGAACCTGGCTGGCCTGTACTTTAAACCCGACGAACCCGGTTGGGGTTTGAGTCTGGCGCACCAGGGCGACGCGATATTCCCAACGTGGTACACCTACGACGGCAATGGTCGCGCCGTGTGGTACTTGGGCGGCGCATTGACGCTGCAGACCGACGGGCGCTACACAGGACCGGCGTTTCGCTCTACCGGAACGCCGTTCAATCAGATCGCTGGCGATGCCGGTGCGCAACTGGAGCAAGTCGGCAACTTCGCGCTGCGACCGTTGCCTGCGGGCGCGGTGGAGTTCAGCTACACGATTGGCAGCGTGACACAGCAAAAGCGCGTTGAGATCTTCCGATTTTCACGCCCGCCGATTTGCCGTTTTGCGACCGGCATGCGCGATGGCGGGGCCAATCGCAGCGACATCTGGTGGAACCCGAGGCAATCGGGCTGGGGGCTGAACCTGGCGGAGCAGGGCAATACGCTGGTTGTCGCCTGGTACACGTATGCCGCCGATCGTCAGCCCATCTGGTTGCTGGCTACGCTCACGCGCGATGCCAGCGGCAAATTTGCTGGTTCTTTGCGCCGACCAACGACGGGTACGCCGTTCGCGCAAATCAACAGCACGCCGGCTGCTGCTGATTTGCCGGTCGTCGGCGACGCCAGTGTGGAGTTTGTCGATGGCCAGCGCGCCGTGTTTCGCTATCGCGTCGACGGCATCTCGCAGAGCGCAGACATCGAGCGCTTCATTTATGGCGGGCCTGGCCTGAGCGACTGCATGTAGCCCGATCAGCGACGGCGCAAGCGGCGGCCATCGCTGCGGATGGAGCCACTCAAGGGCGTCGACGAAGGCTTGGGTCGCCGAACAGCGTCGTTCCTAGAATGACATCTGCGGCGCCAGGATCGTTGACCGCCAAATTGCGCTTGGCCTGGAGCAGCGCGCTGCCCAGCGTAGCGCCCGGTGCATTCCAGGCCTCGATCAATCGCCAGCTGAGAAAGGCATCGTGCTCGGCCTCGGTGAGACTGGACGCGCCGATTACGCCGACGGCAGCGCCTGGACCGAGCAACCACGCATGGCCGAGCGTATCGGCTGTCGGTTCGGCGAGGTAGCTGTTCCAGCATCCCCATTGCCAGACGATCGTCGGCCGCACGGCGTTGGCCAATGCACCGGAGAAAAGCTCTGCAGGGGAAATCAAGCCCGGTGCCGGAAACGTCCAGGTGTTGGAGCTGGAGTGTCCCAGATAATGGATCAGGTCTGCACCAGATCTGGCGGAATCGAGCAAGTGCTGCCGCACTTGCGAAGCTGGTGTCGTATCGAGGTAGGCTGTGCTCACCGGGCGGGACATGCGTGTTCGGAGAACATCGCTCAGACTGCTGAAAACCGCGCCGTTTGCATCCGCAGCATCGGCGATGAACAGTCCAGGCGCGACCGCTGGGCCGCCAACGGCTTCGTAACTGTCGATCTTTTGCAACACCGTCTGCAGCTCGGCAACTGTCCGCACCGGCAGGCGACCTATCGCAAGGTCGGGAATCCGATCGCCATCGATATCCGCATACAAACCATCGGTGGGCGCGTGATTCACCACCGGATGCATCCGCACATAGTGCGACGGCACGAAACTGATCGAGCCCAAACCGAGGCGGTTGTAGTAGTCATAAGTGTCCGCGCCAACCAGCAGCACTGAGCGCGTGTTGTTGGCAGCTGCCGCCTCAGCGATCAGGCGATCGATCGCCTCCGGGTCCACATTGCCGCCGGAATATCTCGCGTAGGCGGCGTCAGTCGACACCACCTGGACGCTGAGCCCCTGACCGCGGCGGCGCACAGCAAGCGGCTGGATGGCGTCGACAAACACCGGGTGCGCCACGATCAGCAAGTCAGCCAGTCCGGCGACGGCTGCCGGCATTTCCGACGGCGAGATCGTCAAGCCGACCAATCCAGTGGCATCGGCGGCGTGAATCTCGCGCCCGAGCGTCAGCGGTTCGGCCCAACTGATGCCTTGGGATGTCTGCGTCACGCCAACCAGGGCCTCGACGCTGCCATCGGCGGCGCGCCGATAGACTCGGGCCGAGGCGCTCTGCAATCCCTCCAGCGCGGCGATCCGACACAAGCTCTGTGAATCGACAGCTGCACACGAATCCGGCGCTGCCTCCAGGCCGAAGCCGCTGGCAAACAAGTTGTCGGCTGCGGGCAGAGGTGCGTACTCGCCCGGCACGGGCGTGAAGCGCGCGGCGCCCGCCACAACTGGGGCGTTGCCTTGATAACGAAGCCCGACTTTTTCGACATAGACAATATCGACGCCATAGGCCTGGGCCGGCAGCGTCAAGGACACTGTGTTGGCGCCCGGATTCAATGCCGATGCAGGAACTTTGGTATCGAAACCAGCCACGTCGACGCCCTCAAAGCGCACTGTAGTGACTTCCGTACCGTTCACTGCCACTCGAACCAAATGATCGGCCTCGCCGCCCTCGTGATCGATACCGCCCAGCATCTTTCCAGACACGTACACATCGCCGGTGTAGGAGGGATCAAGCGTCAGCGTGTAGTTGCGCGTGAGCGGCGCGGAGCCAAACGACACCAGCCGCTCGTAATGCCAGGGATCGGGCAGCGGCGAAGACAAGCTGTAAAGAACGTCCTGATCGAGCACCGATTGCCGCTCAACCTTGATCGCCGGCATGCCCGGCGTTATCGACGCCACGCGGCGCTCGCCGATTCGCGCCGGTGATGTTTGTCCTCGGCGCAACTGGTAAACCCGGTCCCTCGAATACAAGCTGGTGGAGGCGTCGACGATGAACTCGATGCTATCGCCCGGACCGAAAACTTCATCAGTGCTCGTCAGCTTGATCGGAATCGCCTGATCGCGATCGTACACGCCGATACCAGCGATGGCTGTTCCCTGCCAGGCTGCGTTCGGCAAGTCCTCAAACCGCAGCCGGGCAATTCCGGCGCGTTGCGTCCTGAGATCGAAGGCCTCCGGATTCGGGCTCGCCCCGCGTCCGGCGCTCCGCGACGCCTGAGCCTGCGCCGCAATCTCGGCCCATGGAATCGTTCGCGTTTCAGGATCGCGGCCAGTCGTCGTGCCTACTTCAAACGGACCGTGCAACATCGACTTCCCGTCGATATCGACGACGCGAATCATGAAGCGGTCGGCGCTTGTGCGGCCTTCGAGGCGGATCGACTTGGACACGAAATGGTCCTCGGGTGCCGCCGCGATGCCGCCCGGTACGCGTGCCCAGCGCGAGGCGCCGGTTGGCAATTCGAGCAACTCGTAATACGCCACGCCGACTTGCACAGCGGTGCGCAACTGCACAACCAGGCGATCTCCTTCGCGATTCGAACTGACACTCGCGAGGGTTGCCGGCGTCGGCACCGGCGTACCGCCCGAGGTCACGGCCAGCTCGCACAGCGGGCCCCAGGCATACGTCGCCCTGGACTGAGTGGTGTTCGCAGTTTCATCGACATAGGTAGCAGACGTGCCATTGGAGGCGGGCGTGCCGGTGACCGGAATGCGACCGATCGCTGCCGGCGTTACCGCCACGCGGTAGGTCATGGTCACGGTCGCGCCGGCGGCCACGGTCCCCGGATTCCAGGTGATCGGCCCGGAGCTGCCAATCGCTGGTTGCGCGACGATGCTGCCGGCGGAAACCGCTGCTGCAGTTGCCAACACCACTGGCCCGCCCGGCACCTGCGCGCGCACAACGTTGGTCGCAGAGAACGTGATCGGATAGGCGGTTGGATTGACCATTTCGATGACCACATCGTAGTTGCCGGTCTGCCCGACACCTGGCGGATTCGGGCTGGCGTCGCCAGCGTGGAAAGCGCGTTGCGTCAGGAAGGGTTTGATTGGCGCAGTGCCGCGAGCGGTCGCTGGCGTCGTCGGCGTGGGCAAATAAATGCGCCAGGAGTTCGCCCAGGATGCGCCTGCGGCTGGAACAGTTGGATTGACGTTGTCTCCGAAACCGTTCGGGTTGTAAAAGCCCACCTGGAATTCGTTGGTCGAGCCCGTCGAACGCGGAACGATTTCCGTGGTGTAGATGCCAGGACGTACCACTGCGATATCGGTATGCCACGCGGCCGTGGTGTCGTTCGCGTTCCAGATGCCAGTGTTCGCCGATAGCGCAGCGCCTGTGAAGCTCTGGCTGACCACGGTTGGCACATTGGAGCTGAGCGAAATTGTCGTCAGAGCGCCAATCGTCGCCGCATCCGCGTCGTGATCGCGCACGCGGACCTGGCAATGGCCGGTCACATACGGATGCGCTACGTAAAGCCCGGTGGCGCCGTAGTGCTGTACGCTCAAGTGCGCATCGGCGTAAACCCGCAACTGCGTCGCGACGCCGCCCACCGTGGCGCGCGCCCTCAGGCCGTAGCCATTGACATTGCCGCCGCCAGCCAACGAGTCGACGCGCACTTCCCAGTGGCCATTTCCGGGGGCAGCCACCGTGGTGAATGGAAACCAGGTTGCATGCGAGGCAGCGGGCGCAGCGACCGAACCATTGAGGGTCTGCACCGTCGTGCCTGCCGGATTGATCAACAAATAATCGGTAAGAGAGCCGGCAGTGCGCTGTTGATCGTAGTGCGGGAGCGAAGCACTGCTGCCCTCGCCAGCCCCGCCCTGGAAAACGTCGGGATCGAAGATTTCGACGATCAGATTGGTCGTCGACGGAGGCACTTCGATGAAGTAACTGTAATGCGTATTGCCGCCGGTCGCTGCCGAAATCCAATCGCCGTCGGCTGGTCCATTGCCTTGAGCATGGACAATAAACAGCCCCGATGTCGGTTGTCCTGGCGCGGGTGTGTCGCCGGGCGATACCGCGGGCCAGCCATCGGCATAAGCGGTGACGCTGAGAACCATCAGCGCTAACGCGCTTGCTACGACTGCCCCGGGCTTCATATACCTCATCCGTCGTGATCCTGATCCGGCACTTTGCCAACCATGATCGCTGCGTGAAAGTGCTCTGAAAGTGACGGCTTTGCAAAAAGATGGAAACGCTGCAGTGCTGGTAGTCCAAGTACTTTGGCGACGCCACGCTAATGTGGTGAGAAACAGCCTGCTATCGCGATCAAGCACAGCGCTTGATCAATAGGGAGCGAGTCCGGACATGCGCCGGATTCGCGACCTCAATGGCAAGGACACCACACTAGGGCAGGGATGCCAGCAGACGCCATCCGAACCACGCACCGAGCGTTGCGACCAGATAGAAGCCAAAGGCCAACGCAAAACCGAGACGGCCGTACACCAGCGCGCGTTGGCCGCGCACGATGGGCTTGTCTCGTATCAGTCGCGCCTCACTATGCGGGTAACGCTGTTCCTTGATGACGCGCCATGAGCCGATACCGACCAGGGTTCCCGCCACGAGACCCACCAGACCCATCAGCGCCAGCGCTGCGCGTAGCAGAATATGGAATCGCTCGGTTGCGAATTCCACCTCGCCAGCCTGCAGCCAGCCGCGGATGGCCGACAGTTCGCTTTGCACGTAGATCAACGTGGCGACTGCCGCAATACTGGCGCCCAGCAAGATCCACAGCATGCGTTTTCTTTCGCGCGGATCGGCGCGATGAATCTCGGGCGTTTCCATCAGATCAGTCCTCGTGATGCGAGATCGTCGATCACGCGTTTTTGGGTGTCCAGAAAGTGCGCCCGCGTCGGCGGCGTCTGGGACAGCGTGTTCTTGGGGTGGACGACAGCGGCGTAGGTAGGTGCGAACAGTTCCAGCCGCTGCCGCGCCAGCAGATTGCCCATGCCCGGACGGCGTCGCCAGGCGCGCAGCGCTTCCAGTTCGATCGTCGCATACGCCACCATCGACTCGCCGGTGCTTGCCTCGCTCAAAGCCATGCCTTTGTAGTCGATGACCGTGGACATGCCATCGGTTGATTCGGCAGGGATTGAAGTGCCTTCGATGCCAGCCGAGTTTGCCGAGACCACGTAGGCGAGGTTCTCGAGCGCTCTTGCACGCTTGGCGATGTGTTTGGGCGTGAGTGCCGGGCTGCCAACTTCGCTGGTGCTGTGCACGAATATCTCGGCGCCGCGGAGTGCATGAGCGCGTGCGATTTCCGGGTACAGAATTTCCTCGGACGCGATTGCCGCCAGCTTGCCGATCGCGGTATCGGCGACCGGAAACACGCCCTCCCAACCATAACGATCCAGGTATGCATCCAGGACATCGTGGGGCGTCGGCGCGAACATCGAAACGAGGCGCCGATAGCGCAGGCAAATCTCGCCGGATGGACTGATCACAAAGCTTGTCTGGAAATACAGCGCCGGGAAATGCGGGTCGCGCTCGTAGGCGTTGCCGGCGATGTAGACCTGCTCCCCAGACGCGCAAGCGCCAAGCTGGCCATACAGCGCATCGTCCATCGAAAGGCATGCGAGCGCCTGCCAATGCTCGATCGATTCGCCCTGAGGAAATGAGGTCAGGAAATACTCTGGGAGTACAACCAGCTTCAGATCCGGGCCGATGAATCGCTTGCTCGCGGCGATCTGTGCCGACACGCGGACCAGGTTGGCACGCATGCGCTCGCGAGCTGAATCGATGCTCATTCCGTTGACCGCGAAGCAACGCGTTTGCAGCGCCAAAGCGAGATATCGAGTCATCGGGTCATCCAAAGTCTGCACTGCGCTTTTCCACGAAAGCTGCCGCGCCAGCGGCAAACTCCTCACCGCCGAAAGCCTCCATCGCGAGTGCGTCGAGCGCATGGTCGACAGGAATAGTCGACACCGCCTGAAGCGTGCGCTTGATGCCCGCAAGAGCTTGGCGCGGCCCATACGCCAGCTGCTGCGCAAGCACGAGGAGTTGGCTGTCGAACTCGCCCGCAGCGCAACGACGCTGCACCAGCCCGCAGCGCTCGGCGGCATCCGCATCGAGCTCGCGCGCGGTCAGCAGCATATCGCTGGCGAGCGGCAGTCCCACCGCGCGTACCAGGCGCTGAGTGTCGCTTGGGCTGTAGAGCAGGCCCAGCCGGATGGGCGTCACCGCAAAGCGCGCGGTGTCGTCGGCCAGGCGCAGATCGCACGCGGTTGCGATGCCCAGGCCGCCGCCGAAGCATGCCCCGCGAATGGCAGCGATCGTGGGCACCGCAGCCTCGAAAACGCTGCGCTGAGCGCGTTGCACGATTTCATGGTTTTCCGCCATCCATTCGCGATCGCGGATATGCACGCGCAACTCATGGATATCCGCCCCGGCGCAAAAGTGCGCGCCGCCTTCGATCGAGACAACGCGCACTGAAGTGTTGCGCTGGTCGATCGCACGCCCCAGTTCTCGCCATGCAGCCCGATCGAGCGCATTGCGCAGGGCAGGGCGATCCAGAACGATGCGCAGCCAGCGCCCATCGAGTTCCATGTGCGAGCGCACGCTCACCAGTTGCGACCTCCGACCCAGGTACCAGCCGCCGCGTAGTACGGCCAAACGCGACACGATTGCCAGACGCCCGCCGCTGAGTACGGATCGGCGGCAATCCACGCATGCGCCGCAGCCAGCGAATCGACTTCGATCACATACATCGAACCGATCATCGCGCCATCGTCCCCCAGCCATGGGCCGGCGACACGAATCGTCGCCATGTTCGATTCGATGTAAGCCAGGTGTGCAGCCAGGTGTTCGCCTCGAGCCGGCGCCGAATCGGGAATGTCCTGTGCCCAAATGACAGCCAGCATGGCGTTCTTTCCGGAGCGCGATCTGCGGCATGCTAGCGCTTTCCCTTCGATGCGGTCCTTCGCGTGATCCGAGAAGCGACAATCGGCGACGCCGAGCAGATTGGCGTGTTGCACGCCACGAGTTGGCAAAGTGCCTATCGCAATTTGATGAGCGCCGCAAAACTCGGACCTGGACTTGTCGATGAGCGCATTGCCATCTGGCGCGAACGATTGTCGGAACCACGGCGTAGCACTTGGATCGCCCGCGATGGAGTCGGATTCATCAGTATCGTTATCGACACCGACCAGGGTTCCCTGATCGATAACCTGCACGTCCATCCAGCGCAAAAGAGCGTCGGCATAGGCCGAACGCTCATGCGCTGCGCGGGGGAACGGTTACAGCGCGAACGCCCGGATGCTTGCGTCTACCTGTGGGTTCTCGACGGCAATTTTCCAGCCGCACGATTTTACGAATCGCTTGACGCGCGCCACCAGTTCGCCAGGCGCGATGCGGGACTGGTTGGCGAAACGCTGATCGAACACCAATACCGCTGGTACTCGCCACTCGCGTTGCTCGCCGCCCTGGCATAGACGCCAGCGGCCCAGTCGCAACAGCGAACACACATCAATTGCGCACCGGACAACTGCCGCAAGCCCATCAGCAGTAGCTTCGATGTAAAGGCCACGCCGCCAAGCGCGGGATCTGCGTCGCATGGTTGCTGAATGTCGGTACCCGCCCAATCGTCGGCAAGGTTGACGTGACGTTTTCGCTAAGGCTTAATTGCGGGCTCGGCGATCACCCACCAACGCCGTGTCTCTTTGGCCAGGTAGCTCAGTTGGTAGAGCAGGGGACTGAAAATCCCCGTGTCGGCGGTTCGATTCCGTCCCTGGCCACCATCTCGATCAAGCACTTAGATCACATTTAGGCAGCACTCCAGTTCGCCTGCTCTGATCTGGTGCCCGTATGGTGCCCGTTTGTTGTCTGCTTGGCCCGCTGCGTAACCCGGTATCGGGTGGCGCGTTACGCATACGACACACGTTGCGTGGTACGCTTTTCCCCATGAGTACCGTTCGCCCATTTCTCGCCCACGCCGTCAGCACCGAGCGCCAGTTCGTGGCCGCAGACTTGCGCGTGTTGATTGCACCCGGCGCCGGCGGCGGGTTCGTGGCTCAGGGAATCGAAATCGACTACGTTGCGACAGGTGCCACAGAAGAGGAAGCGCGCGAGCGTTTCGCGGACGGGTTCATCGCCACCATCCGCAGCTACCTGCGGCGCAATCGGCCTCTGTCTGGCCTTTTCAAATCGGCAGCGCCCGCAGAAGCTCGCGAGGCGTACTTCGATCAGGAAACCAAGCCGATGTTCTGGTGTGAAATCACCGAGGACTTTGGGCCAGCGACGCAAGGCGCGCCAATCCCGCGATCGATCTCGTTCGTTCGCCACCCGAACGCCCTTCGCGCTGCGTGAAGTTGCCGCAAGGCCAATGGGATGGCGCACAGCCCCGCACGCACGTGCTAGCGGTCTTGCGCCGTTATGGCGTACAAGTCACCCGCCTGGAAGCCGACAACTACGAATTGATCGACTGCGAAGGCGATCCGCTCGTTCTGCACATTCCATCGCCCGTGCCACGCGAGTTGATTCCCTTCCTTTACCGGCGGTTCGGCCACCTGCATGGGTTCGAAATCACAGCGCTGGTGCGCAAGAAGCCAGGCTGATTGCCGATTGTCCGCGTTACCAAGTAACGCCTGTCGAAATCGAGCTGGCCACGTGCGAGCATCATACAAACACTCCTGGTTGGGTGTCGCTTTTGCCGGCCACGAGGGCACAACAGTGCCGCACGCAACTGCCGCAGCTGTAAGACTGTTTTTGCCTGTAAGGACGCCATTTTCGACCAGTGGTTCGCGTGCGCGCGCGAAGAAATCTGCGGCAAGTGCGGCCAATCGCACGACATCCACGAACCACGGGCATCGCCGAAATGTGCTAGCGCGATAGTGCGTTAGCGCAGTATCCTTACTTCCAGCACAAATGTCGGAACGTGCTTTATATCCGTCATTGAAGTATATACCTTAGGCTTTGCTCCGTGCACGCCGGATCGTGGTCACCGTCGCGGCGCTGCCCTGAAGCAGGTCACGCAACTTTTCCAGCGCCGCACGCTTCTCATCGGTGTGGTCTTGGCAATCGTAGTGCCGTTCCTGAATGCCGCCAAGCCCGTGGCTCTGCAGTTGTGCGCGGATTTCGACCGGGACGCCAACTCCGGCGAGCCGCGTTTCGACAGTGCGGCGCAAATCGCCGATGGTAAACGTGTCGGCGGTTCGATTCCGTCTCTGGCCACCATCTTGATCAAGCCCTTTCTTGAAGTGCTGACGATCGTACTTTCCGCACCTTGCCAGTGGTAAACGCACAACAAGTCATTCGACTTCCTGTTTCGCGGTCGGGTGCGCTTGCTCGATCGAAGCATTGCCGAATTCCTTTCGACTGGCGTGGGTCGGCGTCGCTTTCAGTAGCTGATCGGGTACGGCTGCTGCCTCTCCTTTCGATAATCGTGCTTGCGGACCAGTTCGCCGAAAACCCAGACGAACGCTGTTCGTGCCCACTTTGGATTGTGAGGCATAGACGCAGGCTGCCTCACAGCGGGCGAGATTGCTTGAGTTCTGTTTACTGAGCGGCTGATTGCCGGTTGTCTGCCGCCACTGCACCTTCAATCGAATGATGTGCAGCAAATATGCGGCGTTGCCCTGATTTGTTACGGGCGCCTGCCGACGATCAATCTCAGGTGCCAACACACGAGGCCGAATAGATCAGCTGCCCACGCCACCGCGCCGATGGATCTTGCATCGCTCGCCCTCGAGTTTCGAACTCCTCACTGGCTGGACGTCATCTCGCGTTGGGGGCGCGCGGCGCAGGTCCAATCATCATAAAACGTCATCTGATTATCCGTCCCAACTGGAGATCGAATTTCTACAATAGCGATATCAGGGTGTTGGCCGATGGCAGTCGGGCTTCGAAGCACTCGCAGGTTGTCAAGGAGCGGCAATGCGGTTCACATTCGACAAGCTTTGCCGTGTCGCATTCGAGTTTCACTCGAAACGTACCGGACTGCTTGTCCTATGTGCCCTCGCGGCCTGTTCGTCGGTCGGTCCTGAATACGCAAGGACACCGCTGTCATTGCAGGCTGAATGGTCTCAGCCTGCCGAACTGCGCTTGGACGCCGGCGTCGACGATGAAGCAAACTTCTGGGGCAGCTTCGAAGACCCGGTACTGACTGAACTGCTGCAGCTTGCGCAATCCAACAACCTGACGCTGCAAATTGCAGCGATGCAGTTGACGCAGGCCGAGGCCGTGCTGAGCGGAACGCGGGCATCCGTACTGCCGGCTGCCCAGGTCTCTGCAGGCAGCAACTACAGCCAGCCCGATCCGATCTCGAAACTTCGGGGTACCGATGAGGGCTCGACGGCCAATCAGGTGCTCGGTCAGGTTTCTTGGGAAGTGGACTTCTGGGGCAGACAGAGGCGCGCCGTTGAGGCCGACGCCGCGTCCCTACGCAGCAGTCGGGCGGCTTACCGTGCAGCGATGGTCTCAATCAAGGCGAGCGTTGCAGCCACCTACTGCAACGTGCGGCTGTTCGAGCAGCGCCTTGCCGTCGCCCAGGCCAATCTGGCGCAACAGCAAGAGAGCTTGCGGATCGCCGAGGCTCGTTTCCGCTTGGGAGCGGCCTCCGAACTGGACTATCGCCAGGCACAAACGCAGCATGCACAGACGCTCGCCCAGTTGCCATCGATCCGGCAGTCGCTGGCGACCTTCCAACACGCCCTGAGTGTGCTCCTCGGATCGCCGCCGGATCGCTTTGCGCGCCAGTATCCGATGACGCATGCGCTGCCAAGCGCACCCAGGGCTGCGGCGGCCGGCCTGCCCAAGGATCTGCTCCGGCGGCGCCCCGACGTGATGCAAGCGGAGTCGGTCGCGATGGCGCAGTCGGCGCGCATCGGTCAGGCCGAAGCCGCCCTGTACCCGTCTTTCACGCTTGGAGGCTCATTCGGGTTCTCGGCCACCGACAGCGTCTCTGAGCTGTTTCGCTGGGACAGCAGGACACTTTCGGCGGGCCTCGGGCTGGTGATGCCGCTGTTCGACCGTGAACGCATCAAGGCGCAGGTCAAGATTCAGGACAGCCTTTTCAGGCAGGCCGTGCTGACTTACCAGAACCAGGTGCTGAAGGCGCAACAGGAGGTCGAGGACGCGATGAGAGCGATCTTGGAATACACGGAGCAGGTGGCGCAATTGCGCGCGGCCGAAGCGGCGGCATTGAGAAGCGCCGAATTGGCCGGCACCCGGTACCGTTCGGGTCAAACCGACTACACCACCGTGGCCAGCGCCGAGCAGGCCCGACTCCAAACCTCCGATGCGTTGGTGCAGGCCCGGGGTGCGCTGGTTCAGGCCCATATCAGCGCATGGCGCGCGTTGGGCGGCTTGGAGCAGCAACCGCTCGACGAAGGAGCTCAGCCTTGATCCGTCGTGCCGCTCTCATGTCTGGGGTCCGCAATCCGGCGGCACTAACCTGCCTCCTTGTGCTTCTGTGCGGATGCGGAAAGCAGAATCAGTCGCCAACCGAGTCGTTGGCGTCGGTCGTCGACGTCACCGTCCAACCGGTGGCGAGCATCCACATTCAGGACGTGATCGAACTCGACGGCAGCGTCGCACCAAGTCAGCGAGCGGACCTGATGGCCCGCGTCGCCGGTGCGTTAAAGGAGATCCATTACCGCGACGGGCAATACGTGCGCCGCGGCCGATTGCTGTTTTCCATCGAGCCGGAAACCTACGAACAGCAGGTCAAACTCAATGAGGCCCGCCTGGCTCAGACCCGCAGCGACTTCGACCGCCAATCCCAGTTGCTGCAGGAGAGGGCCACCTCCCAGTCGAGCGTAGATGCCGCGCTGGCTAATCTGCAGCAAGCGGAGGCCAATCTTGCGCTTGCAAAGATTAGCCTCAGCTACACGCAGATCAGAGCGCCATTCGATGGCGTCGTCGGCCGGCGCCAAGTGGATGTCGGTGCCTACGTTGGCGCCTCGCCCGGCGGCACTTTATTGGCGACAATCCAAAAGCTGTCGCCGATTTACGTCAACGCTGCCGTGGGCGAACGCGACGTGCTGCGACTGCGCGCGAGGGTGGCGGACCGTGCCGGCCAAGGGGTGGCAGAGCAGGTCCCGGTGCAGGCCACTCCGCAGGGTGAGGACCAGGAACCTGAGCATGGGGAACTCGACTTCGTCGACCGGCAGGTCTTGCCCGGCACCGGCACTTTGGCCGTGCGAGGCCGATTCGCCAATAGCGATGGGCGCCTGCTTCCCGGCTACTACGCCAAATTGTCGATCGACCTGGGGCCGCCGCGTGAGGCCCTTTTGGTGCCGCGGGCGGCAATACTGAGCGACCAGCAGGGCGACTTCGTCTACATCGCCGAAGGCGACCTGGCCCGGCGACGTGGTGTTCAGACTCGGGCCGCGCGAGGCGAGTTCAGGGAAGTCCTGAGCGGATTGGCGGCAGGCGAACTTCTGATCGTCGGCGGCACCACCAAGGTAGCCGACGGCAGGACAGTTCGGACTCAGCCAGAGGCTGCTGCTTCGGGCTCCGCGTCTCGATGATCGCGCGCTACTTCATCGAGCGACCGGTCCTGGCCAATGTCATTGCCTTGCTGACATTGCTGATCGGGGCCGTCTCCGTCCTGGGCCTGCCCGTGGCTCAGTACCCGCAGCTCACGCCGCCCACGATCACGGTAACCGCCAACTACCCCGGCGCCAATGCCCGCACCGTCAAAGATGTGGTGGCGCGGGCCATCGAGCAGCAGGTCAACGGTGTCGAAGGCATGCTCTACATGCAGTCCGTCGCGTCCAACGACGGCCGCTATACACTGACGGTCAGCTTCGCCGTAGGTACCGACGCGGACCAGGCCCAGGTCGCCGTGCAGAACCGCGTTGCCAGCGCACTGCCGTCGTTGCCCAGCGCTGTGCAGCAGCAGGGCGTGGTGACGCGCAAGCGCTCAACCGCGATCTTGCAGATCGTCACGCTCAGCTCGGACGATCCGGCGCATGACGCCCTTTTCCTGAGCAACTTCGCCAACCTCCGGCTGCGCGAGAGTCTGGCGCGTCTGCCCGGGATCGCCGACGTCGGTGTGTTTGGCGTTGGCGCCTACAGCATGCGCATCTGGCTCGACGCGGCGCAGATGAAACAGCGCGGCCTCAACCCATCTGCGGTGATCGCGGTGGTGGGCAAGCAGACCCAGCGCATCAGCGCCGGCCAGCTTGGCATGCCGCCGGCACCGCCAGGACAGCAGCAGCAGTTGAGCATCGTGGTTGATGGACCTCTTGAGGACGCGGAGGAATTCGGCAATCTCGTGATTGCCACCGGCGACGGCGGCGCAGTCACCCGGCTGCGCGACGTGGCGCGCATCGAGCTCGGTAGCCAGAACTACAACCAGACCTTCACCTTCGACGGCCGATCGGCCGGCGGCATCGCCATCTACCAGCTGCCCGACGCCAATGCGCTGGACGCGGCCGATGCCGTGCGTGCGGAGCTTAAGCGCCTGTCGGCGGGCTTTCCGAAGGGGCTGCGCTTTGATGTGCCCCTGGACACCACGGTATTCGTCCGCGCCTCGATCCATGAGGTCTACAAGACCCTGGTCGAGGCGGGTCTGCTGGTGCTGCTGGTGATCATCGTATTCCTGCAGGACTGGCGTGCCACCCTGGTGCCGGCCACGACCGTGCCGATCACCGTCATCGGCGCCTTCGCAGCGATGGCCGCGCTGGGCTTTTCGATCAACCTGCTAACGCTGTTCGCGATCGTGCTGTGCATCGGCATCGTGGTCGACGACGCCATCGTCGTCGTCGAAGGCGTGGCGCAGAAGCTGGAGGAGGGCATGCCTGCGCGCGAGGCTGCGGTCTCCGCGATGAATGAGTTGCTCGGGCCCATTATCGGCGTGACCCTGGTGCTGACCGCGGTCTTCCTGCCTGCGGCCTTCATCCCGGGCATCACCGGCGAGATGTACAAGCAGTTCGCGCTGGTCATCGCCGCGACGGCGGTGATCTCGGGGATCAATGCCGTCACGCTCAAGCCCGCGCAGTCGGCGCAGTATCTTCGTCCGCACGATCCCGGGCGTCGTCCGGGGCGCTTTGCGCGGGCCTTCGACGCAGTCTACGGGCCGACGGAGCGGGCTTACCTGCGACTCATCCAGATCTTGCTGCGTCGCCGTTGGCTGAGCGCGGCCGCGGGCGCATTGCTGATCGGTTTGTCGGCCTGGGGTTTCGCGACGATCCCGACAGGATTCATCCCGACTGAAGATCAGGGCTTTGTGATGGTGGCTTTGCAGTTGCCGGACGCGGCTTCCCTGGAGCGAACCGACCGCGCGGCCCAGCAGCTAGTGCAGGCTGGACTGCAAGTCCCAGGGGTGAAACATGCAATCGCGGTCGGGGGTGTGTCGCCGCTGGAGAGCAATGCGCCGCTGTCGAGCGCCGCGCTCGTGTACTTCGTGCTGAAAGACTGGGACGAACGCGGCAAGTCCGCAGGGCAGGATCTGCGGAGCATCTTCAAGCGGCTCAACGAGGAACTTGACCGCTTGCCGGACGCCAGCGGGCTCGTTCTGGTGCCGCCGCCGATCAACGGTCTCGGCCTTTCCGGCGGTTTCCAAATGCAGTTGGTGTTGAACGACGGCAGCGGGGACGACCAGAAGCTGGCCGCCGCGGCCCAGGCCATGGTGGCAGCGGCGTCGACCGACCCGCGCATCGAGCGCGTGTTCACGCCACTCCGGATCGCCGTGCCGCAGTTGAAGCTGGACCTCAACCGCGCCCGTGCCGAAGCACTCGGGGTGTCGGTGGGCGACGCCTACGATGCGATGCAAAGTTACCTCGGCTCCTCGTATGTCAACCAGTTCTCGAAGTTCGGTCAGAACTACACGATCTTCGTCCAGGCCGATCCGAAGTCGCGACTGGACCAGGACGCGATCGGACGCCTGACCGTGCGCTCCCGAAGTGGTCAGATGGTGCCGCTCTCGGCCTTCGTGCGATTCAGCGAGGAGCAGGGGCCCGCAGTCGCCGCGCAGTACAACCTGATGCCAACCGCAGCGATCGTTGGCGCTGCAGCCACCGGCTATAGCTCCGGCGAGGCGCTCGCGCTGATGGAAGACTTGGCCGCGCGCACCTTGCCCGCCGGTGTGTCCTACGAATGGACCGCCATGTCCTATCAGGAAAAGCTCGTGGGCAACAGCGTCGTGCTGGTGTTCGGCCTCGCCGTTCTGCTGGTGTACCTGGTCCTAGCAGGACAGTACGAGTCCTGGTGGACGCCAGTGCCGGTGCTGCTTTCAGTGCCCTTGTCGCTGGTCGGCACAGTGGCTGCATTGGCTGCGGTGGGCCTGCCGAACAACATCTATGTGCAGATCGGCTTGGTGCTGCTGATTGCGCTGTCGGCGAAGAACGCGATCCTGATCGTCGAAGTGGCGCATGAGTTGCACCAGAAAGGCATGGGTGTGGTCGAGGCCGCGCTTGAAGGATCCCGGCGGCGTTTCCGGCCCATCCTGATGACGTCGTTCGCGTTCATCCTGGGTGTCGTGCCGCTCATCACCAGCAGCGGCGCTGGCGCTGCAGCCCGAAAGTCGATCGGACTCACGGTCTTTTCCGGCATGTTGGCCTCGACCCTGCTGGCCGTGGCGCTGGTGCCAGTGTTTTTTCTAATCATCGAGCAATGGCAGGGTCGAAAAACGAGCCCGGCCCTCACCGAACCGAAGGTTGAACGATGAGACGCGCCACAACGTGCTTCTTCAGCGTCGCAGCCACGAACGGAAGGCCGCGCAGCCGCTATCTGAATTTCAGCGACCCCGCCGCGCCCGCTAAAGAACGATGTACCCGCGTCTTCGCGGATCAGATTTCAACCCTGCGCTGACAGCGCGCCATTACCCCACCCACCGAAGCGGAGCTACACCATGAAGTCGAAACCACGTTGTCTGACCTTCGCCACGCTGACCTTGTTCGTCGCAGCAGCCACCCCAGCAGGCGCGCAGCTCGGGAAGCCGAGCGCCGAGGAACTGGCCAAGCGGTTCGCTGCGGCCGACACGAATGCGGATGGACAACTGACGCTCGAAGAGGCTAAGGCCGGTATGCCGCGAGTCGCCAAAAACTTCGCCACGATCGACAAGGACCAGAAGGGCTACATCACCCTCGATGAAATCAAGGCCGCGATGGCCGCAGGCGGTTCCCGGTAACGACGGGTGAGGTTCGCCGTCCCTTGGCCTTGAGGATACGCACATGAAGTACATGACGACAGCAACCATGCTGATCGCCCTGATCTGCGTCGTTACTGCGCCGCCAGCAGCGGCGCAGCAGCCGACCGCGGCCCAATCAAGCGCTATCCGCGAGGCTTGCCGTGCCGACTATCAGAGCCAGTGCGCTGGCGTGCCGACGGGGGGCTCGGCTGCACGAGCCTGTTTACAGGAAAACTTCGCAAGCCTGTCGCCGTCTTGCCAACAGGCGCTGCGCGCGGTGGCGGAAAGCGACGGTGCCGCTCAGGCGAGCCCAGCCAAGATGGCGCCGGCAGCGGCACCTGCCGCAGGCAGCGCCGACACATGGCCGCATGCAATCCGCGGCGATAACGGCGCGGTCACGGTCTTCCAGCCCCAGGTGATCTCCTGGCCCGACCGGCAGACGCTGAACGCACGCATCGCACTGTCGATCTTGTCGGACGGTGCGAAGACCGCGGTCCTGGGCTCGCTGGAGGCGAGTTTTTCCACGACCACAGATCTGGCAACGCGCCAAGTCACGTTGAGCAATGCGCGCCTGACCGGCTCGCAGTTCCCCGCTTCCGACAAAGCGCAAGTCGCGCGTTTCGACGAGCGCATCCGTGCTGCGCTGGCCTCGATGCCGCCCAAGCGGGTGCCGTTGGACTTGCTGTTGTTGAGCCTGCGCTCGGGCGGCGAGACGCCCGCCTCGGTGCCGCTGCAACATGTGCCGCCGACGATCTTCGTCAGCCAGCGGCCGGCGAGCCTGCTCGTCTTCGACGGCGAACCGGTGCTGACGCCGGTGGCCGGCACGGCGCTCTCGGTGGCCGTCAACACCAACTGGGACGTGTTCGTCGATGCCGACAGCAAGACCTGGTACTGGCTGAACGACGGCGCCTGGTTGCGCGCGCCCGACGTCAAAGGCCCCTGGGCTCCGGCCGGCGAACTGCCCGCTGCCTTCTCGAAACTGCCCGACGACCGCAACTTCGCCGACGTGCGCCGCAATCTGCCCGGTCGCAGCTTGAGCGTGGCAGACCTGCCGCAGGTCTTCGTGTCCACCACGCCGGCCGAGGTCATCGTTACACGAGGCGCGCCGCAGTACAGCGCGATCGACGGTACGCGACTGACCTACGCGACTAACACCGACGTGCCTCTGTTCCGCCACGTGGACAACAAACTCGTCTACTTCCTCGTCTCGGGGCGCTGGTTTTCGGCCCCCGACCTGCAGGGGCCCTGGACCTTCGCCACCGCGGCGCTACCGCCCGACTTCGCGCGCATTCCTCCGGATAGCCCACGCGGCTTCGTGCTCGTGTCCGTCCCAAAAACCGAGCAGGCGCAAGAGGCGCTGATCCAGGCGCAGATTCCGCAGCAGGCCACGCTCGACAAGAACAGCGCCAAGCTCGTGGTGGTGTATGCCGGCGAACCCAAGTTCGAGCCGATTCCCAACACATCCATGACCTATGCAGTGAACACGTCGTTCAATGTCGTGCGGGTTGAGAACCGTTACTGGGCCTGCCATCACGGCGCCTGGTTCACCGCGTCGAAGCCGGTCGGCAACTGGACGCTGGCCGTCACCGTGCCCGCCGCGATCTACACGATCCCGCCCGCGAGCCCGTTGTACCCCTGCACCTACGTACGCGTGTACGGGTCCACGCCGACCAGCGTCACGTACGGCTACACGGCCGGATACACGATGGGATTCATCAGCGCTGGCGTCGTCGTCTACGGTACCGGGTGGTACTACCCGCCGTATGTGTATCGGGCACCGAATCCGGTCTACTACGCTTACCCGGTGACCTACGGCGCGGCAAGTTGGTACAACCCTGCCACCGGCGCTTGGGCGCGTGGCGGCGGGGTTTACGGTCCCTACTACGGCGCCAGCCGCGGCGCCGCCTACAACCCAGCCACGGGTGCCTGGGGGCGCGGCGGTTCTGTCTACGGACCCTACGGCGGCGCCGGCGCGTTTTCGGCCTACAACCCGAGCACCGGCAGCTACGCCCGCGGCAGCGCTGCATACGGGCCTGGCGGCGCGGCCGCCAATGCGAGTTGGTACAACGCGCGCACCGGGGTCAGCGGCTCGACGCAGCAGAACGCTGACGCCTACGGTCGCTGGGGCTCGAGCACGATCTCGGGTCCGAACCAGACGGTGAGCACGCAAAGTCAGAGCGGTGCGCGTGGCTCGGCCGGCAGCTTCAGTTCGAGCACGGGTGCGACCGGTGCCGGCGTGCGCGGTGCGGACGGCAATAGCGCTGGGGTGGTAACGACGGCCAGTGGCGACATCTACGCCGGCTCCGACGGCAACGTCTACCGGAAAGCCGACGACGGCTGGCAGAAGTACGACAGCGGCGCGTGGAGCGCGGTGGAGACGCCTCAGCCGCAGTCCCGCTCGCGGAGCAGCGAGAGGGGCCAACGTCTTGGCTCAGGTCACCCAAGTTCGACAGTTCGCGATCGAAAATTGCCCGTTTTTCACCCCGGAACCCACTACTGGCGCGGTTTTCGCGGCCTGAAGTGGAAATCTCTGTAGTCACACGTTTTGTTCAGGTTCACTTATTGAAGTCAAGACCATCAAT
>JALHMG010000035.1 GCA_022844135.1 Lysobacterales bacterium
TGGTTCTTGGTTCTTGGTTCTTGGTTCTTGGTTCTTGGTTCTTGGTTCTTGGTTCTTGGTTCTTGGTTCTTGGTTCTTGGTTCTTGGTTCTTGGTTCTTGGTTCTTGGTTCTTGGTTCTCGGTTGGTGGTTGATGGTTGGTGGTTGGTGCAGCCCGCAAAGCTGAAGGCTGCATCCACAACTCGCTTCGGCGTGTCGAAATCTCGCCTCATCGGCGCCTCTCAACGTTTCGGCGAACACCTGGCTGCGCTTCGATGAAGGCCGGCGCAACATGCGCCATCGCACTTCGTTTCGAGCCACGCCATGCACGCGCAGCGACCCTTGTACGAACGCCAACGCTGGCCGCTGATCGGCATCGCGTTGCTCGCCTGCATCGGCGGCGCGTTGGCGCTTCTTCGGTTGCCCGTGCAGCTGCTGCCGGACGTCGAAGCGCCGACGATCTCGATCTTCTCGGGCTGGCCGGGCGCGGCGGCCAGCGAGGTCGAGCGCGCAATCACTGAACCGCAGGAAACCGCCATGCGCGGCATCGAAGGCCTGCAGGACATCGCCGCCAACGCCAGCGCCGGCGGTTCCTGGATCGAACTGACTTTTGCGCCCGGCACCGATCTCGACCCGGTGTTCATCGATGTTGTCGGGCGCCTGCAACGGGTGCCCGCGCTGCCGCGCGACGCGACGCCGCCGGTCATCAGTCGCGGCAGCGATGGCCCCGAGCGCACGCTGGTCTACTACTTCGTGCAACTGCTGCCGGGATTTCCGGGGCCCGTGGAAAACTATCAAGCGCTGATCCAGCGCGAAATGCTGCCGCGGCTGGAGAGGATTCCTGGCGTTGCCAGCGCGCGCATCAACTCGGGCGCCGATCGCGAATTGCGGATCGAGATCGACCCGGTGCGAATGGCGGCGCTGGGGATCGAGTTGCCGACCTTGGTGCGCGACCTGAGCGCTCTGGACGATGTGTCGGCCGGTGCCGTAGAACTCGGGCGCACGTCCTATGCCGTGCGCCTGCATGGGCGGTTCGAACCGGCGGCGCTGGACGCGATTCCAGTCGGGCGTATCGATGGCCGGACGGTGCGTTTGTCCGAGATCGGAAGCGCCCGCTTCCAGCGGCCGGATCGTGTCGGCTTCAGCTATCAGAACGGCAACCCGGCGTTGACGGTGCAGTTGTTCCGGGAACCGGGCAGCAATGTACTGACCACCATCGACGCGCTCGACGTGGAAATCGAGAAGCTCAGCGCCAGCGTGTTGCGCCCAGCCGGCCTGGAAGTTCGCAAATCCTTCGAGCCCGGCATCTTCATACGCCGCGCGGTCGGCTTTCTGCTCGGCAATCTGGGCCTGGGATTGCTCGCAGCGCTGGCACTGCTCTACCTGTTCTTGCGCGATATGCGGGCGACGCTGCTGATCGCCGTGGCGGTGCCCGTGTCGCTGCTCGCGACCACGCTGGTGCTGGCAGCGCTCGGGCGCAGCTTGAACATCATCTCGATCGCAGGACTGGCGTTCGCCATCGGTATGGTCATGGACGCGACCATCGTCGTCGTCGAGGCGGCGATGCAGCAGCGCGCGGCCGGACGGTCGTGGCTCGATGCGTCGGCGCGCGCCGTGGCTCGCGTGCGCGGCGCGCTGATTGCCGCAACTGCGACCACTGTTGCCGTGTTCATCCCGGTGCTGGCGCTCAAGGACGTCGAAGGTCAGGTGTTCGCCGATCTGGCGCTGACCATTGCCGTGGCGGTGACGGTGTCGCTGGGTGTCGCGCTGTGGATCGTACCGGCGCTGTTGCCGTTGATCCTGCGCCGCGAAGTGCCGGACGCACGCTGGAATATGCTGGCCGGCCGCCTGTCGTCGTTATCGGCAAGCCCGCAACGCGCACTGGCCATCGCCCTCGGCTTGAGCGTCCTGCCGCTGCTCGCCGCCGTGTGGCTCGCGCCGCCGCGCGATTACCTGCCGCCAGTCAAGCGCGCCGCCGTGGATGCCTTTATCCAAACGCCGCCGGGCATGGGCGCCGAGCGTCTGGAGCGCGAAATCGTGCAACCGATTCTGGCGCGCATGCAGCCGTATATGGACGGCAAGCAGGAACCCAGACTGCTGAACTACTACGTGATCACCTGGGCGAACGGCGCGACCATCGGCGCGCGCGTTGTCGATCCAAGTCAAATCGGCGCGCTGGAAAAGCTGCTCAACGAAGAGGTGCTGGTCGGGCTTCCCGATGTGCGCGCGTTCGCCTCCGAGGGCGAGTTGTTCGGCGGCATGGGCGGCTCGGCGCGCGCGGTGTGGATGCATGTGCGCGGTCGCGACCTGACCGCGCTGCGTTCCACCGCCGATCGACTGGAGACGCACCTGAGCGAGCGATTCCCCGGCGCGCGTGTGCAGCAGATGCCGAATGCCGGCGCCGCCGGGCGCGAGATTGCGGTGATCCCCAACGACGCCGCGCTCGCCGAGCATGGCGTATCGCGCGCGTGGCTCGCCGATGCGCTTCGCGTGCTCGGCGATGGCCGCTTCATCGGCGAGTATTTCGATGGCGAACGGCGCTTGCCGATGCGCGTTGCGGCGCCCGCCTTCGTCGATCTCGACACCTTGAGCGCCGCGCCGCTGGCCACGCCCACCGGAACGGCGAGCTTGAGCGAACTGGCGTCTATCGAGATCAAGCGCACGCCTGCCGAGTTGCGCCGGGTCAACTTTGCGCGTGCCATCACGGTGACCATCGATCCGCCGCCTGAAACCTCCCTCGAAGACATGCTGCGTGCGCTGGAAGAGGAGGTGATCCCGGGCCTTCAGTTGCCAGGCGATGTCAACATCGAGATGGCCGGCAGCGCCAGTCGTCTCGACGCATTAACCCGCGCGCTGGCCGAAAACCTGTTGCTGGCGTTGACCATCCTCGGCGCCATCTTGCTGCTCCTGCTGCGCCGCGTCGACGACACGTTGATCGTATTGGCCACCTTGCCATTGGCCGCGCTCGGCGGCGTGCTCGGCTTGAACGTGCTCGGCTGGTTTACGCCGCAGCCGCTGGATCTGCTCACGATGATCGGTTTCGTGATGCTGCTGGCGATGGTGGTCAGCAACGGCGTTCTGCTGGTGGAAGCGGTACGCGCCAACGAGCAGCGCGGCAGCGATTTCGATAGCGCTATCCAGGCGGCGCTCGCCGAACGCCTGCGGCCGCTCGCGCTCGGCGCGCTCACTGGCGTCGTGGGCGCTTTGCCATTGGCGGTAAGCCCAGGCCCGGCGGCATCCATTTACCGCGGCCTGGCGGCCGTCACCTGCGGCGGCGTGTTGGCCTCGCTGCTGCTGGTGGCCGTGCTGGTGCCAGCGGCGATGCGCGTGTCGCAGCGCCTCCGAGCGAAGTCGATGGCGACCCAACCAACCGAGCACATTGGAGCTAGCGTATGAACATCAGCTTTTGCGACAAAGACCGAGGGCACGAGGGCACAGCGAAGGGCGGAACCAGGCTTCTGCAAGGTGGAGCCCGCTCGCCTTCAGCAATCCTGGCAATCGCAACATTCCTATTGCTTCTCGCGACCACGACTGCCGCCCAAACCCCGCCCTCGGTCGTCACCGCGACCGCACGCGCCGAAATGCTCGCGCCAACACGCGAGTTGATCGGCACCATCGTGCCGGCACGCGAGTCGGTGCTCGCGGCACCGGTGGGAGCGCGCCTCGTGAGCATCAAAGACACCGGCACGCGCGTTGCGAAGGGCGATGTGGTCGCCACGCTCGATGTGGCCGAACTTGAACTCGCATTGCAGCGCGAACGCGCGCGACTCACGCGTCTCAAGGCCGAGCAGGCGCTCGCCGCACGCCAACGCGATCGCTTGAATGCGTTGCGCGACGCTGTGCCCGCCGCGCAGCGCGACGAAGCGCACGCGCGCTTCGAAGTGCTCGCCGCCGAAATCGCCGAAGCGCGCGTGGCGCTCGAACTGACCGAACTGCGCGTCCGCGATTCGTCCTTGCGCGCGCCCTTCGCCGGCACCATCGTCGCCGAACTCAAACAGCCCGGCGAGCAGGTGCAAAGCGGCGAAGGCGTGGTTCGATTGATGGACACCGGCGACACCGAAGTCGATGTCGCGGTGCCGGTGGATTGGGCGACGGGCAGCAACTCCGGGGCTTCAGTGCGCGTCGATGCCAGCACGGGCTTCGCCTCTGCCGAACTGCAATCGCTGGTGCCCGGAGACGCCGATACGCGCCAGTTGCGCGCGCGCCTGAAGCTCAAGAACATCCTCGCGCCGATCGGCGCCAGCGTGCGCGTCGCCTGGCCCTCCGCAGCTCCGGTCGTCGCCGTCACGGTGCCCGGCGATGCGCTGATCCAGCGCGACGAGGGCTACTACGTGCTGCGCGTCGACGGCGATATCGCGCGGCGCATCGACGTCGAACCCAGCACGCGCGTCGCCGATCGCGTCGCCGTAATCGGCGCCATCGGCCCAGGCGATGAAATCATCATCCGCGGCGGCGAGCGGCTCGCGGATGGCGATAAGCTGCAGGTGTTACGAGAGGCGCTGGTGGGAGCGGCGCTGTGCGCGGGTGCGAGTTGTTGAGCGAACTCAAGTTACTCGAAACCGCCCTGCCAGCTACCGCGAGTACTGGCGCGAAACGTGATCTCGCGAATCATCGCACAGACCCAGATCGCGTCCATCAGCCCTCCTTTCTGGCGTACGGACTGTGGGCGTCAAGTTCGGCGCGGTAGTGCCTGAGCGACTGCGCCTCACGATCGAGCGCACTGCGAATTGCGGTGCGAAAACCTGGGTGGCGGATGTAGTGCGCCGAGCGCGTGCGCGTGGGCAAGAAGCCGCGCGCGATTTTGTGCTCGCCTTGCGCGCCGGGTTCGAAAGTGCGCATGCGATTGGCGATCAGATGTTCGATGCCCTGGTAATAACAAAGCTCGAAATGCAGGCCCGCGTAATCGGCATCGGCGCCCCAATAGCGGCCGTACAGCGTGTGCGTGCCGCGTATGAATACGGCCACGGCGTGCAGGCGCCGATCGCGCCACGCGCCGGCAACGTGCAGCGCGCCGGGCACGCGTTCGCGTAAGTGCGAGAAGAAGGATCGTGTCAGCGCTGGCGTATTGCCCTTTCGATCAAAGGTGTCGCTATAGAGCGCGTGGATCGCATCGAGATCGGCCTCGTCCAGATCGACGTCTTTTTTCCAGACGATGTCGAAGCCATGGCGCCGCGCATGCTCACGCTCCTGGCGAATGTTCTTGCGCTTCTTGCTGCTGAGCGCGTCCAGAAAATCCTGGAAATCGCGATAACCCGGATTGCGCAAGTGGAATTGCCAGTCGAAGCGCGGCAGCCACGGATCGTGCGCGAGCGCGGCGGCGTCCGGCTCGGTCAGAAAATTCAGGTGCGCGCTCGAAAGCTTGCTGCGATCCACAAGCTGCCGGATCGATGCGGCCAGTCTGCCGCGCTCAGCGCCCAGAAGGCGCGGGCCGGTGACTGGCGAGTACGGCACGGCGATCAGCAGCTTCGGGTAATAGTTGAGCCCACTGCGCGCATAGGCATCGGCCCACGCCCAATCGAACACAAACTCGCCGTGCGAGTTGGTTTTCAAGTAACCAGGCGCGGCGGCCACGAGTTGCCTGCCTTCGCGCAGCAGCAGCGGCATCGGCGCCCAACCGAGCTCGCGTCGCAAACTGCCGCTGTCCTCCAGTGCCGAGAGAAACCCGTGGCGCACGAACGGCTGTTCGCTGCCGGCAAGCGCGTTCCAGGCGTCGGCATCGATGTCGCGGATGGAGGAGTGGACGAGGAGTTCGGGCATGCTTGGTTATTGGTTCTTGGTTATGGGTTCTTGGTTATTGGTTTTTGGTTCTCGAACACATGGTCCACATCGTGCGCATGGGCAGCCTCAGCATGCGGACCATGGGTCCGCGTACCAAAAAGCCAAAGCCCGATAACCGAGGACCAGGAACCAGGAACCTGCTTCAAGCCTTAGCGTAATGCACCGCCGACCCGACCCAGCGCTTGACCAGCATCTCCGCTGTGCGTGGCTCTGATTCGATAAGCGGACCGGCAAGGCGCTGGGCTTCCATCAGCCAATGTGCATCGCGCGCCAGATCCGCGACGCGAAAGCTGGCAAGACCCGTCTGCCGCGTGCCGAGCACTTCGCCGGGGCCGCGCAACGCAAGATCGCGCTCGGCGATCACGAAACCGTCCTGGCTGTCGCGGAGCACCTGCAGGCGTTCGCGCGCGGTCTCGCCCAGCGGCGGTTCGTAGAGCAAAACGCAGCTCGACTCGACCGCGCCACGGCCGACGCGGCCGCGCAACTGGTGCAGCTGCGCCAGCCCCAGACGCTCGGGGTTCTCGATGATCATGAGACTCGCGTTGGGTACATCCACACCAACTTCGATGACCGTCGTGGCGACCAGCAGCTGGACGTCGCCATCGGAAAACGCCTGCATCACTGGCGCGCGGTCGTTCGGCTTCATGCGCCCATGCACCAAGCCAACTCGCACGCCGCGTAGCGCGTCGATCAACTCGGCCGCGGTGTTTTGTGCCGCCTGCGCCTGCACCTCGTCGGACTCTTCAATGAGCGTACACACCCAGTAGACCTGCCGCCCGGCCGCGCAAGCGTCTTTGATGCGGCCAATGACTTCCAGACGGCGCTGGCGACTGACGGCAACGGTCTGGATGGGCGAGCGTCCGGGCGGCAGCTCATCGATCACCGACACATCCAAGTCCGCGAACTGGGTCATCGCCAGGGTGCGCGGTATCGGCGTGGCGGTCATCACCAGCTGATGCGGCCGGCGCTCGCCAAAGCGGCCCTTTTCGGCAAGCGCGAGACGCTGATTAACGCCGAAGCGATGCTGCTCGTCGATCACCGCCAGACCGAGCGCGCGAAACGCGACCGCATCCTGCATCAACGCGTGGGTGCCAACCGCCCACTGCGCATCGTTCGCGAGCGCCGCGAGCGTGGACTCGCGCGCACGCCCCTTGACTCTTGCACTCAAATTGACACCAAACAAGCCGAGCGGCGCGAACCAGCGCTCGAGGTTGCGCCGATGCTGCTCGGCCAGCAATTCCGTCGGCGCCATCAAGGCCGCCTGCACGCCGCTTTCGATGGCCGCCAGCATCGCAAGCGCGGCAACAATGGTCTTGCCCGATCCCACATCGCCCTGCACCAGCCGCAGCATCGGCGCACTGCTCGCGAGATCGCGATCGATCTCACCCAGCACTTTCTTCTGGGCGCCGGTCAGCGCAAAACCCAGGCTGGCGAGGAGTCGCTCGCGCAGTCGCCCCGTCGCGCGCAACACCGGCGCGCGCTCGCTACGCACCCGCTGGCGCACCAGCCGCAGCGATAGATGGTGCGCCAGCAGTTCCTCCAACGCCAGGCGATCGCGCGCCGGATGTTTGCCGAGCTTGAGCGCGTCGGCCTCTTGGCGATTGGCGGGTCGATGCAGCGCGCGAATGCTGTCGGCGAGGCTGGGCCATTGTTTCCCAGACGGCATCCAGCCATCGCTCTGCGGCAGCTGCGCTAACGCCGCATCGATGGCGCGCAGCAGCCGCGCGGGACCCAGGCCCTGGATCGTGGGATAAATCGGCGTCAGTGCGCCAGCGACCTCGACCGACTCATGCTCGCCGATAAACTTGTAGCGCGGATGCACGATCTCCAGCGAATGCGGTCCGGCCTTGACATCGCCGAATAGCAGCACGCGCTGACCGACCTTGAAACTGTCGGCCTGCGCCTGCTTGAAGTAAAAGAATCGCAGCATCATGCGCTGCGCGCCATCGCCGACGATCACGCATAAGCTGCGGCGCTTGCCAAAACGAATCTCGGCATGTTCGACCTTGGCGATGAACTGGGCGCTGCTGCCCGGCCGCAACGCATGCATCGGCAGGACTTGTGTGCGGTCTTCAAAGCGCAGCGGAAACGTAAACCAAAGATCGCTTAAGCTGACGAAGCCAGCGGCCTCCAGGTCGTCGAGCAGCGCTTTGCCGAGAGATTTAAGGACGCGCACCGGCGAGGCGCCGGCGACAGCAAAGGCGTCCTGGTTCTCGGTTCCTGGTGCTGGGTCCCTGGTTGTAGCGGTTGCGATTTGCAATGGCTATGCCTTTCGCCCGCGAAGTTCCACACGGCAAACCGACAACCAACATCCAGCAACCAGCAACCGCTTCAAAGCTCCATCACCCCATCCATCTCTACGCGCGCCCCACGCGGCAATTCGCGCACGCCCACGGCCGCGCGCGCCGGATAGGGCGATTTGAAGTACTGCGCCATGATCTGGTTAACCGTTGGGAAATGGCTCAAATCCGTGAGGTACACGTTGAGTTTGGCGATGTGTTCCAGCCCGCCGCCAGCCGCCTGACAAACCGCCTTGAGATTGCCGAAGACCCGATGGATTTCGCTCTCGATCGAGCCGTTGTCGAGCTTGCTGGTGACCGGATCCAGTGGGATTTGCCCACTCAGGTACACCGTGTTGCCGACCTTCACCGCTTGCGAATAGGTCCCGATTGCGGCCGGGGCATGTTCGGTTTGGATGATTTCGCGGGCCATCGCGCTGGTTCCTGATCGAAAGATGTCGCCAATTCTGCCCATCGGAACGGAATTTGTGCAAAAACCGACCGAACTCTCGCATTCGTCGTGCTTTAATCCGCGCTCTTTGGCGCCCAGCGGCTCCACTGCTTAGCGCCACTTCGGACATTTTCGCAATTCCATGAAGCACATCCGCAATTTTTCGATCATCGCCCACGTCGATCATGGCAAGTCGACGCTGGCCGACCGCTTTATCCAACTCTGCGGCGGGTTGGAGGACCGCGAGATGGAAGATCAGGTACTCGATTCGAACCCGATCGAACGCGAACGTGGCATCACGATCAAGGCGCAAAGCGTGTCGCTGCCGTACCGCGCCGACGACGGGCAAGTTTACGAGCTGAATTTCATCGACACGCCCGGACACGTGGACTTCTCCTACGAGGTCTCGCGCAGTCTGGCGGCGTGCGAAGGCGCGTTGCTGGTGGTCGATGCGGCGCAAGGCGTCGAAGCGCAATCGGTTGCCAATTGCTATACGGCCGTCGAGCAAGGCCTCGAAGTGGTGCCGGTGTTGAACAAGATCGATCTGCCATCGGCCGAACCGGATCGCGTGCGGCAGGAGATCGAAGATGTCAT
Source organism: Lysobacterales bacterium (assembly GCA_022844135.1). Classification (GTDB taxonomy): domain Bacteria; phylum Pseudomonadota; class Gammaproteobacteria; order Xanthomonadales; family SZUA-5; genus JALHMH01. Next base: position 9,081 of record JALHMG010000035.1, read on the forward strand.
CGGCATCGATGCCACGGATGCGCTGGAAATCAGCGCGAAGACCGGGCTCAACGTGCGCAGCGTGCTGGAAGCGATCATCCAGCGCATTCCGCCGCCGCAAGAGAGCACCGATCCGACGTTGAAAGCGCTGATCATCGACAGTTGGTTCGATAACTACTTGGGCGTGATCTCGCTGGTGCGCGTGATGCAAGGCGAGATCAAAGTCGGCGACAAAATCCTCATGATGAGCACCGGCCGCACCTGGCAAGTCGAGCAGGTGGGCGTGTTCACGCCCAAACGCGTGATGCGCGACAAGCTCAGCAACGGTCAGGTTGGTTTCGTCTCGGCGGCGATCAAGGAAGTACACGGCGCGCCGGTGGGCGACACCATCACTTTCGCCAAGGGGTCGGCCACCGAGCCGCTGCCAGGCTTCCAGAAGATCAAGCCGCGCGTGTTCGCCGGACTATTCCCCACCGAAGCCGATGACTACTCGGCGCTGCGAGAAGCACTGGAGAAACTCAAGCTCAACGACTCCGCTTTGCAGTTCGAACCCGAGTCCTCCGAGGCGATGGGCTTCGGCTTTCGCTGCGGCTTCCTGGGCATGCTGCACATGGAGATTGTGCAGGAACGTCTGGAACGCGAGTACGATCTGGACCTGGTGACAACTGCTCCGACAGTGATTTATCAGGTGCTGCTGAAGAACGATCAGGTTGTCGAGCTCGATAACCCGGCCAAGCTGCCGACGCCATCGGAGATGATCGAAATCCGCGAGCCGATCATTGTCGCCAACGTCCTGGTGCCGCCGGATTACGTGGGTCCCGTGATCAAGCTGTGCGAAGAGAAGCGCGGTCGGCAGAAGTCGATCAATTACCTCGGCACCCAGGTGCAGATCAGCTACGAGATGCCACTTGCGGAAGTGGTACTGGACTTCTTCGATCGCTTGAAGTCGGCCTCGCGCGGCTATGCCTCGTTCGACTATCACATCGATCGCTTCGAAGCGGGTCCGTTCGTGCGCCTGGATATACTGATCAACGGCGATCGAGTCGACGCCTTGAGTTTGATCGTTCATCGCAGCCAGGCGGACCGTCGCGGACGCGACCTCGCGGAGCGCATGCGGGAACTCATTCCGCGCCAGATGTTCGATGTTGCAATCCAGGCGGCGGTCGGTGCGCAGATCATCGCGCGATCGACGGTAAAGGCGTTACGCAAGAACGTGCTTGCCAAGTGTTATGGCGGCGACGTATCGCGCAAGCGCAAGCTCCTGGAGAAACAAAAGGCCGGCAAGAAACGCATGAAGCAAGTGGGCCGCGTGGACATCCCGCAGGAAGCGTTCCTGGCCGTACTGCAAACGGACGATAAATAGGCAAGCAATGGATTTTGCGCTGATTTTGGTAGTACTGACAGGTGTGACCGGCTTTGTCTGGGCCGTCGATTCGCTGTTCTTCAGAGCCAGGCGACTGGCGCTGGTCAATGTGCCGGGCATGAGCGATGCGGCCGTTGCGCAAGCAGGCGCGGCGCCAGCGGCGCGCGATCCGGTGATCGTCGAGTACTCCAAATCGTTTTTCCCTGTGATTCTGGCAGTGCTGGTCATTCGCTCGTTTCTTTTCGAGCCCTTCACGATTCCATCGAGCTCGATGGTCCCAACCTTGTTGATTGGCGACTTCATCCTGGTCAACAAATACGCCTATGGCTTGCGACTGCCGGTGGCGAACACCAAGATCGTCAGCATCGGCCTGCCGGAACGCGGCGATGTGGTCGTATTCCGGCCGCCGCACAAGCCCAACACCAACTACGTCAAGCGCCTGGTGGGCATGCCAGGAGACGAAATCGCGTATTTCAACAACACGCTTTACATCAATGGCGTCGCCATCCAAAGCACACCCGTAGGACGGTACTTTGGCGAGGGGAGCAACGATGAGTCGACCGGCGCTGAGCTGCGCACAGAAGACTTGCTGGGTGTCGAACACCAGATTTTGCTTGCGGGCAACCGCATGGGCATCCAAAATTCATGGACGGTGCCCGAAGGTCACTACTTCATGGTCGGCGACAATCGCGATAACAGTGAGGACAGTCGGGTGTGGGGCTTCGTCTCGGAAAAGAGCCTGGTGGGCCGTGCGGAGTTCGTATGGATGCATTGGGACTGGAAAATCCGGGGCTTTGTGTCCTGGGGGCGCATTGGCACAAGCGTGGAGTGAGCGATGAGTACGAGACAAACGCAGTTGGGCATCACGCTGATGGGATTCCTGATCGCCATCATCATTGCGGGCATTTTCATTATGTTCGCCGCCAAAGTTGTGCCGATGTACACGGAGTTCAGCTCAGTAAAAACGGCGATGGAAACTTATGCCCGACAGCCGGGAGCGGCGAATCTCCCAGCAGATGAAATGTGGAGCAAAATCGATCGGATCTTCTCTACGCAGTACGTGACCAGCGTCAAGCGTAACAACATCCAGATCATCAAAAAAGGCCCGCCGCGGTTGGTCGTCAATTACGAGGTGCGCGCACCGCTGTTCTACAACCTCGATATCGTCGGGCGCTTTACGCACGAACAACCGCTTAGCGCAGGACGCTGACATTTGTCCACGTTGGCAGCGCGCAATCCGCTGGCCGCTCACGGTGTGGCGCTCGATGCGGCGCTGCTCACGCGCGCACTGACGCACCGCAGCGCCGGGCGCGAGAACTACGAGCGACTGGAGTTCCTGGGCGATGCGCTGGTCAATACCATCGTCAGCATCGGGCTTTACCAGCGCTACGCGCGCGCTGCCGAGGGCGACTTGACGCGCCTCCGTGCGGCATTGATTCGCGAGTCGAGTCTGGCGGATATCGCGCGCTCCCTGAATTTGTCGGACTACCTGCTGCTCGGCAGTGGCGAGCTGAAGAGCGGTGGATTTCGGCGCGATTCGATCTTGGCAGATACGCTGGAGGCGCTGGTCGCCGCGGTGTTCCTGGACCGCGGCTGGGACGAATGCCGCCTGCTCGTTGAGCGTTTGTTCGAACGCGCCTTCGCGACCGTCGATCCTGACGCTGCGAAAGATCCCAAGACCCGTCTGCAAGAACTGCTGCAAGGTCGTGGCCTTGGACTGCCGGAGTATCGGCTCATCGATAGCCATGGCAAAGATCACGACAAAACCTTCGTGATGGCCTGCGAGGTACCTGCGCTCGGCACCTGTGAGCAAGCCGTTGGTCGCAGCCGCAAGCATGCCGAGCAATCCGCAGCGGAAGCGGTTCTTCGGCGGCTGAGCGAGGGCGCGAGCACATGAGCTTTCGCGCTGGCCATGTGGCGTTGATCGGCCGACCCAATGTGGGTAAATCCAGCCTGCTCAATGCCTTTGTCGGAGCGCATCTGGGCGCAGTTTCGCCCAAGCCTCACACCACGCAAAAACTGCTGCTGGGCGTGCGCACTTTCGAGAACGCGCAGATCGCGTTCGTCGATACACCGGGTCTGCAGAAACGGCGTCCGAATGCGGTGCACAAGTCCATGGATCGCGCCTTTGACCGTGGCCTGTCGTCCGTCGATCTGGTGGTCCTGGTCGTCGAGGCCGGCGCCTTCAATCCTGGCGATCGTGCGGCGCTGGAGCGCGCCAAACATACCGAGCGACCGATCGCTCTGGTGATCAACAAAGTCGATCTCGTCAAGAACAAAAGCGAACTGTTGCCTTACATCGACAAGCTCAGCCGCGAACATGCCTTCGCGGCCATCCTGCTCGTCAGTGCGCGCAAAGAGAATGGTACCGAAGAGGCGGTCAAGCGCCTGGCGGAACTGCTGCCCACCCAGGAGCCGTTGTATCCGGCCGATACGCTCACCGATCGCAGCGAGCGCTTCCTGGCCGCAGAGTTGATCCGCGAACAACTGATGCGGCAACTGGGCGACGAGGTACCGTATGCCTGCGCGGTGGAGATCGAAGCGTTCACCGTCGAAGGGGCCCTGCGGCGTATCCATGCCACGATTTGGGTCGAGCGCGATGGCCAGAAAGCCATTGTCATCGGCGAGGGCGGGCAGCAGCTCAAGTTCATCGGCAGCAAGGCGCGCGAGGCGATGGAAGCGCTATTCGATGGTCGCGTGCATCTGGAGCTATGGGTCAAAGTGCGTGCCGACTGGAGCGATAACGAGCGCGCGCTGAAACAACTCGGATTCGAGTAGTCGCGATGCGCGTCGTCGCGCAGGCGCTGTTCGTACTTCATCGCCGGCCGTATTCGGAAACGAGCTTTCTCATCGAAGCACTGACGCCAGACTTCGGCCGGATCGGTTTGATCGCGCGCGGCGCGCGCGGCGGCAAACGTGGCCTTGCGGCTTTGCTGCAACCCTTCCAGCCCCTGCTCGCAGATTTCGTGCACGGCCCCGAATTGGCTCGACTCAGCGCCGCCGAGGCCGCCAGCGCCAGCTATTCCCTGCTCGGCGAGCGTTCACTGGCCGGGCTTTATCTCAACGAGCTGCTGGTCAAGCTGCTGCCGCGAGGCGAACCGGCCGCGACGCTGTTCGCGCGATACGCCCAGGCGCTTTCCGATTTGTCGACGGCCCCCGATATCGCCTGGCAGCTGCGCCGCTTCGAACGCGACGCCTTGGGCGAGATGGGATGGTTGATCGATCTGCTGCGGGACATCGACGGGACGACCATCGACGTCGCCGCACACTATCGGATCGTCCCAGAGCTAGGCTTGGTGCGCGACGAACGCGGTTGGTCGGGAGCAGCCATCGCGGCGCTGGGGAACGACCATGCCATTCCAACGCCAGCGCAACTGACCCAGATGCGCGGGTTTTTGCGTGAGCTGCTGCTCCCGCACATGAGCGCCCCGATGGTCGCCTGGGGCATGGTGGCGGCGCTTCGCGAGCTCGGCGGCAAATAGCAGTCGCGGTCGCCCAAGGCCTCGACGCCAGCGACACATCAGATCCAGTTTGATTGTGAGGCTATGTCTGCCCGAATGCGCCAATTGCTGCTCAACGTCGCTGCCACCGACGCATTGGCGTGCGTGGACGAGCACGGTTGGCGCAGCCGTTGCCTGCACTGCAGGACTGCGGTCGGTCTGTCGATCACGGGAGAGCCGTGGCCTGGCACCACGCTCGAACACATCGTGCCGCGCGCGTGGTTCGGTAAGACCTCGGCGCGAGCGCTGACAACCGCATTCGCATCGCCGGACGATCTGCGCAATCTGGCGCTCGCCTGTGCGCGTTGCAACCATGGCAAAGGCAGGCGCAGCGATGTCGACGGGCCGAGCAATTCGCGAGCGCGCGAGGTGGTCGCCGCGCTCCTGGCGGCTCGCGCCATGCGTTGGCGCGATCCGCCCGCTTTGATCAGCGCGTCACTCGCAGCGCGACCAGCGGCGGCGCAAACATCGCCAAAAAAGCGACGTTGAACAGCGCGTTCTGCCAGTGGCCGCTGGCCAGTGAGTAACTGGTGTCTGGCACGAACCAGGCACCAAGAGATACCACCAGCATCCACCACGCCTCGCGCTCGCCGCGCGCCAGCGGCCCGCGCGCGACAAGGAACATCAGCGCCGCCCATCCGGCCATCACGGCGCCGAGAACGGCGTGTACCAGATCGATATAGGTCAAGGCGACACCGTAGCGAGCATCAATTGCGGCGATATCGCCATACAAGATTGCCCCGAACAGCGCGCGCGTGAGCGCCGGCGCGAGCACCAGCATCAGGCCGAACAGTGCAGTAATCGCCAGCGCGATTTTGAGCCATAGCAGCCAACCGATGCGTGTCACGCGATTCTCCATAGCTTCCTTTGCCAAGCGACCATAGCGCGGAGATGGTCGGTGGGTTAATCGTCGTTGAAAGTTCTCGTCTGGCAGCGCTGCTCGCCATACGCTTGGATTGCTGAGCAAAAACTTCGTGCAGGAGAACGACCATGACTCGCGATTTCACGCCACCGATGACCGACCTCAACACCACGCCGCTGATCGATGTGATGCTGGCCCGGATGTTTCATGAGGGAACGCGGATGATCGCGAAGGGCTTTGTGCCGGAATCGAGGCGCGAGGAGGAGGAATGGTTGTTCCATTGCGACGACGAGCAACGAAGAGTCCGGGGCAAAGAACGAGCGAGCGCCGCGTTAGCGAGGAAATGGCTGCGGACAGACTGTCAATTCGATTAAGTCAACGAATTCCGCGCCGTTACGAAGAAGTCAGTCCATTTCCTCGCGACCTCATGAAATGTCCGGGCTAGTGCTGCTGATCATCTTTATGATCGCAGCGCCGGTGCTGGCGCATCGTGTGCCGGTACCGATGCCCAGCAGCGATGGGCCATCCGCACAGGCGCGCAAACTGATCGAGGTGAGCATGGTCGATGGACAAACGCAGTATCGGCTCGACGACGAACCGATCGCGCTGAGCGCGCTCGGCGCCGAGTTTTCGGCGTGGGCGGCGATGGGTCACGCGCAGCCCACCGTGCAACTGCTCGCTGCCGAAGACGTGCGCTTCGAGGACATCGCCAGCGTGCTGGCCAGCGGTCGGCGGGCGGGCGTTCGCCAGATTGGCCTGGCGCCGTGAGGTTCATTTTATTGGCAATCGCATGCGCGGCTACCGGAGCCAGCATCGCCGCGCCGGCACTTCAGCCGTTAACGCTGGCGCGCGCGCAAACCTTGCAATACGCGGTCGACGGCATCATCGAGCGCGGATTCGACATCGATGGCAGTTTGCTGATTCTGTCGCGCACCGGCACGTTTGCGGGAGAGGGCGAAGCGCGCGAGGCGCGGCTCTACGCCACGCTGTTCGCGCCTGTGGCGGACGGTTTCCAGCAGCAATGGCAGATCAAAGACCAAGTGCGCGATTGTCCGCTCGATCTGACGCTCGACTTCACTGCTGAACCGGTCGCCGTGGCCGATGCGGATGCCGACGGGGTCAACGAGGTCTGGGTCAGTTATCGCCTCGCTTGCCAGGGCGATGTCAGCCCCACTGATCTGAAACTGATTGGTTACGAAGGTGGGCAAAAGCTCGCGCTCCGCGGCACGTCGAGACTCAGCTACGGCGAGCACACTGAAGGCGGCAGTTACACCGCCGATGCCGCCGTCAAGGCCGCGCCTGCGATTGCCGCGTTCGCCGACGCCTACTGGCAGCGCGTGCGCGAAACGGGCATCGAATAAGTACGCAGGTTGATGCGCTTAGCGCCCGCTGACGCGCGTCATCAGCGCCAGCACGCGGCCCGGTTCGGCGCCGACCTGATCCCAGCCAAAACGCCAGCTCCAGTTATGCTCGCCCATGGTCCCTGGGATGTTCATCCGGCTTTGGCCGTTATGCCCGAGCGTGTCCTGGAACTGGCAGATGGCGATGTTGGCCACCGAGTTCATGCAGCCGCGAATCATCGCCCAGTGCGCATCGTGTTCGCTGGCGGGCAGGTACGCGCCCGCGTAAGCGCGTTCGGCGTCGCTGGCGATGTGCCACCAGCCGCGAACGGTATCGTTGTCGTGTGTGCCGGTGTAGGCCACGCAGTGCCGCGGATAGTTGTGCGGCAAGAATTCGTCGCTGCCGTCGGTGCCAAAACCGAACTGCAGAATCTTCATGCCGGGAAAACCGCAGCCATCGCGCAGTTCGATCACATCGGGCGTAATCAAACCCAGATCCTCAGCCACGATCGGCAGCTCTCCCAGCGCCGACTTGAGTGCGTCGAACAGGGCTTTGCCGGGACCCGGCAGCCACCGGCCTTGCTCCGCCGTAGGGCAGCTCGCCGGGATTTCGTAGTAGCCGGCGAAGCCGCGGAAATGATCGATGCGGAACACATCGGCCTGATGCAGCGCACGCTTCAGGCGCGCAGTCCACCACGCATAGTTTTCTACCGCCATGCGCTCCCACCGATACAGAGGATTGCCCCAACGCTGTCCCGTCGGCGCCATCGCATCGGGCGGACAGCCGGCGACAACCGTGGGTTGGAAATCGCTATCGAGATAGTACAAGTCCGGGCGCGCCCAGCAGTCTGCGCTGTGATGCGCGATGAAGATCGGCAGATCGCCCATCAGCGCGACACCGCGCTCATTCGCATAGGTCTTGAGGGCGATGCTTTGGGTATCGAAGCACCATTGCACGAAGGCCCAAAAGCCGACCTCGCTGGCGTGTTCGAGACGCGCCGCAGCGAGAGCTGCAGCGTCGCGGTCGCGCACAGGTTGCGGCCAATGCCACCACGCCGCGCCGGCATTCGCCGCTTCCAGCGCCATGAACAGCGTGTAGTCGTCCAGCCAGCTTCGATTTTCCTCGCACCATGCGGCAAGTGCGGCTTTGTCCGAGCCGCTTGCGCGCGTCCGGAAGCCGTGCTCGGCGCGACGCAATTGCTCGATGCGCCACGGCACGACGCGGCCGAAGTCCACGCGATCGCTGCGAAAGCCGCCCTCAGGCAGGCTCGGATGCTCCAACCACCCGGCCGCCATCAGTGGCTCCAGAGCCACCATCAGCGGACTGCCGGCAAAGGCGCTCACGCTCTGGTACGGCGAGTTGCCAGGGCCGATCGGATTGATCGGCAGAATCTGCCAGATGCGTTGCCCCGCCTGGCTCAGCCAGTCGACGAACTGAAACGCACCGGGCCCAAAATCGCCGATGCCGTGCGGGCCGGGCAAAGACGTGATGTGCAACAAGACGCCCGAGGCGCGGCGGGTGAGATCGATCATGGTGTCAGTCCGGTCGCGCGCAGGGCGCCACAGTAGCCATCGTGCTTCGCGCTATAGCGCGGCGCTACGTTTTTTGCCTTACGAATACGATTGCGAAGCGCGCTTGATCGTCGCCGACCTATCGCGGCCCGCGCGGCGCGATGCTGTGAGATTGTCCGGTGCGACAAAGCGGCCGCGAATGGCCGGAATAGATGCGCCACGCGTGGTCCAAGGGGCAGACTCATCGCAGCACCACCAGCGCTCGTCCGGGCACGTCGAAGGCGCTCGCCTTGCTCCCTTCGCAAAACTCGCCGCTGCTATCGAGCACCACGCTCACTTCGGCGCCGACAGCAAAGCGCCGTGCGGTCGCGTCCGGATTGAACGCGATCCGCAGCCGCGGCTCGGCGGCGCCCGCCGGCCACAGCTCGCACAAGAAGGCAGCTTCGTAATGGTCGTGCCAATCGTGGACTTGCATCGGCAGGCCATCGGGCGTGCGCCAATGCACCTGCGCGCAGGCGCCGTTCGATGTGAACCAGGCATCGTGATGCAGCAGGGGCTCGCTGCGCCGCAGCGCAATCAGGCGCGCGGCGAACGCGGCAAGTTCCGTATCGGCCTGCGCCCAGTCGATCCACGACACTGGGTTGTCCTGGCAATAGGCGTTGTTGTTGCCGCGCTGAGTGCGTCCGAGCTCGTCGCCGGCCAGCAGCATCGGCGTACCCTGCGCCAGCAGCAGCGTTGCCAGCAAGGCGCGGCGCACGCGGCGGCGCGTTGCCGCGATCGCAGCGTCGTCGATCTCGCCCTCCACGCCGAAGGCGCATGCGATCTCGCCGCTGCGACCATCCCGCCCACCCTCGCCGTTGGCGTCATTGCGCTTGCGCTCGTAGCTGGTCAGGTCGGCAAGCGTAAAACCATCGTGCGCGGCGATGTAGTTGACGCTCGCGGTCGGCCGTCTGGCGCCGTGATGGAATACATCGCTGGACGCGCAGAAACGCCGCGCGAATTCGCCGCGCGTGACCGGGCGATTCAGCCAATAACCGCGCACGCTGTCGCGAAAGCGATCGTTCCACTCGAAAAGCGGCGCCGGAAAGCGGCCGAGTTGGTAGCCGCCGGGTCCGGCATCCCACGGCTCGGCGATCAGACGCGCATGACGCAGCACCGGGTCTTGTTTGAGCGCGATGAAGAACGCGCAGGCCGCATCGAAGCCGTGCGCCGTGCGGCCCAGAGTGGCGGCGAGATCGAAGCGAAAACCATCGACGCCCAGCTCCTCGCGCCAATAGCGCAGGCTGTCGAGCACGAACTCGGTCACGCGTGGATGCGCCACGTTCAAGGTATTGCCGCAACCGCTGAAATTCTCTCCGCGCGAGCGATCGTCGCCCGCCAGCCGATACCAACTGGCGTTGTCGAGCCCGCGAAAACTCAAAGTCGGTCCCAGCTCGTCGCCCTCGGCGCTATGGTTGTACACCACATCGATGAGCACTTCGATGCCAGCCTGGTGCAGTACCTGGACCATCGTGCGGAAGGCTTCGCGGCTGCCGTAATGCGCCTGCGGGGCGAAAAAGCCGAGCGTGTTGTAACCCCAATAATTGCTCAAACGTCTGGCTTCCAGCGCCGCTTCGCTGACCGCGAATTGCACCGGCAAGAGGCACAGGGAGGTGATGCCGAGGGCATGAAAATGCGCGATGGCCGCCTTCGATGCGAGTCCGGCAAAGCGCCCGCGATCCTCATTGGCGATGCCCGGATGCTGCAGCGTGAATCCGCGCACATGCAGCTCATAAATCACCGCGCGTTCGCGTGGCGTCTGCGGCCTGGACCACTCGACACGCGGCAGCGGGGGCGCCACGCGCGCCTTTAGAGCCAGAGCGGCGTTATCGCGCGCATCGAAAGCGCGCGCACCCTGCGGATCGCCGAGCGGATAGGCGTAATGCAGCTCGTGATGATGGAAACGGCCGACGATCTCTCGCGCATACGGATCGAGCAGCAACTTGTGCGCGTTGAAGCGCTGCCCGTCGTCCGGCGCAAACGGGCCGTGCGCACGATAGCCGTACACCAGCCCCGGCCCCGCGCCATCCAGGAATCCCGCGAACACCCCGTGATCCGGCCCATGCAGCCGGTAGCGCTTCAACTCGCGCGTGCCCTCGCTGTCGAACAGGCACAGCTCGATGGCATCGGCATGCTCCGACCACAGCGAAAAATGCACGCCATCGGCGCAAACCGTGGCGCCGAACGGGAGCGGTCGCGGGGCGGAGAGGGCGGACGGGAGGGCGGTCATTCGGCCACACCACCACGGACGTTCCGCAGTTGCGAGCCCCGGGCATTGCGCGGCCGTGGAAGACATCGCCGGGTGTTTGCGAGCAGCCTAGGCGCTCCAAGATGCGCCTCGATATGCCGCTTGACGACCAGAGTGAGGGCACGAGGGCACGAGGGCACGAGGGCACGTGTACTCCGAGCCGCCATGCACAAGAACCGCATCGATGTGTGCCGATGCTCTTCCAACACGGCAAAGCCGAAAAGTGCACGTGCCCTCGTGCCCTCGTGCCCTCGTGCCCTCGCTCTTTGCAGGAGATCTTTTGCGGCACTAATTGTCGGGACGATCGTCCTCACGCCGCCACCAGAAACACCACCGCCAACGGCGGCAAGGTCAGTTCAATGGCGCCATCGCGCGCTTCGATCGTGCCTGCGCCGTTACCCACGTTGCTGCCGCCGTAGAAGGTCGAATCGGTGTTAAGCGCCTCGCGCCAGCGCGAATGGCGTACACGGTTCAATGGCACGCGATAGCCATGGCGCACGATCGGAGTGAAATTGCAGACAACGATCGCCGCCTGGTCCAGCTCGTCGAAGCGCGCCCACGCCAGGACACTGTTCTCGCGATCGTCGCCGATCAGCCAGTCGAAGCCTTGCGGCGAATGGTCCAGCCGGTGCAACGCGGGGGTGTCTCGATACAGTCCGTTGAGGTCGCGCACCAGACGCTGCACGCCCGCGTGGCGCGGATCGTCGAGCAGTTCCCAGGGCAACGACGCATCGTGATTCCATTCGCTCGTTTGCGCGAACTCCTGGCCCATGAACAGCAGCTTCTTGCCGGGATGGCCCCACATGAATCCGTAGTAAGCGCGTAAATTCGCAAAGCGCTGCCAGTCGTCGCCCGGCATTTTGCCCAGCATCGAGCGCTTGCCGTGCACCACCTCGTCATGCGAGATCGGCAGCAGATAGTTTTCGCTGAATGCATACACCAGCCCGAAGGTCATCAGATCGTGGTGCCAGCGCCGATGGATCGGATCCTCGGCGATATAGCGCAGCGTGTCGTTCATCCACCCCATGTTCCACTTGAAGTGAAAGCCAAGGCCGCCCGCGTATGTCGGCGCCGAAACCCGTGGAAATGCGGTCGACTCCTCGGCGACGGTGATCGCGCCAGGACAGGCGCTGCCGAGATCCTCATTGATCTCCTTGAACAGCGAAATCGCCTCCAGATTCTCGCGGCCACCGAAGGCATTCGGCACCCACTGACCATGCTCGCGCGAGTAGTCGCGGTAAAGCATCGAGGCCACGGCATCGACGCGCAATCCGTCGAGGCCAAAACGCTCCACCCAATAGCGCGCGCTGCCCTTCAAGAAGGTGCGCACCTCGGTGCGCGCGAAGTTGTAGATCAACGTATTCCAATCGCGGTGGAAGCCTTCTTTGGGATCGCCGTATTCGTAAAGCGCAGTGCCATCGAACTGCGCCAGCCCATGCGCATCGGACGGAAAATGCGCCGGCACCCAATCGAGCAGCACGCCCACGCCATGCGCGTGACAGGCAGCAATAAAATCCTGGAAGTCCTCGGCCGTCCCGAAGCGCGAGGTCGGCGCGTACATTCCGGTCGGTTGATAACCCCACGAGCCGTCAAAGGGGAACTCGGCGATGGGCATCAGTTCGATGTGGGTGAAGCCGAGTGAGGCGGCGTAGGCGGGAAGGGATTGGGCGAGGGAGCGCCAGGTTGGCGATGTGTCGCGGGAGTTCGCATCTGAAGTCAAAAGCGAGGGCACGAGGGCACGAGGGCACGAGGGCACGCGCTCCGTTCGAACGATCAACCGCGAATGGTTTTCTGGGCTATCGAAACCATGGTTGAAGCGCGGATCGTCTCGATGTGCAAGTGCGCTTGCTCTTGCCTCTTTGTCGGTAGCATCGGCATGCCCATTCGCAAGCCGTGCCCACGACCCCACATGCACCTCATACACGCTGATCGGCGCATGGCGATCGTTGGCGGCGGCGCGGGGTGCGGGCAAGGGCCGCAACTGCGGCAACCGCGCAACACGCGAAGCGGTGTTGGGACGCAGCTCTGCAGCGAAGGCGTAGGGATCCGATTTGGCGACCAGCGCGCCATTCGCGCCAACGATCTCGAACTTGTAGAGATCGCCAATCGCGGCGTGCGGGATGAAGATTTCGAAGACGCCTGCGCGATGGCGCAGGCGCATCGGATGACGGCGGCCGTCCCAGTTGTTGAAACTGCCAACCACACTGACGCGACGCGCGTTCGGCGCCCAAAGGGCAAAACGTACACCGGACACATCGTCAATCGTCAGCGGATGGGCGCCGAGCATCTCGAATGGTCGGCCATGACGACCCTCGCGCAGCGCGTCGAGCGCTGAATCGTCTAGCAGCGCGCCGTAAGCGAAAGCGTCGGCATAGCTGCCGCGCGTGCCATCGTGCCAGGTCACCCGCAGACGATAGTTGCAGCGCGTGGGCAAGCGCGCCTCGAAGAAGCCATCGTCGTGCCGCCGCACGAGCGCCGCCAGCAACGTGCCGTCGACATCGACCGCATCGACCGCCATCGCGCCTGGCAGCAACGCACGCAGCCAGTGCATGCCATCGAGGGTGTGCAGGCCGAGCACCGCAAACGGATCGCTGTGTTCGGCGCGCAGCAGGGCGGCAATGGAGGCGGTGGGCGTCATCGTGTATCGGGGCAAGGGGCGAGGGGCGCGGGGAACCGGCTTGAACGCGCAGGGCTAAGGCGCGGCCATGGCCGCCCGAAAGCGGCCAGCAACAACACTCGGCACGCGCCCCGTGCCCCGTGCCCCGTGCCCCGCTCCAAAGCCTTCCGCGTGGTCACGACCACACCCTTTCCCGATACTCGCGCACGCAACGATCGGCCGAGAAGTAGCCCATGCCGGCGATATTGCGCAGCGCTTTTGCATCCCACGCAGACGGCTGTGCGAACTCGGCATCGACGCGTTCTTGCGTGGCCACATAGTCGGCGAAATCGGCGAGCAGAAAGTAGCGGTCGCGGTTCAACAGACCATCGACCAACCTGCTGTAGCGCTGCGGCTCGCTCGGCGAAAAATGGCCAGCGGCGATCGCCTCCAGTACGCGCATCAGTTCCGGCTGAGCGGCAGCGACCGCCCGCGGCCAATAACCCTCGCGCATCTGCGTAAGCGCCTCGACACGATGGCCAAAGATAAACAAGTCGCTCTCGCCGATCGCCTCGGCCATTTCGATGTTGGCGCCATCCCAGGTGCCGATCGTCAGCGCGCCGTTCAGGGCGAACTTCATGTTGCCGGTGCCCGAGGCTTCGGTACCAGCGGTAGAAATCTGCTCCGACAAATCCGCCGCCGGAATAACCAGCTCGGCGAGGCTGACGCCATAGTTCGGCAGGAATACGAGTTTCAGCTTATCGCTGGTGCGCGGATCGCTGTTGACGACCCGGGCGATGTCGTGCGCGAGGCGGATGATGTCTTTGGCGGCGACGTATGCGCTTGCGGCCTTGCCGGCGAGAATGACGGTCCGCGGCGCGAAGCGCGCGGGCTTTTCCAGCAGCGCCTGATAGCGCCACACCACGTGCAGAAGGTTCAGCAACTGCCGCTTGTACTCGTGGATGCGCTTGACCTGCACGTCGAATAGCGAGATCGGATCGACCGCCACTCCCAGCTCGCGACGAATGCGGGCGGCAAGCCGTTCCTTGTTGGCGAACTTGACGGCGCGCAGGCGCATCGGCAGCGCGCTCGCGGCGCGCAGCTGCGACAGCGCGCGTAAATCGCGGCGCCACTCATCGCCGATAGATTCGTCGAACAGCGCCGCCAGCTCGGGATTGGCGCCGGCGAGCCAGCGCCTCGGCGTTATCCCGTTGGTGACGTTGAAGAAGCGTGTCGGGTCGAACCTGGCGAAGTCGGCGAAAATCGTGCTGACCATCAACTTCGAGTGCAGCGCGGCGACGCCATTGACGCCATGGCTGGCGACGATCGCCAGATGCGCCATGCGCACGCGCCGGCCATGCTGCTCGTCGATCAACGAAACGCGCTGCACGAAGTTCTCGTCGAAACCGCGCTCGCGCACCTCGCTCAGGAAACGGGCGTTGACCTCGTAGATCAGTTCAAGATGCCGCGGCAACAAACGCTCCAGCATCGCCACCGGCCAGGTTTCGAGCGCCTCGGGCAGCAGCGTGTGATTGGTGTATGAGGTGGCGCGACGCACGATCGACCAGGCCGCGTCGAAGGGCAGTCCGTGCTCGTCGAGCAGCAGGCGCAGCAATTCGGCGGGTGCCAGCGCCGGGTGCGTGTCGTTCAGATGGATTGCGTTCGCAGCAGGCAAATCGATCAATCGGCGACCTTCGGCCAGATGCCGTGCGATGACATCCTGCAGCGAGGCGGACACCAGAAACGCCTCCTGCTTCAAGCGCAGCTCACGCCCGGCCTCGGTGCTGTCGTCGGGATACAGCACCCAATTGAGCGCATCGCTCGCCAGCTGTTGGCGCCCGGCGGCGGCAAAATCGCCGCGGCAGAACGCCTGGAAATCGATAGGCTCGGCCGCAGCGGCGTGCCACTGGCGCAGCGTCGCCACGCGCGCGCTCGAATGCGCGGGAACGATGAAGTCGTAGGCACTGGCCTCAACGCGCTCGCCAGGAATCCAGCGCCGGCCCGCGCCTTCGCTGACCACGCGCCCGCCAAAACCGATGATGTAGCGCAGCTCGCGGCGCACTTCCCAGGGATTGCCCTCGCGCAGCCAATCGTCTGGCGCTTCGATTTGCCGGCCATCGCTGATGCTTTGGGCGAACATCCCGTAGCGGTAGCGCAGACCGTAGCCGAAGGCCGGCAAACCGGTTTCGGCAAAGGCATCGAGAAAGCACGCGGCGAGGCGCCCAAGCCCGCCATTGCCGAGCGCCGCATCGCGCTCGCTTTCGAGCAGCGCGCCGACGTCGATGCCGCGGGCTTCCAGACCGGCGCGCTCGCCGAGCGCCATCAGCGCGTTGCCGAGCGCGCGTCCCAGCAGGAACTCCATCGACAGGTAATGCACGCGCCGGGCGCCAGCGTCGATCTCGCGGCGATCCGCAATCTGCGTCGATTGCCAACGCGCTTCCAGCGTCGCCATGCAGCGCGCACTGAGCGCGCGAACATCCATCGCGGCTGGCCTAACGTTCTTCAACTCGAGCATCGTGATCGCCTGCTTTTGCACCGCGGGACTTTAATCGGCGGGCGTCCTCGCGGCGGCATACGTGCAATCGTATTCAGGTGCAGCGTATCGATAGACCGTTCTCGGGGACGAAGCCGGACGCGCCACCGCCCCACTCCTCGGTTAACTCAGGACGCGTCAACCGTCCTCGGCCCCACGCGTTCCAGTGCTTGCCTGTCCTCAACCACGGAGCTTCCATGAAAACGATTCGCCAAATCACCGCCCTTGTTGCAGCTGCCGGCCTCGGTGCACTGGCCACACACGCGCTCGCGGATCAACCGCTGATGGAGTCCGCGTTGAGTCATCTGGAAGCCGCAGAGCGCAATCTTGAAGCCGCTACTGCCGATAAAGGTGGTCATCGCGTCGAGGCGCTGCGGTTAGTGCGCGCTGCTCAAGCCGAAGTGCGCCAGGGGATTCGCCACGATCGGCGCAATTGAGCTTGGCGAACATCGGTCGGCTCGATGGTAGCCCTCGCCGTCGTGGAGCGAGTCGACTTTCGTCTCTGCCGACTTGAACGCCCGGCGGCTGCGCCGCCGGGCCGGGCGTCATAGCAGCGCTATGGCGACCGTGAGGACGATCGGCTTGCGCGGCATGCATTCGGGTCGAAAGACGCGGACATAATTCCAGTTATTTTTGGGACACCACACTAGCGCCCACCCGCCGCGAGCAGCCGCGGCCTGGCGTTGTGAAGCTCGGTCTCGACCGCGTCGAAATCGCGGCTACTTTCCGCCAACAGGACCAGCGCTCCATCCAGATACGGCACGGCGCGCACGGCCATGCCATCCATGCGTGCATCCATGCGCTCGACCTTCGCATCGCGCGGAAACAGCAGCGCTGTGACCGGGCCAGCGTCCTGGCGCACGACCATGTGCAAGGCGATGCGCGATTCGACCGGACAGCGGCTCAAATAATTGAGCGGCAGGCGTTGGCCATCGATGGCGAGCCCGGCGGTGGCGAAGGTGCGTTCGATGAGCGGCGCCGGCACGCGCTCGGTGCGGGTCAACGCGAACGGCTCATGGCTCAGATGCGCGGTCGCGTCGGCCATCAGCAGATGGGTCGCATCCGGCGCCGCGCCGCGCCACAGCACGGCAGCCAGCGCCACGCTCGCCGCGATTGCGGCGGCCCAGCCCAGCCACTGCCTCGGGCGCGCGACTGCACGCTCCTGCGCCAGGCGCGCCAACAGGCGCTGCTCGAATTCTTCCGGTACCGGCACCGCCAGCGCCGCCGCCAGTTCGCGCTCGAACGCGCGCGCATCGCGCAGCGCGGCTTGCGCCTCGTGGCCGAGCTCAGCGCTGGCATCGTCGAGCCGCGCCTCGCTGGGATCGACCATCAGCGCACGACGAAACTCAATAAAGTTCATGGACATTCCCCATCGGCTCGGCGCGCAGCAGCGCTTTCAGCTTCGCGCGAGCGCGAAACACTTGCGTCATCACCGCTTGCGCCGTGATGCCCAGTTGCTCAGCGATTTCCTCGCAACTGAAACCGCCGATCAACTGCAGCAACAGCGGTTCGCGATACTTGGCTTCGATGCGCCCGATCGCGTCGCGCATTTCCTGCACTTCGGTCATCGCATGCGCCGAGGGCGAGTCGTCATCCTCGATGACCACATCCTGGATATCGTCGATGGGCGGCACCTTGCGCTCGAAGAGCCGCGCGTGTTCGCGCCGGATGATCGTAAACAGCCACGCCTTCGCGGCTTTTTCGTCGCGCAGATCGGTGCGCGAGCGCCATGCGCGCAAGTAAGCTTCCTGGACCACATCCTGAGCCACGGCCTCGTCTTTGGCCAGCCAGAACGCGAAGCGATAGGCATCGCTCGCGTAGCGACGAACGAAGGCATCGAAGGCGGCAGCGTCGGACATGCAACTCCCGTTTCAGTGGCGGCCACGATGGTCGCTGCAATCAAGACCCGCCTGACGGCAACTAGCTTTCACCATGCCACGATCGAAAGGCTGAGCCCAGACATTTCACGCCGTCGTGCCGGCGCGAACATCGACATCCCACCGTTCGCCGTCACTTCCCCGGGCCTGGTCGACCCTTCCCTGGTGTAGTGCGACCATTCAAGGCGCGTCTGCAAACCGTTGCGACGCTCGTCCGCGACGCGTCCGCGACCGTGTCCGCGGACAGATGCGTACGAGAGAAATCCATTAAATCAATGATTTAAGATTTGGCATGGGTGCTGCATATCCGCATTTCGTCCACGCCAAACACTGTGTCCATGATCAAAGATACCTCCGCCACCGACCGCACCGTTGGTCCGATCCGCAGGCGCACGCACATGGCCTGGTGGTTGGGCGGCGCGGCACTCGTGGCCATCATCGCTGGTCTGCTGATGCCGGTGTGGCTGGCCGAGGAAACGCTGCCGCGCGAGCGCGTGCGACTGGCGGTTGTCGAACAAGGTACATTGGTGCGAGACGTCAGCGCACAAGGCCGTGTGGTCGCAGCGCGCTCGCCCTCGCTCTACACCTTGAGCGCCGGCATCGTGCGCTTCGAGAAGGAACCCGGCGCCCAGGTCAAGAAGGGCGATGTGCTCGCCGTGATCGACAGCCCTGAGCGCATGAGCGAACTCAAGCGCGAGGAGGCGGCACTGGCCAAGTTGCGCGCCGAAGTGCAGCGCCAGGCGATCGGCAATCGCCGCGTCGAACTGGAGAAGAAGCGCGCCATCGACGCCGCCGAGATCGCCTGGCGCGCCGCCAAACGTGAAGCCGAACGCGCCCAATGGGCGTTCGATAAGGGCGCCATCGCCGAAGTCGATTACAAGCGCACCCAGGACACGCTCGCCGGCGCCGTGACCACGCTCGATGCGGCGCGCGCCGATCTAGAACTGGAACGCGACGCGTTGAAGCTGTCGCTGCAAACCTTCGATGAAGAGGCCGGTCGCCAGCAATTGCTGGTCGACGAATTAAACCGCCAGGTGCGCGCCCTGGAAGTACGGGCACCGTTCGACGGCATCGTCGGCAACTGGCTGACGACCGACATGGCCTCGGTAGCGCCGAATCAGGCGCTGCTGACGGTGGTCGATCTGACCGAGCTGGAAGTCGAGGCGGCGGTGCCGGAGGTATATGCGGAATCGCTGAATCCCGGACAGCCCGCAGAAATCACCGTCGGTGGCGAGCGCTTGCGCGGGGAACTCAGGCTGGTTTCGCCCGAGGTGCAGAACGCACAAGTGCTGGCGCGCGTGCGCCTCACCGATCCGGCAGCGTTGCGCCAGAACCAGCGCGTGCAAGTGCGCGTGCTGCTGGAGGAAAAGCCGGACGTGCTGATCGTCGAGCGCGGCCCGATCTTCGAGCGCGATGGTTCCTTCGCCTGGGTGGTCGAAGGCGACGTCGCGCGGCGCCAGCCGATCCGCCTCGGCGCCAGTTCGGTCACCGAATTCGAAGTGATCAGCGGATTGGCGGCCGGACAACAAGTCATTGTTGCCGGCATCGATGAGCTGCGCGGTGTGGATGAAGTGTTGTTGACGCGCTGAGGCGGGTTGCGGGTTCTCGGTTGTTGATTGCTGGTTCTTAGATAAAGCCAGATCCACAACCTTTGAATCGTCCCAGTGCCTGCGAAAAGCGAAGAAGCACAACCAAGAACCAAGAATCAAGAACCAGGAACCTGCCATGTTGACAATGAAATCGCTGAAGAAGGTCTACCGCACCGCGCTCGTCGAGACGCATGCGCTGCGCGACTTTTCGTTGACCGTCAAGGCCGGAGATTTTGCGGCGGTGACCGGACCTTCGGGCAGCGGCAAAACGACGTTCCTCAACATCGCAGGGCTGCTGGAGGAGCACACCGACGGTCTCTATGAACTCGACGGGATCAACGTTGCGGGGATGAACGACGATCAGCGCTCGGCGCTACGCAATGAGAAGATCGGCTTCATTTTCCAGAGCTTCAACCTGATCGCAGACCTGGATCTTTACGACAATGTCGATGTGCCGCTGCGCTATCGCGGCTTTCCCAAAGCCGAGCGTAAGCGCCGCATCGTCGAATCGCTGACCCGCGTCGGATTGGGCTCGCGCCTGCATCACTATCCGGCCGAGCTATCCGGCGGCCAGCAGCAGCGCGTCGCAATCGCGCGCGCGCTGGCCGGCACGCCGAAGCTGCTGCTGGCCGACGAGCCGACCGGCAATCTCGACACAGTGATGGCGCGCGGGGTGATGGAGCTTCTGGAGGAAATCAACGGCCAGGGCACGACCATCGTCATGGTCACCCATGACCTCGAACTGGCGCGCCGCGCCGGGCGTCACGTACACATGGTCGATGGCCAGATCGTCGATATCGCCGAAACCGATTTCGCGCGGCTGCGCGCTGCCTGAGGCCAAGCGTCGTTGAATTGACCTTTGACTATTCACCATCGACCGGCGCACCGTCGGACAGTTGGAGACCGGATTCCATGACCAGCTACTACCTCAAACTCGCCCTGCTCGCCCTGCGGCGCACGCCCGTGCTGTCGTCGTTGATGGTGCTCGCCATCGCGCTCGGCCTGGCGACGGCGATGACCGCATTCACCGTGCTCTACCGGATGAGCAACAACCCGATTCCGCACAAGAGCGACGTGCTGCACGCGGTGCAGCTCGATGCCTGGTCGCCCGATCAGGCCTATGACCGCGAAACCAATCTGCCGCCGAATCAGCTGACCCATGGCGATTCGCGCCGACTGATGGCGCTCGATGATGGTTATCGCAAAACCGGGATGTGGCGCTCCCGAGTGGTGGTGGTCCCGGAGGACACCAATGTGCGCCCACGCAACGCCTCGGCGCGCTTGGTGGCCCCGGATTTCTTCCCGATGTTCGATACGCCCTTCCTGCACGGACAGGCCTGGAGCGCAGAGCAGGAGGCCAGCGCCGCGCGCGTCACCGTGATCTCGCGCGAACTGGCTGAGCGCGTGTTCAACAGAACCGATGTGGTGGGCGAGCGCATCTATTTCGACAACGAAAACTTCCAGATCGTCGGCGTGCTCGACACCTGGAAACTCTCGCCATTGTTCTATGACATCACCAACGACGTATTGAACGACCCGGAAGACGTGTTCCTGCCGTTCTCGGTCGGCACAGCCAAGGAAATGGACATCCACGGCAACGTCAACTGCTGGCAGTCGCCCGGCGAAGGCTTCAAGGGTTTGATCGATTCGGAATGCATCATGACGCAGTTCTGGGTGGAACTGCCCGACGCCGCAGCCCGCGAGCGCTACCTGTCGTTACTCGATGGTTACGTCGCCGAGCAACGCAAAGCCGGTCGCTTTGCGCGCCCGAACAATCACCGCGTAACGGCAGTCATGCCGTGGCTCGAACAAAACGAGGTGATCCCGAACGACACACGTATGTTCGTCGGCATTGGTGTCGCCTTTTTGCTGGTGTGCCTGCTCAACGCCACCGGTCTCCTGCTGGCCAAGTTCCTGCGCAAGAGCGGCGAGATCGGCTTGCGCCGAGCGCTGGGCGCACCCAAGCGCGAAGTATTCAAGCAGCACCTCATCGAGTCCGGACTGATCGGCATTTTCGGGGCGGTGGCTGGACTGTTGCTGACGCTCGCGGGCCTTGCCGCCATCCGCGCGTTGATGCCGCGCTTCGAGGCCATCGCGCAGCTCGATCTGGCGCTGTTCGCCGCCCTGTTCGCCACGGCCCTGATCGGAGCCATTGCTGCCGGTGCTTATCCGGCGTGGCGCGCCTGTCAGGTGATGCCGGCATCGCAGCTCAAAACCCATTGAGGCTCTCGGTTGGCTGCTGGTTCTTGGAGACGCAAGAGCAACAGCCGCAAGCCGGATCCGACACCGAAAAGGAACCAGGAAACAGCCATGGAAATCGCCCCGATCTTAAAAAGCTTGCGCAAGAATCCCGTCGCCGGTTTGCTCATCAGTGCGCAGATCGCGTTGACACTGGCGATTCTGGCGAACGTACTGTTCGTAGTGACCGAACGCGTGGCGACGATGTCGATGTCGAGCGGCGTCGATGAGCCCAATGTGTTCACGTTCGGCAGCCAGAACATCGGCAATTCGCGGGTGCCGGTCGACGGCACGCTGGCCGATCTTGAAGCCATCAACGCCCTCCCGGGTGTGATCGCTGCCACCACCCAGATCGGTGTACCGATGGGTCAGAGCGGCTGGCAGACCTCGATCACGCTCAAACCCGAGGAGCAAACCGAGGGACCGGAGCGCGTCGCTGCGGTGTACATGGGTGGCGAGCGCTTGCTGGATGCGCTGGGCGTCAAGCTGCTCGAAGGGCGCAATTTCCGCGCCGACGAAGTCACCCCGTGGATGTCCGGCGATCAGCCCAAACCGCCGGTGGTACTGATCAGCAAGGCTCTCGCCGAAAGGCTCTTTCCCGGCGAATCGGCGCTCGGCAAGATGATCAATATCACCGGCGACCCGGGCGAGCCGGCGCAGCAGGTGATCGGCATCACCGACTCGCTGGCTTCGCCGTGGCCGCGCTCGCGCAATCCAGATCGCATCGTGTTTGTGCCGCTGCGACCGTCCGGATCGACGAGCTTTGTCGTCCGCACTGAACCTGGCGAGCGCGATCGCGTGATGGCTGGGATCGAGGAGGCGCTGTTCGCCGTCGATCGCAACCGCATTGTCGATGGTATTCGCGATTTCGAAGCCATTCGCGATAACGCCTTCGAGAGCGATCGCTCCATGGCAGTGGTGCTGAGCGCGATCGCTCTGGCGCTGCTTGCCGTGACCGCTTTCGGGATCGTCGGCCAGGCGAGCTTCTGGGTCACCCAGCGCACCAAGCAGATCGGCACCCGTCGCGCGCTCGGCGCCAAACGCAGCGATATCCTGCGCTATTTCCAAACCGAGAACGCGCTGATCACGCTGCTCGGCATCGCCGCCGGCAGCGCGCTCGCCATCGCGGTCAATGGCCTGTTGGTCAAATACCTGAGCTTCGGCGCCCTGCCGTGGAACTGGCTACCGCTCGGTGCGCTGATCGTACTCGTCCTCGGCCAACTCGCGGTGCTCGGCCCAGCCCTGCGTGCCACGCGCATCGCGCCGGCGATCGCGACGCGTACGGCTTGACGGCGGTCGCAAAGCGGATGGGAGAATTCGGGCCGCGGATCGGCTTATCAATGCGGTCTACGTCCTGCGCTTCATCACGAGAAGTGCAAGCAATTGCAGCAACGAGAGCGGAGCAGTGATGGCCAGCAGGTAAGGGCTGTAGATGAGGCCGAGCACCAATAACCAGCTGGCATCCATCCCGCTCACCGAACACCCGTGGGTGCATGTCAGACACCAACCGTTGCACCACTGCGAGTGCACGAACTCCGCCAATACCCAAAGCGCAAAAGGAAACAGCGCTGGGAGCACCGCAATCAAAGCTTCGGTCCTGCCCATCCTTATCGTCGATCACCGGGCTTTGGCGAAGGTTGGCCCACGAAGCTGCGTAGCCCGAGCAGACGAAGCCCTTTTGCCAGCAGCGAAAACAAGGCAACAGCAGCCAGCGCAACAAAGGCCCAAACCGCACCGTAGGTAATCCAGAACGGCCAGTGCGATCGCTGAACGAGTGGCAGGTTGTGCTGCCCGACATCGCAATGCAGAGTCAGGCCTGCAAAGCTACCACCTGCGTCCACACACGCATCGCCCTCCAACAAGATCAGGGCAAGCCACGCCGATAGCACCAGAGCGACCGCGAACCACAATGAGCGAAGCGGAATTTTCATAAGCGGAGTATTGGGTCGAAACGGCGCGAATGCTTAACAGGGCGCCGTTCGTCTCTAGTTTTGCCGTCGCAAGCCTCAACGTCTCACCGCGCCCGCAGCTCGGCAATCCGCTTGGCGATGCGCTTGGGCGAGATCGCCTCGGCGGTGCCGAGTTCCTGGGCGAATAACGAGACGCGCAGCTCTTCGATGAGCCAGCGCAATTCGTCGTTGTTCAGCGTGGCTTGCTCGCGCTGGAACGGAATCACGTCGAGCAATTTCGCCTGGTCTTTGGCCGGCTCGCGCTTGAGGCGTTCGATGCGCAGCACGAGCGCCTGCAGGTAGCGCGGGTAATGTTGCAGGCGCGCCATGGGAACGCTGGCGGCGAAGCCGGGGGCGATCAGGCGCTGCAGATGATCGCGGGCATCGGCGAGGTTGGCGGTGGCGTGACCCATCAGCAGCGGCGTCAATTCGGCGCGCGCTTTTTTGGCCTTTTGCAAGATGTCGTCGAGCAGCGCGGCGCGCGCTTGCACGCGCTCGCCGAGTTGCTTGCGAATGCGTTCGACAAGCGCATGGAAGGCGCTGGCGCTGCGCACGCTGGCGCGTGTCGCTGCCAGATCCAGCAGCGATGCAGCAACGATGTCGCTGCGCAGGCTGTCGACCGGCGCAACAACGCCATACGCGAGCGCGGCATCGTTGCTCAGCTTGATGTGCCGCTGCCAATAGCGCTGCACCTCGAGCGTGTGCCGGCGCAACAAGGTCAGCACGCCGCTGGCGTGCGCCTCGCGTGCCTCGCTGGCATCGGCGAAGGCGCGCACGCCAACGCGCTCGCCCTGCGCAACGAGCGCCGGAAACGCGGAAATGGCGCCATCGACGATGGCTTCGGGCAGATCGAACGCCGGCCAGTCGCTCAAACCGTCGGCCCAGTACTGCTTGTCCATACGCGCGGCGAAGGCATCGCGCGCGGCTTGTGCGTATCGCTCCTTCAGCAGCGCCAGGCTGCGGTCGTGATCCAGCGCCTGGCCGTCGGCGTCGATCACGCGCAGGTTGAGTTTCAGATGCGGCGACAATTCGGTATCCGAAAAATCGCTGGCCGCTATGGCGACGCCACCGACGCGCGTCAGGAACTCCGCCAGCGCGTCGACGAAGGGCGCTTTGCGTGGCGGCGTGGCTTCGAGAAAAGCGCGCGCGAAATCCGGTGCGGGAACCACGTGACGACGCAGCGCTTTGGGCAAAGACTTGATCAGCGCGGCGGCTTTCTCTTCGCGCCAGCCGGGCACCAGCCAATCGATGTCGGATTCGCTGAGACTCATCAGCACATTGAGCGGAATCGTCAGCGTGGCGCCATCGCGTTCGCCGTTGGGATCGAAGGCATAGGCCACCGGGAGTTTTTGTCCCGCCAGTTCCAGCGTGTCCGGGAAACGCTCGCTTTCGTCGCCGCGCGCTTCGGCAACCACCAGATCGTCGAGTGTCCACTTCAGCGCTTCGCACACCTCCGGCGGCGCGTGACGCAGCCAGCGCTGCAGTTGATGCGCGTCGAGCACATCGGTGGGAATGCGCGTATCGAACCATTCGGCCAGCTCGATCTCGTCGCGCAGAAGGCCGCGGCGGCGCAGCTTTTCTTCCTTGTCTTTGGCTTGCTGGCGCAGCGCATCGTTATGCGCCAGAACCGGATGGCGCGCCGGGCCCTCGCCGCGCACCAATTGATGGCGAATCATCAGCGCGCGCGCGGTGATCGGATCGGCGCTCGCATAGTTGATGCGGCGGCGCTGCACGATCGGCAACCCAAACAGCGTGACATCTTCAAAACCGACGGCGCGCCCGCCCTTGAGGTCCCACGTCGGCTCGTAGTGCTGGCGTTTGCTCAGGTGCTGACACGCCGGCTCGATCCACGCCGGATCGATGCGCGCGTTCATCAGCGCATAGAGTTTCTCGGTTTCCAGAATCGTCGCGCTGACGATCCACGGCGGGCCGATCTTCGCTTGACCTGAGCCCGGAAAAATCTGCAACGATCGCCCACGCGGACCGCGATAGCGCTGCTTATCGTCCTTGCGCGCGACGTGCGTGACGTAGGCGGTGAGGAAGGTGCGGTGGAGGGTTTCGTAGGCCTCTTTGGTGTTGGGCGATGAGAAGCGGGGCACGGGAAGAGCAGCGGAGCGCTCACTCGATGCTGACTGCATTTGGCCCGGCCAAACGAGCGCGCTGGTGTGACCCGTTCTTTCCCGTGCCCCATGCCCCGCGCCCCGTGCCCCGCTCTTGAGATGCTCCCCGCTCGCAGGCTCGCCGCCCCACCCCAACTCCCCCACCAACACCCGCAACTGCCGATGCAGCTCGCGCCATTCGCGCATGCGCAGGTACGACAGGAACTGCGCTCTACACCACTCGCGCAATTGGCTTTGCGTGCGCTCTTCGTGCTCGTGCGTGTAGCGCGTCCACAGGTTCACGAGCGTCAAGAGATCGCTCTTGTCGTGCACGTCGATCTGATGCGCCGCGTCCGCGAGGCCCCGCGCTTCCGCCGGTCGTTCCCGCGGATCCTGGATCGATAAGCCAGCGGCGATCACCAGCGCTGTCTCGAACTGATCGGTGTGGCGGGCGGCGACCAAAAAGCGCGCCAGGCGCACGTCGATCGGCAGACGCGCCATGTCGCGACCGATCGGATTGAGCACGCGCTTGTCATCCAGCGCGCCGAGTTCGCTCAGCAATACATAGCCGTCGTCGATAGCTCGGTCGCTGGGCGCGTCGATGAACGGGAAGCGTTTGGGATCGCCCAGGCCCAGGTCGAGCATGCGCAAGATCACGCCCGCCAGGGACGAGCGCAGCAACTCGGGGTCGGTATACGGCCGGCGCTTCTGGAAGTCGGCCTCGTCGAACAGGCGCACACAAATGCCGCTGGAGGTGCGCCCGCAACGACCCGCGCGCTGATTCGCTGCCGCCTGACTGATCGGCTCGATCTGCAGGCGCTGCACTTTGGCGCGCTGGCTGTAGCGATTGACGCGCGCCAGACCAGTGTCGATCACGAAGCGAATGCGTGGCACTGTGATCGAGGTCTCGGCGACATTGGTCGCCAGCACTACGCGCCGACCGGTGCCGGGCTGGAATACGCGCTCTTGTGCGGCGCTCGACAGTCGCGCATACAACGGCAAAATTTCGGTGTGCGGCAAACGCCGGCCTTCGAGAGCTTTGTGCACATCGCGAATCTCGCGCTCGCCCGGCAAGAACACCAGAAAGTCGCCGCGCGGATCGGATGGCGTAAGCTCATCGATGGCTTGCGAGATGCCGCGCACCAACCCCTGGTCTGCGCGCTCGTCGTTATCGCCCTCGATGGGGCGATAGCGAATCTCCACCGGATAGCCGCGGCCCTCGATTTCGATGACCGGCGCGGCGGAGAAATGTCGCGCGAAACTGTCGGTATCGATCGTCGCCGAGGTAATGATCAGCTTCAGATCCGGCCGTCGCTGCAGCAGGTTCTTCAGGTATCCGAGCAAGAAATCGATGTTCAGACTGCGCTCGTGCGCCTCATCGACGATCAGCGTGTCGTAGCGGCGCAATTGCCGGTCGCTCTGCGTCTCGGCGAGCAAAATGCCGTCGGTCATGAACTTGATCAGCGTTTGCTCGCTGACCTGATCCTGGAAGCGCACCGCAAAACCCACTTTGTCGCCGAGCGCCGTTCCGGTTTCCTCGGCAACGCGCCGCGCGATGCTCCGCGCCGCGATGCGCCGCGGCTGCGTGCAGCCGATCACGCCGCGCGTGCCGCGCCCGGCCATCAGCGCAAGCTTGGGCAATTGCGTGGTCTTGCCCGAACCGGTGGCGCCCGCCACGATCACCACCGGATGTTTCTCGATCGCCGCCACCAGAGCCGGTGCGTGCGCCGCGATCGGCAGCTCTTCGGGGATCGCCAGCTTCGGCACACTCGCCGCGCGCGCGGCCACGATCGCTTCGGAGGATTCCAGCAGGCGAACCAGGGCTGCCACGCGCGGGTCCTCTGGCGCGTCCTGCGGCAACGCCTTCCACAGCGCATACAGGCGCGGAAAGTCGCGCGCAGATGCGCGCGCAATGCGCTCACGTAGTTCGCGGTGGGTGGCTGCCATGGATGGTTGTTTCGATTCGGGAGGCGGAGTCTAGCCTCGGCGAGGCGACTGATACATCGCCCGTTTGCTCTCGGCGCATCATGATGCAGTACACTACGCATCATGATACAAAGGAGGTTGCCATGCGCACCACGATCACGCTCGAGAGCGATGTCGAGAAACTGATCCGCCGTGAAGAGCGCAAGGGGAGGAGCTTCAAGGACATCGTGAATGTCGCCATACGGCGTGGATTGACTCAAGCGCCGACAACCTATGAGCCGGTCTTCCCGACGTTCGATTTGACCCTTCGCCCTGGCGTCGATCCGAACCAGAATTTCAATCGGCTTGCCTCCGCAATCGAAGACGAGGCGGTACTCGCGAAACTGAGTCTGGGCCGCTGATGTATCTGGCCGATTGCAATGTTCTGATCGCGTCAGCGATGGTTGAGCACCCGCACCATTCGCTGGCGCAGGGATGGATGGCGGAGGCGCTCAAGAGTGCCCGCCCTTTCGGCTTGTCGCCCATCGTAGCGCTGGGCTTTATCCGCATCGTCACACAGGGGCGAATCTTCAACAAACCTCTGACCGCAACACAGGCTGGGGAGTGGCTGGATGTCATCTACCGGGCGCCAGGTTATGTGCAACCCGAACCTTCGCCCCAGCACATGCGCGAGGTCATTGCTCTGCTCGCGCGGCTCGGAACGGCGGGAAATCTCGTCAACGATGCGCATCTGGCTGTACTGGCCATCGAGCATGGCGCGACGTTAGTTTCCTTCGATCGCGACTTTCTGCGATTTCCAGGATTACAACTGCACCTGCTTGGATAAGCCGCTCACGAAAACAATGTCCCCTGCTTCAGCGGCAGCGCGCCATCGCCGTCGAAAATGCGTTTGAACTCGGCGCGCGACACCGAGACGTAGCGCTCGTTGCCGCCGATCTCGACTTGCGCGCCCTGGGTAATCGCGCGGCCCTGCTCGTCGACGCGCACCACCATCGTCGCTTTGCGGCCGGTGTGGCAGATGGTCTTGATTTCGCTCATGGAATCGGCCCAGGCGAGCAGGTACTGCGAGCCTTCGAACAGCTCGCCCTGGAAGTCGGTACGTAAACCGTAGGCGAGCACCGGAATGTTCAAGTGATCGACGATATCGGTGAGTTGCCAGACCTGCGATTTGCTGAGGAACTGCGCCTCATCGACCAGCACACAATGCAGCGGGCCGTTAGCGTCGATATCGGCCGTGGTGGCCAGGAACAAATCCTCGCTGCGTTCGAAAGCGCGCGCTTTGGCCTTTAACCCGATGCGCGATTGCACCAGTCCTTCGCCGTAGCGGTTGTCGATGCGCGGCGTCAGGATCAGCGTGCGCATGCCGCGCTCGTGATAGTTGTGCGCGCTTTGCAGCAACACCGTGGTCTTTCCGGCGTTCATGGCCGAGTAGTAGAAGTAGAGTTTGGCCATATGGGGCTTTATGAGCGAGGAGCGAGGCACGGAGCACGGGGCGCAGCTTGGCGGCGGTACGCGAATCGCGAGGGTCGCTCGCAAGCGATTCGCTGCGCCCCCGTGCCCCGTGCCCCGTTCCCCCGTATCCTGCGTCAACTCTTTCGCGCCAGCAACGCCCGCAGTTCCAACTTCTCTGCCTCATCGAGCGCACCGCTGCGTAATTTCTCGCTGAGCGCCTGACGGCGGTCGGCGTCGCTTTGCTCGATCAGTTTCATCAGCGCGCTCAGCAAGTCTTC
This sequence comes from Lysobacterales bacterium, assembly GCA_022844135.1. Taxonomy (GTDB): domain Bacteria; phylum Pseudomonadota; class Gammaproteobacteria; order Xanthomonadales; family SZUA-5; genus JALHMH01. The sequence continues at coordinate 38,461 of JALHMG010000035.1, forward strand.
GCGCCAGGCGGCCTCATCGCCCGGCACCTCCGAGATGGAGAGCTTGACCAGCGCATCGCGGGTGCTGCCTTCGAAGTGTTCGATGAGTTCCGTGGCGCTGGCGAGCGGCCTGGCGCGGGCGAGATGCAGCAACTCTCGCAGCACCTCGCTGCCCGGCTTGTCGACGCGCTCAAAGCCGCTCGGCAATTCGATATCGAGCGCCAGCTGCGGCCTGGCGAGCAGCAGCGCCATCGCTTGCCTGACCAAAGTCCGCGGCGCGCCCGCCGGGCGCGGCTTGCGGACCGGCGCAGGCTCGGTCGGCACGGTCACGCGCTGCGCGCCGCTGCGATCGGCGAGCGCCTGGCGCATCAGGTCGCGAAAAGCCCCGTCGGGCATGGTGTCGATCAGCGGCCGTGCGCGCGCGGTGAGGCGCGCGCGGCCGTCGATCGAGGTCATATCGATATCGCTCTGGAGCGTGGCAAAGAAGTAGTCCGAGAGCGGCTGCGCCTGATCGAGCCGCGCGCGAAATCCGCTCGCGCCTTCCTTGCGTACGATCGTGTCTGGATCCTCGCCGTCGGGCAGGAACAGAAAATGCGCCTGCCGACCGTCCTTCAATCGCGGCAGCGTCGACTCCAGCGCGCGCCACGCCGCCGCAACGCCAGCGCGGTCGCCATCGAAGCAGAACACCACGCCCTCCACGTTGCGATACAGAAGCTCGGCATGGTCTTTGGTGGTGGCGGTGCCGAGCGTGGCGACGACTTCCTCGACGCCGTGCTGTGCCAGCGACACGACATCCATATAGCCCTCGACCACGACCAGCCGCCCCGACTTCTGCGCCGCAGCGCGCGCCAACGACAAACCGTACAGCTCGCGGCCTTTGTGGAACAGGGCCGTCTCTGGCGAGTTCAGATACTTGGGTTCGCCCTGATCGAGAATGCGTCCGCCGAAGGCCATCGGCCGGCCGCGGCGGTCATGAATCGGGAACATCACGCGATCACGAAACTTGTCGTAAGCGTGACCGTCGTCGCGCGTCGACAACAGGCCTGCGGCAGCCAAGGCATCGCGTCGCGCGTTGCCGATCGCACCGAGCAGGCCATCCCAGCGATCCGGCGCGTAGCCAAGCTCGAAGCGCTCGATCATCGCCGCGCTGACGCCGCGCTTCTCGAAATAAGCCATCGCCCGCGGGTGCTTTGGAAGTTGCGCACGGAACCACTGATTGGCCTCGGCGATCACCGCATACAGCGGCGCCAGAGCGTCTTGCTCATCCGCTCGGGTCTTATCGCGCGGGACTTGCATCCCGACGTGCGCGGCCAGCGTTTCGATCGCGTCGGGGAAGCTTAAGCCATCGTAGTCCATCACGAACTTGATCGCCGAACCGTGTGCGCCGCAGCCGAAGCAATGGAAAAACTGCTTTTGCGGCACCACGGTAAACGACGGGCTGCGCTCGTCGTGGAACGGACAGCGCGCCTGATACTCCTTGCCCGCGCGCTTGAGCGGCACGCGCGCATTGACGATGTCGACGATGTCGACGCGCTGCAGCAGCTCGTCGACGAAGGTCTCGGGAATGCGCCCGGCCATGACTCAGGCGCTCGGAGCGTGCAGCAGTATCACGATGTCGGTGCTCCAGTCGCAGCGTCGATACTGGGATGATCGAACAGTGCGCATGCCTTCGTCATCGGTGAATCGAGCGGCGCGGTCACGGTCAGCCACTGGCCGTCGGTAGCGAAAAAGCGCAGCTCGACAGCATGCAACAACAGCCGGTGGATCCCGAAATGGCCACGGAACAAGCGGTTGTGGTCGCCCTTGCCATACTTCACATCGCCGACAATGGGATGCGCGATGTGCTTGAGGTGGCGCCGAATCTGGTGATGCCGTCCCGTGTCCGGGCGCGCAGCGACGAGCGAATAGCGCGCTTCCAGATAGCGACCAAGAGCAATCGGCACGGTCAGTGTGCCTAGCGTGACGAAGGCCGTGCGCGCATCTTTGGGCGCTCGGCCGTCGCGACCCGAGAGCGGCGCGTCGACCACGAACTCGGCCGCCGTGTGTCCACGCACGACGGCGAGATAGCGCTTCTCGACACGACGCGTGGCGAACTGTTCGGTGAAGTACGCCGCCGTGCGCGGATCGAGCGCCAGCAGCAGCACGCCGCTGGTGGCGTGATCCAGCCGGTGCACGGCGTGCACGCGCGCAACGCCCAGTTGCTGGCGCAACTGGTCGACCAGCGTCGTCGTACAGGGGCCGGTGTAGCTGGAGCTATGCACCGACAAACCGATTGGCTTGTTGACCGCCAGCCAGCCCTGGCCGGTGGCGAGAATTTCGATCATGGCGCATCACGAATAGCGAAAAGCGAGTCGTAAGTGGTCGCGCCCAGCCACAAAGCGACCTCACCATTTACGACTCACTACTCTTCTTGCCCAGCGCCCAACGCACAATCGCCGCAGCGATCGCATCGCCGTGTGCCAGGAATGGCGCGTGACCGGCCGGCCATTGCGCATAACTGCCGCCGCTCGCCTCGCTCGCCCAGCGCATCGCTTCCGGCGGCACGAGGCGATCGCGTGCGCCAGAGAGCCACAAGCTTGGCACCGCCAGGTCGCGCAGGCGCGCACGATAGTCGCGATGCGCCAGCCAGTTCAGGCCGATATTCAGTACCTCGGGCCGCGGTGCCGGCCGCGATGCCCACATCGCGCGCAGACTTCGCAACTCGCTGCGCGCAGCGTCGTCCCCATGGACCTCAAGCGCCAAAAAGCGCTCGATGGTAGCGGCGTAATCGCGCTTCAGCTCGCTGGCGAAACCGGTAAACACCGAATCGTCGACGCCGTGAGGCCAATCGGCGCGACGCACAAAACACGGTGAACTGGCGATCAATGCCACACCGCCGACCTCGTGCGGCGCCTGCAAGGCGGCATCCAGGGCCAGTTGCCCACCCAGCGACCAGCCGAGCCAGCGGGTACCGGCAGGCACTTGTGCCAGCAATCGTTCCACCGAATGCGACAGGTCCGCGCCAGGGTCCTCGCTGGAGTTGCCGTGGCCCGGCAGATCTACGATCCAGCACTGGAATCGGTGCCGCAGGCGCTCCACGAGCGGCATGAAGACGCCGCCATGCATAGCCCAGCCGTGCATCAACAGCAGCGGCGAACCGCTGCCGATGATGTCGATATGCATTACTTGACCGGTTGCAGCGAGACGTTGGTCGCGCCGAACAGGATTTCATCCCATTTGGTGACGGTCAGCTGCTGGCCATCGAACAGCATCATCACCGGTCCCTCAGGTTTGGGTTCGGTATCGAACAGTTGCATCATGAGTTGCGAATCGCGCTGCAGCCATTGGCCCTTGGCCTTGCGCGACAGGTTTTCGCCCCAGGCGAGTGTCAGCGTGCCATCGGTCGCGAACTGAATATCGATCGGCTGTCCATTGCTAAGTTTTCCAGCGTAATGGGTGCTGATCGGCATGCGGCGCTCAAGGATTTCGCGACGCTCATCGTAAATCGCCATGGTCGAAATCACGGCCTCGGCGTTGCTGCGCAACGCCTTGAACCGCGCGCTCTTGCCGTTGTCTCCGCGCTCGACGACATACGCGTACTCGGGATCGGTGATCACGATGCGTCCGGTGGCCTTGCCGCTGTTGGCGAGTTCGCGAAACGGCTTGAGCGGCGCGCGGTAGAAGGTCAACAAGCGTTCGCGTTTATCGCCATCGACCAGATCGATGATGAGTCCGGATTGCGCCAGCGCGTGCAACGCGGATGCTTGCTCAGGCAACACCTCGGTGGCCACGACATCGTCGGCGCGCCAATCCTCCGGCAACATCAGGCTGATCTGCGGCGCGACAGCGATCACGCGACCCGGCATGGTTTGATTCTCTGCCGCGCGCATCGCAGCAGGAGCCCACGTTGGCAGCGATGGGTCGGCCTGATGCGCCTCGGTCACCAGCATCGGCTTGCTTTCGGTCTGCGGCGCAGCCGCTTGCTGCGCCTCGGGCTTGGCATCCTGCGCTGCCGCGGCGGTGGCGAACAGCACTGCGAAGAACAACATCGAACGCATATAAATCCTCAACTTAGCTTCAAGTGTGATGGCGAGACTTCGCCTCAGACCGACGAGCATGTGGGCTTCGCTCGCCGGGAACCTAACCCGCATATTTCATGAGGTCGCGATGAAATGGCTTGATTTCGTTGTAACGGCGCTGAAATCTTCGAATTGGTTGAATTGACAGACTGTCCGCTGCCATTTCCTCGCTAACGCGGCTGCGCTTCCTGCTTTGCCCCTCCGGCCAGCGCATCCATGCGCTGGCGTTCGGCGGCGCGCCGCATGCGGCGCAAAATCCCGCCTCACCCTCGCTCGTTCTTCGCGCCGCACTCTTCGTTGCCCGTCGTCGCAATGGAACAACCATTCCTCCTCCTCCCGCCTCGATTCCGGCGCAAAGCCCTTTGCGATCTTCCGCGTTCCCTCATGAAAGATGCGGGCTAACCGACATACCCTGCCGAGCGCTTCGCGCTCGCGCCCCTTGACTCGAAGGGGCTGAGGCAGGAGCCTGACGTGAGACTGCACCTGTGGCCCGGAGTTCAAGCAGACTCGAACTCAAGGCGCCCCGTTCAGCCTTCCGGAAAGGCGCCTTTCATGAACTCGGGCATCGCCAGCGCACCGCGATGGATGTCGACATTGTAATAGCGGGTTTCGAACTTCTTGGTGGCGGCGCCGCGTTCGCGGAAGCTGTTCAGGTCGATGCCCTTGCGCGCCATCGTGCAGCTCCACCAACCTGAGGGATAACAAGGCTGCGGAAAGCACAGCGTGCGCAGATGGGTAAAGCCCGCACCCTTCATCTGCGTGCGCATGGCAGTGATCAGCGGCAAATGAACCAGCGGCGATTCGCTCTGTTGAACCAGGATGCCCCCCGGTTTCAGCGCGCGCAGGCAGCTCTGGTAAAAGGCGCGATTGAACAGTCCTTCCGCCGGGCCCACCGGATCGGTCGAATCGACGATCACCACATCCAGCGCTTCGGGCTCATGTTCGGCCATGTATTTGATGCCATCGCCGAAGAGCAATCGGGCGCGCGGATCGCCGTTGCTGTCGCACAACTCCGGGAAGTACTGCTCGGCCAGGCGCGTCACGCGCTCGTCGATATCGCACTGCACGGCTTCTTCGACTTCTTCGTGCTTCAAGACCTCACGCAGTGTGCCGCAATCGCCGCCGCCGATGATCACCACGCGCTTGGCGCGCGGATGCGTGTACAGCGCGGGGTGGCTCATCATCTCGTGATAGAGAAAATTGTCGCGCGTGGTCAACATCACGCAGCCATCGATGACCATCAGGTTGCCCCAATCGGTGGTCTCGTAAATATCGATGGTCTGAAAAGGCGTTTTCTCGGAGTGCAGTAAGCCTTTGATCTTGAATGAAATTGCTGAGTTCGAACCGGCGTGGGCCTCAGAAAACCAGTTCTGATCGAGTGCGTGCATGCGGGAAAACCTATCGAAGGAATGTGTTGCGGTCGACGATTCTAGCCCGAATGTGTGTCAATCAGGTCGGTCAGGGCGAGCCGCCGGTCGCCGTTCCCTCAGCGTTGACGCCGATAGTCGGGCCCGCAGGTTCCATCGTATTGGCAGAGGCGCAATAGCAGGCCTGCCCGCGCGGACCTTCCGGCGGGATTCCGGGGCGAAGCCAGTGGCGGTTATCGGCGTTCCTCATGAACTGTCTGGGCCAGGATTTTGCAGGCATTGGCCAGGGCTTGCAGGATAAGCAGCACAGCGAAGGCCGGAATGAGGCCCTTGATGACCCATAAGTGGGCCAGACCGCCGGGCTCATTGGAGCGCTCGCCGATGGCGAAGCTGGTGGCGACATAGCGCCAGCTGACCACCAGCACGAAGATCGCAAATGGCAACACAATGAGCATCACGCCACCCAGTTCGACCCATCTTTTCGTTCTCGGCGAGAAACGCTTGCTGAGCACATCGACGCGCACATGCTCGTCGCGCGCCATCGCGAACGAGGCGCCGAGCAGGAAAACCGCGGCATTGAACGCCAGCACCAGTTCCCGCAGCCACGCCTCGGAAAAGCCGAAGGCGTAGCGCGTCAGCACAACCGCAAACATGCCGACGACGCCGAGCACGACCAGCACGCCCAGACAGCGGCCGATGGTTTCCGCAGGCCAGCCGAGGATGCGTGCCGTCTTTTCCAGTACGTTAGCGGAGGTCATCGTCGGCCTCGAATAGCGCAATCAGATCGCGGCGCGCCTGATCGCTGGATTGGATCAGCGCCGATTCGTCGTCGTACACCAGATGTTGCTCGAACAGCAGTTTTTCGTCGAATGCACGGAAACGCTCCACACGCTCGGCGGCATCGCCCGGCGCCACGCCCAATTCCTCCAGCACCTTCTGGGCCATCAGCAGGGAGCTATGCAGCGTTTCGCGAATGATCGGTTCGATTCCCAGGTCCATCAGCTTGAAGGCGTGTTGGCGGTTGCGCGCGCGGGCAATAATTTTGACCTGCGGATAGAGACGGCGCACCGTGCGTGCGACGCGAACCGAATGCTCGGCATCGTCGATGGCGAGAACGAACACTCTGGCCTCGCCGACCCGTGCGGCGCGAAGCAACTCCGGACGCGCCGGGTCGCCGAAATACAACTTAGAGCCGAAGCGCCGACTCATATCCACCTGTTCGGCGGAGGGTTCGATCACCGTGAACGGCGTCTGGTGCGCTGCCAAAATGCGCCCCGGCACTTGCCCGACGCGGCCGAAACCGGCGATCACCACATCGGCATGCTGGTCGGGAATCGTGTCGAATTCGCGTTTGGCCGTATGGGCAGCCGCGTGGCGGTCGGCGAAGGCGGCCATGCCGAGCACCATGAAGGGCGTGCATGCCATCGCCAGCGCTACCACCAGATTCAAGAGGCCCGCCAGATCTGCGCCGATCAAACCCGAGCCTTGCGCGGTGGCAAACACAACGAACGCAAATTCGCCGCCCGAGGCCAGCAGCGCCGCGAGCAACAGGCTCTGGCGATGCGCGTAACCAAAGGCGCGCGCCACCGCCCACATCGCCGCCACCTGCACCAGCAGCACGCCGACGAGGAGGCCGAGCACCAGCGCCGGCGCCGAATACAGTCGCTGCAATTCGAGGCTCATGCCGACGCCCATGAAGAACAGTCCCAGCAGCAAACCCTTGAACGGCTCGATGTGCGATTCCAGCTCGTGGCGATACTCCGAATCGGCCAGCAGCACGCCAGCGAGGAAGGCGCCCAGCCCCATCGACAACCCGACTTCATGCATCAACAACGCTGTGCCGAGGACCACCAGCAGGGCCACCGCCGTGAACACCTCGACGCTGTCGGTTTTTGCCACCGCGCGGAACACCGGGCGCAACAGATAGCGACCGGCCACCACTACCAGCGCGATGGCACCCACAACCAGCGCCGCAGACACCCACGGATCGCGGTTCGTTTGCGCCACTTCGCCCGCGGCCAGCAGCGGAATCAGCGCCAGTACCGGGACGGCCACCAGATCCTGGAACAGGAATACGCCGAAGCAGCCGCGGCCGTGTTCGGCAGTCAATTCGCCGCGCTCAGAGAGAATTTGCACGCCGAACGCAGTGGACGACAGCGCCAGGCCGAAGCCTGCGATGATCGCAGCCACTGTCGGCAGCCCCAGCCACCAGCCGGCGAGCGCGAACACGGCGGTGACCAGGAACATTTGCGAGGCGCCAAGTCCGAACAGTACCCGGCGCATCACCCACAAGCGCTGCGGCGACAGTTCAAGGCCCAGCACGAACAGCAACATGACGACGCCGATTTCGGAGAACGTCAGCACCGTTTCCGGATCGGACACCAGCTTCAGCGCTTCCGGACCCACGACCACGCCGGCCAGCAAATAACCGAGCACCGCGCCCATCTTCGCCTGCTTGCTGATGACGACGGCGACGATCGCCGCTGCCAGGAACACGACCGCGTACAACAAGAAACCGTGAGCGTCGTGCATGGCGAGTTCGATTCTTGGGTTACTTGCAGTCTATCTTGGTTCCATGGTTTACGTTTCGAGGATTGCGATGATGGCGCCCGCGAGCTCGGCAAGTTATTGATCCAACAACTGTTATCCCGCAGTATGTCGAGGTCGCCCAATAGCGGGATAACCCATGGCGCAACGCAACACGCCCGGCTTGCTGCAGCCCAGCAATCCGACCACAGTGGCGGCACCCGACGGGCACTTCTCACAAGCAATGCTTGGGCCCGTCGGCGCGCGATGGCTGTTTGTGTCCGGGCAAGTCCCGCGAGCGCCCAATGGCGAGACGGTGGGCGCGGGCGATATGACCGCGCAGGCTGAGCAAGTGTTTGCCAATCTCGCGGCGATCCTGGCGGCCCACGGCGCGAGCTTTGCCAATGTGGCGAAAGCCACGATCTTCGTCACTGACATTCAACGCAGTGCCGACGTCGCCGCCGTTCGCCAGCGTTACTATGGCGACGCGAAACCCGCCAGCACCTGGGTAGCCGTCAGTGCCTTGGGCGATCCCGACTGGCTGCTGGAAGTCGAGCTGATTGCCCTGGTGTAGCCAACCCCATCGCCAGCATTTGCCTTTTTCCATCGAGTCTCTACCATCGGCGCGTCTTTCCGATGGACTCTCATCATGCGCAGCAAAGCCGAAATCGTCAGCAACTGGTTACCGCGCTACACCGGCGTGCCGCTCGGTGAGTTGGGCGAGTACGTCTTGCTCACGAATTTCGGCGGCTATGTGACTCTGTTTGCCGAGCGTACCGGGGCACCGGTGCGCGGCTCGGATCGCCCGATGCCCAGTGCCACGCACGATGGCATCTCGATGATCAACTTCGGCATGGGCAGCGCCAATGCAGCTACCGTGATGGATCTGTTGAGCGCCATCAAGCCCAAAGCGGTGCTGTTTCTCGGCAAATGCGGTGGATTGAAGCGCAAGAATCAACTCGGCGATCTGGTGCTGCCGATTGCGGCGATTCGCGGCGAAGGCACTTCCAACGACTATCTGTTACCCGAGGTGCCGGCGCTTCCCGCCTTCAGCCTGCAGCGCGCCGTGTCGACGATGATTCGCGATCTGGGTCACGACTACTGGACCGGCACCGTCTACACCACCAATCGCCGCGTCTGGGAGCATGACGAGGACTTCAAAGAGTACCTGCGCAAAACGCGTTCGATGGCGATCGACATGGAAACCGCCACCGTCTTTGCTGCAGGCTTCGCCAACAGCATTCCCGCGGGCGCGCTGCTGCTGGTGAGCGACCAACCGATGGTGCCCGAGGGCGTAAAGACCGAGGCCTCCGATCGCGTCATCACCGAAAGCTTCGTGTCGCGCCACATCGAGATCGGCATCGAGGCGCTCAAACTTATCCGGCGTCACGGCAAGAGCGTCAAGCACTTGCGCTTCGACGAATAGGCGTCGCGCTTTGGCGCGACGCTGTTTTGGTCATGCGGTCAGGCGCAGCTGAATCTGCGGCACCACCGATAGCTGCCGCAGCACCTGCTCGATATCGGCGAGCACAGCGGCAGCCGTAATGCGCACGCCAGCGCCCGCGCCTGAGATGACGATGGGCGGATCGCGATGGATCTCGGTGCGCAGCACGATGCGGTTCTCGGTACCCCGGGCGGCGGCCAGCGGGTCGTCCGCGTCGACTTCCGCAAGCCCGACGCTGGCGCCACTCTCCAACGTGTAGCGCGCGCGAAAAACCAGGCGCTTGCCCGCGGCTGCGGCTGCCTCGCTTCGCGCTCGCCATGCTGCCTCGTGCGCATCGATGGCGTCCTGCCAATGGCCGCCCGGATCGAGCGCCAGCAGCGGCGACAGCACGATGCGCCCGGCCTCCGCGTCGAGTCCCGCTGCGCGCAACAGAATCGCCAGTTTGCGACGAACATCGTCGCCACCCAGGTCGGCGCGCGGATCGGGTTCGGCCAATCCTTGTTGCACGGCCTCGGCAAGCGCCTGACGCAGGCTTGCGCCGTCCTGGGTTCGCGTCAGCACATATCCCAGCGTACCGGAAAGGCCGGCCTCGATGGCCAGCACGCGGTCTCCTGCGGCGCGCAGTCGCTTGAGTGTAGAGATCACAGGCAGCCCGGCGCCAACGGTGGCGGAGTAACCGACAGGTGCGCCGTGTTCTATGGCATCGCGCAAGCGCGCATCGTCGCCGGCAAAGGCGATCTTGTTCGGCGTGACCACTGCGATCCCAGCCTGCAGCAAACGCGCGGTGTTCGCGGCAATGGCTTCGCTGGCGGTGCAATCGACCAGGATCGCGGGGCGTGCGCCGCCGATGAGCGTTTCGATCAGCGCTTGCCCATGACCGCCGGCATGCGCAGCGAGGCGCTCGGCCGCCAGGCCAAAGGGCAATCCGTCCGGGGCACCGATCGCAGCGCGCGAACTGGCCACGCCCACCAGCTGTATCGGCAACTGAACCTCGGGCCTGGCAAGCAACGCCAGCAATTCGCGCCCAACCCGGCCGGTAGCGCCGATCAGTACCAGCGGCACGCGCGAAGCGCTGGGCCCGCTGCGCTTGACCCAGCGCGTCGGCACGGCTTCGGCCGTAGCCACTGGCGCCAGGAGAAAACCCTGTACGATCGGATCAAGCTTCGCCGCGTCGACCAGAAATCCATCGTGGCCGTAGAGGGTATCGAGTGTCGCCAGTTTGCCGTTCGGCAAGCCGCGCGCAAGGCGCGCCTGTTCGCTTGGGTAATACAACTGGTCGCTATCGAGGGCGACGACCAGCGCCGGTTGCTGCACGCGGGCGAGCGCCGCATCGACGTCCTGGCCTTGCGCGAAGTCGAAGGCGTTCATCGCTTCCGTCAGGCGCACGTAGGCGCCGGCATCGAAACGCCGCACCAGTTTCTGTCCCTGATGATCGAGGTACGACAAGACCTGGAAATGCCCGTCTTCGCGCTGTGTGCGCGCGAAGCGCTCGTCCAGCTCCTGCGCCGAGCGATAGGTCAGATGCCCTAATTGGCGCGCCAACGCCAGACCTTCGCTGGGCGCAGCATCGCTTGCGAAATCGCCGCCGCGCCAATTCGGGTCGCGGCGAATGAATTCGAGTTGCAAGCGCGCTTGCGCCAACGCTTGCGGCGGTTGGCGCCAGCTGGTGGCGATCAGCGCAAGGCGCTTGACGCGCGTTGGCTCCTGTCGCGCCCATTCGAGCACCTGGAAGCCACCCATCGAGGCGCCGATCACCAGCTCGATGCCGCGCACGTCCAGGGCGTCGGCCAGCAGGCGCTGATGGCGAACAATGTCGGCCACGCTGATGGCCGGGAAGCGGCTGCCCAGGCGCTCGCGGTTGTCGTCCAGCGTCGCCGGCCCGAGCGAGCCGTAGCAACTGCCCAGCGTATTGGCGCAAACGATGAAGTAGCGCTCCGGGTCCAGTGTTCGCCCGCGCCCGAACAATCCGCGCCACCAGGTCTCGACATCGCTCGAAGCGGTGAGCGCGTGGCAGACCCAGATGACGTTGTCGCGCGCGGCGTTCAACGTTCCCCAGGTCTGGAAGGCGATGGTAGCGTTCGGTAAATCGCCGCCACCATCGAGCGGCAGCGCTTGCGAAGGCGTGAAGCTGCGCAATGCCGGTGGACAATGTGCGGCGATCGCCATGTCACGCGCTCCGTTTGAGCGCAACGCTGTCGAGCGCTTGCGCGAAGTCGGCGATGATGTCGTCGATGTGTTCGATGCCCACCGACACGCGCACCAGTCCAGGCGTGACGCCCGCGCTGCGTTGCTCGGCATCGCTCAACTGCTGATGCGTGGTCGATGCCGGATGAATGACCAGCGTCTTGGCGTCGCCGACATTCGCCAGATGACTGGCGAGCTTCAGGCCATCGATGAAGCCGGCCGCCGTCTCTTTGCCGCCGAGCACATCGAAGGTGAACACCGATCCAAAGCCGCCGCGCAAATACTTCTTCGCCCGCAGATGACTGCTGTGTTCGCTAAAGCCCAGGTAATTGACCTGGCTGATCTGCGGATGCGCGCGCAGCCATGTGGCCAGCTTGTGCGCGTTCTGGTTGTGGCGTTCGACCCGCAGGCTCAGCGTCTCCAGGCCTTGCAGCAGCAAGAAACTGTTGAACGGCGACTGCGCCGGGCCAAGGTCGCGCAAGCCTTCCACGCGGGCGCGGATGGCAAAGGCGATATTGCCGAACGGGCCGTTCGAGCCGAATACGTCCCAGAACTTGAGGCCGTGGTAAGCCGGCGAAGGATCGGTGAACAGCGGGAACTTGCCGTTGCCCCAATCGAAGGTGCCGGCATCGACGATCACGCCGCCGATGCTGGTGCCATGCCCGCCGATCCACTTGGTCGCCGAAGCCACGACGATGTCCGCGCCGTGGGCGATCGGGCGCGCCAGAAAGCCGCCAGCGCCAAAGGTGTTGTCGACGATCAGCGGGATGCCGTGCTCATGCGCCAACGCCGCCAGGCGCTCGAAATCCGGCACGTTCGAGCCCGGATTGCCGATGGTTTCCACGTACAGCGCTTTGGTGTTGGCGTCGATCGCGCGGCGGAAGCCGTCGACATCGTCGCCATCGACGAACTTCACGCTGATGCCGAGGCGCGGTAGCGTGACCTTGAACTGATTATAGGTGCCGCCGTACAGCAGCGAGGTGGAGACGATGTTGTCGCCGGCCTGGGCGATCGTCGTGATCGCCAAGAATTGCGCTGCCTGACCGGACGCAGTGGCCACCGCGGCGACGCCGCCCTCCAACGCTGCGATGCGCTTCTCGAATACATCGGTGGTCGGATTCATGATCCGCGTGTAAATGTTGCCGAACTCTTTCAGCGCGAACAGATTGGCACCGTGCTCTGCCGAATCGAAGGTGTAACTGGTGGTCTGGTAAATGGGAACGGCGCGCGCGTTGGTGCCGGGCGCCGGGGTCTGACCGGCATGCAGTTGCAGGGTTTCAAAACGATAATCGGCCACGGCGATCTCCAATCGGGAAGTTTAGACGTCTAGACGGCTAGTGGTATGGAAGGCTACGCCAGCGCCTGCGCGTTCGTCAAGCGCGGGCTGGATCGATTTGCCATGCGGCAAACTGCGAGCGGCTTCACATCGTTTCTATCGTTCTGGCGTTGGCGCCTTTGCTAAGGTTGCGGCGCTATTTCGCCAATGGTCTGAAGGTGCTGCGCCATGCGCTGGCTTGCTCTTGCTCTCGTTTTCGCCGCGTTCGCCGTTGGCGCGCAAAACCGCGTTTTTTATGCTGGCGGCGCAGACCGCGAGCGCTTCAACGATGTGCACCGTTTGTCGGACGGCACCTTTCTGATCGCCGGGCAAGCGCAAAACTTGAACTGGATCGGCACGGAAGTACCGCGCATCGCGTTGGCAGCCAGCGGGATCGATTCGGCATCGCCCGGAAACATTGGGTTCCTGCTGCACCTGTCGAGCGATTTGTCGACGCAGTTGCGCGTGGCGCATTTCCCGGTCGGCACGGTGCGCGATGTGTTCAAGATCCGCTCCACCGAAGTACCCGGCGCGGCCACCGGGCAGATCTTTCTCTCCGGCAGTCGCGACAGTGCCAACGATGGCTACTATCTGGCGCGGCTCAACGGCAACTTCGTGACCGCGCTACCGAGCGCGTTGGCGATGAGCTTCAATGTGCGCGCCAGCGGCGATCACAAAGATCGCCAGCCCTGGGACGTGGATGGCGCGGGCAATGTGTTTTACGCCACGGGTCGCGGCTTCGATACCAACTGGGCGGCCATCGAAACCATCGACGCCAACGGTGCGCGGCGCGTGATCGAGCATTGGCACGCGCACTGGAGTGGCAGCGACCCGAACTTCAGCGAGTGGGATGGCACACCGGCCTCCAGCTACCCGAACGCAGCGACCGCGCCGCTGCGCTACAGCGCCGTCGTGATGAAGGTCAATCGCCGCGGCAGCCTGCGTTCCACGACGGCCGCCGATTACGCGCAAACGGGTAACGATGCCAACGGTAACAGCGGACGCATCGGCAGATTTCCAGACGACTATTACCATTCCGGGCATTGCGAGCTGTCGGGCACCAACACCTGCCCGAACACCGGCCCCGGCTACACCGGTTATCGCGCCACTACCGCGCGCACACAGCGTGTCGGTGGCATAGCGCTCGATCGCCGCAATGGCGATCTGTACTTCGGCTACAGCACCCAGTCGGTGTTGCCCGGCGGCAACCCGGATTTCGAGCCGGCGATTGTGGCGATGAGCCCAAACGGCCAGTTGCGCTGGTGGGATCGGCTCTATCAGGAGACCACCGCAAACTCCTCGCCCGATCAGTATGTCGATGGCCTCGCGATCGACCACACCAACAACCGCCTCATCGTGCTGGCGCGCACGCACGGCAATAACACCATCAATCTCTGGCGCGGCAACGCGATAGCGCTCAATCCGGGCGGCAGCGCTTTCCAGAACCAGTTCACTGGCACCAATGGCAATATCCACATCAGCTGGCTCGGCAGTTTTCGCCTCGCCGATGGCCGCATTGCGGCGGCCTCGTATCTGGCGGAGTTTGTCGAGGGCAGCACCAACTACGGCACCGCGCATCCCGATCCTTTGCTCGGCGGCTGGCCCAATCCGAACACCGGCTGGCCCGATGTCAACACCACGCGCTGCGGGGCCGACGCCGGTTTCAGCGGCGAAATCGCGATTGCCGCCGATGGCGCAGTTGGCGTACTGTGCAAGGGGCGACGCACGCTCACCACCATCGATGCGCACCAGCAGATGCCGCGACCGAACCAGACCAATCCACCCGTCGGCGCCTGGAATCAGTTCGTGCGTGTTTACGCACCGGACTTGAGCGCTGTGCGCTACAGCTCGCTGCTGGTTGGCGCCTGGGATGCCAGCGGCGCTGGCGGCGACAACACGCGCATCGCTGGAATCGCATTCGCGCCCAGTGCCGTACTGGCGGTGGGCTCAAACCTCGCCGATGCCAGCAACCTGCCGATCGGCAATCCGGTGCCCACCAGCAATCCGGCGCCGTGGGGCGCGGCGACACCCAGCGGCGAAAACGGCATCGTTGCGCGCCTGACAGGTACACGGCTCAGCGCGGATAACCTGTTCGCTCACGGATTCGAATAATGTCGCATCGCGCTTTGTTGATTCTGCATGGCATCGCCGCAGCAGTGTGGCTTGGCGGGCTCGCAGGGCTGGCGCTCGGCTACCTGCCCGAAGCGTGGCGCACGCGCGATCCGCGGCTGCTCGTCGATGCGATAGCGCGCTTCGATCGGCTTGGCCTGCCGGCGCTGATCGTTGCCATCATCACCGGCTGCATTCTGGCCTATCACTGGCTGCCGGAAACGGCGCTCTGGTTCAATCGCGAACTGCCGCATGGCGCGGCGATACTGAGCAAATTCTCGCTGCTGATTCTGGCGCTGTTGATCTACGCCTACCAACGCGCACGCGTGCTGCCAACGCTCGGCCCGGAGCGCATACCCCGGCTCGGTCTGTGTCTGATGCTGCAGTTGGTTCTGGCCACATTGCTGCTGATCGCAGGCAGCGCGTTCCGGTTTACCGGCTACGTTTGACCGCGATTCAAGTTTGAGCGTCGACAGTGCGCTCTTGTTCGGGTTTTGGTTCGCGGACCCATGGTCCGCAGCTCTGGCTTTGGTTCGCGGACCCATGGTCCGCAGCTCTGGCTTTGGTTCGCGGACCCATGGTCCGCAGCTTTAGCTCTGGTACGCGGACCCATGGTCCGCAGCTTTAGCTCTGGTACGCGGACCCATGGTCCGCAGCTTTAGCTCTGGTACGCGGACCCATGGTCCGCAGCTTTAGCTCTGGTACGCGGACCCGTGGTCCGCAGCTTTAGCTCTGGTACGCGGACCCATGGTCCGCAGCTTTAGCTCTGGTACGCGGACCCATGGTCCGCAGCTTTAGCTCTGGTACGCGGACCCATGGTCCGCAGCTTTGGCTGTTGCCTCAGCGCTCTTCGACTTGAAGCCCCGCAATCTGAGGCATGCGGAGCATAGGTCCGCGTACCCAGAAGCGCGCAGGCACAGCACACCTCCGACAGCGTTCCCAGCCCTCCTGCATTCGAATGCGCTGCGGCAAACGCGTTCCGGGTCTGCTACGCTGCGCTGCAGCATTTTGTTCATCGAGGAGGCGCCCATGCCGCGGTCCGTCGTATTCGAAGCACGCGATCAGCGATTGCGCGAGGATGTCAGCCTGCTCGGGCGCCTGGTCGGCGAGATGCTCACCGATCAGCTCGGCACCAGCTTCTTCTCGCTGCTGGAGCAGGTCCGCGGATGTGCGATTGCGCGCCGCGAGGGCGAGACGGAACGCCTCGCCGAACTGTCTGCGCTGTTAAGCAATTTGCCGACGACGACCGCGCTCGATCTGGTGCGCGCGTTTTCGAGCTACTTTCAGCTCGTCAACATCGCCGAGCAAGTGCATCGCATTCGTCGCCGTCGCGAATTCCAGGCGGCCGATGCGGGCCCGCAACCCGGCAGTATTCTCGACACACTGCAACGCCTGAAAGCCGATGGCGTCGATGTCGACACGCTGCGCAGCAGCTTGCGCAAACTGCTGCTGGAACCGGTGTTTACCGCGCATCCCACCGAAGCGACCCGGCGCACCTTGCTGGAGAAAGAGCAGCGCATCGTGCGCGGCCTGATCGAGCGTTTGGATGCGGGGCAAACGCCACAGGAAGATCGCGCGCGGCTGGCGCAGATCCGAATGCATATCACTGCGGCGTGGCAGACGGCCGAGTTTTCCGATGTGCGACCTACGGTCGAACAAGAGCGCGAGCACGTGCTGTTCTATTTGTCGGATGTGCTCTATCGCGCCATCCCTGCGTACTACTGGGAGTTCGAGCGCTGCCTCGCCGCGACCTATCCCGGCGTATCGCTGCTCGGCATGCGCCGCCCATTGGTGCGTTTCGGCACCTGGGTGGGCGGCGATATGGATGGCAATCCGAACGTCGGCGCGACCACCATTCGCGAAGCGCTCGCAGCGCATCGACGTGTGCTGTTCGCCCGTTATCAAACCGAAATCAAGGAATTGGCGCTGATCCTGAGCCAGTCGAGCGCGCGGGTCACCATCGATACCGCCGTGACCGATCGCGTCAAGCACTACGCCAGGCAGCACCGTCGCGCCTGGAGCGCGATCGCCGAACGCTATCGCGACATGCCGTATCGGTGTTTGTTGACGCTGATGTCGGCGCGATTGCAAGCCACGCAGGAGGGACGCGGCGGTTACGAAGGGCCGGGCGAGTTTCTGAGCGATCTGGACGCCATCGCCCTGTCGTTGACGCGCAACGGCGGGCGCCACGCCGGCTTACATCCGTTCCAGCGTTTCCAGACGCGCGCCCATACCTTCGGCTTTCATCTCGCGGCACTGGATGTGCGTCAACACGCGGCCGTGCATCGCCAGGCGCTGGCGGCGCTGGGCATTACCGATTTGCATGCAGCGATCGCCGCTGAGCCTGGTTCGCGGAACCATGGTCCGCTTGCTGCGCCTGGCCATCCGCCAGATGCGGACCGTGGGTCCGCGTACCAAGACGCGCGCGCCGTGCTGGAGGTGTTCGTCGCCCTCAAAGAAGCGCACGCGCGTTATGGCCCCGCTGCGCTCGGGGTGTTCATCGTCAGCATGAGCGAGAGCGCCGCAGATACGCTGAGCGTGCTCGCATTGGCGCGCATCGCCGGCACCGACCCGGACTTGCTGGATGTGGCGCCGCTGTTCGAAACGGTCGACGATCTGGCGGCAGCGCCGACGATTCTGCGCGAGCTGCTCGACGATCCGGTGTATCGCGCGCATTTGCGCGCCCGAAACAATCGCCAGATCGTGATGCTCGGGTACTCCGACAGCAATAAAGACGGCGGCATCGCCGCGTCGCGTTTTGCGCTGCAGGAGGCGCAGGCGGAACTGTCGCAGATCGCGCAGAGCGCCGGCATCGACCTGAGCTTCTTCCACGGCCGCGGCGGCACCGCCTCGCGCGGTGGCGGTCGCACCGAGCGCGCGGTCGTTGCCTCGCCCACCGGCAGCGTCAACGGCCATTTGCGGCTCACCGAGCAGGGCGAGGTGATCCATCGCAAGTACGGCATCCGCGCCATCGCGCTGCGCAATATCGAGCAGGCGTTCTCAGGCTTGCTGGTGGCGACCACCCGCAAAGAAGCTGATCGCCGCGAGAGCCAGTGGCGACAGGTGATGGCGACCATTGCCGATGCGTCGCGCACGCACTACCGCGAGCTGATCTACAACGATCCGGAGTTCGCCGACTATTTCCGTGCGGCCACGCCGATCGATGTGATCGAGCGCATGAAGATCAGCTCGCGCCCGAGCCTGCGCAAGGGCAACGCCTTTCGCATCGAGCAGCTTCGAGCCATTCCCTGGGTGTTCGCCTGGTCGCAAAGCCGCCACGGTTTGCCCGGCTGGTATGGCCTGGGCACCGGCATTGAGCGCGCCATCGCGACGCATGGCGCGGAAGTGCTTACCGACATGACCGCCGACTGGCCGTTCTTCCGCTTGCTGCTGGAAGACGTGGAAATGGTACTGGCCAAGAGCGACAGCGATATCGCCGCGCGCTACTCGGCGTTGTCGCCGCTGCACGCACGCTACTGGCCTTCGATCGAAGCCGAATGGCAACGCACCGAGCGACTGATCCTGGCGCTCAAGGGCGAAAGCCAGTTGCTCAATTACGACCGTCGCCTGCAGCGCACGATTCGCTTGCGCAACCCCTACGTCGATCCGATCAGTGTGCTGCAGATCGATTTACTGCTGCGCTGGCGCGGCGGCGAGCGCCAGGACGATGCGCTGTTCGAGGCGCTGGTCAGCACCGTCAACGGCATCGCGCGGGGGTTGCAGAATACGGGTTAGCGGCGACGCGCTGGCCTGCGTGGGCGTTTCGACAAGGCACTCTTCATTGCGGCTAGCGATTAACGCCAGATGCAGAAGAACTGGTTCCCCGCCTACGCGGTGCCGACGTGGCTGGCGTGATCGACTCAGGCACGCGTGCGGTAGGAAGCCGCATTGGGAGTTGCCCGATAATGTGCGGGCGGGATAAAGTCAACGCATGAATACAGCCCGCAAATTTGCCACTTACGACGACATACTGGCGTCTCCGGACACGGTGATCGCTGAACTCATTCACGGCACGCTCTATCAAATGCCACGGCCCGCGCCTCGACATTCACTGTCTGCTGTGCGCATCTCGTCATTTGTCGACGGTAGATATCGGAGCGGGGGTCCAGGCGATTGGTTGGTGCTAAGCGAACCCGAGATTCACCTCAGTGGTCATGTGCTGGTTCCCGACTTGGCGGCATGGCGCCGAGAGCGCTTGCCAACGGTGCCGAGCGAAGCGCATATCGACATCGCGCCAGACTGGATTTGCGAAGTCTTGTCACCCGGCACCACACGCTACGATCGCACTGTCAAAATGCCCATTTACGCTGTCGAGAAGGTGGCCTACGCATGGTTGATCGACGTGCAGGCACAGACGCTCGAAGCTTACGAGCGCGACGAAAAAGGCCGCTGGGTGTTACTGGGCACATTTGCCGGAAGCGAGCCCGTTTATCCGCCGCCGTTCGATGCTCTGCCGTTCGCGCTCGACGACCTGTGGGTGCTGTAGACCAGACTCAAATCAGCCATTCGCTGTCTCGACTGACATCGCCGCCGGCAGAGGCCTCACGCCTTGCCTAAAATCGACGCCGTCGCGATCAACTCTTCCAGCAGCGCCATCGACACCTTACCCGACACCGCATACGGATCCAGCGCCGCGCGCTCGCTGTACTTGAGCAACACCGAGGGGTTGACCTTGCCCAAGTTCACCTGGCCCATGGTCCATCCAGCGAAGCGCCGCTCGGTGACCTCCTCGTAGTGCAGCAGGGTCACGTTGGAATGGCGCTTGTCGGCCGAAATCAGGTTGTACAGCGCATTCACCTGGTCGCGCCCGCCCTCCAGCACTTGCATGTACACATCGCCGCCGTGGCACAAGATGCCGGTGATCCCGCGCTCCGGGTTGTACTTGCGGGACGAATCCAGAATCGCCTGGATCACTTTGGGTGAAGCCGCCGCCGCGCGGCTGGCGTACAACAAGCGAACGAGCATGGGTTTATTCCTTTCAAAGCGAACTTGAGAAATTAAGCGACACCGGCCTCCGGCGCGCGACAATCTCGAATCGAAGTCAGACCAGCCCCCCTCTCACGCCTGGGCGGGAGAGGGATGGGGTGAGGATGGAGCCTCAGCCTGCAGAGCGACCCGCATCATCGCCCGCACCAAATCGACATAGGAATCGAAATTTCATGCCGTCCCGAAGGGAGTCGGATCGACCCCTCACTACCGATTTAGCAAACTCAAAAACTCGCGGCGCAGATTCGCGTCTTTCAAGAACGATCCGCGCATCACGCTGTTGATCATCTTCGAGTCGCTGTCCTTCACGCCGCGCCAGTGCATGCAGAAGTGGTCCGCCTCCATCACCAGCGCCAGACCATCGGGCTGCATCATCTCGTACAGCAAGGAGGTCAACTGTGTCACCGCTTCTTCCTGGATTTGCGGGCGGCTCATCACCCAATCGCACAAGCGCGCGTACTTCGACAGGCCGATCAGATTCGAATGCTCATTCGGCATCACGCCCACCCACACCCGGCCGATGATCGGGCACAAGTGATGCGAGCAGGCGCTGCGCACTTTAATCGGCCCGACGATCATCAGCTCGTTCAACTGCTCAACGTTCGGAAACTCGGTGACCGTCGGCGCCGGCACATAGCGGCCGCGGAACACCTCGTTCAAATACATCTTCGCCACCCGCCGCGCCGTGTCCTGGGTGTTGTGATCACTCGTGGTATCGATCACCAGACTCTCCAGCACCGCCTTCATCTTGCCTTCCACCTCGCCAAGGAGCAGTTCCATCTCCCCCGGCTCGATGAACTCAGCGATATTGTCGTTGGCATTGAAGCGCTTGCCGGCAGCGACAATGCGCTCGCGGATCCGATCGGACACCGCGTCGGCAATTGGGGACGAAGACTTGGGCATGGCGGGGGGCTAAGTCGGGACGGGCTAATGCTGGCACAGAGAGCGTGGGTTTTGCGTTGGCGAGTGGATACACACGCCCCATGGAACTGGTGACCGGCATGGCTGGATTCGCACACAAGGAATCCATGCCGACTATTGGACCAGCTGCGTCAAAGGTTTGCGGTCCGCGTACCAGCGACGTATTGGTACCGTTGAGGCGATGACCGGCAAAGCGGCGGCGCTCAAACAGCGGAGCCTTTTTGCCAACCGGTGAGCAGCCCTACCCGCGCATTCTTGACGCAGCTCGCGTCTTCGCGCGTTGCTGGCTCGCCAAAAATCACTGCGCCCCGACGAGTCGGTTTAGACGTCTACACATCTGGACGTCCAAATCCATGGTGCACCGCTTCAAAATGCGACTGCCGTCGTTTCGTGCTCGTTTTTCTCGTTTCGTCGCCGCGGATCATAGTTCAGCGAATCCTTTGGAATATTCCGGTAATCCTTACTGTATCCCACAATTATGCGTCTGCGCACTGATCAGCGTTCGCGCCTCGGATACGGTTTGCGAGTTTTGAACGGACTCCAGAATTGGCGACCTTAAGGCGCGTTCAAACTTCGCTATTTCATTGCAGTTTTGTTGGTTCATCCGAAGGTAGTCCGTCACCCAACGTGCTGGCGCAAGGCCATCCCAGACGAATATGACCTGCCTAAGAGTGCCCACTGCAGCTTCATTCGGAAGCTCACCCAATAAAAATTGGAGAGTGTATCTGAGCATATAATACGGCGAGCCGCTCGTTATGTCTGAACGATTGATATCTAAAAGTCCAAGATAGGTCTCGCGCCATTCACCCTTAGGGGTTGTCGATCGTATTGATTGAATATCTCGATTTTCCGATATTTTCTCTATAATCTTTAGCGTAAGACTGCTCGCGCTGGGAGCGACGTTTCTCGAGGCCTGTCGGAATCTCTCAAAGCACGCATTAAGCGATTCATTCTGGTGACAGTCAAAGGATTCTGCGTAGCAACTCGCGCCGTACATAAAAATCCCGACAAGTAAGAAAAAAGTCTTCATTCTGTTGGTCTCAAAAGCCAGGGGATCGTCGGCGCGGTGGCGGCGGGAGAAAAGGCGGGTGATCTTCACGACCACTGGCTCGATCGTCACCGATATACACCCATTCGAAGCTATCATATTCCTCACCTTCAAACCTGCTCTGAGTCTCAAGTACTTGCTGTGGTAAATAATCTCGAGTTTCCTTTCCACAATTGTCCCGACATATCATTATTCCAGACGCGATTCTTTCGTAATCTTGATATGTCATGTTGTAATTGAATCGCAACATCCAGCAAGAGATCACCATTGTAAATCCGGGCCCGTTGGGTCCATAACCTGCCTCTCCGCCGGACGGTGCACACATGGCAACAATATCTCGAAATCCTTTACGGTTAGAATATCGTCCGGTGGCGGACCACGACCCTTCCAAGTAATAATTCTTGCACTCCAAGCCGAAACTGTCTGCACCAGCGTAGGGTCCACTTTCGACGTAAGTGAATGTCGAAAAGCCCCCCCGCAACCCAATCGGATCACTCTCAACGTACCGTCCTGTCCCCGGCTCATAGTCCCGGAAGTAGTTGTAGTGAAGCCCGGTCGCATCGTCATACAATTGACCGGGGAAGCGCAAGCGGAAATAGGTGGCGGTGCCGTTCGTATCGGGGTCTTTGTCGTCGCGTTGAGCGCCGAAGGCGTTGCTGCCGGTTTCCGACTGTTGGTTTAAGCGCCAGCGCCACACCACGGTACCGGCCGCTTGCCCGCCTTGGGCTTGCAGATTCGACAGCGCGCGCGGGGTGTTCAGATGATCGCTGTGGATGGCGTGCACACCGGTCACCGCTAGCGTTGAGCTAAAGATGCGCGCGACGGGGACATCGTCGAACCACACAACTTCTTCAAATCGCCTGGGCTCACCGGTGGATTTGACCGCGCCAGATTCTATTTGCCCCCATTCGGGATAAATTATGGATGCAATCTGGCCGGACCGATCGTAGACGAAAAACTCAAACGGTGAGCCGTACAACACGCCGCTTAGTCGTTGCGTTGCCACTCGCTCGCCTTTTGCGTTGTAGCGCCAATAGCGTTCAGGGAAGTAGCCGTGTGTAGCTCCTTCCACTGCAAAGGTCGCCAACCGGTTTCGAACGCTGTACAAAGCGACCTCGGCACCTAGATGCCCGGTTAGTGTGTTCCCATTGGCATCGTGGGTGCGCTGTCCCTCTTTGCCGTCGATCTCCACAAGGAGGTGGCTGTTTGAGCCATAGGTGAACTGTCGAGTTGTAATAGGATTCGGTGGGAACGGCGATTCGACAATATGTGTAAGCCGATTTCCGGTGGCATCGTAAGTGAACGACTCGGAACCTGCTCCACTGATTGATATCAGACGATCTAGACGGTCATAAATCAATGCCTGGATGCCTTCGCTGCCTCCGACTTCGACGATGTTGCCCACATCATTGGTCGTAAAGTCATAGTTGATCGCCGCGCTGGTCACGGCATCCGGCCAGTAGTTCTGATCCCAGACTTTATTGAGCGTTTCACCGTTGCCGAAGTTCAGTTGTTTGATCGGTCCGAACGGCTGATAGCTGGCGCTGGCGACGAGCGGCAGCGAGAAGCTGCCGCGGCTGGCGGTGGCGGAGACGACTCGTCCCTGGCTGTCGCGTACGTACGTAATGTCGATGCCCGATGGATAGGTCATGCCGATTAATCGATCGGCGACGTTGTAGCTGTAGACCGTCGTCAGCACGGTGTTGTAAGTCGTCTGCACCTTGCGCCGCAGGTTGCCGCGATGGTCGTAACAGAACTGAGTCTGACCGGTCTCGTCGGTCATGCGCGTCATTTGTCCGATGACGACCTGCTCGCCAGCGGCGCATACCGACTGCAAGGTGTCGTAGAAAAACGCGACGTTCTGCGTGGGATCGCTGGGGTAGGTGATGGCGGTTAGGCGATTGGCGGCGTCATAGCTGTAGTTGGACAGCACGCCGCGCGAGTCGGTTTGGGTCAGCCGATTGCCGGCAGCGTCGAAGGTGAAATTCGAGACGCCGGTGTCGGGGCTGTTGAGTTGAGTCTGGTTGTTGAGACCATCGAAGGCGTAGTTGGTATGCAGGTTCTTCGGATCAATGACCTTACGTAAGTTATCGCGCGCATCGTACTCGTAGCCTACGGTGGCGTTGATCTCGCCGGTAGTCGCTGCCGTGTCTTTGTCCTGGATCGATTGAATCAAGCGATTCAACGGGTCGTAGTCATTGTCGCTAATGCGGCCCAACGGATCGGTGGTGAGATCGACATTGCTGTTCTGATCGTACGTGTAGGTGGTTTTCTTTACGCCAGGATCGTCGAGATTGCTGGCCGATGCATACGGCGCGTTGATGGTGCTGCGCAGTTGCCCGAGCGCGTTGTATTGACGCGCGAGCAGGCGTTTCACGCTGCCGGTGGTGTCGCGCATTTCTTCCTTAATGCGATTACCAGCCGCATCCAGCGTGTAGACGATGGCATCGCGCGCTTCTATTCCAGTCACCGGCAAGGGCCCTGCGCACCGACTGATATTTGGCAGGTAAGTGGTTTGCACCAGCGCGGTGATCCGATGCGCCGTGTCTCGGCAGTACTCGATGCCGATACCGTCGGGCTGTAGGATGCGCTTCACCTCGCCGTAGAATTCGTACTCCATGCGCATCGTTGCGTCGACTGCAAAGGGATCGTTGGAAGGCGCTCGAACGATTCGCTGCGTAAGGCGACCTTCGGTATCGTAAACGAGATCGGTGATGGTGCCGTTCGGATCCACCGAACGCGTATTGCGTCCGCGAAAATCGTATCTGGGGAAGCTTCGCACATGTCCGAGCGCGTTCGTGATGCTGGCGAGGTCGCCCTCGCGATGGCAAGGCCCATTTGTGGCACAGTTTTCTTGGGTCGTCGTGAAGGTGTGATAGGCATAGGTGGTGATGTCAGCCACGCCCACGCGTGGGCCGTCGATCTGGCGCAGCCAGCCAACAGTGGCGGCTGTACATCCGGGCGCGCCAACGGTGCAGTAGGTTCGTCGAGTCTGGCGAACGCCGACGGGCGCGTCGTTGGCGCTGCCGCATGCGTAACTCAGAGCATTGGATACCGAAGGGTCGTACTCGCAGCTTGCCAGTACCTTGCCGGAGCTGTCGTAAACCCAGCGTTCGACGCTTTGCAGCGAAGGTGGCCACGCATGAGAGGGCGGGCCCGCGCACTGAACCTTGCCAGCGCAGACCGCGCGTTCGGTCGGCAGGCCCAGCGACGCATCCCAAGCGGTGCCGATCGCACGCGTGCTCGTTGTTGCAGGGTTCCCGGCTGAGTTCTGCAATCCCTCCCACATCAACGTTTGAAAGGCGCCGGTGTAGAAGTACTGCGTGACGAACCCACGCTTGTCGGTGCTGCGGCACAGGCGCCAGTCGTTGGCGGCCGCGTTGCCGCAGGTGGAAGGGCTTTGCGCGTTGTAAACCCGCGAAGATGTGCCCGAGCCGTCGACCACGCCATTGGCAAAATGCAGGGCATTGAGTTCTGCGTTGACGCCCAATGCCGGAATCTGGAAGGTGCGCACGTCGCCCAGGGGTTGCGTGACTTCCACCGAGCTCGGCGCAGTATCGCTGTTGCCGACGTAGTTGAGCTGCACGCGACCTGCATTGAGCACGCCCCCTTGGAAGCTGTCGATGACGCGACCGTTGGCGTCGTAGCGGTAGGTGGCGAACCGTTGCGCGGCAGTCGAGTCGATCGTCGCCACTGTGCCCAGCAGCACACCGGTCACGTGGTTGCGCAAGCCGTTACCGTTCGCAGGTTCATGATCCCCGTAGAGATAGCGGCGAACGCGATCATCGGCATAGCGAACCTGCTTCAGGCGCCAGAACACATTAGCCCGAATTTTTCATCATCACTGATCGAAATCGCTGGATAAGCGCGTTGTGACGCGGAGATTGAGCGATGCGCCTGTATGACAGACTGTCCGCGAAAAAATAGGCGTCTGGAAGGT
>JALHMG010000036.1 GCA_022844135.1 Lysobacterales bacterium
CGGTAGAAAAACTGCAAACCGCAGCGCTCGATTTTCACGAGGCTCCAGGAGCGCGTGTCGATGAGCCACGCGAAGTAGTTCTTGAAGTCCTCGACCGACAATCGATCTGGACAGCGATCAAAAAACGCCGCCACGCGCCGCACCGCTCGGGCATAACCATCGACGGTCTGAGGCGCTTTGCCTTGCAGCTTCAAAGCCCTAACCCGCATATTTCATGAGGTCGCGATGAAATGGCTTAGTTTCGTTGTTACAGCGTGGAAATCATCGAGTTGGTCGTACTGACAGAGTGTTCGCTGCCATTTCCTCGCTAACACGGCTGCGCTTCCTGCTTCGCTCCTCCGGCCAGCGCATCCATGCGCTGGCGTTCGGCGGCGCGCCGCATGCGGCGCAAAATCCCGCCTCACCCTCGCTCGTTCTTTGCGCCGGACTCTTCGTTGCTCGTCGTCCCAATGGGAGAGGGGCATCGTTTGCGCGCGCAGCGCGCGATGCTCCGAGCGCCCGGCAGCTACGCTGACGGGCCGGGTCAACCATTCCGCCCGGTGCGGCGGCGCAGCCGCCGCCCGTTCGAGCGGGCGCGCCGCATGCGGCGCAAGCTTGCCCGCTCTCACCCTCCTCGCGCCTCGATTCCGGCGCAAAGGTCCGGCCTGGCGGCGCAGCCGCCAGTCGTTCGAGAGGGCGCATCGCATGCGATGCAAGCTTGCCCTCTCTCACCCTTCGCGATCTTCCGCGTTCCCTCATGAAATATGCGGGTTAAAGGCGCCATCAACTTGCCGTTCACCGATTTCACTGCGCAAACGCTTGCGCAGCGCATCCCGTCTTCGCAAACGCGAGTGCTGATCTATTGCAACAACAACTTTCTCGATAGCCCACGCGCGTTCGCGACCAAAGCGCCGGCCGCATCGCTCAACCTGTCGACCTTCACCGCGCTGCGCAGTTACGGATATCGGAATGTTTACGAACTGGGCGAGTTGATTTCTGTGCACGAAACGCAGCTGGAGTTGGTCGGCACCGACCACCGATGACCGTTCAACGGGGCGGAGAGGTCCGCACCCGGCTGCCATCCTGAACGCGATCGTCCGGATGAACGACGATCCATTCGCCCGCATTCAGCCCAGCCAGGATTTCGGTCTCAACACCACTCGATCGTCCGATGGTGACGATGCGTTCGCGCGCCGCATCATTCTCGACAACGAACAACGCCCAATCCGCGCCGCGCCTGAACAATGCGGCATCCGGCACGACCAAGGCTTCGCCTTCGCTCAAGACAAACTCGGCTTCGACGCGATAGCCATCGCCAAGGCGCTCGTAGGCTTCTACTGGCGACACCAGTTCCGACCACACCAACACGCGCTGCTCTTCGACGCCGAGCGCCGAAATCTTGGTGGCGGCAACCGGCTCGACGCGACGTACCCGCGCCAGCAGCGGCTCAGCCCCGCCCCAGCGATGCAGACGGACCGCCATGCCTTCCGCGACGCGAACCGCGTCGGCCGAGAGCAAATCGACCTCCACCTCCAGCGAACGCGGGTCGCCGATGTCGACGAGGCGCTCGCCCATCGCGATCGGGCCCTGACTTTCGCGCCAGCGATGCAACACCACACCCGGTACCGGTGCCGTGACCTCAACCAGGCGATCGCCGCGTTCGCCCTGGCGATCGAGCAGCGCGCGCGTCGACTGCGCCTGCGCCTGGGCGAGCTGCAATGCGTATTCGACGGCATCGCGTTCGTCGGCTGCGCGTTCGGCGGCCATACGAATCCGGTCGCCCTCCATCCCGGATACCGTGCCTTGCGTCAGCAAGGGTTTCACGCGGCGCCATTCGGCACTGGCCAGGTCCGCGGCCGATCGCGCGGCCTTGAGGCGCGCCCGCGCGGCGGACACTTCGGCATTTGCGGCTGCAAGCTCGCCCGCGAGGCGGTCTGCCGAAGCGCCGTCGAGCAAGGCCCCGGCGCTGGCGCTGATGGTCGCCAACAGCTGGCCCGCCGCAACGCTATCGCCGGGGCGCAGCTCGACCCGGCTCACAAAGCCGGCCACCGGCGCTGTGGTGCTGAATCGCCGCAACACGCGCAACCGTCCTTCCTCGCGCAAGCTCTCGATCAGCGCTTTGCGGGTTGCCTGCGCAATCTCCACCTGCACCGCCTCGGCGCGGAATCCGAAGAAAGCCAGCGCCAGCAGCGCCAGCAGCAGCGAGACCAGCAACGCCCTGGCAAATGGCGAACGCCAGCCGCTCATGGCTGATCCGATTTTGCGGCGGTTTGTTCGGCGAGTTTGGCCTTCAACGCCTCGACCTTCTTCGCCGCAGCTGCGCGCTTGGCCATCTCCGCCAGATACAGCTCGTTGCCCGAGCGCGAAACCGTCTCGACCCGCTCGCGAATGAAAAGGAACAACGTAACGAACGATCCGATTGCCACGCCAAGCGGTGCAAAGATGCCCCGAGCGGGATTGGTACTCATGAAGCTGCAAGACGCGAAGCACAGCAAGGTGAAGCCAAGAGCGATCCAGCGGGCCATGTTCTAGGGAATTGCGGAGATGTTGCCGCACTATATCCGCAACCGGTTTTGCATACCTGCGCAATAAGGATTTACACCCGTAGGCACTGCCAGTCGGGCTACGATGGCGGGCCACGCTCTCCAAGGATCGCCTCTTGCGTTCCAACCTGCATCCGCCCAACCTGCGCCAATGCGCGTTCGCGATATTGCTGCTGTGCCTGGCGCGCGTCGTTTGCGCACAGCCATCGCTGGACGATCCGTTGCGACCCTTGAGTTCAGAACTGAAGGCGATCCAGGCGCAACTGCACGCCGAACCCGAACGGGCCGAGTCGTGGGCGATTCCTCCCGGACACAACGCAGACGCGGTGATGCTGCGCGTTTTGCTCGCCAATGCTGAGCGCCGCCGCGCGCGGTTACCGCAGGCGCTGAAGTTGCTCGCGGACGCCGACTCGATGGCCCGCGAGCTCGAATCCCCCGAGCCGCTATTGGCGACGCTGGAGACCTTGGCGGCTACCTACCTCGATAACGTGCAATTCGAGGCCTGCGACGCTGCCATCGCCAGACTGCAGACGCTCGCGGAGCAACGCGGGCTGGCGGTATGGCATGGGCGCGCTCTGGGACTACGCGGCGGTTATTGGCGACGCCGCGGCGACTACGAAAAAGCGCTCGCCGCACATGTGGCCGCCCTGGACTTGCGCGAGCGCAGCGGCGATCGGTTCGGCGAGGTGGAGAGCATCAACGCCATCGCCTTGCTCAGGCGTCGCGGCGGCGAGTTGTATCAGGCGCTGGACGGCCACACCAAAGCCTTGCGCATCGCCACCGAGATCGGATACCGCAGCGCCAGCGCCGAAAGCCGCAGGCTGATCGCACGCATCTACAATGAGCTGGACGACTTCGAGCAAGCGGAGCGCTTCTACACTGCGGCGCTCGTCGACGCCGACCCGCACGACGAAGTGGCGCGCGCCGACATCCTGCTGGAGTTGGCCAGCGTCGTGGCGCAACAGGGCCGTCTCGATGAAGGCGAGCGCCTGGCGGACGATGCCATCGAGCTTGGCCAGCGCACACAAGGCGAAAACTACAGCGGGGTCGGCTACATGCGCCGGGCTCAGATCCTGTCGTTGCGCGGGAAATCCGCCGATGCGCTGCGCTGGATCGACGAGTCATTGCGCCTGGGCCGCAACGTCGATGGCGCCCGATCGATTCTGGTCAAGCGTGCGGCGCGTTTACGCACCTTGCAGGCACTCAAGCGCCACGGCGAGGCCGTCGACGAAGGCGAGTTCGTGCTGCGGATGGCGCGCGAGGTGGGCGATCGACTGGTTGAGCGCGATGCGCTGAAGCTTTATGCCGAAGCGCTGTCCGGCAGTGGCAAGCCGGAGGCCGCGTTCGAGGCGATGGCGCTCTACAGCCAGATCAACGCGGAAGTCGCCAGCAGCATGACCAGTCGGCGCATCGCCGATCTGGAATCGAGCTTGAAGCGCCGCGAACTGGAAAGCAATCTGGCGCTCGCGGAGAAGGATCGCGATTTGAGCAAGCTGCAAAGCGAACGGCAACGCTGGATTTTATTCGGCGCTGCGGCACTCGGCGTTGCACTGATCGCGGCGCTGCTGACGTTGATCGCGCGCATCCGACGGGTGCGCGCGGTCAATCAACTGCTGCATCATCAATCTGAATTACTCAAGCGCGCCTCGGAAACCGATGCGCTCACGGGGCTGCCGAATCGCCGCGGCGCGGTGCAGGCGTATCAGAACATGGCAACGGCAGGCGGCGAACGGCTGGTCGTTATGCTGCTGGACATCGACCACTTCAAGCGCATCAACGACCGCTACGGCCACGCTGGCGGCGACGATGTCCTGAAAGAAATCGCGGATCGCTTGCGCCGCGTTACGCCGTCGTCGTTCTGCGCCGCACGTTGGGGTGGCGAGGAGTTTCTGCTGATCGGAGCGCTGTCGACAACCAACACCGAGACAACAACGCGGCAACTTGCCGATGCAGTACTCGATGCCATCCGCAGCGAACCCATGTCTGCTGCAGGATCGAGCTTGACCGTTACCACCAGTATCGGTGTCGCGATCAGCGATGCAGGCAGCGCGACCGGGAGCAAACGCTGGGAGTCTTTGCTGCAAGCGGCCGATGTCGCGCTGTATCAAGCCAAGGTCTCAGGGCGCGATCAGGTGGTTGTAGCCACCGGAACCGCCAAACCATGAGGGCGCGCGCCATACAACGACACGCACTTGACGGCTTCACGCATCGCTACGGAGCGCCGCAATCGGATCCAACTCCGCTGCCTGACGCGCGGGATAGACGCCAAACAGCAACCCAATCGCAGCGCAGGAAACGACCGACGCGAGCACCGGCACTGGCGCCCAGCCGACATGCCAACCCGCAAGCCAGGCAATGGCGTACGCCAGCAGCATGCCGAACGCCAATCCCAGGAACGCGCCGACGCCGCAGATGACGCTGGTCTCGCGCATGAACTGTGCGACGACGTCTTTCTTGCGCGCGCCGACGGCGCGCAGCAGTCCGATTTCGCGACGGCGCTCGAGCACGTTGGCAAGCATGATGTTCATGATGCCGATGCCGCCGACCAGCAAACTCACGGCGGCGATCGCGCCCATCACGAAGCGGAAGATGCGCTGCGTTTGCTGGTGCTGCTGGTAGAGCTGCGCCGGAACGATCAGGCTGTAGTCGTCTTGCCCGGCGTGGCGTTGGTCCATGAGTGCGGCGAGTACCCGCGCGCCGCCTTCGATGCGCGATGGGTCATCGAGCTTGACCAGAATCCGGTCGACCGGATCCTCCATCGGCTGAAAGCGCAGGCGCGATTGAGCGGTGGACAGCGGAATGAACACACGATTGCTATCCAAACCCAACTGCACGCCCTCGAAACGATCCTCCGACAGATCGCGGTCGGCGAGCACGCCGATGACTTCGAACCATGCGTGGTTGATCTTGACCCATTGACCGAGCGGATCGATGTCCGGGAACAGCGTGCGCGCCGCGGCATGTCCGAGAACGGCAACAGCGGCGAACCTGGTCTCGTCTTCGCTGCTGAACGAGCGGCCCGCAGCCACCACGAGATTGCTCAGACCAAAGTAGTCCGCACTCACGCCGCTCGCTTGCGCATCGCCACTGCTGGCATCGCTAAAGGCCAGAAAGGTGCGCACGCGCTTTTCCGCCGCGAACGCAACGGCGCCTGGTACGACATCGAGTGCCGCGCGAGCATCGCCTACGGTCAAGCCTGGCGAACGCGCCCGCACCTCGCGCAGCGTTTCGGTGTCGAGCGTCCTGCCTTCGACGATCAGATTCGACAAACCCAGACCTTCGACCAGGCGAAGCGCCTCCTGGCGACTGCCCTCGCCTACGCCGAGCATTGCGACGATCGCGCCGACGCCGAAAATCATGCCCAGCAGCGTCAGCGCAGTGCGCAGCCGACGCCGCCAAAGCTCCTCGAAGGCTTCTTTCCAGACGCGCTGGCGGATCATCCTTTGCTGCCCTCTTTCGATGGCGTCAACAGCACCGCGTCGCCCGCCGACAAGCCCGAGGCAACCACCGAACGCGCCGCACCGCGCGCGCCGAGCTCAATAGCTACCCGCTCGACAGCGCCGCCACGCACGACGTCGACAGAGGTTGTGCCATCGCGCACGATCAACGCCACATTCGGTACGGTCAAGGCGTTCTCGGCGCGGGCGTGATACAGCCGCGCTCGAACGCTGGCGCCCGGCACCAGTCCAAGCCGCGCCGCGTCTTCAGCCGGCACTGGCGCGCGCATCGTGACGTACTTGCTGGTATCGCCGCGGTTGCGCACCTGCGCAGCCTGCGACACTTGGGACAAAGTCGTACGAATCACCGACTCCGGCCTGCCCAGGGGCGAAAGCTCGACTGCGGCGCCAATCGCCAAGCCTTCGGCATCGAGCTGCGGCACGGCCAGCGTGACTTCCAATTTGCTGGGATCGGGCAGGCTGCCAAACTCGCGGCCTGCCCATAGGCTGCTGCCGACTTGCGGCTTCTCGCCACCCCAATCGGACTCCAGCGCGAACACGCCATCGTTCGGTGCGCGCAATTCCAGAGCCTGCAAGTCCTCGTTGCGCTGCTTCACGCGGAACTCAGCACTGGCCTTGGCTGAATCGATCACCGCCACCTCTGCGGCGCCGCGTTCTGCAGACTGGTCCTGTTTCCAGGTCAGAAAATCGCGTTGTGTGCCGAGGTACTCAGCGTCCTGCACCGCGTCGAGAACTTCGTTGCGCGCGAACATGTCGAGATCAGCGTCGGCATAGCGCTCGGCGATCCGCAGGTTCGTATCCACCTGGGCCAGCGAGGCATCCAGACGCGCCCCGATCGTGCCTAGTTCCCCCTCTTTGCCGGCACGGGCCAGCAGCTGCCGGCGCACATCGATTTCCGCCTGCGTCAAATCGAGCTCGCTCTGACTGGCGCTGAAGCGCGCAACGATTTCACCGGCTTTCACGCGCGTTCCATCCGGCACCATCCACAGCAACTGCCGATTGGCGAACGTCGGCCCCGGCACCAACAGCACAGTTGCCGCTGTGGACTTGAGTTCACCTTGGGCTTCAACGAACAACTCCGCATTGCGCGGCGCCAGCACCTCGACTGGTGCATCGACGCCATCGACGCCGCACGCGGCGAGGAAAAAGAGCAAAGATAGGTATGCGCTACGCTTCACAGCATGCCCTCGACGCTGATTTCAACACGCACCGGCTGACCTGGGCGCAGGTTTGCACCACTGACGGCGACGACGGCATCGACGATGGGTTCTGGCTGGACGCGCGATCGCGAGCGCACCACGCGGCCGATATCGATAATCTCGCCGACCAGGTTGACGCCGGCGCCGCCCTCGCCGCGCACCGTGGCTCGCGCACCTTTCTTCAACTTGAGGAACTCGCGCTCGGGCACCAGCGCGCGCACCGCAAGCGAGGTGGGATCGGGTATTTGCGCCACCGACTGTCCGCGAAAAACGCTCGAACCCGCTGCGAATTTCTCGCCTTGCCAACTGCTCATGTGGAGCACGATGCCATCGCGCGAGGCGGCGACCGACATCGACTTTTGTGCTGTCAACAACATGTTGAGTTCGATCTCCAATTGTTTGATCTCGGATGCGATCAGCGCGCGATCCGCAGCGTGTTGCGCGCTCGCCGCCCGCTGCCGTTGTTGCTGGCGCTCATGGCGCGCGGCAGTACGCTGCTTGTCGACCACGAGCTTGGCGTAGTCGATGCGCCCAATCAGATTCTCTGGCTGCTCGGCTTTGCGCGCTGCTTTATCGCGCTCGGCACGCGCCGCTTCTAGATCCACGCCCTGCTGACGTTCGAGTTCTGCCAGTTCCAAAAGCAACCGCTCACGCTGGCTCTGCTTTTCCTTCAGGCTAGATTGGGCGGTGGTCACGCGTTGCACCAATCCTGAGCCATCGAACACTGCCACTGGCTGACCGGCCTTGATCGGCGCGCCTTCCGGCGCCAGCTGTGTCAGCGTCAGTTGCCACATATCGTCGATCTGCGGCGGCGCGATTTCTGAGCTACGTTGGGCAAAAACCTCGCCATCGACACTAATGCTGCGCACGGTCGATGTGGAGGTCTCCAACAGGCTCCCCGGATCGGTTTCAACGCGCACACTCATGCCGGGCATCAGCTCGTCGATCGTCTCTGGCATCGGGATATCAACCGTGATCCAGCGCCCGTCTCCCCATTCGCGCTTGCGATCCGGCGCAGCGGCGATACGCTCGATCGTCGCGTCCACACGACCTGGGAGCGCGTCGAATTTGAGTGTCACTTTTTGCCCGGCCTGCAGGCGATCGCGATCCGTTTCCGGGGCGTACGCGCGGACCACGAGGCGTCCGCCCTCGCCAATGATCCGACCCGCCTCGTTGCCGGGAAATACGCTGCTGCCCTCGACCGTGCGTTGGCCGCTGCGCGGGTCGGTGCCAGCCACGATCACGCCATCAATCTCGGCACGGACCTCGGCACCGCGCACCAACAGCTCGTGATACGACAACTGCGCCTGCAGCCGCTCAACCTCCAAAGCGCCATCCTCACGACGGCGAACCACAGCCGCACTGGCGCTGGCCTGCTCCTTGGTGCGGACCTCAAAATCACGGCTCGCTCGCTCCAACTCGCCCTGATAGCGATCGAAATCGAGCGCGGAGACGTGCGCCTTGGGAATACCTGCGTCCAGCCTCGCGCGTTTCAGCGCCGCATCGGCATCGATCAGTGCGAGGTCCGCGTCGATCGCCGCGACGTCCAACGTCGCTAGTTCCTTGGCAAGGCGCGCCTGCAGCTGCTCGATTTGCGCCAGTAATTGCCGACGTTGCTGCTCGGATCCACCTGGGTCGATGGCGAGCACCACGTCGCCTTTTTTCACGCGCGTGCCGTCGGCGGCGAACTTTCGCAACACCACAGGGGATGAGTTCGACGGCGGCACAATCAGTGGCTGCGCATCGAGCGGGACGACCTCGCCAGTGAGCGCGAGGCGGGCGGCGGCTGCGGTCAGCGGTACGGAGGCGCTGAAGATGAAAAGCGCAACAGCAAGGAGGACGTGCGCATTGGGAAACGCCTGGCGGAAAGATGCCACGGCGAAAACCATGGCTCGGGTAAACCAGCCACGTTTCGGTGTGCACGTGCCCTCGCGCCCTCGTGCCCTCGCGCCCTCGCTTCTGGCGTCGATCGGCGCCCAAACGATGGTCTTTGCCATCCCCCGATTACACGTCGACACTGCCATCACCGCCGTCCATCCTCTTCCACCCGTCCATCCTTCAACCGCACATGGCGCGGCGCACTGCGAGCGATGTCGGGGTCGTGAGTGACCAACACCACGGTCTGCCCTTGCGCATGCACCTCGCCGATCAGTCTCAGCACTTGTTCGGCGCTTTTCGAGTCGAGATTTCCGGTGGGCTCATCGGCGAGCAGCAGTTTGGGCTGCATCAGCAATGCACGTGCAATCGCCGCGCGTTGCATTTGCCCGCCCGACAACTCGCTCGGCCGGTGCGTGGCGCGATCGCTCAATCCCACGCGCGTCAGCAGCTCTTTGGCGCGCGCTTCCAGATCGATCTGCGATTGTGCAAATCGCAGCGGCAACAGGACGTTCTCCAGCACGGTCAGCCGCGGCAACAGATGGAACGACTGGAACACAATGCCGATGTCCTGATTGCGGACACGGCTGATTTCGGTGTCGTCGAGCGTTGCCAGCTCAGTGCCACCGAGGCGATAGCGGCCCCGGCTGGGCCGGTCCAGACCACCCAGAATATTCAGCAGCGTCGATTTTCCGGAACCGGACGCCCCAGTGATCGCGACGAATTCGCCGCGTTCGATGGACAGACTGACCCCGGCCAGCGCGCGCACCGGTTCGTCGCCTGCGCCGTACCAGCGCTCGACATCGGCAAGTTCGATCAGCGTCATGTCGTTGCCTGCCCGGAAAACCCAGTTGCGATGGCGCAAGACATCGAAAGTTCCTGCCTCATATGCTCATCCAGCGCACATCCAAGGGGCAGTCGGCAACGACGGCGTAGCTGTGATCGCCGATGTCGCCGCTGCGGACCTGCAGCGTTGCGCGCCGCTGCGGAACGCGCGCCGTCGCGCCGTTTGCCATGACATGCACACCGCCCAACGCTGGCCACAGCCGCCAATCCAGTGCTTTGACCACCGCTTCGATCACGCAAAAGCGAATCCGCAATTCGCGGCGCTGCTCGTCCAGCGCAGCGCGTTCCCAGCGCACCAGCTCGGCTGCGCCGAACACGCGTTTGGCCAGCCGAGCCGGGTGCTGCATCCCGCGCGGCGCCATCACATCGACGCCCAGTCGGCGCACGTCCGCGATAGCGAGCAAACCAACATCATCGTCGTGACTCAAACTGAAGCTCCCCGACCAGCCGCTCACCATCGGCTTCCCGTTGGCGCTGCGTTCGATGCGAAGCTCGCTGGCGCTGCAGCCGCAACGCAGCGCAAGCACAGGCAACACATCGGCCCAAAGCAGCATCGAACGTTCGCGGAGACTGTCGCCGCGCAGCGCAAACTGCCAGACATCGACGATGGCTGGAAGCTCGGAACGAGTCGGCGCATGATCTTTAGCCACAGCATGTCGTTGAGCAGGTGATCGCTCGATGATGCCCGAACCCGAATCCTCATGAGACCTCGATAGAGTTCCACAGCGATGAATTGGCGCCGAGCGAGTTTCAAGCCATTCCGAGCGATCAGGACTTGCCATCGGCCAAAGAACTCGCCAAACATTTCGAGTCAATAGACGGAGCACGCACCCATGAAGTTAGCAATGATGATCGTCGCCGGATTGGTCTTGGCAGTGGTGCTGCTTTTTGCCGCCCGCAGCTATATGTCGCGCAACAATCCGCCGGAATTGGGTTTGGTTGGCGGCGTATTGCGTGTCTGTGGCGAGCGTCCCAACTGCGTCGGCAGCGAAACCAGCAGCGGCGATCATCGGATCGAGCCGCTGGCCTACGTCGGCGAC
Organism: Lysobacterales bacterium; assembly: GCA_022844135.1. GTDB lineage: Bacteria > Pseudomonadota > Gammaproteobacteria > Xanthomonadales > SZUA-5 > JALHMH01. The sequence continues at coordinate 10,941 of JALHMG010000036.1, forward strand.
CGTGCCGCCACTGAAGCTGCCGTTTCCAAGGCGTTCGAAGCGATGGGCCTTAGCATCCAACGTCGCCAGGGCGACTACTGGCATGCCATCGCTGTCAGTCGATTGTTTCGCTTCATCGATGATGTCGAATTGCGCTTCGACGACGGCGCCCGCTTGATTCACATCCGATCGGCCTCGCGCGTTGGCCACTCGGATCTAGGGGTCAATCGCAAGCGCGTCGAAGCCTTGCGTGCGGCATTGAAGTAGCCGTGTTCGGTCTGCCGCCGACCGCCGAATGGCTGCCGGAGTTCTGCCGCGCGCCGACGGTATTCGCGGTCATGCTGCTGGCCGAACTGGTGGTGCTGGTCGCCGTGCTTGCGCCGCACAGCGCGAGCGGCAGTTCGCTGTCGGCGATCACCACCGGCAGTGTACTGGCGCAATGGATCGCGTTGTCGAGCGTCGGCTCGTTGTGCGCATTGCGGCCGCGGCTGCTGATCCTGCCCGCGCCGGTGGCGCTCGGCGCGGTGCTCGGTGTGGTGCTGCTCACCGCTTTCGCGTTGAGCTGGCTGTCCATCACCTTCGATCGTGGCCTGGGCATGGACCTGGTGCCGGAGGGCGTAGCAACGCAGAGCTTTGTGCTTGGCTCGGTGGCATTGGCGCTGCTGATGAGCCTGATGGGCCTGCGCTATGGCTACATGCATGTGCAATGGCGTGCGCAAGTGGAAGCCAAAGCGCGCGCCGAAGTGGATGCTTTGACGGCGCGCATTCGCCCCCACTTTCTCTTCAACAGCATGAACACCGTCGCTGGACTCGTGCGCATCGACGCCGATCGCGCAGAGCAAGTTATTGAGGATTTGTCCGAGTTGTTTCGCGCTGCGCTTTCGGCCGGCGCTGAGCCGCATTCGCTGGAAAGAGAGCTGGAGCTTTGCGAGCGCTATCTCGACATTGAACAGCTGCGCATTGGCGAGCGCCTGCGCGTGCGTTGGCTCGTGGACGATGCGCTGCTCGACGAACACGTGCTGCCACTGCTCCTGCAGCCGCTGGTTGAGAACGCCGTCTACCATGGCATACAACCGCTGCCCGAGGGCGGAGAAGTGCTGATAGCCGTGCAGCGCGACGGACCCACACTGCAGCTTGCGGTCAGTAATCCGATGCCCGAGACACCCGCGCCGACGCGCGGTCACGGCGTCGCGCTCAAGAACATCGAGCAGCGGCTAGCCTTGGCCTTCGGCCCGCAAGCCCGTCTGACGGTGTCGCGAACACCGGGGCGTTATGCCGTTCGCATCGAACAACCGATGAGGGGACTATGAGAGTGCTGGTTGTCGACGATGAGCCGCTGGCGCGCGCGCGTCTGGTGAAAATGCTCGCAGACATCGGCGGCATCGAAGTGGTCGGCGAAGCTGGCGATGGATCGAGCGCGATGAGTGCGGTCGATCTGCATGCCCCCGACGTATTGCTGCTCGATATCCGTATGCCAGGCGTCGATGGCATGGAGGTCGCCAAACGCCTTAGCACGCGCGAGGATGCGCCGGCCATCATCTTCTGCACCGCGTACGATCAGCACGCGCTGGCGGCCTTCGAAGCCAAGGCCATCGACTATCTGCTCAAGCCCGTGCGCCGCGAGCGGCTGCTGGATGCACTCGAACGAGCGCGCCGCTACACCGGCGAAATCGCGGCGCCGCCGCCTGCCGACAAGTCGCAGCGCACGCACTTATGCGCCCGCGTTCGCGGCGATATGAAAATGGTGCCGATTACGTCGGTGGCGTACTTTCTGGCTGACGCCAAATACGTTGAGGTCCACTACGACGGTGGCGATGTATTGATCGAGGATTCTCTGGTCACGCTGGAGGAAGAATTCGGCGATCGTTTCGTACGCATCCACCGCAACTGCCTCGTCGCCCGCGATCGCCTCGACTCGCTCGGCAAGAGCAGCAATGGCGAGCCCACCGTGCGCCTGCGCGGGCGCGGCGAGGCGCTGGAAGTCAGCCGGCGCAATCTGGCGCAGGTGCGGAAGTTAATACGTGGGAAATAGTCTGATGTTCGTGCCAAAGTTTCCTGCGGAAACTTTGACCCGGCTGCAAGCAGGTCAGGCCCGCGGAGCGAAAACGCGGTCTTCGCTGCGCGTGTCGGTACGTCCCTGATGCCGACTGTCTGACGAGGCGCCCGCCGGGCGGCACCCAGCGGCGCGTCGCTTTGGGATGGCGCCCGCGTTCGTTTTCCCTCTGCAGCGTCATTCCGACATCGAACGACGTCACTTTCCACACCGGAGCTGGTCCTTTGAAAACCCCGGTTGCTTTCGGATTGATGCTTCTTGGCCCCGTATGGTTTGCACTGGCATGGTCCAGTCTTTCTCGCGGCGATCAAGGCCTCGCGTTGGTCCAAACACTTGCAGGCATTGCCTTTTTCGCGCGGGGAATCGTCGAATGGCGCAAACTACGGGCGAACGAATGAAGCCCGGTGCATGAGCGCTTGACTCGAGCATTCTGCGGGCCAGAACGCGGCGTCTTGATCGCCGAGTAAACAATTTGCCTCGCACGCGGCGATGCGCCGTATGCAATCTTGGGCACGCTGCTGCCGGGTTGGCTTATTGGAATCGATCTCGCTAGCCTTCGCGGCTCTCTGGTTAGAGTTGTGGTCTTATGCATATGCGGATTGCGGTGTTGCCGGGAGATGGAATTGGGCCGGAAGTCACCGCTGCAGCCCTGCAAGTCCTGGAGCGTGTGGCGCAGCGCTTTGGCCACTCGGTCGATGTGCATGAAGCGCTGATTGGTGGTGCGGCGATCGATGCCACGGGATCGCCGCTGCCCGACGAAACGCTGGCGCCGTGTCGCGATAGCGACGCGATCCTGCTGGGTGCCGTCGGCGGGCCGAAATGGAGCGATCCGGGAGCGACGGTTCGACCTGAGCAAGGATTGCTGCGCTTGCGCTCGGAGCTGGGTTTGTTCGCGAACCTGCGCCCGGTGACCGTGCATCCGGCGTTGGTCGATCTGGTGCCGCTGAAAGCCGAACGTCTGCAAGGCGTGGACTTGCTGGTAGTGCGCGAACTCACCGGCGGCATCTACTTCGGCGAGAAACGCCGTGAGGGCGATGTGGCGATCGATGGCTGTCGCTATAGCGTTCTCGAGATCGAACGCGTCGTGCGCTTGGCGGCGCAACTCGCGCGCGGGCGAACTCGGCGCGTCACGCAAGTCGATAAGGCGAATGTGCTGGAGACCTCGCGCTTGTGGCGCGAAGTCACCACGCGCGTAATGCGCGAGGAATTTCCGGATGTGGCCATCGAGCACCAACTGGTGGATTCGATGGCGATGCACTTGATCAGCAAACCCAGCGCCTTCGACGTAATCGTTACCGAGAACTTGTTCGGCGACATCCTGACCGACGAAGCTGCGGTGCTCGCTGGCTCGCTCGGCCTGCTGCCCAGCGCCTCAATCGGCGCCAGCGGCCCCGGTGTCTACGAGCCGATCCACGGCAGCGCGCCGGATATCGCCGGTCGCAATATCGCCAATCCCATCGGCACGATCCTGAGCGTCGCAATGATGCTGCGCTGGAGCTTCAAGCTGGAGGCTGAAGCTGCAGCCATCGAAAAGGCAGTATCGGACGTGCTGCACAGCGGCGCACGGACAGCCGACCTGTCGCGGGAGAACTCGCTTGGGACCGATGCGATGGCGGGGCTGATTGCCGCGCAGATCTAGCCCGCATATTTCATGAGGGAAGCCCTTCGCGATCTTCCGCGTTCCCTCATGAAATATCCGGGCTAGAGCGGTCATCGGCAAAGACGAAAAATCTAGCCCCCGTCCCCTGCCCCCTGCCCCGTAGCTGAACTTAATCGCAGGATAGTTCTGGCCGGATCAATTACGTTGACCTCTGCCGCGCACCGCAATCTCGGTCTCCGTCAGAATCCCGCGCAAGATGTTGACCTCGCGCTCGTCCGGCATTGCGCGCTGATACAGGCGGCGCAAGCGGCGCATGATCTTGGTCGACACGCGATCGCCCAGAAATCCGATCAGATCAAGGACGCGTTCGAGGTGCTCGAAAAATCGCTCCAGATCCTCGACCGACGCCGGTACGTGCGGCTCCTCGGTTTCGACGGGCTCGCCGCGCGACAAGGCTTCCATGCGTAGCTCATAACTCAGCACCTGCACCGCAGCCGCGAGATTGAGCGAGCTGTATTCGGGGTTGGCGGGAATGGTCACGAGAAACTGGCACAACTCCAGCTCCTCATTGGTCAGTCCCGTACGCTCGGTGCCGTGCACGAAAGCCACCTTGCCATTGACGGCCGCATCGATCGCAAGTTTCGCGGCACTGCGTGCGTCGAGCTCTTGCGTGCGAATGCTGCGTTTGCGCGCGCTGCAGCCGAATACGACGGAGGCGCCGGCCAGGGCCTGCTCCAGCGTCGGCACGATGCGCGCCGCTTCGAGCACATCTTCGGCACCCGACGCCAGTGCGTTCGCCTCGGAATCCGGGTAGATCTGCGGGTGCACCAGCGTCAGGTTCGACAGGCCCATGGTCTTCAGCGCGCGCGCGGCTGAGCCGATGTTGCCCGGATGCGAGGTGTGCACCAGCACAGTCGTGATATTGGCGAGCAGGTTCAAACTCATCGGGGATTGGCGACTCCATGCGGCACGTGGCCGGTGGGAACATAGCGCGACGCGTTCTCAGCATTGCGGCGTTGATCGTCGAAAAAGATATCCGCGCCAAAAGCGGCGAGGAACGGTCCTTTGTCGCGACCGCCCAGAAACAGCGCTTCGTCCAGGCGCACGCCCCATTCTCGCAAGGTCAGGATCACACGTTTGTGCGCGGGCGCCGAACGCGCGGTCACCAGCGCCGTGCGGATCGGCGAATCCTCGGCGGGAAACGCAGCCTGGATGCGATGCAGCGCATGCAGCACGGTGCGAAACGGCCCGCCGCTCAGAGGCTCCTGTGCCAGCGCCTTCTCAGACTCGTGAAAGCGATCCAGTCCTTCCTCGTGACTGACGCGTTCGGCCTCATCCGAGAACAGCACGGCGTCGCCATCGAAGGCGATGCGCAGCTCCGGATGTGCGCTGCCGCTGGATTTCGACGGCAGGATGCTGGCGGCCGCATAACCGGCGTCGAGTGCCTGGCGAACATCGTCGGCGTGCGCCGACAGGAACAGGTTGGCTGCAAACGGCTCGATGTACTGATACGGTGGCGCACCATTGGTGAACGCCGCGCGGGCGATATCCAGGCCATAGTGTTCGATGGAGTTGAAGATGCGCAGGCCCGAGTTGCCGCTGTTGCGCGATAGCAGGATCACTTCCACTTTCGGCGTATCCGGCGCCAGGCGATTCAGTCGCAGCAGCTTTTGCACCAGCACGAAGGCGATGCCGGGCTGCAAGATGTCGTTTTCGTGCGCCAGCTGATAGGCCTGATAGGCATCCAGGCCATCGCGTTCGAACAACGCATGTTCGTCCGATAAGTCGAACAGCGCGCGCGAAGAAATGGCGACAACAAGACGGTCGTTCATCGGAGTCATGGCTGCGATCTTCGCATTTTGCTCTCGCGCTTTGCACAAAGCGTTCATTTCCGGGCATCCTCAATCATCGCACGCTTCGGACGCACGACCTTGGGCATCTGGTGGCTGTTCGGCTTAGGCCTGTTCATTATCCTGTTCGACGAAAACCTTGGCGCCGTGGTCGTCTGGGGGCTGGCTGCCATTGTGCTCTGGATGTCTGGCCGCCAGCGCGAGCGCATCGACGCGATGGACCGGCAGTTGCACCAGAACCGGGTTGAGATCGCGGCGCTGGAGGCGCGACTGGCGCGCGTTCGGGCGACACCGCCCGCTGACGCTGCGCCCACTGCTGCCGCCAGCGACAACGCGTCGGCCCAGGCAGCACCCACAGCCAGACCCGACCGGCAAATGCTCGACGAGCGTGGCTATCCGATCGATGTCCCTGAGGACGCGGCTCCGCGGCCTGCCGACATCGCGCGTGGACCAGCGCGCTTTGAGGCGCGCGAGCCGACTCAGGTTCCACCAACTTCGACGCCGAGACCTGCGCCCGCCGTCGCGCGGGCACCTGTCGATCGCGACGCGCTGCCTCCGCCCTTGCCGCCAGAGGACGTCGGTCCACGCAAACGAGTGTTCGATCCGCCGCCGCTGCGAACCCAGGACGACGCCGTGGGCCGCACCGCGGGCGCGTTGGTGCGCTTTTTCACCGAGGGCAACGCGCCGGTCAAAGTGGGCGTGTTGCTGGTGCTGGCCGGCATTGGCGCCTTGCTGAAGTACGCTGTCGATCAAGATTGGATCAGCTTTCCACCAACCTTACGTCTGGCGGCTATCGCAGCCGCCGCGATCGCGGCCTTTGTTTTCGGCTGGCGCCAGAGGGCCACAAAACCGACGTTCTCGTTGACACTTCAAGGCGGCGCGATCGGCACGCTGTATCTCGTGGTCTACGCTGCGCTGCGGCTGTACCAACTGATTTCGCCAACAACCGCCTTGCTGTTGATGACACTGCTGGCGGGCGCGGGGCTCATCATCGCGGTCCGGCAATCGGCGCAATTGATTGCAGTGTTCGCGTCGATCGGTGGCTTCGCCGCGCCCATTCTGGCGTCCACCGGCTCGGGCAACTACGTCGCGTTGTTCAGTTTCTACGCCGTGCTTAACGCGTTCATTTTTGCCGCCGCGTGGATGCGCGCCTGGCGAGCGCTAAACTTGGTCGGCTTCGTCGCTACTTTTGGCGTGGGCTTGATCTGGGGCGCCCAGTACTACGCACCTGAGCACTTCCGCAACGTCGAGCCCTTCCTGATTCTGTTTTTTCTGTTTTACGTCGGTGTCGGCTTTTTGTACGCGCTCAAAAAACCCTCTGAGCGCGGCTTGTGGGTCGACGGCACGCTGGTTTTCGGCACGCCGCTGATTGCCTTCGGCCTGCAATCGGCCTTGCTCGATGGCAACGATCTGCAGCTCGCCTGGAGCGCACTGTTTGTGGCTGCGGTGCATGGTGCGTTAGCGCTGTCGCTGCTCCGCAAGGAAGGCGCCGAAACGCTGGCCAACAGCTATTTGCTGATCGCCGGCGGCTTCGCCACGGTGGCGGTACCGCTGGCGCTCGGCGCAAAGTGGACGCAGGGCGTGTGGGCGCTGGAAGGCCTGGCCTTCATCTGGCTGGGCCTGACGCAGCGCAGCGCTGCGCTGCGCGCGATGGGTGGGCTGCTGATGTTCGCCGCCGGCATCGCATGGCTGTATTTCTACGCCGAGCACAGCGGCGTCGACGACGCCACCGCACGCCTCACCGGCGCCTTGCTCATCGTCGGCAGCGCCTGGATCGGCACCTGGCTGCTCGATCGCGAGCGTGCCTCGCGGCTGGCGCCGATCCTGTTTATCTTCGGCGCCATCGGATACGCAATCGCCAGCCTCGATCAGATCGATGCGCACGCCAACTCCGAGCAGGTGCACTGGGTGGCCCTGCCGTTGGCGCTGCTGATGTTGATCGGCGCGGTCAGCAAGGCGCTCGCCGACTTTTCCAGAATGTGTTGGCTAGGCGCGGCTGCCATGGCCGCGGCACTGCCGCTGGCGGCGATGGCGACGGTGGCCCACGACGGCGCGATGAGCGGCAACGCCTGGGCGGTGTGGATCGCATTCTTCGTTGTTGCGCTCGGCACGCTGCGGACACTAGGCGCGATTCCGCTAGCGCACGCCTCCTGGATCGCCGCGCTCGCATGGCTGGTCGCGCATGCCGGATACACCAGAGCCGGCGAGGACATCCAACTGTCGGCCGCGATTGTCATGCTGGCGCTGCCGTGGCTGATCGGTGCGCTGCTCGGTTGGCGCCTGCCACACGTCCTGGCCTGGCCGATGCCACCAGAAAATCGTGTGCAAACACTGGCTACGCCGATGGTCCTGGCGCTCGGCGCGTGGCTGTTTCTCAGTATCTTCAGTGCCGGGCAATCGCCAACGCTGCCGACAGCGCCGATTTTCAATCCGCTGGAGTTGATGCAGATCGCAGTACTGTTCGTGTTGTGGAAGCTGAGCGGCGATCTCGACGATCCACGCGCTCTGCGGCAACTCCTGATCGGCGTCGCCTTCGTATTGATCACCGCAGCCACGCTGCGTGGCGTGCATCACCTGGCCGATCTGCCGTGGTCGATCACGCTCTTTGGCGATCGCATCTCGCAGGCGTCGTTGTCGATCGTCTGGACCGTGCTCGGCATCGGCGCAATGATCGTCGGCGCGCGCACCTTGCGCCGTCCGCTGTGGATCGCAGGCGTCACGCTCGCAGGCATTGTGGTCGTCAAGCTGCTGATCGTCGATCGCCAGTACCTGGGCGATCTGCCGGGCATCGTCGCGTTCCTGGGCGTTGGCATGCTGCTGGCGGTCGTCGGCTATTACGCGCCAGCGCCGCCGAATGAGCGGGCGCAATAGCGAAAAGTTCGCAACGGGCGCGATGAATCGCGCCTCTGTCAGACTCGCGGCGCATTTGCCTGATCAGAAATCAACTCGCCGCGACCCGGCTCCGATGCAACATCCACCCGACCACGGTGATCACTGCGGTGACAAAAACAATGATCAACGTCGCCAGCGCGTTGACTTCGGGCGTCAGCCCCAGGCGAACCTTGGAATAGACCTCGATCGGTAACGTGGTGGAGTTTGGTCCAGACACGAAGCTGGCGATGATCAGATCGTCCAGCGACAGCGTGAATGCCAACAGCCATCCGGCAATCAAGGCCGGCGCGATGATCGGCAAGGTGACCAGGAAGAACACTTTCCAGGGGCGTGCGCCCAAATCCATCGCCGCTTCTTCGAGGCTGTCGTCGAGCTGCGCGAGGCGCGATTGCACGATGATGGTGACGTAGCTGGTGCACAGCGTGATGTGAGCGATGGTGATCGTGGTCATGCCGCGCCCGTCGGGCCAGCCGATCAATTGCTGCATCGATACAAACAGCAGCAGCGACGACAGGCCCAGCATCACTTCGGGCATCACCAGCGGCGCACTGGTCATGATCGATAGCAGCGTACGTCCGCGAAATCGCCCCAGGCGCGATAGCGCTAAGCCGGCGAGCGTGCCCAAAGTCACGGCAAACGTTGCGGCTACGGTCGCAACGATGAAACTCTTCTGCGCCGCATCGAGCAGCGCCTCGTTCTGGAACAGCTCGCCGTACCACTTGGTCGAGAAACCCGCCCAAACCGTGACCAGTCGCGATTCGTTGAAGCTGTAGACGATCAGCGACAGGATCGGGAAGTACAGGAAGGCGTAGCCGAAGGCCATTGCCGTGTACAACGCATACGGCCGATTCCTCATCGCCTCGGCTCCGGCGAGTTTTTCGCCTGAACGTATTCGAAGATCAACGTCGGCACCACAATCAGCATCAGCAGCGCGACCGCGATCGCCGACGCCAGCGGCCAATCGGTGTTGGTGAAGAACTCGCTCCACAACACGCGGCCGATCATCAGCGAATCGGGGCCACCGAGCAGCTCAGGAATCACGAATTCGCCCACGGCCGGTATGAACACCAGCATCGATCCGGCGATCACGCCCGGCATCGACAACGGCAAGGTCACGCGGAAAAACGCCGCCATCGGTCGGCAGCCCAGGTCCGCGGCGGCCTCCAGCAGCAAAGGATCGAGCTTGACCAGATTGGCCACCAGCGGCAACACCATGAACGGCAAGTAAGCGTAGACGATGCCGATGTACACGGCGATATCGGTGTGCAGTATTTCCAGCGGTTCCTGGATCAGCCCCAGCGCCATCAGCGTGTTGTTGAGCACACCATTGCCTTTCAGGATGCCGATCCACGCATAGGTGCGCAGCAATGACGAGGTCCAGAACGGCAGCACCACGAGCAATAGCAGCGGCAGGCGCCACTTTGAACTGGCGCGCGCTATGCCATAGGCGATCGGGTAGCCGACGAGGAGCGCGAGCACCGTCGAAATCGCTGCTGTCTTGAGCGAATTGACGTAGGCATAACAATACAACGAACTCGCCGGATCGCTGCAATCGGCAATCAGCGTGGCGTAGTTCGCAAGGTTGAAGCGCAGCGACAGGATCTGATCCTCGCCCCAACTCACCAGCGCCGAAAACGGCGGCTGCTCATAACTTGCTTCCGCGAAACTGATCTTCAGCAAGATCAGCAATGGCAGCAGAAAAAACACCGCCAGCCACACCAGCGGCACGCCAACCACAATCGCCCTTCCCCGCTGATGATGAATCTCCCGCCGCCAGCTGCCGAGCCACGCGAACATGCGGCGGAAGACGTCGAACCAGAGTTGGGTCCAGGAGAAGGTTTGCATGGCTACGCTGCTCCAGAACGACCAGGCGCATCAGCCACGGCGTTCATCGAGTCGACAGGCAACCGAGCTGCTTGGAGCGAGGGCACGAGGGCACGAGGGCACGACGGCACGTGCTTCGTTCGAGTGCCAGCACATTGAAAAGTTTTCGAATCACTGCGCCCGAACCGAATCCGTGACCGTGCTGCGAGTTTGCTCCCGATCGAGAGTTCGCACACATCGCAATATGCGGGCAATCGAACGGAGCACGTGCCCTCGTGCCCTCGTGCCCTCGTGCCCTCGCTTTTGACAACGTGCATTTGCGAAACCCAGATCGAAAAACAAATCACCCCAACAGCAAAACCCCATCCTCCGAATCCCAGCTCACGTACACCTCATCCTCCCACCGGTAATGCGGGCGCTCGTAGCGCTGCTCGTGCGTGATCTGCACGCGCACCGTGCGACCGAGCGGCGTGAGCAGATGGTAGATCGACACGTCGCCCAGGTAGGCGATGTCGACCACCTTGCCGTGCACCCAGTTCGGTCGTTCGACGGGGCGCTCATCGTGCACGCTGAGCTTCTCCGGACGAATGGCGACCGCGACCGAGGTGCCGAGCGGCAGTGGATCCAGATGGTCCATCACGAAGGTGTTTTCGAAGCCGTCAGCCTGAATGCGCACCTCACCATCCAACTGCTCTATCACGCGACCATCGATGATGTTCACCGAACCAATAAACTCGGCAACGAAACGGTTTGCAGGGAACTCGTACAAATTGGCCGGCGTGTTGACCTGCACAATGCGACCCGCGTCCATCACCGCCACACGCGTCGACATCGTCATCGCTTCTTCCTGGTCGTGCGTGACGGTGATGAAGGTGGTGCCGACGCGCTCCTGAATGGTCATCAGCTCGAACTGCGTGTGCTCCCGCAGTTTCTTGTCGAGCGCGCCCAAGGGCTCGTCGAGCAACAGAAGCTTGGGCTGCTTGGCCAGCGAACGCGCCAGCGCCACGCGCTGACGTTGCCCGCCGGATAACTGATCCGGCCGCCGCGCGCGCAGCTCGCGCATTTTCACCAGATCCAACATCGCATCGACGCGCTCGGCGATCTGCGCTTTGGGCATGCGATCTTGCTTCAAACCAAACGCGATGTTTTGCTCCACGGTCATATGCGGAAACAGCGCATAGCTCTGGAACATCATGTTCACGGGCCGCTCGTACGGCGGCATATCGGTGACATCCACCCCATCGATAAGGATGCGCCCGCTATTCGGGATTTCCAGGCCGGCCAGAATCCGCAGCAAGGTCGATTTGCCGCAGCCCGAGCCGCCCAGCAAGGAAAAGAACTCGCCCTGATAGACATCGCAGGACACGTCGTCGACGGCGTAGGTGTTGCCAAAAGTTTTCGTGATGTTCTGGATGCGCAGAAACGGCCGCGCGTTGGCGTCTTGCCAGGGTTCGAGCGCGGCCGGGCGGCGGGAGGCTTGGGCCATTAGCGGGGCCTCGCCTTAGAGCCGCTGCAGATCGAAAGGCCCGGCTTGAGATCGTCGATGAAACTACGTTCGAGCTGACGAGAGAAACAGCGAGGGCACGAGGGCACGAGGGCACGAGGGCACGTGCGACTCGAAACCTCTCTCAACCCTCGGCTCGCTCGTTTATTGAGATGATCGAAAATGCACCAATGTTGCAGTGTACACATGCCCTCGTGCCCTCGTGCCCGCGTGCCCTCGCTTATCGCCGCGGGAACACGACGGTGTTCCGGCATTGATTGGGTCGAGTACTCAGCGCAACAAAAATCGCCAGAAAACACGCTCTCACCGCCCCGTCTTGATCTTCGTCCAAGCCCGCACCCGCGGGCGCTGCTCGGCGTTGCTGGGCAAGGTGTCGTCGATCAATTTTGCAGCCACCGCTGGCGGCGGATAAATGCCGGGGTCGTTGCGAATCTCCGGATCGACGCTGGGCGTGGCGGCCTGATTGGCGTTCGCGTAGGTCACGTAGTTGCTGATGCTGGCGATCACCGCCGGGCGCATCAGGTAGTCGAGGAAGGCGTGCGCTTCAGCAACGTTTTTGGCGTCCTTGGGAATCGCTGCACTATCGACCCAGCGAATCGCGCCTTCTTTGGGAATCGCGTACGCAACTTTGACGCCGTTCTCGGCTTCATCGGCACGATCGCGGGCTTGCAACACATCGCCTGAGTAGCCCATCGCGATGCAAATATCGCCATTGGCCAGATCGTCGATGTAGCGGCTCGATGAGAAATAGCGAATGAAGGGCCGAATCGGCTGATAGAGGTTGGTGACCGCAGTCAAATCCGCGGCGCTGCCGCTCTTGGGTGCTTTACCGAGATAAATCAGGCCAGCGCCCAGGCCTTCGACTTCATCGTCCAGCAAAGCGATGCCGCAGGCCGACAGTTTCTTGGCAATCGCGGGATCGAACAGCACATTCCAGGAATCGACCTTAAAGTCCTTGCCCATCACCTGCGCCACTTTCTCGACGTTGTAGCCGATGCCCGTGGTGCCCCACATGTACGGCATCAGATGAGCGTTGCCGGGATCGATCGATGTCAGACCCTTGAGCACGTCGGGGTAGAGGTTTTTCCAGTTCGGCAGCTTGGACTTATCCAGTGGCAGATAGAGCCCGGCGGCGATATGTCGCGCGGCGAACGGACGTGCCGATGGAAACACCAGGTCATAGCCGCTCTTTCCGGCAAGCAACTTGGCCGACAGCACCTCGTTGTTGTCGTACACATCGTAGACCACCTTGATGCCAGTCTCCTGGGTGAACGAGCGCAAGGCGTCTTCGGTGATGTAGTCCGACCAGTTGTAGACGTTGACCTGCTTCTGCGCCACCGCCACCGACGATATGAGCCCCAACGCTGCCGCCAGCCATGCCTTCATTCCGATCGCTCCGTCACTAAACCAGTGCATTCGATCATGCGACAAGCGATGCCCGCTGAAAAGCCGTTACACTCCCCACTTTCGAAACGGCAAGATGTATTCGGCAACTGAAGCAGGGGCAAGAGGCGGGTGGCGGAGGCCGAACGTGCCTGGTCGCATCGAATCTTGCGCCTCTGCCAGGGCTCAAGCGGTCATCGGCACAAGCGAACGGTGCGGCCGCGTCTCCCGTCGCAAGCTGCTGGATAATGCTGGCCGGATCAACACGCGATAACAGAGTGCAATTATGGACGGCTCGACCCCCGATCTTTTGCTGGCAGAACTCAAGCGTCTGCAGGCGGCCCATGCGCGCGGCGCGCCGCCATACGTCGATCGCGTAGCGGACCTCAAGCGCTTGCGCGCGGCGGTGAAGGCCAAGGCTGAGGACATCGTTGCCGCCACCAGCGCCGATTTTGGGCGTCGCTCGCGCCACGAAACGCTGCTCAGCGATGTCATGACCGTGCTGCACGACATCGACTACACGCTGAAGAATCTGAAGCGCTGGATGAAGCCCAGGCGGGTGGCGACGGGTTGGCAATTCCTGCCGGGCCGCTCCGAGATTCGCTATCAGCCAGTGGGTGTCGTCGGCATCATCTCGCCGTGGAACTATCCGGTGAATCTGGCGCTGATGCCGCTGGTAGCCGCGCTGGCAGCGGGCAATCGGGCCATGATCAAACCCTCCGAATTGACGCCGCGCACCTCGGATTTGCTCAAATCGCTGCTGGCGGATGTGTTCCCGAGCGATAAGGTGAGTGTTGTCTTGGGTGGCCCAGAGATCGCAGCGCAGTTCTCCGCCCTGCCTTTCGATCATTTGTTCTTCACCGGCTCCACGGCAGTTGGCCGCATCGTGATGCAGGCGGCGGCGAAGAACCTGACGCCTGTCACGCTGGAGCTGGGCGGCAAATCGCCGGCGATCATTGCGCCCGACTATCCCGTCGCCACGGCGGCAGCGCGCCTGGTGGCCGGAAAGTTTTTGAATGCCGGACAAACCTGCATCGCGCCCGACTACATTCTGGCGCCGAGCGAGCAGATTCCGGCGCTGACGGCCGCTATCGAGAAAGAACTGCGCGAACGCTATCCGTCTCTGCAATCGAGCGCCGACTACACGACCGTCGCGACCGATCGTCATTTCGCCCGGCTGCAGAATATGGTGGCTGAGGCGCAAGCCGGAGGCGCGCAAATCATCGAAGTCAATCCGGCCAAGGAAACGCTCGATCCCGCCAGGCGCATCCTGCCGCCGACGCTGGTGCTGAATCCGCCCGCGCAATCGAAGTTGATGAGCGAAGAGATCTTTGGCCCGATTCTGCCGATCTTGCCGTACCGCTCGCTCGACGAGGCTATTCGCTACGTCAACGAGCACGACCGGCCGCTGGCCTTGTACCACTTCGATCTCGACAGCGAGCGCACCCGGCGCGTACTCGACAGCACCATCGCCGGCGGCGTCACCGTCAACGATTGCGTGCTGCACATCGCGCAATCGGCGCTGCCCTTCGGCGGCATCGGACCGTCCGGCATCGGCCACTATCACGGGCACCATGGCTTCCTGACGTTTTCCAAGCAAAAGCCGGTGTTTTATCAGGCGCGCTTTTCATCGCTATCGTTGCTCAAACCGCCGTACCGCGGATTTGCCGATAAGCTGATCGCGTTTTTGACGCGCTGAGGCCGGTTCTTGGTTGTCGGTTGTCGGTTCTCGGTAATCGCATCGAAGGTAGGATTCTGTAGGTTGCGTCCCCTCAAACCGAGAACCGACAACCAAGAACCAGCAACCTCCAATGCCTGACTTACTCATCCTTATGTCCCTCGGCGCCCTGGCCGGCCTGCTTGCCGGCCTGCTAGGCGTGGGCGGCGGACTGGTCATCGTGCCGGTGCTGGCGGCGTGGTTGCCGAGCAAGGGCGTGCCGCCTGAGCAGGCACTGCATGCGGCGGTTGCCACATCGCTGGCGAGCATCGTGTTCACGGGCGCGGCAAGCGCGTATTCGCACTATCGGCGCGGCGGCGTGGACATCCGTTCGCTGGCGTGGCTATTGCCCGGTTTGCTGCTAGGCAGCGGCGGCGGCGCGCTGGTGATTGCCGGCGTGCCGCGCGTGGCGCTTGCGTTGATCGTGGCGGCCTTCTGCTTTTTCGCGGCGTGGCAAATGACGCGGCCTATCGGTCATGCCGGGAGCGCAAACCGCCGTTGGCTACTGCCCAGCGGCCTGGGAATCGGTGTGTTGTCGAGCGCGGTGGGCATCGGCGGCGGATCGCTCACGGTGCCGCTGTTGCATCGTCTCGGTGCGCCACTGACGCGTGCGATCGGCACCTCGTCCGCCGCCGGGATTCCCATCGCACTCGCCGGCACCATCGGCTATGCGATGGCGACCACGCCGGCCGGGTTGTCGGCATGGGCTCTGGGACTGGTCGATCTCAAAATTGCCGCCGCTATCGGCTCGATCAGCATACTCATGGCACCGCTCGGTGCAAGCCTCGCGCACCGTTGGCCGGTCGCGCGCCTGAAACGATTCTTCGCCGGATGGCTGATGCTCGTGGGTGTTGCGCTGCTGATTCGGGGTTAGTGACGCAGCATTTCGAGGCGTTGCGCCCTAATGGCTCTGCGCCGCTTTTGCGCTTACCCGATGTCGGACCGATGCAGCAATTGGCCACCAGTTCTCAGGATCTGGTTCGCTCATACACATCCAATACGCCACTTCTTCAGCATGTTCGTCAGTTGCAACGAGAACGTCGATGATCTCATCTTGCAACACATGCGCATCTCCGTTGCTCGCGAAATCGTTCAATCCTTCAAATAGAAAGCAACAAAGCACGGCGCGTTCATCCGCGCTCAACTCGCCCTCCAAGTAGAGCTGGAAATACTGCGGGATTTCCTCGGCTCGACATGCGGTGTACTCTGGATCCTGATCCGATTCCCAGACTCGTTCGGTCGGATCGATTCCAAGCCGTGGCAATACGGTAAGGATGGCAGCCTTGGCTTTGTTGAACGGCATGGCAACTGGTCACTTGGCGATGTGAAAAGGCGTTGGGATGAGGCCTGTAGCGTCTTGATCCGAACCCACTGCTCGCGCACTCAGGCTTACTCAAACATCGGCCGCCTCCGACTCCCCGCCCCCGCGAATCAATTCCTTGACCGCCTGAAACAGCGCCCGCTGCGCACTCGGCGCCCGGTTTTCTTTGATCTCGATCTGCGCCTGGCGAATCAGCTGGCGGATGTGACTGCGATCTGCGCTCGGGTACGAGCCCAGCAACGCGTTCAACGCCTCGTCGCCTTCCTCGATCAGACGCCGCCGCCAATCTTCCATCAGATGCAGCTCGGCCGTCTCTTTGCGCCGCACTTCCAATGGCTGATCGACGGCATCGCGGATCGGCTCTAAATCATCGATCTTGCGCATTTTCTTGGCGAGAAAATGCACCTGCCGTTTGTGCGCGATGTGCGAGGTAATGCGCTGCGCCTCGATCACCGCCTCAAGAATCGCCTCATCGAGCGGTACTTTCTTGAGCTGCGAGGGTGTCATCGCGACCAGTTTTTCCGCCAACTCCAAGACATCCAGGGCCTCGCGGCGACGTTGGCTGCGCGAAGGTTCGCGATCAAAAAGCTCGTCGTCGTCATGTTGCATCGCGTAGCCTTGGCAGCACCGAAGCTGTGAACAATAGCGATGAATGCGTTGCTTGCCGAACCTTCTTTAGCACCACCCACCCGCGAACTCGATCGCCTCGCTGGTGTGGCCGAAGAAACCATCCGCCAATGCCGCACCCGTGGCGCCGATGCAGTGGAGGTGCACTTATCGGTGGAGCAAGGCCTGGCGGTCAATGTGCGGCTGGGCGATGTCGAGACCTTGGAACACACCAAAGATCGCGGCTTGTCGCTCACCGTGTATGTCGGCGGCCGAAAAGGCTCTGCGAGCACGGCCGATCTGAAGCCCGAGTCGTTGAAGATCACCATCGAGCAAGCCATCGCCATCGCGCGCCACACCGAGGTCGACAGCGCCGCAGGTCTGGCCGCGGCCGAGGACATGGCCAAGGCTTTTCCGGACCTGGACCTGTGGCATCCCTCTGCGGTCAGCGCCGACGATGCGATCGAGCTGGCGCTGCGCTGCGAAGCGGCCGCGCTGGAAGACAAGCGCATCCGCAATAGCGAAGGCGCGGGCGTATCGATCTCGCGTGGCTTCGGCATTTATGCCAACAGCCATGGCTTCATCGGCCGCGAAATGGGCACACGGCATTCGCTGCAGTGCTCAGTGCTCGCCGGCCCCGACGAGGCCATGCAGCGCGACTACCACTATTCGCTGGGCCGCGGTTTCGATGAATTGATGGATGCCGCCGAACTCGGGCGCGAAACCGCACGCCGCACGATTGCGCGCATCGGCGCGCGAACGCTCGCATCGCAGAAGACCCCGGTGATCTTGAGCGCGGAGCTCGCACGCGGTTTCTTCGGCCATCTGGTCAGTGCGGTCAGCGGCGGCGCTTTGTACCGTAAGGCGAGCTTCTTGCTGGACGCCGTGGGCCAGCAGGTGTTTCCATCCTGGATGCACATCGCCGAAGCGCCGCATTTGCTGCGTGGATTGGGATCGGCGGCCTTCGATGACGATGGCCTCGCGACGCGCGCGCAAGATTTGATCCGCGATGGATTGTTGACGCGCTATGTGTTGTCGACGTACTCGGCGCGCAAGCTGGGTTTGACCTCTACCGCGAATGCCGGCGGCGTGCACAACCTCATCGTCACGCCCAACGCGGGCGCACTCGACGAGCTGTTTCGCGCCATGGGCCGCGGCTTGTATGTCACCGAGCTGCTGGGCCAGGGCGTGAGCCTGATCACCGGCGATTACTCGCGCGGCGCCGCGGGCTATTGGATCGAAAACGGCCAGATCGCTTATCCGGTGCACGAGATCACCATCGCCGGCACTTTGCGCTCGATGTTCGCCGACCTGATTGCAGTCGGCTCGGATATCGACCTGCGCGGCAATGTGCGTACCGGTCCGGTATGGCTCGCCGAGATGAGCATCGCCGGCGAAGGCTTCGATGAGCAGGACGACGAATGAGCCGCTGCCGTCTTGTCATCCACGGCGGCGCCGGCGTCATCGATCGCGCCTCGTTGACCGCCGAACGCGAGGCTGAGTTTCGCCGCGCCTTGCATGCCATCGCCGCAGATGCCTATGCGCGCCTGCAGACGGGCGCAACGGCCATCGATGTCGTCGAGAACGCGGTCATGGCACTGGAGGATTTCCCGCTGTTCAACGCCGGCCATGGCGCCGTGTTGAACGCCGACGGCGTCGCCGAACTCGATGCCTCGATTATGGACGGCGCCACGCGCGCTGCCGGCGCCATCGCCGCCGCGCGTACGCCGCGCAACCCGATTCAGTTGGCGCGCGCCGTGATGGACCGCACCGAGCACGTGCTGCTCGCCGGCGCCGGCACCGATCGCCTCGCTGCCGAGCTCGGCTTGCCGCAGGTTGGACCGGACTATTACGTCACCGCCGAGCGCGCCGAGCAGCAACGCCTCGCCGCGCGTTTGGGCAAGGTCACGCTCGATCACGACGCGGTGTTCAATGCGCCCTCGCCCAGCGACAAAACCGGCACGGTGGGCGCCGTCGCGCGCGATGCGCACGGGCATCTGGCGGCAGCCACTTCGACCGGCGGCATGACCAACAAACGCGTCGGCCGCTGCGGCGATACGCCCATCATCGGCGCCGGCACCTGGGCCGACGATGCCACCTGCGCGGTGTCGGCCACCGGCCACGGCGAATACTTCATCCGCTCCGCGCTGGCGTACGACGTCCACGCGCGCATCGCCTACGGCGCCCAGTTGCTGATGGACGCCGGTCGGGCGGCATTGGCACGCGTCCAATCGCTCGGCGGCACTGGCGGGCTGATCGCCATCGACGCGGGCGGAAACATCGCGATGCCTTACAACAGCGAAGGCATGTATCGCGCCTGGGTGGGCAGCGACGGCGCGGTGAACGTGGCGATTTACGCGAACTGAGCCACAGTGTGGAAGGAGCCGAAGATCACAATTCGGCCGTCCGCGCGCGCCAGTCGGTCGGCCTGTTCCAGAGCAGCGTCAGCGTTGGCCGCCGGAGTTGCCGCAATACCCAGATTCTGTAGACGCAACGCCAGTTCTTCGGCGCCGACCGCACGCGGATCAGGTCGCAGCTCGACCGTGATCCAATGCGCGAACGCGCTCTGCAATGGCAGGGCAATGCCGGCCAGATCCTTATCCGCCAATGCTGCGAACACGGCAATCGTGGTCCTCGCTGGCTGCGTCGCCAGCCATGCCGCCAGCGTCCGCGCCGACTCCGGATTGTGCGCAACGTCTGCCCAAGTCTCCACCACCCTATCCAGCCGCTGCAAACGCCCGGCGAGCTTGACGTTGATCAGGCCACTGGCGATGGCTTCGTGGGTAACGGGCAGCCGACCTCTGAGCAGTTGCGTGGTCATCACCGCGCAAGCCGCGTTGCGCAACTGGCAAGGCGCACGCAACGCAGGCAACGGTAGCGGCGCTAAAGCAAAAGCGCCGAGTGCAACTCGGCGTTCCGAAGAGCGAGCGCTCGACGCGTCAGAACCAACACCGAATCGCCATCCCTCCCCTTCGACCTCAGCCCAAAACTCGCGGCCCACAGCAAACACCTCCGCGCCAACCTGCCCAGCCACCGCCAGCACCGTCGCCGGCACGTGTGGCTCGCCAATCACAGCGGGTTTTCCCGCGCGAAAGATATGCGCTTTTTCCCAACCGATCTGCTCGCGCGTGTCGCCCAGATACGCCTGATGATCGAGATCGACGCTGGTCAGAATCGACGCATCGCCATCGATCAGATTCACCGCGTCGAGCCGCCCGCCCAGGCCAATCTCCAGCATCGCCACGTCCAGCCCAGCACCCGCCAGATGCACAAAGGCCGCCAGCGTGCCGAACTCGAAGTACGTCAGCGACACCGCGCCACGTGCCGCCTCCACGCGCTCGAACGCGGCCACCAGAGCCGGATCCGGAATCGGCTCGCCGTCCACCGCCACGCGCTCGTGGTAGCGATGGATGTGCGGCGAAGTGTACGTGCCCACCCGATAACCCGCCGCGCGATAGATCGCCGCCAGCATCGCCACCGTCGAACCCTTGCCATTGGTGCCACCCACCACCACGCACACCGGCGCCGGCCGCGGCGCGCCCAGCGCCTCCCAGACGGCACGCACGCGATCCAGGCCCATATCGATCGCCGTCGGATGCCGCGACTCCAGAATGGCCAACCACTGCGCCGAGGTTTGCACGCGAAACGCCGCTCAATTGGGGTACGGTTTGGAGCATAACTTCATCGAGTTCCCGTCATGGGCAACGGTATCTCGACACGGCAACCCGGCAACAACCGCATGTTCCAGGGGCTTGGTCAGCTCACGGCGGCCAGCTGCTGTATTCCGACCCAGAACAACCAGCCGCCAAGACCGGCAGCAAGCAGCGGCAGTCCCCGTGCCAAGGTCCAGGCGATTGCGCGCTGAAGCGACGCGAATGCGCTTGCCACGCGCGTGGCCCAGAACGCGCGCAGGACCACCAGCACCAGCATCGGCGATACGTAGAGCACGTTGTAAAGCACAAGCCATCCGGCCTGCGCCAGCGGCGATCCGCCGTCGCTGGCGACCATGCTGGCGGCGGCAAAATAGGGCAGCGCGGTGGGCACATCGGTAACGGTAGCGAAAACGGCAAAGCCGATCGTGGCGCCGATGCTCAGCGCCTGCGGTGGCATTACAGGCGTGCGACGGCGCGCCGAACGCCACAACCAGATCGCACCGCCAAAGCAGACCAACCCGAGGCCGATCGCACCGGCTGCCAGCGCCATGTCTGGCAGCATCGGGCGGAGGCCGACGAAGAACGCCGCGGCCCCGGTCGCCAGCAGAACGCCAGCGGCCAGGTAAGTCGCGAACGTGGCCAGCAGGAACGCGATCGATCGCGGCATTGGCTTTGGCGTGCCCAGCAGGTAGGCCTGGGCCGCGATCGTGAACGGATTCAGCGCATCGATGAGCGCCAGCGCCACCAGCCGCAGGATGAATTCGATGTCCACGGTCATTCTCTGGAGTAGATCGTCGGTGCATCGAGTCCGTCGTCGCGCCACCCTGCGCCGAGGGCGAGATGGACGTTGATCCAGGCATGCGTGGTGGCCATCGCGCCCTCGAAGGCTGCCGCGTCTGCGAGTAACCGTTCGACCTCTGCGCGGCCGACGTCGAGTGGGCTCGCGAGACCGCGCTCCTGCCGCGTGCGCAGGGCTGCCGCTGCACGCTGCGCCGCCGCGGCGGACCGGGCAGCGCTGGCCGCTGCGGCGCGCTCGGCCGCCCAGCCGTCGATGGCAGCGTCGGCTTCCTCGAGCGCCTGAAGCGTGGCCTGCTCCCACGCCGCGAGCGCGGCCTCGGCCGTCGCCTCGCTGGCGGCGATTGCGGCGCGGGTACGCGCCAGATCGAAGATGCCCCATTCGAGCGACGGTCCGGCGGCGAAACGCGTGGCGCCGACATCGTCCAGAGCGCTCGTCGGTCCGGCATGGCCCGCGTCGCCCAGCAGTACGATCCTCGGATAGAGCGCCGCAGTCGCCACGCCAATCCGCGCCACCGCGGCGTGCAGGCGCTGCTCGGCGGCGCCAACGTCGGGGCGCTGGCGCAACATCTGCAGGGGATCGCCGATGTTTAACGAGGGCGGTGCCATCAATGGCATGCGGCGCCATTGCGCTATCAGGCCGGTGCCGTATTGCGGCGTCTCTCCGGTCAGCACCGCGAGACGTCGAGCAGCGTTGCGGGTCTGCGCTGCGAGCTGCGGCAGGCCGGCGCGCTGCGCTTCCAGCGCGGCGATTGCCTGATCGACGGTGTCGCGCGGCACCGCGCCGAGCACGTGCGCGCGCTGCAAGCGATCAGCGATCGCAACCAGAGCGTCGACCCGCTCCGCCTGGCGCGCCTCGCGCCCGACCGAGGCCTGCAGATCGACGTAGGCGCGCACTGTTCCCGCCACTACTGCTGCCTCGACCTGGCGCCGCAGCCAGAGTGCTTCTGTGGCATCGGCCTGGGCTGCGGATCGTTGCGCTTCCAGGGCGCCGAATACATCGATCTCCCAAGCCACGCTCAGCCCGACATCCGCGATCCGCTGCGTTTCGAACAGCGTTGGGGCACCGTCCATCGCTGGCTGCGCCAATGCGGACTGGCGTAGACGCTGCAGGCTGGCGCCCAGGTTGCCTCCGGGCGCGCGGTTGGCGTTGGCTTCTGCCTTGAGCGCCCAGGCTGCTCGCAGGTTGGCTGAGGCAACGGACAATTCGCGGTTGTGCGCCAGCGCGTCCGCGACCAGCGCGTCCAACGCCGGATCGCCGAACTGCTTCCACCAATCGAGCTGGGTCGGCAGCGGCGAGGCGCCGTCCGTCGCCGTGAATGCCGCTGGCGTCTCGATCGTTACCGGCTGCAGCCTGTTGCTGGTCGTGGTGCAAGCGCACAGCGCCAAGGTGGCGAATGCGATCGCCAGCGCCCGAAACGTTTTCATGGATGAGACTCCAGCAACTTGGGATTCAAATCGGCCTGCGGCAGCGCGTCGCGCCGGAACAGCAGCGCGTAGAGGGCCGGGATCAGTACCAGGGTGATCAAGGTGCCCAGCGCGAGACCGCCGATCATGGCTGCCGCCATCGGACGCCACAGTTCGCCGCCGAAAATAAACAACGGCAGCAGGCCGGCGACGCAGGTAAGCTTGGTCATCACGATCGGGCGCAGGCGCACAGCGGCGGCGGCAGCGATCGCCTCGGTCCGGTCTTTGCCCGCGGCCCGTTCTTCGACGATGCGCTCCAGAAGCAGCACCGCGTTGTTGACGATGATGCCGGCTAACGCCAACAGGCCCAGCGTGGCCGTGTAACTCATCGGCTGTCCTGTGGCCGCCAGACCGCAGGTGGCACCGATCAGCACAAACGGCATCGAGGCGAGGATGATGAATGTCTTGCGCAGACTGCCGAACTGCCACAGGAACAGCGCGGCCATGCCGAGAATCGCCAGCGGGAAGTAAGTGACGAGTCCGGCGTTCGCCTCGACGCTTTCCTCGATTTCGCCGCCGAGTTGCACGGCATGCTCAGCGGGCAGCCCGAGCCCGTCGATGGTTGCCGCCATTGCGTCGACGATCGCCTGCGCCGTCATCTCCGGGTGGCGCGCAGAGACTGTGATCACCGGGCTCTGGTTGCGTCTGATGAGCACGCTCGGCTGGTCGGCGATTTGCACACGCGCGATCTGGCCCAGCGGCACAGCGCCGCGTACGCCAACGATCGGCATGGTCTGCAGGCGTTCCGGCCCGAGGCGTTCTTGCGCCGGGGCGCGCAGCAGCACCGGCACCTGGATGTCGCCCTGCCGCATGACCGTAGCCTGGGCGCCGCCATAGGCCGCCTCAAGCGCCCGGGCGATATCGGCAGTGGTCACCCCGGCGCTCTGCGCGCGAATCGGATCGACGTCGACCGACAGGCGCAGAATGCGATCCTCGGCGTCGTCCTTGACATCGACCATGCCGGGAACTGCGATCAGCGCTTTGCGCAGCCGACTCGATGCAGCCTGCAGTGCAGCCCGATCAGGGCCGGTGAGCCGAAATACCGCGGTGCCCGCCTCAGACACGCCGAGCGAGAAGCGCTTGGGCTCGATGCGCGCTGCAGGAAACTGGGTGGACAGGTCGGCGCGAAGCTGTTCGACGGTTGCGTCGAGGTCGGCACCCGGATCGAGGTTGACCACCGCATAGGCACGGTGTGCCGCAGGCGTGGGCGGATTCAGGCTCAAGATGAAGCGCGGACCGCCGTCGCCCACATAGACTACGTTGCCGCGCAATTGTGGGTGGGCTTCACGGTCGGCCAGGCGCGCCGACAGGCGCTGAGCGAGGGCCAGCGTCTCCCGCGAGGATGCGCCGGCGGGCAGCTCCACAGGAATCTGCAGCTGCTTACGGGCCGATGGCGACAACAGTTCGGTCGGCAGCAATGCAGATGCTGCGATCGCCGCAACCAGCAGAGCAAACATGGCGGCGGCGACGGCGGCCGGGTGGCGCAAGATCAGGCGCACCTTGACCACGTACCAATCGCGCACTTTCGCGATCAGCCCATGATCTTCATGGCCAGGGGCGGCCTTGCCCGCGAACATCCGCGCGGTGACCGCGGTAAAGGTCAATGCGAGAAATAGCGATAACAACAGCGTGGCTGCCAGCACGATGGCCAGGCTGCGCATGTACTCGGCCGTTTCGCTGGCGCCAGCCACCAAAGGTGCGAAGGCAAAGATGATCGCCAACGACGAAACCAGCAGTGGGCCGGCCATGGTCTCGCCAGCGGCGCGCGCCGCAGCATCGGGCTCCTCGCCTTCGCCGACGCGGCGCTGGTAGTCCTCCACCACTACGATGGCGTTGTCGACGAACAATCCCAGCGAAATGATGATCGCGCCTATCGACACGGTGTGTAGTTCGATTCCGGCGACGCGCATCACGACCAGCGTACCCAGCACGGTCAGAGGCACGATCAATCCCGTCACCATGCCTGCGCGCCAGCCCAGGAACACCACCACCACCAGCATGACGATGACGATGGTCTCGACGAAGATCTGGCCGACCCTGGTGAGATCCTCGGCGACCACTTCGCTCTGATCGGTCACTGCGTCCAGACGCATTCCCGCAGGCAAGTCGGCCTGAATCGCGGCTGCAGCGTCGCGCAATGTGGCCACGAACTGGTTGACGTTGAGTCCGGCCCGCATCGAAGCGGCAAGCACGATCGCCGGCTTGCCCTCATAAATGGCAGCGACCTGCGGCGGGTCCTGAGCCATCTGGCGAATCTCGCCCAACGCGGCGAGAGCAATCGCCGTGCCGTCGGCGAGAGAAAACTGGACGGTTGCGAGGGCTGCCACGTCGGGCACATCGCCGGTGGGTTCGAGCGCGAGCACACGGCCATCGGTCTCGATCTCGCCCGAAGGCGCGATCACGTTGCGCTCGGCCAGCGTTGTCGCAACGGCCTCGATCGATAGCCCATGCGCCGCCAGCCGAGCAGGCGACAGCTCGACGTAAACCCGCTCCTCGCGCACCCCGTGCAACGAAATCTGCTCCACGCCGGGCTGGGTCTGCAGGCGCCCGCGCACCCGTCGCGCCCAGTCCCGCAACTGGCCGGCGGAATAGCCCTCGCCAGTGAGCGCCAGCGTGAATACCGAGACCCGGCCAAACTCATCGTTGACGATCGGGCCGATCGTGCCCACGGGCAATACGCTGGCGGCGTCGCTGGCCTTGGCGCGCAAACGCTGCCACACCGCCGGCAGCCGTTCGGGCGACGTGTCCGGGTGCAGCGCGACGTAGATATAGGTGGCGCCCGGTCGGACCACCGTGTCGATGGTCTTGACCTCAGCGATCTCGCGAACGCGTTCTTCGATCGGGCGCGCGACAAGTTGCTCGACGCGCTCTGAGGACGCGCCTGGAAAATACGCCTCCACGGTGGCGATGCGGGTTGGTACCGTGGGTTCCTCGGTGGCGGGGAACCCAAACAGACTGACGATGCCGGCGATCATCAGTCCTGCTGCGGCGGCCAGGGTGAATCGCGCGCGTTTGAGTGCGGTTGCGGTGATGGACATGGTCATTCTCCGATGGCGACGGCTGCGCTCAGCGCACGGCGACAGGTCGCACCCGCGTACCAGCGGAAAGGAACGCGCCTCCCGCGGCCACCACGCGGTCGCCGGGTTCGGTCGATCCCGTTACCAGCGCGCCAGCGTCGGTGACCGCCAGCAGCTCGATCGCAACTTCGCGCACATGGTTGTCGTCGTCCACCTGCAGCAAGTGCCGCAACCCATCGCGACCGCTGAGCACCGCGCCCAGCGGCACCATCGCATCCGCAACTTGGCACGAAGCGGTGCTGAACACCACCTCGACCGGCGTGCCGGCGCTCGGGGCGTTCGAAAGGATTTCCAGCCGCGCGTCGCGCGCCCCCGCGGTGCCAGCGCGCGCGCTGACGCCCAGGACGCGCGCCTCGCCCTCGCCACCGTTGAACCAGAACCGCACCTGGGCGCCGGGCGCCACAGCGGCCGAAGCCGGCACCAGCACTGCGATATCCCGAGGACCGGAGCTTTCGATCTCGATCAGTGCCTCGCCAGCGGCGACGGACTGCGATAGTTCGACGTGGCGAACTGCGATGACGCCGTCGATTGGGGCGCGAACCATTGCATCGCGCAAAGCGCGCCGGCTGATTTCAGCGCTCGCGCGGGCAGCATCGAGTGATTTCTGCGCACTCGCAGCTTCCGCCGCAAGTGCATCGCGGTCGGCAGCGCTGGCCACACCGGCCTCCACCAGTCCTCGCGTGCGCGCCAGCGCAGCCTCGCGTTCCGCAGCTGCGGCAGCCGAGCGAGCGACCTCCGCCTCGGCCGCGATTAACTGGAGCCTGAGTGGTTCACGATCGATGGTGACCAGTAACGCGCCGCGACGGACGCGGGCGCCCACGTCGGCGTGCAAACGGACGATGCGCCCTGCGGCCTCCGACGTAACCACATGCGGATGGCGGCCGCGCACCAACCCGGTGGCGCGCAGCGCCGGATCAATAGGCGCGGATGCCGTGGCGACGAGCGCAATCGGCTCGATCGGTGCCGCCCGTGGCGTTTCGCTTGCGCAGCCTGTCATGGTCGACACCATCGCCGCATAGAGGGCTGCTGCGAAAACGATACGCTTGTAGTTAAGTGAGGGCTCACTCATACATTAATGCTCCTTTTGGTTCGGGCGCAGGGCCCGCAGATCAATGGGAAGGGTCAGGGTCGGGAGCGGGCGCCTATCGCTCGCCGGACGAGATCGATCGAGCCGCGGACAAAAGTCTGTGGGTCAGCGTTGGGCAGCGACAAACGACTGAACGCACCATCGAGAAACGCATTGATGTACTCGGCAACCGCCACGGGGTCGAGCTGAGCGTCGATGCTGCCTTGCGCCTGGCTGCGTCGGATCACCTGCGCGAGGGCGCGAATGATCCGCCGCTCGGCGGCGAGAAACACCTCGGCGATGCCGGCATCGCGCGCAGCTTCGGCAAGGATTTCCAAACGCAAGTGCGCAATCTGTGGTGTTTTGGCATCGCGCACCATCTCCATCGCCACTTGTTCCAGCCCGTCCAGCAGATCCGCAGCGCGGCCGGCTTGTTCGATCAGATTCAGGTCGGCATCCAGTTCATGCTCGATCAGTGCGATCACCAGATCGTGCTTGGTCGGAAAGTACTGGTACAGCCCAGCGACGCTGATGCCCGCTTCGTTGCTGATCTCTGCCGTGCTCGATGCGTGGAAGCCGCGGCGCACGAAACAGCGCCGCGCCGCTTCGAGAATCTGCTGACTGCGCTCGGCGCGCGCCTCGGAGTTCACGGGACGGCCGCGTCGGGTCGATGTTGAGCGTCGAGTGTTCTTCATGGCGCATATTAGTAAGTGCTCCCTAACATAAAGTCAAGAGCCGCCGTGCGCTAGTGTGGTGTCCCAAAAATAACTGGAAGAAATGTCCGATGGATTTCGGCCCGAGGCAAGCAAGTCCGTGGTGAAGCTGGGTACAGGCGACTCAGCGTCACGCGCAAGGTCAGTTAACGACGCCGTCCCCGCCGCAGCAGAAACTGCGCGTATCGATGTAGACAAGATGGGAACAATTGATCGCGCGTGGATTCAACCTTTCGTGGCTGCAACTCGCACGCTGAACCGTCCATCTGCGGCGAGCACGGTGTTCCCTGTTTGTATACGCCGGACCAGATCGAATGGGGCCACGTGAACGCATGGCGTCCGGCGTCCGTTTCGCTGTCTGTTTGCCTCGGACTTACGCGAAGCGCACCGCCGCCACACCGGCGCACGCCGCCATCGTTGTCCTGATAACTGCCGGGCCAGCAACCGCCGGTCAGAACGATGCAATGCACTCGGCGAGCATTTGTGCGCTGGCGAAAGAATGGCCGTTGATGGTCCATCGCGCCACGACCTGTTGGGCTCCGTTGGCGCAAGGAACGAACAGCGAATGGCCGGTCGGGTTTAGCGGATGCGTGCCCAGCTGGTTACTGACGGCGTACTCGTAGTGCGCGCCTAAATGCGAATAACGCAGTTCGCACCAATGGCCGCCTGTTGTCTCTGTGCACTGGAGGACGTCGATGAGGCCGGGCGCCGCGCAGATCTCGCAGACTTCCTCTGGCTGATCCGGAAACGGAACGGCGCCCGGCACGGCGATCAGCGGCACGGTGCCGGCAGGACAGTGCAGCGGGCCACCCTGCACATGGCAGTCCTCGGTGGCATGGACAGCGCTGCCGAGCAACATCGACAGCGACAGGACCAGGTGCTTCATGGGTTCACTCCAGATAGTTTGATGGGCAGCAACATAGCGACGGCTTCTGCGGGCCGATAGCAGTTCAGCGGGATGAATCCGAGGTTGGTGCTGTGTTGGAGGTAGACGCGGAATCTGGAGCTGCCGTCGGCCAATCCTCCCGACGAAAGGTGCAATCCTGTCGCGACGCACATGAGGCGTCGGCCAGCAGCGCCGCATAACGACCTGCATTGGTGCGATTCCCTTCTTGAGCGATCAAGCGTCCGTCGGCTTCTTCCAGCAGCGCCAGGGCCGCGCGGTGCTCGCCACGATCGAGCAGCGATTGTGCCAGGAACAAGCGGATGGCCATCGTCGTGTCGTGCTGCGCACCTGGCCCCGCCAGCGCATCGCGCAGCGCTTCGCTCAGCATCGTGCCGGCGCTCACGGACTGCGGATCCTGTTCACGGAGCGCTTGCGCCAGATTGATTCGGACGCGCAGCGTGTTGATATGGCTGGGCCCGGTGCTATCCAGCCATAGCCGCAGGCTGCGTTCCTGTTCGCGAATCGATTCCTCGATGCGGCCAGCATGCTTCAAGGTGAGCGCCAGACTGTTCGCGGCGCGCGCCGCCAGCGTGTTGTCCTCGCCATACCAGGCGCGGATGTTCTGATCCAGTGTGCGCGCCATCTGCAACGCTTCATCGGCGCGCCGCAGACGGACCAGCACATCGATCCGGCGCAAGCGGGTCAACGCCAGCGCCGGGTGATCGGCGGGCAGGCTGGCGGACTGCCACTCGATACAACGATCGAGGATCCGCAATGCCTCCTCGTAACGGCCGGACAGGCGCCACGCATCGGCCAATTGCCAACGCAATCCGGTGGCGCGGCGATCGCGCGCATCATTCGTCGCGGTCAACTCGAGCATGGGCTGCAACACCGCGATGGCCTGCTTCGGCTGCAGCATCTGGTTGTACCAGCGCCCGCGCAGCAGCGCCCACGCCGGGTCCTGCCGAACGCGATTGGCGTGTAGATCGAGCAAGCGCCCGGCGGCCGCCAGATCGCCGGCCTCCAAGCGAGTTTCCACTTGCAGGCGCTCGAGTTCCGGCAGCATGCCGGCGGCATCGGGGTCCTGGCGCACAGCGGCCATCGCGCGATCGACACGCGCCAGCGCCTCGCCCGGTTGACCGATGGCCAGGTGTACCTCGGCCAGCATCTGATTGAGCTCGGCCTGCAGAACCGGGTGCGCGGCGAACTCGGAATCGAGACGCGGCGTCGCCGCACGCAGAATGTCGCGCGCAGTGACCGTGGCGCCGGCGGTTTGACCGGGATCGGCGGCAAGGAAGGCGTCGCGCAACACTTGCAGCGCCGCCTGCGCGCGATCGCGCTCGGCCGCCAAGGCGGCTGCGTGCAGCACGGCCGTGACCGCAAAGCCGATCAGCAAAGCCGCCAGGGCTGCGCCTAAGGAAACCACAAGCCGATGACGCTGCAGGAAGCGCCATACGCGATACGTAGTCGCGCCGCCACGGGCACGCACCGGACGCTGCTCCAGATAGGCGTTTAGATCGTCGATCAGCGCTGCCATGCTGGCATAGCGCTCGCCAGGCTCTTTGCGCAGACAGCCTTGCACGATGGCCTCAAGATCGCGATCCAGGCGGCGTATCAGCTCCGCCTTCCCGGCATAGCTGCGGGCACGCGCGAGCTCTGGCCCCGCCTGCGCGGCGCGTGCGCGCATGGGGGGCGGAATGCTGTCGCGCACCCGGCGTTCGGCCTCTGCCGCTGAGCACCCTTCGACATCGATGGGCAAGGAACCGGAGAGCAGCTCGTACATCAACGCGCCGAAGCCGTAAACGTCGACCGCGACTGTCATCGGCCCGCCCAGATGTTGCTCTGGTGCGGCATAGGCGGGGGTGAGACGTCGATCTTGAGTAGCGGTGGCGAGGCTGGATTCGTCCAGCCAGCGTGCAATCCCGAAGTCGAGCAGCTTGACCTTGCCGTGACGGTCGATCATCACGTTCTCTGGCTTGAGATCACGATGCAGGATCAGATTGGCGTGGGCGTGCGCAATCGCCTGCGCGGCTTCGATAAGCAATCGTATTCGCGCCGGAACATCCAATTGCTGGGTATCGCACCAGCTGCGTATCGATGCACCCTCGATGCGCTCCATGACCACAAAGGGAACGCCTTCCGGTGTCAAGCCGCTGTCCAGCCACCGACAAATTCCCGGATGGACGCAACGCCGCAAGCTATCGACTTCGCGCTGAAAGCGATCTCGAGCTGCCGCATCCTGCGGCGCACGCTGCATCAACTTGAGCGCCAACGGATGGCCGGGTTGGTCGACCGCTTCGGCTGCGAATACGATCCCCATGCCGCCACGTCCGATCTCCGCGCTCAGCCGGTATGCACCGATCTGAGCGGGTTTTGTGTCAGGCACCAGGATGGCGGTCAAGGCAGTAGCGGCGGCCTGTTCGAGCGCGTTGTCGCTGACCTCGTGCTGGTGCCAGAGCCGATGCAATTGAGTGGCAAGCTCAGGATGGGTTGCCGCCAGTTGTTCAAGATGCGCCTTGCGTGCCGGCGCATCCATGTCGAGCAGGCGATCGAATTCGACCGCCAGACTGGCGAGTGCCGGGATGGATGGCGATGCGACCATTATCCTGCGCTCGATTCGCCCTGCAAGGCCAGGCGCTCGCGCAGAAAGGCACGTGCGAACTGCCAGTGACGACCGATACTGCGCACCGAAATGCCGGTGAGCCCGGCAATCGCCTCGGCCTCCAGGCCGCAGTAAAGCTTAAGCTCGACGATGCGGGCGATCTCCGGCAGCGATCGTTCGAGTTCGCTTAGCGCCTGCTCCAGCGCCAGCCAATCGATGCTGTCGCCCACTTGCGGATGCTCGTCGCAAGCAAGGCTGTCAAGTTCGACGAGATCGAGATCGCCGCCGCGTTTTTGCGCCAGACGCTCGCGTTGGTAATCGACGATGACCCGGCGCATCAGCAGCGCCACCAGAGCGAAGAAGTGCTGCCGGTTGGCAAAGCCATCGAGCTGCTGATCGAGCAAACGCAAATATGCCTCGTGGGCGACTTCGGTGGCGCGCAGGGTCATGCGACCTGCCTGCTGACGCAGCTGCTGTCGCGCGATTGCCCGCAACTGCGGATAAACAGCTTCCACCAAACTTGCGCTCGGCGCATCGCCGCTGCTGCGCCAGCGCCTTAGTTCCTCGGTAATGGACATCACCACTCCCTGGCGTTGCTCATAGACGCATTCTCGTCGGGTCTACTCGGGCATCCGCTCGCCGCTGTGCGATTTGAGAGCGGCGAGATCGCCTGGCTGCCTCAGGGCCAACCTTCGCGCCGCAAGCAGCCGCAAACCGCGTGGCCGACAGTCGATTCGGATTCCGCGTAGCTGATTGGAACCCATCGGACCGACCGCAAGCAGAAGGTCGGCCAATGGATTTTCTGCGCCGCCGCTCAGCGCGGCGCCTTGATTCCCTCGTCCTTTTCCGGAGCAATGATTCCATGTCCAAAACTATCCTGACAGCAACACTGGCCACTTTGATCGGACTTCCCTTCATTCCCGCCGGCGCCAGCTTGGCCGCCAACCCCGAAATTCCAGAGGCATTCAAAACGCTCGCGCCGGATGTGAGCCAGTGGGAAGCGCTGAGCAACGGCTATTACAGCGGTCGAGGCAATAACGGCGAACTGGTCAGTGTTTATTTGGGTGAGCCGGGCAAGCGCATGGCACTGCACGAGTTGCGCAAGGCCCTGCAGGTGGC
Organism: Lysobacterales bacterium; assembly: GCA_022844135.1. Classification (GTDB taxonomy): domain Bacteria; phylum Pseudomonadota; class Gammaproteobacteria; order Xanthomonadales; family SZUA-5; genus JALHMH01. The sequence goes on from JALHMG010000036.1 coordinate 43,048, forward strand.
CGAAGGGCGCGCCGAGTTGGCGCCGCACGATAAGGTGCAAGAGGCGCAGAACTCGGTCGCAGCCCTGCGCCAGCAAATTGCCGAGATCGAGGCGCTGCCATCGACTGCAGGCGACGAAAAGCTGCTCGTCACTCAGAATGTTTCATTCACGACCGGCTTGATCTGCGCACAGCAGTACTCGCTCAATTCGACCTTTATGGCTCGCGTTGCCAGCGTCGACACGCCGCGCGCTCGGGCTTCGTTGAACTGGTTCAACATCGGCCCCATCGGTCCGCTGCCGGCCTACGTGTATCGGTCGGTCGTGGCAACCGTCGAGTCCAGCACCAACAACGATTCGGCGAACAATATTTGGGAAGACGTGTCAGCAGAAGCCGTGACGATGACCTTTGGCGGCAGCTGCAACTACACCACGTATCACTACCTGCAGTCGCAATGCACCGATGGCCACAAGCCGACGTTCCTGTCGCTGACGCGGCAGCAAACGTGCGCCAATGTGCTGAACGGCGTGCTGCCCAGCGAATCATTTGGCTCAGGCGGCAACGATTTGGCGAAATGATCGCCCTTGCCGGACTGGGCATCGAGCGTGTCTGGCAATGATGCGTCGAGATCAGCGCGGCTGGCGCCGCGCTGATCTCATTGAGATCCAGATCAAGCCTTCGGCTCGATCCAGTTGTTGCATTCCGCCAAGCCAGATCCGTCTGAACGTGACTGCCCAGCACTAACGCGGTTTCCCGTTGCCCCAGGGGCGCCCCTGGCGGCTGAATCCCGCCCATGAACCGCACTGCCAATCACTACCGCATCGAATCAATCAACGCCGTCGCGGCGTGGATTCTTGGGCTGTCGCCATCTTCGGTGACGCGAAGTTCGGCGATGGCGATGGTCAGCAGCTCGCGGGCGCGCGGCACATTGCCCGATTGGGCCAGACATTGCGCCAGCGCGATCCGTGCGGCAGGCGTGCGCTGGTCGCTGCCATCGGGATCGGCGGCCAGCGCCAGTTCGAGCGCCTCGTTTGCGCTGGCGATGGCGGCCGGCAACTGTCCGATCTGGCGCAGCGCGTCGGCCTGGCGCGTGAGCACCTCGCTCTCTCGAAGAGGTTGCGGCTGCGATCGCGAACGCAGCCCTTCGAGAGCCAGGCCAGACAGGTCCAGCACCGCCTGGTGCTCGCCCTCGCCAGCGAGCAATACGCTCACTGGGATGGCGAGATCGATCAGCATCGGCGCCTGCTGCCGCTGACGGATCAACGATTGGGCAAGCGTCAGCGCAAGTTCGCGGGCAAGATCCTGTTCGCCGACCTGGGCGCGAATTCGCATCAGCTGTACGCCCTTGGCCAAGGTGGTGAGCGCTTCCGGACCGGAGACGCGCTGCGAGGCCGAGTACGCGGCGGCCGAATCGGCCAAGGCGTCGGGATACTGCGCCAGCCTGGCCAATACCGAACCACGATTGCCGAGCGCGGCCAGCGCGTAGGGGTGATCGGATTGACCGATGGCTTCGAAATGCGCCACCGATTCGCGATAACTGGCGAGCGCATCGTGCTCGCGTCCGGCGGCCGAATAGCGCCCGCCCAGTGCATTGAGATAACCGCCCAGGAGAACGCTTTTGCTGCCGATCCTGCGCTGCAGGTCGACCGCTTCCTTGGCGTGTTCGATGGCGGCTTCGTGCTGCCCAAGATCGCCCTCGATTCGCGCCAGCAGGGACAGCGCGTCGATGCGGATCGGGTGCGAGGGCGGTAGCCACTGCTCGGCTTCGGCGAGCGCGGTTTCCAGCCCGATTCGGGCGCCATCGATATCGCCCACCTTGAGTTGCAGCGGCGCCAGTTGAATGCGCGCTTTCGGCAATCGATATCCGCAGGCGACCGGTGCTGTCGCGCAGATGGCGATGGTCTCTTCCGCAACGTCTCTCGCCGCGCCGATGTCGTCGCTCTCGCGCAGCACATTGGTGTATTGGAACAAGACATCGACCGCCTCCGGCATCGCCTCGACGCGACGCGCGAACGACGCCGCGCGCGCCCCCAACGCCACGGCCGTTTGTCGATCGCCGCGTTGGCGAGCGATCTCGCTGAGCAGGCTCAGCGCCCGCGCCGTGGCCATCGGCCGATCCGCTGCGGTGCCGATTTCCAGTGCGCGCTTGGCGGCGCTTTCGGCTGCCGCCAGTTCGCCCAGTTGCAACTGCGCGAGCGCAAGAAAGGTCAAGCGATCGCCCGCGCGACGCTCGCTGCCGGGCAAGCTCACCGTGTCTTCCCAGGCCAGCTGCTCCACCGCCCCTTTCGCGTCACCCAGTCGACCTAAAATGGTGCCGATCGTCAGTGCCGCTTCGGCCCGCGCTTCGGGCTGTTCGGCATAACCAGACGCCAGGCGTTGCGCGCCCGCGGAGACGATATCGAGCGCCGACAGTTTGAAGCCCTCGCGCATCGGATCGGCAGCGTCGAACAGCGACAGCAAAAAGGCGTGCGCGGCTTCCGCTCGTTCGGCTTCCAGACGCGCCTTCTCGGCCGCTCGCCAGGAGACGATGCTGGTGGCGATCAGCGCGAACAATACGACGCCGGCCGCGGCGGAGGCCGCCCGATGCCGGCTCAGGAAGCGACCGAACACATAGTGCCAGGCGTTACCGCGGGTGCGAACCGGATGCCCGGACAAATAGCGGCGCAGATCGTCGAGCAGAGCGTCGACACTGCCAAAACGGCGATCAGTTTCGCGGGCGAGCGCCCGCAGCGCGATAGCGTCCAGATCGCCGCGCAGCCCGCGCGAATCGACGCGGCCGCTGAGTTCGCGCGTCTCGCGCACAACAACACTGGGAGGACGACAGGGCTCATCGCTCAAGACACGGGCGCAGGCCATGGGCGCGCTATCGCCAGCGCGCGCGTACGGCCGTTGGCCGGACAACAGTTCGTAGAGGACGGTGCCGAGTCCGTAGACATCGGTCAGCGTGCTGGCCGGCTGGCCGCGCAGTTGTTCGGGCGAGGCGTACTGCGGGGTCATCGGCCCGTCGATTGTCACCGCGAGCACGCTGTGCGATGCCTCACCCAGAAACTTGGCGATGCCGAAGTCCAGCAGTTTCACCGTGCCGGTGGTATCGACCAGTACGTTGCCCGGCTTGATATCGCGATGCACCACCGAGTGTTGATGTGCGAACTGCACGGCTTCGCACAGTTGCGCGAATAGCCGCACGCGTTCCTCAATGCCGCTCTTGCGTTGAGCGCACCATTCGAGCAACGGAACCCCGTCGATACGTTCCATCACCAGCCACGGCGTGCCGTCGGCCTCAGCGCCGGCGTCGAGGAATGCGGCGATGTTGCGGTGCTGCAGGCGCAACAGAATGCTGCGCTCCATGGCGAATCTCGCGAGCGCCGAGCTTCGATCCACGCCGCCGCGAATGCGCTTCAGCGCCGCTCGTTGCCACGAACCCTCGAACTCGCGCTCGACTTCATACACCACACCCATGCCGCCTCGCCCAAGAACGCCGCGGACGATCCACGGGCCGAACTGCGCGGGATCGGGATTCGCGTCCTCCGCCGTGCCGATCGGTTGCGTCACATCGGCATACGCTTGCGCCACGGCGGCCGCCAGATCCAGCGGCTGCGCGTCCGCCGCCAGCATCGCGCGAAGTTCCCGCACCAATTCCGGATCGGCGTCTAGATCGCGCAGATAAGCCTCGCGACCGGCCGCATCGAGATCGAGCAGCGCATCGAAGTGTTCGCCGATGTTTGCCAGCCGGGCTGCGCTAATGTCCATGGGCAGACCTCAAATAGTCCCCTTCTCGACGCTGGGGGAGAAACACTGACAATCGGCTGGCCTCACGGCGACGCCAGGCCATCCATTCGTGCGATCAGGAATGCCCGCGCCTTGCGCCAATCGCGAAAAATGGTGCGCTCGGTCAGCTGATGCAGGTTCGCGATCTCGGTAAAGCTCATGCCGCCGAACACATGCTGCTCCACGATCTCCGCCTGGCGGCGATCGAGCGCGGCGAGCTGTACCAGCAAGTCATCGACCAGCACGATGTCGATCGGTTGGCCGTCGAACTGCAGCTCCGGTGATGACGGCGGCGCCAACGCGGTCGCGCCGTGTTTTTCGCTGAACCGGCGGCGCGCTCGATCGACCAGCAATTGGCGCATCGTGCGCGCCACCAGGGCGCGGAGATGCTCCGGCGCCATCGCATGCCGCGCCGCGTGCTGCGCGAGCTTGACGTAGGCCTCATGCGCCAGAGCGGTGGTATTGAGCGTCTCGTGCATCGCAAAGGGCTTGAGCGCGCGTCGAGCGAGCTGCTTGAGCTCGCGATAGACCAATGCCTGCAGTGTGGCGTCCGTCATTTGCATCCCGTGCGTGGCGCTCGCCTGGCGGCGATCATCATATCGGAGCGACCGCGCCGTCCGAACGGCGATGTCAGTATTCGGCGCCCGATTACGAGAGCGGACAGTACCCCTCACGGCACGGTCCCCGATCATGATCATTCGTTTTTGCGTAGGCCTTTGGTTCGCGTTTTGCGTTGCGACGGCGATGGCCAACGATGGCAGTTTCGATATCCAGTTCGGCCCGAATGCCAACGGGATCCACGATTTCTCCCTGCAGTTCGACACCCTGCCCGGCTCGGTCGGCATCGGCCGGAAAGTCGTTGAAGTACCGGGACGCACGATATTCGAAGCACCGCGCTATTGGGTCATGACCGCATACAACCCGGACCCGATCACCGGCGTGGCGAGAGCGGTCGCAACCGCGCGATTCACCAACAGCGGCCTGCTGGACACCACCTATGGCTCCTTCGGCATCGGCAAAGCGGTCACGGCGGTGAGCATGGATTCGGTGGTGCATTTCGCCTACACGCGCTGGCAGCGTAACGTTGGCCCGACGGTCACCGTATTCGATCGCATCTTCGTTCTCGGCAGCGATCAGTTCAATGGCAGCCCACGCTTGCGCTTGTGCAGCATCACCCCAACCGCCCAGCTCGATCCAAATTTTGCGGCCGGCGGTTGCGCCGGCTATCGATTCGAAGACTTCGGCGGAACCACCGGCGGCACGGTCTACGGCTTGCACGCCATCGGCGAGCTGCTTTACGTTGTCGCCGACCGCCGCGGCGCCAGCGGCGAGCGCTCGGTGGGCGTGCTCCGTGTCAACGCCGAGAACGGCACGATCGATACCAGCTACGGATTCGCGGGTTATGCCAGCGTGAGTTTTCCCGGCACCGGCCTGGCATTTTTCGCGCGCTCGACGCTGGACCCAAGCGGCCGGCTGGTGGTCCTCGGCGATTGGACCCGCGACGGCGTGAAGACCTTCGGCATCGCCCGGCTGACCAGCACCGGCGTTACCGACGGCAGCTTCTGCGCCGATGCATCGAGCTGCGGCAACAGCGCCGGCTTCCAGCATCTGCTGACCGCCGCACAGATCGGCGTCGCCAACAACAGCCTTGCGAGCGCGATCGTCGCGGCGACAAACCGGATTTTCGTCGCCGTGCAGGACTCGGCCACGTTCGGCAACGGCCATATCGTCGCACTAAGAGAAGAAGGTCCGCTCGCAGCCGAATTCGGACCGGGTGGATTTCGCTCGGTGACGACCACCAATCCGGCGCTGACCACCGAGATCAAGAGCCTGTACGCCACACCCGGCGGACGAGTGCTGCTGGGCGGCGTTGCCGAACTCAACGGCGGCACGCCGCAAGACAACCGGATGTTGGTCTCGCGACTCGATCGCCGCGGCGCGTGCGACTACGACTTCTGCCCGCGACTCGATGGGCTCGACACACCACGGATATTCGACATCACCGTCGATGCCGCCGGCCGCCCGCTGCTGCTGACCGACAGCCTCGCCAACGGCCGCGTCCGACTGATTCGCCTCGGCGTCCAGCAAGACCTGCTCAGCAACGGGTTCGAATAGCGTTGCGGCCACAGCATCGACATGCGTGATCGACCGCCGGAGGACCGTCGGATTGGCGCGCGTGTCAAGGAACTTCCGCCACATGGCGGCGTTCCCCTCGGCTAACGGGCGATTCGGCGTCGAACGTCAGGAAGCTCGCCCTTCGTAGGCAGCAAGAATCAAGGCTTTTGCGGCATCCAGATCGGCCTGTGATGTCAGTGTCAGCTCCAGGTCGCCAGTTCCCCAATGCCCCTGTTCACTGACGTCCCTTCCGTTTGCGGGCAATGGAACGATCTTTGTTGGGTCCAAGTGCAGGTACAGCAATAGTCGATTCCGCTGTGGAACCACCGTAGCAAAGTTCTTCAAGCGTTTGAAAGCCGCGTACAGCTTCAGCTCCTTACGTTGCACATCATCTCCGAGCGATAGCACATAGCCGTCAAGCGAGGCGATCAGCTCAGAGAGATGCTTTGGCAACAATGGCAGCCAATCCGCGTAACTGCGATTTGCCGAGCCCGACTCGACAAGTTGCTCTGTCGCTGGCGCCTTGGGCGGCTTTGCCGCTTTGCTGGTGGCAGGACGTCCAGTGCTGGTTGCGTTCGCCAGCTCCAACAAGAGCAGTTCCTCGCCAAAGCGGCGGTACCGAATCAGTTCGATATTGCGATTGATCTGCTGCACCGCGTGCGCGTCGTACTTGGTGAAGTCCGCGGCAATGCAGACAAGGCGCGGCGACGACCAGTCGATAGCGTCGGCCGCAGGCTTACCCAGTTGATCCATCACCAGCAGTTTGAATTCCGCCTGGTGGTCCATCAGCCAGTCGAGGTAAAACAGGCCCTGGTTGATGACGTTCTCGCCCACCGAGCGCTTGTATTCCAGAATCACCGGACAGTTGTTCTCGTCCAGGCCCAGCGAGTCGATGCGACCCGCATGGGTTTTGCCGGTGGAGTACTCGGTGGCCAGAAAGCGAATGCCAAGCAGCGTATCGAGGTTGGCCTCGATCAGCGTCTGCAGCGGCTTCTCCAAATCGGAGGCATCGCCCTGGAGTTCGGTCGCTTCGCCAGCGGTGAGGCGGAAAAGTTTGATGTCACTCATGTGTCAGTACCTAAGCCAGTTCCATCGTTCAAAGCACGTCTTTGCGCCGCTGTCCCCATTCGCCGAGATGGAGAGACAACAGCACGGTCTGGGTCTCCACATCGCAGAGAGTGCGGCGCTGCCACCGCCGGTTGGCGCGACAACTGTCAGGTACTCGGCTGCCGAGGAGAGGATGATGGAAACCTCGGTTTTCTTGGGCGGGAGTAGCTTGCGTGGGCTCATTCGGCAAAGTCTTCCAGCTCGCTCTCGATCTGCTCGATGCTGGGCAGGCTGGATTGCAGTTCGGCCGGCAACGATTCCAGCAGCTTGTATTCGGCGATGCCCATGGGCTGCGACTTGTCGCTCAAGGCATATTCGGCCACCACTTTATTTTTGCTCTTGCACAGCAGCAGGCCGATGGTCGGGTTATCGAGTTCGTGTTTTACCTGCTTGTCCACGGCAGTCAGGTAGAAACCCAACTGTCCCAGATGTTCGGGCTTGAACTTGCCGCCTTTCAGTTCAATCACCACATAGCAGCGCAGCTTGAGGTGATAGAAGAGCAGATCGATGAAGAACTCATCGCCACCCACATCCAGCAACACCTGCCGTCCAACGAATGCAAAGCCCGCCCCCAGTTCCAGCAGGAACTCAGTCACATGTTTTACCAGCGCGCCTTCAATTTCACGCTCTTGGGCTTTTTCGCCCAGGCTAAGAAAATCGAAACGGTATGGGTCTTTCAGTGATTCGCGCGCCAGATCGGACTGCGCTTTGGGCAGACTGGCGGGAAAGTTGGTGACTGCCGTGCCGCTGCGCTCCAGCAAACGGGCTTCGATCTGCACCACTAGCACATTGCGCGACCAGCTGTGTTCGATGGCCTTGGCAGCGTACCAGCGGCGGGTTTCGGGGCCGGGCAGGCGGTCCAGCAGCACCACGTTGTGCCCCCATGGCAATAGTGCAACAGCCTGTTGCACAAACTCGGCGTCCGGCCAGGCTTCGGCGAAGGCCCGCATGTACTTGAGATTGCGCGGCGAAAACCCTTTCATCTCAGGGAAGGCCGTGCGCAAGTCATGCGCCAGCCGCTCGATCACCTTCGCGCCCCAGCCTTGTTCTGCCTGCCGCGCCAGAATGTCGCGGCCGATCTGCCAGTACAGCATCACCAGCTCGCGATTCACCGCCAGCGCCGCGCGCTGCTGGGCGCTGTGGATGCGGGCTTTCAGGTCCAACAACCAGTCGGCATAGCCGGCGGGAACGGGGGCGAGGGAGGCCGCCGGTTTGTACTTACCTTGGTCGCTCATGGCATGCGCTCCCGATAAGCCAGTGCAGCAGCCTCGGAATCCTCGATGGCGGTTTCCTTGAGTGCGCGGGGTGGGCGGCTGGCGCGGGGCGAGCGGGGCCGGCTGGATGCTGCTATTGCGCTGCGCTCGGTAGCGATTCGGGCCAGCAGTGCGCTGGCGGGCTCGTCCTTTGGATCTTGCGGGACGAGTTCGCCGCGGAAGGCTTTGGCGAGCGCGCATGGAGTGGACCGGTCGATCGAGTCACGGGCGGCCCTGATGCGGCGCTCAAGCCGCTCCGCCAACTCGAACAGCTCGCCTACTCGTCGCGCGATCTCAACTTGCTCGGGAAGCGGCGGCACAGGAAGCAGCATCGTACGGAAGCGCTCTAAGCTGATCTTCTGTTGAGCAACGCCGGCGGTAATTTCACCAATGCGTTTGCGTCCCAGGGGGCTTTCGATCGCGTAACCCACAAAGCTGGTATTGGCGATGCGCGGGTCAACTCGCATGCACACCACGTCTGCGGTCATGATCGCCGGGGGACGATCGAGCGGATATATGGCTGTGTCGCCCGGTGGGTCGCCCATCTTCGTGATTAGGAGATCTCCGGGGCGCACGGCATGCGCCCTAAGCTCCGCCGCCTTTTCCTGGGTCACGTACTTCGTGCCTGCATTCCCGAACTTGCGCGCGCGAATCTCTCGAACGAAGACTAGCGGGACGCCTTCGCCACGATAGTCAGCCACCTTTAAATTGCTGCCAAAGGGCCCGATGGCGAGTGCATATCGCTCGTCAGGACAGAACTGCTCGATTGACCTCTCTTCCCACTCCGCGTCTACGCCGTCTCGCCACTCGCGGGTCAGTTCGCCGCTGGTGGCGGCGGCGAGGACGGACTGGCGGAAGCGCTTGAGAATGCCGGGGACGCGGTCGAGGCGCTCGCGGCAGGCGTCGACGCGCGCGAGCACGGCGTCGAGCTTGTCGGCGATGCGCTTCTGCTCGGGGAGTGGGGCGAGAGGAATGGGCAGGCGTTTGAGATCTGCGTCGGAGATCCCAATCTGGCCTGCCGAGGTCTTGAGCTTGTCGGCAATAAAATCACGTGCCTCTGGTACGTGCACAGCTCGTTCGACAAACGCTGCGTCCGCGACCGTTCGATCGACACGAACACGGATGAGCTTGTCTGGATAGACCATTTCTCGCGAGAGTCTTCGTACCCGCGCGCAGACCCCGACGAGGTCGCGATTCCCGTTGTATCGCGTAAATAGAAGGTCGCCTTCTACGAGGCGATTGGTGTAGGCACCTTGAAAGTCGTAGGGAAGATGGCGAGTGTCTTCGACGTCCAGCCTCATCGGCCGAACCGCCGAAATACGTAGGATGGGAAGGCCGTCGTCGCGATCAGGCTTGGCGGAAACGCCGTTGCGTACCTCGGTGACGATGTCACCGAGAGTTGTAAGTGCCCACCCCGGAGGAAGCTCGCTCACTGCGCGACCTCCTCATCAACGTCCTCGCCCAGCTCCGCAAGAATTCCACGCAGCTCCTCAAACGCCCCCTCAAGCTCCATCATCGCCGCGCGCGCCAACGCTGCCGGCTCCGGCAGCTCGTCGCGGCCACCGTCGCTGTCATCCTTGAGCCAGGCTATGTCGAGGCTCTCGCCGCGCTCGGCGATCCATTCGCGGGTGAACTTGCGGAAGCGGCCCTGCTCGCCGGTGTCCTGGCGTTTGGCGAGGCTCGTTGGGCTGCCTAGCGGGTCCTGGCCGAAGGCGGCCTCAAACTCGGCGAAGTGCTCGCGCGTGAGCACCGTGCGCTTGCCGAATTGCGGCATGTTCGCGCGCAGATCAAAGACCCAGACCTCTTTGGTGTTGCCCTTGTCCTTCTCGCCGCGCGTGAAAAACAGCACGTTGGTCTTCACACCCTGGGCGTAAAAAATGCCGGTGGGCAGGCGCAGGATGGTGTGCAGGTTGCACTTGTCCATCAGATCGGCGCGGATCTGCTTGCCGACGTTGCCTTCGAAGAGCACGTTGTCGGGCAGTACCACTGAGGCGCGGCCGCCTGGCTTCAGGCCGCGGTAGATGTGCTGCAGAAAAGCGAACTGCTTGTTGCTGGTTGGGAAGGTGAAATCGGTGCGCGTCGGCAGGCCGCCGCCTTTTTTGGTGCCGAAGGGCGGGTTCGTGAGGATGAGGCTCGCCTTCGGCAGCGCCTCGCCCTCCGGCGAAAGCGTGTCGCCGTAGCGAATGCCAGCGCCGTTGGGGTCCGAGTCGAGCCCATGCAGCATCAGGTTCATGAGCGCGAGACGGTGCGTATCCTGCACGTGCTCCATGCCATAGAAAGTGCCGCGCCGATACTTGCGCTGCTGCGCCTCGGTCCAAGCGTCCGAATCGCTGTGCGCGCGCAGGTACTGATTGGCGGCGATCAAGAAGCCGCCGGTGCCTGCGGCCGGGTCCTGAATCACGTCGTCCAGCGTTGGCTGCATCAGCGCAACCATCGATTCGATCAGCCGGCGCGGCGTGAAGTACTGCCCGGCGCCAGACTTCTTTTCGTTGGCGTTTTTCTCCAGCAGGCCCTCGTAGAGATCGCCCAGACCCTCGGTTTTCGCGCTGTACCAATCGAGCTTGTCGATCTCAGCCACGAGGGTCGAGAGCGTGGCCGGTTTCTTGATGAACGAGCTGGCGTTGCCGAAAATTTCCTGGACCAGCGTGGAACCATGGACGCCCAGGTGGATCAGCGCGAACTTGTAATGTTCGAGGCGATCCGGCGCAGCCCGCTTTTCGAGATCGTCCCAGCGGTAGCCTTTGGGGATTTGATCCTCGGTCCCGGTCTCCTTCGCCATCTTGAGAAACAGCAGGTAGGTCAGTTCGGTGACGTATTGGTGAAACGTCACGCCGTCGTCCTTGAGGATGTTGCAGAGGTTCCAGAGCTTCTGGACGATGTCGTGGGTGAGTTGGCTCATGCGATCTCGTGACTCAGGCCGCAGGCGGCCATAGTGCTTCGTTGAAGGTGGCCAGCACGTTTGTCAGCTCACCGGAAAAGAGTTTGTCCAGTCGCGTAAACCCACCACCCTCGCGACGGAAAATCAAATCCGGATCGTCGAGCGCCGCGCGGTCGACGATCAGATTAGCCTTGGTTTGTGCGGCGATTTTTTGCAGCCACTGGCGTTGCGGCGTGGTCCAGGCTTTGCTCGCGAGCATCGTCTGCAACGCGCGGTCAACGCGCTGCTCGTAAGGGATCAGTGCATCGCCGATGGCGGCTTTGCGAATATAGCCAACGATGCGCGCGGCGATGTCCTGATTGGTGAGTTCGCGCCAAGCTGTGCTGAGGCGCGCTTCGGAAAAGCCGTTGCGGTCCAGCTCCAGCGCCAGCTCGCGCAGTTGCTGGCGCGTCAGCTCGCGCGGGCGGGTGAGCACGGTGATCAGAGCCGGCAGCGAATTGCTGTGGCTGGTCACGAATTCGGTGAAGGCTTTGAGGTAATCCTCGGGCTTGCTGGCGCTGCCGTAGCCACGCTCAGTGCCCAGCAAAGTATCGGCATGCGTGGAGACAAAGATGGGCGCGCCGCGGGTGCCGCTGGGGCGATCCAGAATTTCGCCGAGGCCGGGATGCCGCGTGGCCCACTCGGAGAGTTGCGGTAGCGAGAGCTGGCGCAAAAATGCGATCAACGCATCCGGCTGCATGCCGGTGCAGGTTTCAACATCTGCCCGCTGCTGCTCGCTCAAGAAGCGCTTCTTGCGCTGCAATTTGGCGATCAACTGATCGCGCACCAGGGCGCGTTCTGCGTCGGTCGCGACCTCACGCAATTCGCGACACAACTGCGTGAAACTGATCGAGGGATCGACGACCACCGGCCGCATGGCGGTGAAGTCCTGGAGCGCCTCGTAGATGCGCACCGCATCGAAAACGCGAAAGGCTTCCTTGCCGATCTCTGGGCACAAACGCGTGGCGCGGCCGAGCATCTGATCGAACAGGATGCGGCTGTTGACCCGGCGCAAAAACACCAGGTTGCAGATTTCCGGCACATCGACCCCGGTCGTGAGCAAATCCACGGTGACCGCCACATTGGGCAGCTTCTCGTTCTTGTAACGGCGAATCAACTGCAAAGGCTGATCGGCGCCGCCCGTGATCTTCCTCACCGCATCGTCGTCAACGCTGCCGTAGCGCGCCGCGAAGGCGGTCTTGAGCATGGCGACCACAAGATCGGCATGCGCATCGTTGACGCAGAAAACCAGGCTCTTCTGCGGCGAAGAGGGATCGAGTTCGTTCGCGAGGTAGTCGCACACCACGCGGTTGAAGGATTCGGTGATGACTTTGCGATTGAAGTCGTCGATGTCGATGCAGATCTGGTCGGGCGTCTTGAAGAGGTCGATCTGCTGCCGCTCTGGATCGTAGACCGCCACCTCTTCGCCGACCTGCCAGACGATGCCCTCTTGCGCCAGTTTGGTCTGGATTTGCACCGGCGGTTCGTGATCGACCAGGAATCCGTCGATGACCGCCTCGCGATAGCCGTAGCTGTAGATCGGCGCGCCAAATATGCGCGAGGTGTGCAAAGCCGGTGTCGCGGTGAGCCCGATCTTTACCGCATCGAACCAATCGAGCACGCGGCGATAGCTGGAAATGTAGTCATCGAAACTGCGAAAGCCGAGTTCGGTTTCCGACAGTTCTCGATCCAGCAGATAACCCCGGTGGCACTCGTCGACGACGATGCAATCGTACTGATCGACCGAGGGCACGACGGCATCGTCGGCCGGATAGAGCACGCGCTTGACCATCCCCTGCACAGTGGCCACATGCACTTTGGTGTCGGAATCCGGAAGCTGCTCGTCCAGCTCCTTCACACCAAAGACATCGGCAAAGGTTTGCAGCGACTCCATCCGTGTGTCCTTGAAGGCGTTGGTCGCCTGTTCGCCAAGCGCTGAGCGGTCGACCAGGAACAGAACGCGGCGGAACCGCTGAGCCTTGAGCAATCGATAAATGAGCGCGATGCAGGTCTTGGTCTTGCCGGTGCCGGTGGCCATCGCCAGCAGGATTTCCCGTTGGCCACGTTCAATGGCGGACTCGACAGCTTGAATGGCCGCCTGCTGATAGTGCCGCAGCGGAAATCCGTAGCTGAAGGGCTGATGCCGCAGATTCTCGTGCGCGGCAGCCTGATTGCGCTTGAGCAGCTCGCGAAGCCCATCTGGCGTGTACCAACCGTCTAGCGCATGCCCGAGGTTTTCCGAACACCGCAGGTCGCAAAACCATACGCCGCTGCGCGTCGCAACCTGGCGGAGGTAGGGCCTTGCATTTGAAGAGAACGCAAATGGAATCCGAAATTCGCCCCAGGGCCCACCGGGAGACATCTGCCCGGCGTCCATTTGAAACGTGCGGCTGTAACGTTTGGCCTGCTGGAGCGCCCCAGAGACGTCGATGTGTTTGCGCTTAGCTTCAACGGTCGCGACCGGCGATAACCCGATAAACAGCACGTAGTCCGCCGGTCCACTGGCGGTTGGCCACTCGGCGATGGCTTGATTCCGATTTGCTGCCGGCCGCGCGCCTCTGGCGTAGGTCAACCGTTCGGAATCAACCATCCAACCAGCCATCGCCAGCTGTTTGTCGATCAACTTTCGCGTGTCCGCTTCGCTGAGCTGAATGTGGCTGGCGGCCGAGTGAGCTGCGGAGACGATGTCGGCAATCGCTTTGGGCGCCGTGGCGGCTGCCCGGTCCTGCAGGATCTGCAGCCGCTTTTTTAGGTCGGCTTTTTCGGCCTCTGCCTCTGCTGCCATTGCCTCCCAGAAAGCGCGATCGTCCTCGGCTTTCGTGGCGTGCGATTGCAGTTGCTCCAGCGCTCGCGTTTTCTCGTCGTGCCGATCTCGATAGGCGTTCAACTCGCTTCGCATCAGGTCGAGCTCTGCGCGAAGTTCCGCACTTTCGTCCAATGGCGATGCTGGTGGCTGGAATGGACCCGACTTGAACGCAGCATCCTTGAAGGTGCGATGGAACCAAACGCTCAGCTGCCAGGAAACCCGGAGCGCGAGCAGCGCATCTTTGTGGCTACCCAGAAGCTGGTGGTTGGCGCGATTGCCGACGGTTCTCACTTCATGGAATAGCGCAGCGACCTCGCGCGGGACCACGCCCTGATCCTGGAGTCGGCGCAGCAGATCGATTTGCCTCTCGTCGTGATCCGCGTAAAGGCCGACCCTCGTTGCCATCAACTGCGCCAGCAGCTCAGTGAGCTGCCGCAGTTTCAGCAGACAAGTGTTCGGATCCTCCGCAAAGTATCTCTCGGCCAACATACCCAGGCGTACGAGCTGAGCGTCATGCGCCTTCAGGTGAGAAAAGTTACTGGGCCTTTCGGGCGACGCCATGAATCTGCCTTGATCGTGCAGCTCACATCTGTGAGGCCGACGCTACCACCATGTCATTCATTCGCAAACGTCGCAAGAATTGGCAAAGGACTACGGCAAGGGCTTCAATCCACCCGGCCAGGCCACAGCGCGTCGAAAAGCTCGGCCTTGGTTTGCACCACTTGCGGATGCTGCAGGAAGTGCAACAGCATCAGGAAAAGCGAGCGCGACAAGGGAATCGTCTCGCCGTTGCGCGTCAGCGTTGCCGCCGCCTCGTCCACCACGCACGTCCCAAAGCGCCAACAAAACATGGGAGCGTCGTCTACCGATGAACGCGAAATGCGCATAGCCGCGAAGGCGCCAGTCTCGGAATCCAACGCCGCAAGATACCCTCGCGCCGCGTCGATACTCCAGGGCGCGCTCACCGACGACGTGCACGACCGCACAGCCAGCACCGCCGCCCGGCGGCTCCGACCATGCCCGCAGTCCGGGGTCGAATCAGGTCAGATCGGCTCCTGCGGATCGCCTTAAAAACATCTCAGCAAGTTCATTCAAGCCAACCAGCGCGGTTCGGAGCACATTGACTCGAACACCGACTGGAAGCAACCGCTTCCCGGGTTCAACTGCCAAGGGCACAGGAATGAACAAGAGCGCAGCAACGTCAAGACTGTTGCAGGCCATAGCGGCCTCGCGATCGGTGCCCTGCCAGAAACCGCACAACAATCATGGATCGCGTCGTTTGCCACTGCTACCAATCGCAGGACCACAGTCATGAATTTTCGCGCAAACAGCTTTTTCGCATATTTCAAATATTTCGTGATCGGGGTCGGGTTTGTGATTACGCCGCTTCCGGCAAGCGCTGCAAATTACGACAAGAGCGGTGCCTGGAAAGTGACCGCGATCGGTAGCCAAAGCGGGACGTTCTTCGCTTTGTCCAGTCCCGCCACCTTCAATTGCCAATGGGGATACTTTTACATCAGTGGCACTGAAGCCCAGCAGGAATCTATGCACAATTTGGTTATGTCCGCCGCCCTGGCCGGAAAAACCGTGACCCGTATTGTCTACGATCAGGCGAGCAGTGGCGGATTGTGCAACGTGAGCTTGCTCATTGTACAAATGAATTAAGGAGCT
>JALHMG010000037.1 GCA_022844135.1 Lysobacterales bacterium
TGGTTTTCGCTGGCAGTCACTGGATTCAACGATGGCGAAAAAGCTGAACCGTGACAATCACTTGCGACACTCCATGGTCTTTTCTGGAAGTCCGTGGAAAGTCGAAGTGGAGCGGGTGATGGGAATCGAACCCACGCTAGTAGCTTGGGAAGCTACAGTTCTACCATTGAACTACACCCGCTTTGCGTGGAAAGTCTAACGGCTACCGCCGGACCGCCGCAACGATGCGTCAGCTCGCGCATCCAGCCTATAGCGCGACGCACGGGCACGATGACAGACTCACGTGATGGTCGCTCCCACCCGCTCGCGATGGCAACGCTGGAATCAATGGCTGCGAACCGGCTATGGGTCCGGCTGGCCGTTGACGATTGCGGGGCTGCTGGTGATCGGCGCGGGGTTCGCGGTGGACTTTTGTCGCCAGATGGGCTTAGACCAGCGCCGCGAAACCGAGCGTTTGCAGCTCCTGGCGGACGCGCAGGCGGCGCGACTGGAGGTCCGCCTCGCCGCGCTCAGTGCCGTGCTGGATCGATTCGAGCGCGCACTGAATGCCAATCCCAACGACGCGTTGGTGATTACGACTACCATCGCCGGCTTAAGCACGGAGATCCGTTCCGTTCTGGCGCTGGATGGCACCGGCAAAGTACTGGCAAGCAGTCGCGCCGAGCAAATGAATGCCAATCTTGGCAGCCATCCGCTGCTCTGGGCGGCGCTGGCCGATGCCGGCACAGAAGCCAAATTGCTGGTGCACACGGCGCCGGCCGAGCTCGGTAGCTCTGGAATTGCGATTGCGCGTGCGCGGCGCTCGCCGAGCGCCGATGTCGGCGTGCTGGTTCTGCATATCGACGAGTTGTATTTGGTCCCCGCCGTTACCGATATAGATCTGACACTCTCTGTCGATGGTCGCCATCTGCTGCACACCGGCAACCTCGAGAATGCGCGAACCACGATTGAGCGACGGCTCGATCCGCAAGCGCCGACCTTGGAGCGGCCGCTGACGCTGACGCTGCGAGCGGGCGGCGCCGACGCGCGCGCGGCATTGATTCGCTCGCCGGGTTTCGCTGCCGCGATGTGGCTGGCTGTGGCCTTACTGACGATCGTTGTCGCCGTGGTTTCTTCGCTGCGCCGCGCCGAACTGAAGCGTTTGCGCGGCCTCCATCAGCGCTTGCTGCAAGGCAACGACGAGGGCCTGGTGGGCATCGATCTGGAGGGCCGAATACGCTTCGCCAATCCGGCCTTCAGTGCGCAAATCGGTCAGGCGCCCGGCGCGCTGCTGGGCGTCGATGTGCGCGAAATAGTGCAATGGGATGACGTCGGCAATCACGACGCTATCGACAAGATCCTGAGCGGCGCCGAGGTACGACGCGAGGGCCTGGCGAGCGTTCGCGTCGGCGAGGAGCTATTGCGCGTCGTGGTCAGCGCCGCTCGCGATGGCGGCGTCCTGTCCGGTGCGTTGCTGTCCTTCAGCGATCAGGTGCATGGACCGGCCAGCCCGCATCACGCGCCTGCCGAACGTTTGTATCGCGCCTTATTCGATCTCTCGCCGGACGGCGTGATCATTGTCGATCTCGATAGCGAGAAGCCGCTGGCATTCAATAACGCCGCGCTGCAGATGCTTGGCCAAAGCGCCGAGTCCTTGGCGGATATGCGCATACGCGATCTGGAAGTGGCGCCCTCGGAAACGATTCGACAGTTGGTGCGGGTGCTCGCGTCCGGGCGCGTCGAGTTCGAGACGCGTTATCGACGCGGCGCGGACGTGATCGATGTACAGGTGATCGCGCAGACGATCGAGTTCGCGGCGCGTCCGGCCTTGTACTGGATCGTCCGCGACGTAACCACCACACGCAAGGCGAGCAGCGAGCTTGCGTCCAACGAAGAGCTGTTGCGCACGCTGATCGATCGACTGCCGCTGCCGTTGGCGGTGTTCGAAGGCCGCGAGTTGTCCCTGGTCAATGCGCGCATGCTGATCGATGTCGGCGCCGATGCGGCGCGTGCCAAGGACATCGCCGGCCTGCTCGATGCGCTTGGCGCCACCGGTGCGATCCGCCTGCTGATCGAGCAGCGCTGGAGCCTGCTCGACGGCATCGACGCCGACTTGCATGATCCTATCGAGATCCGCGCCAAAGGCGTTTTCGATTTGCATCTGGCGCGTGTGGGCACGCGCACGCTGCTGATGCTGGTCGACTTGAGCGAACGCGATCGCAGCGAACAAGGTCTTATCGAAGCGATGCAACTCGCCGAACGCGTCAACCGCGCGCGCAGCGAATTTCTCGCCAACATGAGCCACGAGATCCGCACGCCGATGACCGCAATCCTCGGCTTGACGCATCTCTTGCAACGCAGCGCGTTAGCGACCACCCAGCGCGACTACACGCACAAAATCGACAGCGCAGCGCGCACCCTGCTGTCGATCCTGGACGATTTGCTCGACTACGCCAAACTCGAAACCGGCCGGCTGTCGATCGAACTGGCGCCCTTCAGTTTGCGCGCACTGCTGTCGGAGCTGGAAGTGGTGTTCCAGGATGCCGCTCGCGAGAAGCATCTTAAGCTGGCATTCGCTATCGATGCGCAAACGCGCGACGGCCTGCTCGGCGATGCTGCGCGCTTGCGCCAGGTGCTGTTGAATCTGATCGGCAACGCCATCAAATTCACCGATAACGGGCATGTGCGGGTCCACGTCGCGCCGGGACATGACGCCGAAACGGTCGTCTTTGATGTCGAAGACAGCGGCATCGGGATCAGTCAGGAGCAGCAACAGCGCATATTCGAAGCCTTCTATCAGGGCGAGGGCTCGACGACCCGGCGCTTTGGCGGTACTGGCCTTGGTTTGCCGATCACGTATGCCTTGGTGCAATTGATGGGCGGCAAACTGGCGGTAAGAAGCGAGCCTCACGTCGGCAGCATCTTTACCCTTGAGCTGCCGCTACAAAGCGCCAAAGCCCCGCTGCCCAATACCCGAACCGCACCGATCGCAGGCGTGCCGCGCCTGACCAATATGCGCATCCTGCTGATCGAGGATCATCCGATCAATCGCCACGTTGTCAGCGAAATCCTTGGCGTGGAGGGCGCTCGGGTCATCTCAGCCGCGTTGGCTAAAGAGGGTCTGGCCATCCTCGACCGAGAGCCATTCGATGCGGTGCTGATGGACATCCAGATGCCGGAGATGGACGGCCACGAAGCCACACGCGTCATCCGCAAGCGCTTTAGCGCCGAGCAGTTGCCGGTTGTCGCGATGACCGCAAACGCAAGCGCAGAAGACCGTGCGCTCAGCCAGGCCTCGGGCATGAACGCGCACCTGGCAAAGCCGATCGACGTCAACGTACTGGTGGCGACGCTGCTCGCCCTCTCCGGCCGCAGCATGCCGCCGCCGCTGATCGACAACGCCACCACAGATCAGGGCGAGACGCCGGTGCTGGACGCCGACAAAGCGCTGCGTCGACTCGGTGGAAACCGATCCCTGTATGCACAAATGGCGAGACTGTTCGGGCGCGAGCAAATCGAAACGCCGACGCGCCTCTATGAGGCCATCGGCGCCGATCAAATCGAAGAGGCCATCGCGCAGGCGCACAAACTCAAGGGCGTAGCCGCCACACTCGGCGCCGAGGCGCTCGCAGAAAAAGCCAAACGACTGGAGCGCGCGCTGAGCAAGCGCAAGCCGGCTACCGAGATCCAACGGCTGCTGGCAGAGCTGCGCAGCGATTTCGCGGAGGCTGCCGATGCGCTGAAAGCGGCGGCTGATCGGCTGCAGCCGGAGGGCGCCGCGCGCACCGCGATTGCGTTGGCGGATTTCGATCGCGCCGAGTTCGAACGGACACTGGATAAACTGGTCCTGGCTCTCGTCGACAGCGATATGGCCGCGATGGACGTTTATGCCGAATTGTCCGAACTGGCGCCGGAACCCTTGATTGCTGCCTTGCAACCGGTTGAAGATGCGCTCAAGCGACTCGACTTCGCATTCGCTCTGGAGGGATGCCGCGGCGTCGAAGCGGCGTTGGAGAGAATTGGAGTATGAAGCCCTGGATTTGGTTGTCGATGGGCGGCCTGCTTTGCGATCGCAAACGGCCACGATTGACATTTGAGGTTCGACTCTTGACGCTTGATGGTATCCACCAACAGCCACCGCCATGACCGACAACCCGACTTCTGAGCGCTCCCGGATCCTGGTGGTGGACGATCAGCCCACCAATATCCAATCGCTGCATCAGATATTGAAGGCCGAATTCGAAGTGTCGATGGCGACTGATGGCGAATCGGCGCTGGCGTTATGCCAACGCCGTGCGCCGGATCTGGTGCTGCTCGACGTGATGATGCCCGGTCTCGATGGCTTCGAAGTCTGCGCGCGCTTGCGCAGCGATCCGGCGACGCGCGATGTACCGGTCATCTTCGTTACCGCCCGCGACGGCGTCGAGGACGAAACCAGGGGCCTGGAAGTGGGTGCGGTCGACTTCATCACCAAACCGGTGAATCCGCCGGTGGTGCTTGCGCGCGTACGCACTCATCTGGCGCTCAAGCGTCAGGCCGACATGCTGCGCTCGATGGCGTTCAACGACGGGCTCACTGGCGTGGCCAATCGTCGCTGGTTCGACGAGCGGCTGCAGGTGGAATGGCTGCGCTGCCGCCGCAATAAGTTGCCGCTGTCGTTGATTCTGCTCGATCTCGATCACTTCAAGGCTTACAACGACTGCTATGGGCATCAGGCGGGGGACGATTGCCTGCGAGCAGTTGCCAGCGAGATGCGGCGACGCCTCGGGCGTCCGGCCGATCTGCTGGCACGTTACGGTGGCGAGGAATTCGTCTGCCTGCTGCCGGAGACCTCCATCGAGGGTGCGCGTGCCAAGGCAGACGAGCTGGGGAAAGCTGTGTTCGCCTTGTCCATCGCCAACGCGGGCGCAACGACAGCGCCCGTGGTGACCATCAGTCGCGGCGTCGCCTCGCTGCAACCCAGCGCCGAGGCCAAGGCCGTCGACTTGTTGCATATCGCCGATAACTTCCTCTACATGGCCAAACGCGCCGGGCGCAATCGGACCGAAGGATGAGCATGATTCATGTGCGACTGAACGGCCGCGACTTGAGCCTGCCTGCGGGCAGCACTGTATTGGACCTGCTACACGCCGAAGGCCTCGCCGATCGCCGCGTGGCGATCGAGTGCAACCGCGAAATTGTGCCCAAAAGCCAGCACGCCTCGCATCTACTCGGCGATGGCGATCAGCTTGAGCTTGTGCATGCGCTTGGCGGCGGCTGACGCCCAAGATCGGATGGCAGTTGCGAAGCACACGGGTGAGGAGCTTTGAAGCTCGACACTCCCGTCTGCCTCTCGACGCCCGCCTGCTCTTGCTGCTAGCGCACTACTAACACCGGCACCTGTCCGTGCGTCAGCACCTTTTGTGTTTCGCTGCCGAGCAGCAATGCGGTCAAGCCGCCGCGGCCATGGGATGCCATGACGATCAAGTCGCAATGACGCTCCTTGGCGGTCCCGAGTATCAACTGATACGGATGGTTGTTGATCGCGGCGCGGGTTTCGCAACTGATGCCCGCCGCAGCGCACGCCTCTCGCAGCGGCTTGAGCGCCATGTCGGCCTCCACCGCCGCCTGCTTCTCATACTCCTCGCGCGAGGGCATCGCGTAGGCCGGAAACATCGCATCGAGCGGCGGCAAATACTCGGGGGTTGCGAACACGCCGGTGATGCGCGCGTCGAGCGACTTGGCCAAACCAACAGCCGTAGTGATGGCCTTCAACGATCGCTCCGAGCCATCGGTTGGAACCAGCAAGTGCGTGTACATGGCGAGACTCCGATCAGTGTGTGCATCCATCGTACGCCACCCGCGCGCCTTCGGGCTTGATCTAACGCAATTTCTCGGGCTGCCAGCCCGGTTTGTGCCAGAGGTAACCGAGGGCTTGTGCAAGACTGCGGCTGCGCCAGACATCGCGCACCAGTTTGACCGCTTCGGCGAAGTGGACTTTGATCGGATTGGCCGACTCGATCTGCTCGGTGAGCCCGTACTGCACCGGCTCCTCCTCCCGCACATAGGTACCGAACAGCCGATCCCAGACCATCAGAATTGCGCCGTAGTTCTTGTCGAGATACTGCGGCTGCATCGCATGATGCACACGGTGATTGGACGGCGTGTTGAGCCAGCCATCCAGGAGCGGCAGTTTGCCGATCAGCTCGGTGTGCAACCACTGTTGATACGCGATGATGACGCCAAGCGCGCCCAGGACCAGCAGCGGATCGATGCCGATGAGCACCAGCGGCAAATAGAACCAGGGCGAGATGAAGCCATCGACAAAAGAGACGCGCAGCCCGGTGGTCTGGTCGAAGTGCGGCGAGCTGTGATGCACCGAATGGGCGAGCGCCCAGTAGGTGCGGTTCTCGTGTGCGCAGCGATGGTCCCAGTAGTAGAGAAAATCGACCGCCAACAACGTAAGTGCCGCAGTCCAGGGCGTGGTAGGTATCGCCCACGGGGCGAGAGTCGCCGCGCCGCCGTATAGCGCGAGAATGAACGACGCGACGAGGCCGCCCATCAACAGCGTCGGCAGCAACGGGCTGGCGCTGGCCAGCAGCTCCAGCCAGCGTCGCCGGTCGGCGCGCGTTTTGTACAGGCGCCATAACTCCAGCGGCAGCATCACGACGATGACCGCAGCGAACAGCGTCGCGGCCAGTTCCCACTCATTCGCTATCGCCAAGTCTTCCATGCTTGCGTTCCTCCGGTTGCGCGTCGAGAATACATACCACCGGTACGTATACAAACATACCTGCGGTACGTATGCAATAAAGGAGAGCTGAATGCCGCGCACCAATGCCGAGATGAGCGAAACCACACGCAGGGAATTGCTGCAGCGCGCGCGCGCCGCGTTCGCCGAGCATGGCTATAGCGAAGCGCCGATCGAGACGGTGGTGCGGGCGGCCGGCATGACCAAAGGCGCGCTGTATCACCACTTCGGCAGCAAGCAGGGGCTGTTCGCGGCCGTGGTTCGCGATGTGGCTGAGGAGATCGCAACGAGCGTCGGCGCCAAGCTCAGCGGGGCGCCAACCAAAGCGAAGTTCTTGCGTGCCTGCGGCGACTATCTGCAGGCCACGCTGGCGCCCGATGTGCGCCGCATTTTGTTGATCGACGCACCGGCAGTGCTCGACCCCGCGGCTGCGCAACAGTTGGAGAACGAGATCGGCGTTGCGTTATTGCACACAGCGCTAAACGAGCTAAAGGGAGCCGGCGAGCTTGAGAGCAACGATATCGAGGCGCTGGCCCATGCACTGAATGGCGCCTTGAACGGCATCGCGTTGTGGGCCGCCCATCACGAGGCGCCGGCGACGGCGATTAGGCGCGGGTTGAAGGTGGTTGCAGCGTGGATGGCGTGAGGCCGCTCGCCAACCGGCACACCAGCTTGAGCCGAGAACCAGGAACCGACAACCAAGGACCGCACTTCAACCTATCGCCGGCCGCAGCTTGCCGCGCCGATGCCGCCACCATTGCACAATGCCGACCCAGCCGACCGCATAGGCGAGCGAAAATGGCAACCCAAGGAAGAACACAATACCCTTGGCCCAGGCATCTTCGTTGTACTGCGCCATCGCCTCTGGTGTGATCGCGTTGGCTGCGGCATAGGCTAACCATTGCGCATCATTCCAACCCCAACCACTGAGCAGCATCCACCACCCGGTGGCGCCAACGATGACGGTCACCAGCGCATGCAGTGCGATCTTGCGCAAAGACGAAGTCGCCAGCGCCGCGATCGGCGCCAGCGGCCAGAACAGCAAGAACCAGGGATTCCAGCCGAAGTCCATCTGCTCTTGTTCCTTTAATGGTCAGGCGCCGGCTTAGCCGAGCCTGGCTTTCACGCGCGCACTAACCAGCTGCATGTCGGCGCGCCCAGCTGCTTTGGGCTTGATGGCAGCCATCACCTTGCCCATGTCTTTGGCGCTGCTTGCGCCAGTCTCGGCCATGACCTCGGCGACCAGAGCATCGATCTCAGGTTCGCTCATGCGCGTGGGCATGTAGATCTCGATGACCACAACCTCAGCCTTTTCTTTGGCAGCTAAGTCGTGACGGCCGGCAGCTTCGAACTGCGAAATCGAATCGCGACGTTGCTTCAGCATGCGCTCGAGCACGGCGAGTACCCCCGCGTCGTCGAGTTCCGGTCGATCCGATTCCGTTCGGCCATCGATTTCGGCCTGCTTGATCGCCGCCTGGATCAGTCGCAACGTCGCCAGGCGATCCTTCTCGCCCGCCTTCATCGCCGCCTTCACATCGTCCATCAATTTGACTTTGAGACTCATCGCACAGCTCCAGAATGACAAACACACGAGCACGAAAATGCCGCCAGCGGCTTACACCGCGGCGGCATCGTGCTCATATGAACGCCGCGGGACATACGCCCCGCGAGACGTATCAATACATGCGTTGACGCTTGGTCACGTCGCGCGAGACGCGGCGCTGGTTGCGCTTGACGGCGGCCGCCAGTTTGCGCTTACGCTCTTGCGTCGGCTTTTCGTAGAACTCGCGACGACGCACTTCACTCAGAACGCCAGCCTTTTCGCAGCTGCGCTTGAAACGACGCAGGGCAAACTCGAACGGCTCATTCTCGCGGACTTTAACGTTGGGCATGAAAACTCCGGGTTGGAACAATGGCGGGCATGCCACCAGATCAAAGAGCCGGCGATCATAGCTTCGTTGATGGCCGGTTTGGAAGCCCTGCTCTCCGCCGGGACTTGAGTATTCGTTCAGTCATGGCGTCTTACGCGGCAACATGGGATGGTTGCAGTTCCCGCTCCCGTCGAATGCAGTCCATGCAGTCAACAAAGAAATCAGGCTCCGTCATGGTCTCCAGGCGCCGCAGCGCATGAGCGTTCAGGCGGTTGTTGCTGTGCTGCTGCGAGTGCTGGCGATTTTCCTGGCATGGCGAACGATCACCATGTTGCCGGACCTGCTGACCGCCAACAGCCCCGCAGCCACACTCTGGATCGCATCGGCGGCACTGCTGAGCGGCATCGCGGCCGCGGGACTGCTGTGGTGGTTCAACGCCGATCTGGCCAAATTGCTGATGCGCGGCATTCGCGAGCAACCGCAATTCAGCATGAGCGGCGAGCAATTCGAAGTCGCGCTATTCGCGATGGTCGGCCTGTGGATTTTTGTGCGCGGCATCATGGACAGCATGTGGTGGCTATCGTTCGCAATCTTCATCAAGGACCAGGGCCTGGATGTGGTGCTGACGGCCGAGCAGCAGGCGGACGTCGTGGTCACCCTTCTGGAACTGATCCTCGGCGCGCTGATCGCGCTGCAGGCGCGCGGCTTACGCGGCCTGCTGCAGCGCTTGCGCGAGCGCGCGTGAGCTTAGGTGTACAGCCTGTCGATGTTTGCGCGCGAGAAGCCGGTGGCCGGCTGCGCCAGCACCATCTGCTCCCACGCCAGGAACGCCGCATCGGCCAACAGCGTATCGCAGTACGCCTGCGCGTCGGCGGATAACTCAATTCCGTAAGTCCGAAAGCGCGTGGCGACCGGGGTGAAAAAGGCGTCCGCCACAGTTCGCTGTCCGAATAGAAACGGACCCTCAGCAGCGTGTTTGCGATGACCGGCGAACAGCGCGTCGAGCCGGGCAATGTCGCGCACAGTATCCGCAGGCAAACCAAAAGCCTTGCAGCGACGGCGGATGTTCATCGACAAATCGCGGCGCACCGCGGCGAAACCCGAGTGCATCTCGGCCACCGCCGAACGCACCAGCGCGCGCGCCAGCGGGTCCTGCGGATACAGCGACGAGCCTGTTTCGCTGGCCCATTCGCTGATCGCCAGCGAATCGGCGATGACCGCCGCTCCAACACGCAGCGCCGGCACTTTGCCGGCCGGGTTGAACGCAAGAATTTCCGCGATCGCGTAGTCGCCATAACCGGGCTGATCGAGATTAACCTCGACCATGTCGAAATCGATACCTGCCCAGCGCAGCGCGATGTATGGACGGAGCGACCAGCTGGAATAGTTGATGTTGCCGACGTAAAGGATAGGTTTCATGGTGACTGCTGGTTCCTGGTGGGGACATTGATCGTGGGTGCTACGTGACCGCGCCGCAGATCGCGCGTGCACGGCTCAAGTCGAATAAACGTAGGTGAGGAACTGATCATCTCGCTTCCATCCGCTGCGCGCGTAAAGTCGCTGCGCAATGTCGTTGTCTTGCCCGGTTTGCAACATTAACCACGCCGCATCGGTGTCGCGGCCGTGCGCTACCGCTGCAGCCAGCAGGCTCTCTGCAATTCCCTTACCGCGCGCTTGCGGCGCGACGTAGAGATCATTCAGCAGCCACGCGCGACGCATCGATATCGACGAGTAGATGGGGTAGAGCTGCGTAAAGCCAACCAGGCTCCCGCCCTCGCATGCAAGCAAGATATGCGAATCGCCAGCGGCCACCCGGGCGCTCAAGAAGGCCAGCGCCGCTGCCTCATCGCTCGACTTTCCGTAAAACTGGCGGTAGCCGTCGAACAGTACCGACAAACCCGGCAAGTCGGAGGTGTCTGCAACTCTGATACGCAGTTCAAAGTCCATTTCGGTTGAGACCTCATCGACAGTGGTTCGAGGCCGACGAGTGGGCCGCAGGGCCAGCACGCCGCCACAGTTGGGACAAACACAAGCCAGCGCTCGCGCGCAGTCAGCGCAAAACGTGCACTCGTAGCTGCAAAGGTAGGCCACGCCATCATGCCGCAAAGCTGCCAGGCAACGCAGGCAACTCTCATGCATCGCCAGACTCACGGCGCCTCCAGCGCGGCCCGGAACTGCGCCTCCAATGCATCGAGCGCCTTGAGCGCGTTTGCGTCCTGGCGATAGCGATCGCGGACATCGGCGAACAGCGAACTGGCATCCGGATCCGCCAACGTCGCCAGCAACAGCAACTGATTAAAGACATCGCTGATGTCGTTTGCAATCAGCGCATGGCGCAGCCGCTCGGCAACGATCGGCGTTCCTTGTGCACCAGCATCCAGCGCAGCCAGGGTACGCGCTGCGCTAAGGCGGTAGTCCCAGACTGGCGTAGCCAGGGTCCATCGCGCCTGCGGATCGGCGTCCGTGAGCCAGCGCAGAGCGAACTCGATGGCGCGCGGGTCTTTCAACTCGGCCATGCCATACAACGCGCTGATCAAACTCTGCTGCTTCCAGGATGGCCGCTCCGATAAACCGACCAGCGCGTCGAAAGCCCCGGGCGAGCCGCTTTGCCCAAGCGCAATCGCCGCAGCATTGATCACGCGATCGCTGCCGTCGTCGAAGTAGCGCTGGTAGAGCGCGGCATGTTCGGGGTCGCGCGAGCGGCCCACGGTCAACAATGCGGCGTTGCGTACCCAGGCGCTGCTTGTCTGAACGATCCCCAGCAGCGCACGCTCGGTTTCTGCGCTGAATTCGATCGCCTCCGCAGACTTCGGACCGAGCAGCGCTCCTAACTGCAGCAAGGCCAGATAACGCACTCGCCAATAGTGGCCTTCGTGGCCGGCGATCTCGATCAACAAAGTCTCGACGTTGCTCTTCAGTTGTGAGTTCGATTGCGCGCGCTTGACGAGTTCTGCGCACGCGCGACGCCGGGCAACGACATCGCCAGTCCCGCGCGCCATCGCGAGCAGTTCAGTATCGTCTTGCTGGTAGTCGATGGTCTTGATCCAGGCGTCCTCGACGTCGACATTCACAAAACGCGGCGCGCTCGATTGCGGCCAGGCAACATCGAACGCCTTCTGCGCCGGCACTTCGATACGCTCGACACGACCATCGATCTCTATGTCCATCGACGCAGATACCAGCGTCTCCTGCCGCTGCTCGATGCGCAAATGCAAGCGCCGTGTGCCCGCGTCGTAGCGCTTCTCGACACGTAAATCCGGCTGACCGGTGGCGTACACCCATTGCGCAAAAAAAGGCTCCATGTCGCGACCGGATTCATCTTCGATGGCGTCGAGCAAATCCTGTGTGCGCACCGTCCGCCCTGCGTGTGAGGTCGCGAAACGCCGCAACACCCGGCGCCAGGTGGCATCGCCCAATTGATCGCGGAGCAGATTCAACACCAGAGCGCCACGCAGATTCGGCGTGTTGCCGGCGCTGAACCCGTCGATCGCCGTCGCCGGCCTTACTGCTTCGCGAATCCCGTTCTGCCAGTCGCCCAGCACGGTCGCTTGATCCCAGTTGAAGTTCCACAATAGCCACTCGGCCCGGCCGTTCATGTGCTCGGTATAGAGCGCGTCCAGGTGTCGGGCGAACGCGCGCATCAGCCACACGTCGCGCGGATCGCGAACGGTCAAGTGGTTGCCGAACCATTGGTGCGCCAGCGACTCGGCTTGCAGTCCATCCCACAGGTACAGGTAGTCGGCGTGCGTGCGTGCATCGTCGACCATGTTCTCCGACTGGATGGCGAGCCCAGGCAGCGCCATTCCCCAAGGCAGATCCTGGACGAAAACTTGCCGATACTCGGGCTGCGGAAATGGCAGTCCTGTGAGACCTTCGAAATAGCCGAGCATGTCATCGAATCGCTCAACGCTGGCACGCGTTGCCTCAACCTCATCGGGATAAGCGTAGTGCTTGATGCCGGCGCTGGAGGCGTCGATTGCAATGAAGTCGCCAACAACAAACCCGGCGCGATCGGCATGAATCGCTGTCTGCGTTCGGTAAACGAATTCGCGCGTTTCGCCCCGCTCTGTGCTCGCCGATAGTTGCCCAATACTCAGCAGCTGCAGCGGCTTTTGGACGCGCGCCTTGAGCGTGAAGTCGAAGCGTTCGCTGGGCGCTTCGATCGTCGGATACCAGTGCCTGGCACTGCCGGGCTCGAACGAGGTCCACGCCTGCCATCGCTCGCGCGGCTCGCTGTGCGTGGGACCGAAGTAGCGTATGCCGATGCCGTTGCTGCCAGCGAGCGCGTTGGGGTCGCTTTCGTTGCGCCAGCTGCTGGCATAGGAGACGACGATCGTTATCGGCCTCTCCGACACGGCGTGATGGACTTTGAGCTGTTTATCCGAAACCTCAAAACTCGCAGCGCGACCGTCTACGATCACCTTGTCGACCTGAAGCCCCGCGGCATCGAGTTCGAACCAACTGGCTGCCTGCAAAGGCCTTGCATCCAGCGTTGCCGTGCCTGCGACTCGCTTCTCCCGCACATCGATATCGAGATCGAGCGCTGTCGACAAAATGTCGAGCTCACGCGACGATAGCGGCATCGCGAGCGGCGCGAGCAATAACAGTGCGTAGCGCATGGTTTCGGCTCTGAGCTGACGGAGAGCTCAGGCTAGCCGCGTGCGGACCGCTTCGGCACTGGCGCAAAAGACATAGTATGGTAATTTTGCGCCATTCCACTCCGGCTCTGTATTCGCATGCCACGCAAATCCTCGGGCGGCCCCCTGGTCATCCTCGCCTACCGCGATCTGCACGTGTTCGAATACTCGATCGCGGTGGAGGTGTTCGCGCTGCAACGTCCGAATCTCGGCGTCGATTGGTACGAGGTCGATATCGTGGCGGCCGAATCTGGGCGCATTTGCGGTATCGGTGGGGTGGAAATCCGTCCAACGGCGCCGTTTGCGGCCATCGAGCGCGCCCGAACCATCGTCGCTCCGGGCTGGGCGACGATGGATCGCCCGCTACCGCCGCGACTAAAACGTGCGTTGCTTGCGGCGCACGGACGCGGCGCGCGGCTTCTGTCGATTTGCTCGGGCGCCTACGTGCTGGCGGAATGCGGCCTGCTCGATGGCCGCCGCGCGACGACGCACTGGTTGTACAGCGCGCAATTCAGGGAGCGCTTTCCCAAGGTGAGTTTCGAGGAAGATGTGCTGTACGTCGACGCGGGGCAGATCATCACCAGCGCCGGTTCGGCGGCCGGCATCGATGCCTGTCTGCACCTGGTGCGCCGCGATTTCGGCGCCCAGGTGGCCAACAAGGTCGCGCGACGCATGGTCTGCGCGCCGCACCGCGAAGGCGGGCAAGCGCAATACGTGGAAACGCCGGTGCCGGATTCGACGAAAGGCCGGCGCTCGGTTTTTGATCGAGCACTTATGGAGACCAGGCAGCGCCTGCACGAAGTGTCCAGCGTTGCCGAACTGGCGCGCCGCGCATTGATGAGCGAACGTAGTTTCACGCGACGCTTCCAGCAGACGATGGGCACTTCGCCCGGCGCGTGGCTGATGCGCGAGCGGATTGCCAGGGCGCGCGAGCTGCTGGAGTCGACCCAGCTCTCCATCGATGAAGTGAGTAGTCGTTGCGGCTACGAATCCACCGAGACCTTTCGCGTCGCGTTCAAGCGAATCGCTGGCGTCGCGCCGGGTGCATATCGCGGACGTTTTGGACTCTGCGCGTGATCGCGCCGAACTCACAAGGCCGCGTTTAGGCTTTTTGGTGCGCGGACCCATGGTCCGCATGGCGTGGCTGCGAAACCGCGGAATGCGGACCATGGGTCCGCGTACCATGAAGCGGGCCCACCCGCTGCCAATGAACTCAACGTCATCGGCAGCCTGCACAAGATCAACGAGCTGACTGCCGAACCACCATCGCTGCCCCCAGCAAGCCCGGCTGCGGATGGGTGATCACACGCACCGAGACGCCTTCGAGATATGCCGCGAATCTGCCCTTGGCCAGGAAGCGTTCGCGGAATGCGCTGGATTTCAGGAAGGGAATGAAGCGCGGAACGATGCCACCGGCGATCATTACAGTACGCGCGCCATGGATCAGGGCGGCATCGCCCGCCACGCTTCCGAGCACAGCGCAAAATCGCGCCAATGTGCGTCGCGCGTTGAGATCGTGGCCATCGAGCGCGGCCGCGACGATAACGGCCGGATCGCGCAACTTTTTGGCCCAGTCGTGCGGCACCGCGGTCTCCTCGCCCGCGGCCAGCGCCGCATCGATGTGGCTCAGCCCCGCACCGCACAACAGGCGCTCATTCGAGGTGCGCCCAAAACGCGCATTCAACCAGCGCGCGATGCGCCATTCCTCATCGCCCTGGGGCGCGAAGCTGACGTGACCGCCCTCAGTTTCGACCACGCGCCAGCCGCTGCTCGCCTCCCCAACCAGCAGCGCGATGCCAAGACCTGTGCCCGGGCCCAGCACCGTCACGGGCCCCTGCGGCGGCAACTCGTCGCTGCCATGCAGCGTCATGACATCTTCGCTGCGCAAGCCGGGCACCGCATGCGCGACAGCACCAAAATCGTTGATCACGGTCAGCGCATCGAGCTTGAGGCTGCGCTGCAGCTCGGCTTGGGAGAACGACCAGGCGCGGTTAGTCAGTCGCACCTCATCGCCGGCCACCGGACAGGCGACCGCGATCGCTGCTTGCGTTGGCCGTGCGCCGACCAGCGCCAGATAGTGCTCGGCGGCATGCTGCAACGAGGCAAATTCAGCGGCGGGCAGCGAGCGCTGTTCGATCAACGCCGGTGCGCCGTCGCTCGGCGTCAACGCGAAGCGCGCATTGGTGCCGCCGATATCGGCGATCAGAGCCGTCATGGCAGGCCCTCGATGCTGCCCAGGCCGGACCCGCCCTCCTCCGCACTGGTTGCGTGCTGCCGCATGAGCGCGAACAGCTCGCGACCGACGCCGTACTGATTGCCGGACACGTCAATGGTGGCGGGCGATCGGGTCGCCCACTCGCGCGCATCCACTTGCGCGTCCATCGTGCCGGTATCGCTGTCGATGAGGATCAGATCGCCGTCTCGCACTTTGGCAATGGCGCCGCCAGCGTAGGCTTCGGGCGACACATGGATGGCCGCCAGCACTTTGCCGCTGGCGCCGGACATGCGGCCGTCCGTGAGCAGCGCGACGCGTTGGCCGCGATCTTGCAGCACGGCCAGCGTGGGGGTGAGCTTGTGCAGCTCGGGCATGCCGTTCGCGCGCGGGCCTTGGCCGCGAATCACAGCCACGAAATCGCCGGTCAACTCGCCCGCCTTAAACGCCACCAGCAACGCATCTTGCGAATCGAACACGCGGGCCGGCGCGGCGATCTTGCGGTATCTCGGCGCCACGGCCGAAACTTTGACTACAGCGCGGCCGAGGTTGCCAGTGAGACATCGCAGGCCACCTTCGCTGTCGAAGGGATGCGCGACGCCGCGCAGCACCGAGTCGTCGAGACTGCGTTCGGGCGGCGCGCGCCAGCGCAACTGCAGACCATCCAGATATGGCTCGTTGCCTTGCGCGCGCAAGTCGCCGCCGTGCACGCAACGAATGTTGTGCGCCAAACCCGCATCGAGCAATTCGCGAATCACCAGCCCCATGCCGCCAGCGGCGTGGAAGTGATTCACATCCGCGCTGCCATTGGGATAAATGCGCGTCAGCAGCGGCGTGACGCGCGACACCTCATCCAGATCGTCCCAATCGATGAAAACACCGGCAGCGCGAGCAATCGCAACCAGATGAATGGCGTGATTGGTCGATCCACCCGTCGCGGCCAGTCCGACCATCGCATTCACGATCGCGCGCTCATCGACGATGGCACCAATCGGCGTGTACTCCTCGCCCAGATGCGAAATCGCGCAAGCGCGCGTCGTGGCCGCCACGGTCAACGCATCGCGCAGCGCCGTGCCGGGGTTGACGAATGCCGTGCCCGGCATATGCAGGCCCATCATCTCCAGCAGCATCTGATTGCTGTTGGCGGTGCCGTAAAAGGTGCAGGTGCCTGGACTGTGGTAACTCGCCGCCTCAGCATCGAGCAGTTCCTCGCGCGTCGCTTTGCCTTCCGCATATGCCTGGCGCACACGCGCCTTTTCGTTGTTCGGCAGCCCCGATGGCATTGGCCCTGCGGGCACGAAAACCACCGGCAAATGACCGAAGGCCAACGCGCCGATCAGCAGTCCCGGCACGATCTTGTCGCACACGCCAAGCAACAGCGCCGCATCGAACATTTCGTGCGAGAGCGCGATGCCGGTAGCCATGGCGATGGCATCGCGCGAATACAAACTCAGCTCCATCGAAGTGCGGCCTTGCGTCACGCCATCGCACATCGCCGGTACGCCGCCAGCGAACTGCGCCGTGCCCCCTGCGTTGCGGGCTGCCATCTTGATCAAAGCCGGATAGTTCTCCAGCGGCTGATGCGCGCTCAGCATGTCGTTGTAGGCACTGACGATGCCGATGTTCACGCCCCGATGTCCGCGCAACTGCGGCTTGTCGGCGCCGGCCGCTGCAAAGCCATGCGCAAGATTGCCGCAACTCAAGCGCTGCCGCGCCGGTCCGTCGAAACGCGCCGCGGCGATGCGCTGCAAGTACGCCTCGCGGGTGGTCCGCGAACGGGTGGCGATGCGGTCGGTGACGCGTTGGATGGTCGGGTTCATTGTGGTTCTGGTTTCTGGGTTGGTGTCGGTGGCAGGTTTTTCGAGTTTGTGGCGCAAGGTCTCAGGCGCGGTTGTGGGCGCGATTTATTGCGCCTGCGGTTCGATTTTGCGTCGACGGGCGTGATGAACGCCGCCGCTATGCAGACCACACGACCTCCAGATTGGGGCAGTGCTCGATCAACGCTGCCACCGGCAAGCCGTTTGCGTACGCACGCTCCAGCGTCGCCCGTTTGTCCTCACCAGAGATCGCAAGAACGACGCGTCGCGAATTCAGCAAACGCGACAAACTGAGCGTGATGCGCGGAAACGGGCCGGCGCTGGGCATCGGCCTGGGAATGATCGCCAATGCTGCCTTGGGTTGCGCTGGATCGAGCGCACGCGTGAGGTTGTCGGCGCCCGGAAACAGCGAAGCGAAATGACCGTCGGCGCCCATACCGAGCAGGACCGCATCGAAGGGCTCAGGGTGCCGAGCAAGCGCTTCTTCGGCAGGTGTCGCGTCCACCACCCCGCCCGCCTCCGCGGGCGTCAACGTTACCCAGCGCAAGCCACGCGCGTCGGCGAACGCCGCTTTCGCGGCCGCCAGATTGCAGTCGGGATGGTGGTGCGGAACCCAGCGCTCATCGGTGGGCACCGCGAGGACGTTCGACCAGTCGCCGATGCGCTCGCTCAAGCGTCGAAACACCGGGGGCGAAGTACGTCCACCGGCCAATGCCAGCCACGCGGCGCCGCGTTCGGTTAAGGCAGCGCGCATCGAGCATTCGAGTCGATCGGCAACGTCGGCGGCGAGGTCTGATGCGATGGTGAAGTTCATGTTGCCTCGTGGGTCGCGCCCTGACGCGACGCTGTTGTGTGTTCCCGCCAGACTTGGCAAGGCGTCCGTCGTTGCCTATGCCCGCAGCCGGCCGAATGCTGCAAGGGGTCGCTAACCGCATTGCGCCATGGCGCCTTCCGCGAAAGGCCGGTCACTCCCGCCAGCTAAAACCGTTACGCTCGATCAAGCCTACGGCACTCGACGGTCCCCAGGTGCCAGCCGGATAGTTCCTCGGCGCCAGGCCAGCGTGCTTCCAGCCGGCGAAGATACCGTCGACCCATTGCCATGCGACTTCGGTCTCGTCGCGACGCACGAACAAGGTGCCGTTGCCCTCGAGCGCATCCAGATACAGCCGTTCGTAAGCCAAGCGTTTGCGCACGGTTTCGAAGGTCTCATGCAAATCCAGATCGAGCGCGACCTGGGAGAACTTCAAACCCGAGCGATCGAGCCCTGGCGTTTTGCTCATCAACATCAGCGATATGCGTTCCTCCGGTTGCAACTGGATCACCAGTGCGTTCGGCTCGATCAGTGCCCCGCCGAATATCGAATGAGGTACAGCGCGGAACTGCAGGTAAATCTCAGTGGCCCGCCGCGGCATGCGTTTGCCCGTGCGCAGATAAAACGGCACGCCCGACCAGCGCCAGTTGTCGATATGCGCGCGCAGGGCGACGAAGGTTTCGGTTTGGCTCTGGCGGCCCAACTCGTCGCGGTAGCCGGGCACGGCGACGCCATCGATGGCGCCAGCGGTGTATTGCCCAGCAACGCTGTGCGTGGCGACATCGTCGCTATCGATAGGTCGCAGACTGCGCAGCACCTTGATCTTTTCATTGCGAACTGCGGCCGGATCGAAGTTGCTCGGAGGCTCCATCGCGGTCAAGCACAGCAGTTGCAGCAAATGG
Source organism: Lysobacterales bacterium (assembly GCA_022844135.1). Taxonomy (GTDB): domain Bacteria; phylum Pseudomonadota; class Gammaproteobacteria; order Xanthomonadales; family SZUA-5; genus JALHMH01. The sequence continues at coordinate 18,960 of JALHMG010000037.1, forward strand.
TTCTGCAACATATCGCGCATAGCGCCGGACTCGTCGTAGTAGTCGCCGCGCCCCTCCACACCGACGGTCTCGGCCACCGTGATCTGCACTTGCGCGATATGCCGCGCATTCCACAACGGCTCGAACAATGCATTGCCGAAACGCAACGCGAGAAGGTTCTGCACACCCTCTTTGCCAAGGTAATGGTCAACGCGAAAGATGCGATCCTCGTCGAAGATCTGGCCGACTCCCGTGTTGATCTCGATCGCGCTTGCCAGGTCATGACCGATCGGTTTCTCGAGCATCACGCGCGTACCGGCGCCGCTCAAACCCGCGGCGCCCAGCGCCGAGCAAATCGCGCTGTACCAGCGCGGCGCGGTGGACAAATGGAAGACCACATCGCCGGTGCGCAATTGCCGAATGGTCTGGCACAGCGCCGCAAGTTCATTGCTGTTGTCGAGGCCCGCAGCCTGATAGCGCAGACGCGCGCACAGCGCGTCGATGTGCGTCGCATCGCGCTCGCCTGCCGGCACGCGCCGCTCAATCGCCTCGCGCACGTACAGCGCGAAGCCTTCCTGATCGAGCGCCGTACGACCGGTGCCCAGGATCGTCAAATCTGCCGGAAGCAGGGCATCGCGCTGCAAACCATAGAGCGACGGCAACAACATGCGCTGCGCGAGATCGCCGGTGACGCCGAAGATGACGAGCAGTTGAGCGTTGTTGGCGGTCATGGCCTGACGAGTGCGGGAAAACGTCGGGAGTATCGCCTGCGGCGTCGCTGGTTCGTGCTGTATACGATTTCAGCGCACCGGGTACACGGAGCTCACATTGCAATCGCCGAGCCGCGTAATGGTCAGACTGGCAGTGTCCCCGATCGCGTCGCCGGCGAGAATGGTTCCAGTCAGCGAAGTGGTGATGTCGCCGTAAAAGCGCGCGACATCCCCTGGGTTTCCGCAGACCAGATCCAGCCCCATGTTGGAAACCAGAGACATCTGCGGCTGACGCGATTCTGGACAGGCGTTGGCGAATTCGATCGCGTACTCCTTGAATCCACCGTGCCGCTTCGGGCGGGTGACGACCCGCAGCCCTTCGGTTGTGGTGTTCCAGCCGACGATCTGGCTGGGGCGCACGCAGTACTCGAAGGAGCCCAGAAACCCACGCGGACGCTCGGCTTTGGTTTCGATCGCCGGCAGCATCGCGCCAGCGGCGCGATCCAGCGCCCGCGCCATCCGGGAAAATGACTTCGCATCGACAGGGTGAACCGCCGTGATCGCACAACGCTTCGATCCGGTCTCCACATATTCATCGCCGGAACCACAGGCCCAGCCACCGCGCGTGAGCAGCCGACCGTCGTTGACTGCCTGTGAGCAATCGGCGTCGGTATCAATCTGCGCATAGGCGCCAGGAGTCGATATCAGCAGGGCGCGGTCGTTGAGCGCTCGCACCGACTGCACGTTTCGAGCATCGATGCACTGTGCCTGGGGTGGCGTTCGCTCAACGGCAAGCGCCGATGCCGACGACAAACAAAAGGCCATCAAAAGTGTGCTTCGCATGCGAACTCCTGGCGACGTTGAACTCGATCCAGGATGCCGAAAAATCCCCGCACCAGACAATCTGGAGCTTGCGTCATTCAGCGGCGCTTTTCGTCAAGCCCTCGCCCACCAGAGCGCCACTAACCCAGTGAGCATCAGCCCGAGCCCCAACCAACGCACCTGGCGATCCTCAAGCTCGCTCAATTGTCGCAGCGCCTCGCGCCATTGGCCCGGCGCAAGGAACGGCAGGATGCCCTCGATCACCAGAACGAGTGCGAGAGCGGCCCAAAGATCGCTCACCGGTTCGAAGTATCTTTGTTGAAGTACTCGAAAAACTCGCTATTGGGATCGAGCACCAGCACATTGCCCTGCTTGTTGAAGCTCTGCCGGTATGCTTCGAGACTGCGATGGAACGCGTAGAACTCCGGATCGCGTCCGTAGGCAGCGGCATAAATTTCGGCGGCCTTCGCATCGCCCTCGCCGCGAATGCGCTGCGCGTCGCGATCAGCTTCGGCCAGAATCACCTGCACCTGGCGATCGGCGTCAGCCTGAAGTCGCTCGCCGGCCTCGGCACCTTTAGAGCGAAGCGCGTTGGCGACCTGCGTACGCTCCGAGCGCATGCGCTGGAACACCGAGTCGAGCACCGCGTCGGGCAAATCGATGCGCTTGATGCGCACATCCACCACTTCGATTCCGAGCGCTGCCGCCGACTCGTTCGACGCGCCACGCAGGTTTTCCATCATCTCGTCGCGTTGGTCGGCGACCACCTGCTGCAACGTGCGCTTGTTGAATTCATCGCGCAGGCGATCTTTGACGATCTGGCCGAGGGTTTGCTGCGCACGCAGCTCGTCGCCTCGCGTGGCGCTGTAGTAGTTGGTGACGTCCTTGATGCGCCACTTGACCACCGAATCGACCAGCACGTCTTTCTTCTCGCTGGTCAGAAAACGCTCGGGCTGCGTATCAAGCGAAAGGATGCGGCGATCGAATTTGATGATGTTGTTGTAGATCGGCACCTTGAAGTGCAGGCCTGGCTTAAAGTCGGTGCGCACGATTTCGCCTAGGCGAAACATCACTGCGTATTGATCTTCGCGCACCGTGAATACGCTGGCGCCGATCAATACCAGCAGGGCAACAACAATCGGCAGAATCAGGTTCTTCATGTCAGGGGGCCCCTCCAGGAGTCATCGCGGCGCCGCTGCGTTCCGGTGGCGGCGGCATGACCAGCTTGTCGAGCGGCAGATACAGCATGTTATTGCCCTGGTCGCCGTCGATCAGTACTTTCGGCGATTTAGACAGCACTTCCTGCATCGTCTCCAGATACAGCCGCTTCCGGGTCACTTCAGGTGCTGCCCGATACTGCTCCGCGAGCAGGTTGAAACGCTTGGCCTCACCGTCGGCGCGCGCGATCACCGATTCCTTGTAGCCCTCTGCCTCTGCGAGCACGCGGGCCTTGCGGCCGTTGGCTTTGGGCACCACATCAGCCGCATAAGCGCGTGCGTTGTTGATTGCGCGCTGCTCGTCTTCGCGCGCCTTGATGGCATCGTCGAACGCGTCTTTGACTTGCTCAGGCACCATCACGTCCTGGAAGTTCACGATCGAAACGTTGATGCCGGCCTCGTAACTGTCGAGCAGCCGCTGCATGATCGTGCGCGCTTCGCTGGTGAACTCCAGGCGATTACCGACCTGAACATCGTCGAGCGAACGCGACCCCACGACCTGACGCACCGCAGCTTCCGCGACATGCGCCAGCGTCTCTTCGACATTGCGCACCTTGAACAAGAAGTTGCTGGCATCGCTCACGGTGTATTGCACGGCGAAGTCGATGTTGACCAGATTTTCGTCGCGCGTGAGCATCGCTACCTTGCTGCTCATCGATCGAACCTGGGTGACATCAACGCGCTCCACGCGCTCGAAAGGACGCGGCAGCGTGAATTTCAAGCCAGGATCGAGGATGCGATCGGCCTCGCCGAACTGCAGCACAACACCACGCTCGCGCTGATCGATGACATGCATCGAATCGAACAGCGCCCAGATCACGATGACGCCGCCGATGAGGATGCCGATGCCGCCCGTCGGCACGGGTTCGGCGCCTTGAGCATTGCCACCGCGACGCGAGTTGCCGCCGCCGAACAGCCCGGAAAGCCGCTGCTTCATCTGCTTCAGCATTTCTTCCAGGTCGGGCGGGCCAGACGGATTGCGGCGTCCGCCGCCCGGTTCATTCCATGCCATTGGGTTAAGCTCCTGAGCGAACGGCCGAGCCGCCCATCGAAAGGTCTTGCCGATATGCGGCAATGTTGCGGAAGATCAAGGGTCGGGAGGATAGCGGGTTGGAATTCTGGATGTGAGTTGCAATTTGCCTTCAACGCCCGTGACAACAATGTCAAAGGAACATGGCCGATCGGTCGATTTCGAGATAGCGCGATGCCTTTGGAAGCCTTGCCAGCCGAGGTTCGCGCCCGGCTGTTCGATCAATGGTCGGTCCTCGATGCGGCCGGTGTGCCGCCGCTGCAGGCGCTTGCGCAGCTCGGTGTGCCCTCGCTGTATCGAATGCGTTTGTCGTCCACCGCAGCGCTGCTCGCCAAAGGCCAGCCGCTGGCGACAGCTGCGCTCAGCGCGCGATTGTTCACGCAACTTGAAACCAAGGTGGTTGCCGCCGCCAGCAATGCCGGCAGCCTCGAACGAGCGTTCAAGCGCCTGGCCGATCGGGCGCGGCGGGAACACGCGCGCGGCGCGGCGCTTATCACACGGCTGGTGGTCCCGTTGGCGCTGCTCGCCGCAATGCTGTTGATCATTCCATTGCCGTCGTTGATCGGCGGCCAACTCGGCGCCGGGCGCTATCTGCTGCAGAGTGTTGGCGTACTGGGCATGATCGGAGCGGCCATACTCGTGCTGCTGCGCGCGCAGCGGCAGGCGGCGATGAGCGGAACGGATCACCTGGCCGGTATCGACAGCGCGGTTCTCAGCATCCCGTGGCTCGGCCGCCTGATTCGCCGCGATCAGCTCCAACAATTCGCGGACACGTTGGCGCTGCTGCTGGCGGCGGGAATACCCTTGCAGAGCGCACTGCCTGATGCAGCCGATACCGTCCGTTGGCCGAGCGTGCGTGCGCTGCTCCTCCGTTGGCAATCGGCAATGATGGCTGGATCGACCTTGGCGCAAGCCGCCAGCGCACATCCGATCGCCGACGCCGAGCCCTTGCTGGCAGCGATAGCGGCGGGCGAAGGCGCCGGTTCGCTCGCCGAGTCTCTCGGCCACTACGCGACACTGGCGGCGCAGGATGTCGAGTCGGACAAGAAACTGCTCGCCGACTGGATACCGCGCATCGTCTACCTGTTGATCGTGCTGGCCGTCGCCAGCAGCCTCATCGGCGCATTCGGATCATTGCCTGGCGGCATCGACGGCGCGGTCAATGGTGAATAGTCGATGGGAAAGCATACAGGGCGACGGATTGTTGCAGGGAAAGCGGCCGAATCGTTGCGGCGGGCAAAAGCCTTCCCATTGACCATTGACCATTCACTATTGACTGCTTTTTGACCATTGCCCAAGACGCTCAAAGCAGCCATGCAGCGCAAGATCGTCCACATCGACATGGATGCCTTTTATGCCTCGGTGGAGCAGCGCGACGATCCGACGCTGCGCGGCAAGCCGGTGGTGGTGGCGTGGCGCGGGGCGCGCAGCGTGGTGTGCGCGGCGAGCTATGAAGCGCGCACCTTCGGTGTGCGCTCGGCGATGCCGGCGGTGCGCGCCGAACGCTTGTGCCCGGAGGCGATTTTCGTGCCCCCGGATTTTGTGCGCTATCGCGCCGTGTCGCAGCACGTCCGCGAGATTTTCGCGCGACACACCACGCTGATCGAACCGCTCTCGCTCGATGAAGCCTATCTCGATGTCACCGAAAACCTGCAGGCGTTGCCGAGCGCCACGGCGGTCGCGCGGTCGATCCGCGCGGCAATCCGCGACGAGTTGTCGCTGACCGCTTCGGCGGGCGTGGCGTACAACAAGTTCCTCGCCAAGATCGCGTCGGATTGGCGTAAACCCAACGGCCTGTTCGTGATTCGCCCAGAACAGGCCATCGACTTTCTAACGCCGCTGTCGGTGGGCCGACTACCCGGCGTCGGCAAAGTGATGGAAAAGCGTTTAATCGAGATAGGCGCAACGACGATCGGCGAGTTGCGCGCGATCGCACCGCTGGAGCTGATGCGCCGCTTTGGGCGTTGGGGTCAGCGCCTTCATGAGCTGTCTTTCGGAGTCGACGAGCATCCGGTGTGCGCCGAGCGGCAAACCCAGTCGATCTCGGCAGAAGACACTTTCGCTAGCGATCTGACGCTGGTCGAGGTCAGGCCAATGATTGCACCGCTGGCCGCCAAGGTCTGGCGAGCAGCGATCAAAGAATCGCGCGTCGCGCGCACCGTGGTTTTGAAACTGAAGACGGCCGAGTTTCGGATTCTGACGCGCAGCGAAACGCCCGCGAGGGCGCCAGGGAGCGAGGGCGAACTGGCCGGTCTGGCGAACGCCCTCACGCTTCGCGTTGGCCTTCCCGAGCGAACCCGGTTTCGCCTCGTCGGCGTCGGCTTGAGCGGCTTCACCGATCACGACGCCGGGCCGCAGCTCGAGTTCGGTATTTGAGATCCTGGTGCCTCGCAGAAGCGAGCTGATGGCAACCGACGCTCTCGAAAAGGCTGCTGTAGCGACGTCGACAAAGCCGATCGGCAATCCACATCGAAGGCACACGATTAGTGCACGATCGCCGCCTCAGTTCCCATCCAGCGCAGGCAGTTACGGCCGCCCTGCTTGGCGCGATACAGAGCCTTATCGGCTGCAGCGTAGGCCGCCTCGGGAGAGCGCACAGGCAGATCATTGACGGTTGTGCCGCCAACGCAAACCGCGATGTCGACCGCGACACCTTGAATGCGGAACGGCGTGGCGTTGATGGCCACACGCATGCGCTCGGCGTGTTGGCGCGCCTGGGCAGCGGGCAGCAGCACCATGAATTCCTCGCCTCCCATACGAAACGTCTCGGCAATATCAGGCAGCCCTTCGCGCAAACGGCTCGCCAATTGCTGAAGCACCGCATCGCCCACCGGATGGCCGAAGCGATCGTTGATTTGCTTGAAGTGGTCGATGTCGATCAGCAACACCGCGAAGTCCTCATCGGCAGCCAGGCGCGCGCTGAGGCGCTCCATCGCCTGGCTACGATTTTTCAGTCCCGTGAGCCCATCGGTGACGCTGGCGACCAGGAGCTTTGCGCTCTGTTCCCGCAACTGCTCGTTCGCGAGGCTCAATTGCGCCGCTTGCTCAAGAACAAGTCGATTCTGCTCGCTCAGCAGGCGATACAGTCGCCGCGCGGTCGCATAGCGCCAGGCGAGCAGGATCAACGCGATCAGCACGCCGGCGGCAACCAGGTAAATCAGCTGTACACGGCGCTGCTCGGCGAGCAGATTGACCTCCGCCATGGCTTTTTCCTGCGCCAGCTCAGCATTGCGCGCGCGCTCCTCGTGCAGTTCGAAACGATTCAACGCCTCGCGCATGCGGCCGATGGCCTGGCTGCCGAGCAACTCGTCCCGCAATCGATAGTGGCTTAAGCCTGCCTCAGCCGCCAGCAGGCTCTCTCCGCGGTCGCGATAGAGCTTCTCGAGCGCCGCATGCACCTTCGCCAGGCGATGCCGATTGCCCTGTGTCTCATAGACAGTCCTGGCATCCGTGATCCGTTGCAGCGCCAAGTCCAGCAGGCCCTGCGCGTGCGCCAGTTCGCCGCGGCGAAACAGGATGTGCGCCATCAAAGCTTCGTGCTGGCCGGCGCGCGCATCGGCGTAGGCCGCGGTCAAAGTGCGATCGGCAGCATCGAGCTGTCCCAAATTCAACTGCGCACGACCCACCTGCAAACGTGCCGAGGCGCGCTGGACGACCCCGCCCTGGCGCGTGGAGATTTCGAGAGCGCGCTCGGCCATCTTCAGCGCTTGTGGCGCATCGCTTTTGCCGAAATCGCTCAAGTACCCGGCGAATGCCCCAAGCACCACCGCGATGGAGCGCGGCTCGCCTTCAGTTTCCGCTTGCACCAGCGCTTCGGCATAACGTCGCCGCGCTTCATCGAAGATCTCCAGTTGCTCATACAACACGGCAATATTCAGCTGCGATCGCCACATGCTCGGCGGCGGATCCAAGCGCCTTCGCATCGCCAGCGCACCCTGCTCGTGCGCCAGTGCCGTAAAGTAATCGCCCGCCTGCCTTTGAACCCGCGACAAACGCGATTCGACATTCGCGGCGCGCCCCCAATCCTCCAAGCGCGCGTAGCCGGCGCTGGCCTCGTGAAGCCGTCGTATGGCAATGTCGCGCTCGCCGCGATCGCTGAGCAGCGTACCGACGCGTTCGGCTGCTTCGGCGGCATTAAACTGCAGCCCCTTGCGCTCGGCAATCGCCAGGCGCTCGCTCTCGATCGTAAGCGCCAGATCGGGTTGATTGCGATCGACTGCCTGCGTCGCCTGCGTCGCCAGCGCTGCGAGCAAAGCGGCGGCGTCATCGCAGCTGCGCCGGGCTTGCAAATAGGTGTCCCATCCCGCCTTCCATTGCGGCTCAGGCGCGGCCGACGAACCGCCCGCGGCGCGCCCCAGTTCGTCGAGACGCGCCCGATCCGGGCACGCGATCAGGCCATCGCTACCCAGCATCAAAACAGCGATGATGTTGACGATTACGCGCACGGTGCCCCCGGTTCGCCAATGCCACCCATCAAACCACAATTCAAGCGCGACGACATGGAACAAAACTCGACCGAGGAACTGATCCGCAGGTTCTGGTCGCGGATGGCGAGCAATGATTTCGCCCACGCCGCGGAGCTGTTCGCACCCGAGTTCACGCTCGACTGGCCGCAGACCAACGAGCGTATTCGCGGTGCCGGCGCATTCGTGCGGATCAACAGCGACTATCCCGCGCAGGGCCCATGGACCTTTGAGGTCGTGGACGTGCTCGCTTTGCGCGAGCACGGCGTCAGCCGGGTCTACGTGAGCGACGGCGCGCGCCGCGACCTGGCGATCAGTTACTTCCTGTGCGCCAACAGCGCCATCGTCCGCATCGTCGAATACTGGCCAGCGCCCACGTCGCCTGGGTCGGATCGGGCGCAATGGGTGGAACGGATCGAGTAGCGGTTGTAAGAATCTGCGGTGAGGGCTCACTATTCATGGGAGCAAAGCCCGCACTGGTGTGACCCACACACGTGCTAACATGGAATAACATTCGTAATCACGGAGCCAACCATGGGCGAGTCTCTCACCATCCGTCAGATCGGCAATTCCAGTGGCGTCGTGTTCCCCAAGGAACTGCTCGACCGCCTCGGCCTTGAGCGCGGCGATCAGTTGTTCGTCAGCTATACCCCCGACGGCATTCACTTAAGCCCTTACGACGCCGAGTTTGCGCAACAGATGGAATTGGCGCGTAAGATCATGAAGCGCGATCGGGCCATTCTTCGCGAGCTGGCGAAGTGAACAGCTGGATTTGGATCGGGCGCGCGGTAGCACTTGCCGTGCATGCCGAGCAGTTGCGCGAGCACGGCGGCGGCGAGGGCGTGCGCTCAATGGCGCTGCTGGAATCGGCACTCGCACGGCCACAACAGTTGGCGTCATACGGCAAGCCGGATGTCTTCGATCTCGCCGCCGCATACGCTTTCGGCGTGGCGCGCAATCACCCGTTTGTCGACGGCAATAAGCGCACCGCTTGGGTGCTGGCACGATTGTTCATCGCGCTGCACAACATCGAACTCAGATTCAGCGATGTTGAGGCAACGCAAACCATGCTCAACCTCGCTGCCGGCTTACTGGACGAGGCGGCTTTTTCGCAATGGCTACGCGATAGGTCAGGTCAAGAAATGCCCCTCACCTGACCAGCATCGACCTCACTCAAACCCATCGGCAAACAAGCGCTCCAGATCGACGACAAATGCGGTGCCTTCGAGCGGGTTGTCGATGGCTTCGCCGGGGGCGCCGGTGAGGACAGTGCCCTGGTCTAGCGCAACGCTGCGACCGACGCCGCTGCCGTCGATGGGCGCCGCACTGAGCAGACGCGATTCTTGAGTCCAGTTGCCGCCGGCACGTCGGAACAGGTACACCGCACCAGCGTTTTGATTGCCGGCGACGTCGACGCCAGTAGCGCCGAGCGCGATGCGGTCGCCGTCGATGGCCACCGCGATTCCGAGCGCATCGCCGGGCCGCGCACCGGCGGCCGTCAATGCGCTCTCCAAGGCGCCGGTGTTTGCCGAATACACGAAGGCAGCACCAGTGACGATCGGCGGCACGCCATCCTGGAAGGCTCCCGCGACAATGCGCTCGCCATCGGTGTCGACAGAAAAGCCGAAAGCGCTATTGGCGCTCGGTGCGGGCGCCGTGAGTGTGCGCACAAAAGCGCCGCTGCGCGAGTATTGATATGCCGCGCCAGAAAAATCGACATCGCCTGGCGTGGCCGCCGGAGCGCCGACGACAACATGCTCGCCGAGCAACGCCACGCTCGCGCCGAAGGCTGCGCCGCTTTGCGCAACCGGTGCTGCCAGAGTTGCGCCTTCGGTCCAGACCCCGCCGCTGCGATGGAACAGGTGCGCACGACCGCTATTGCCGAACGCACCGCGCGCTCCAACGAGCGCCGTGTCGCCATCGATGTCGACCGCGAATCCGAACAAGTGTCCCTCGTCGCCGAGCGCTGCGGTGAGCTTTCTCTCGAAGACGAAGCTGTTGCCCTGTCGCCTGAATACGTATGCCGAGCCTTGATCGGAATTGTTGCCGATGACGTCCCAATAAGCGCCGACGATTAAGCGCTCAGCGTCCAGCGCCACCGCGATGCCGTAGCGCTCTTCGCTGATTTCATCCGGAGCGGGAATCGCACCGCCGTACCGCCATCCGCTTCCCACCCGACGGAACCAATGCACATTGCCGGCATCGGCGCCCGCCGCTGTGTCTTCAAGGTACGCTCCGACCACGGCTATATCGCCATGCACGGAAACCGACGTGCCATAGCGGTCGTACATCGCGCCATCCCCAGCGTCGATGCTGCGCACCGCCTGCCACGACGCGCCGACCGGCGCGTACACGCGGGCATTGCCCTGTCCACGGTTGTTGCCGACCGTCGCCTGATCGCTGCCAGCAATGAGTTCATCGCCAACAAAACCGAGCGCGATACCGAAGCGATCGGCGGTACCGCCATTGGCAACATCGATGCGCGTGGGTGTCCCGAGCGCAGTGCCGGCGCGCGAGTACGCATATACCGCGCCATCGCCACCGAGCGCTGCGAATGCACCGATCGCCAGACGGGTTGGATTCACGGCCACCGAACTGCCAAAACGCATGCCCGGCGTGCCGTCTTGGGCCACCACCGTAGTCGCCAGATTCCAGGCGCTGCCATCGAAGCTGAGCAGCAGCGCACGACCGTTATCGCTTCCCGGCGCGCCGACGACTGCCACGTTGTCGAGCATCGCGATCGCGAAGCCGAGTTCGGTACTGGACGCCGCGCCGATCGCCAGTCGAGATGGCACGCTGAACTGGCTGCCGTTCCAACTTGCGCCATAAATCGCTCCGCCGCCGGCCTGCGGGGCGCCGATCAGCAATTGCGAACCATTAAAGGCCAGAGCGTGGCCGAACGAAAACTCGCCCGCGCCGGGCTCGGGCGTCAGCACCTGTTGCCGCGCAAAGCCAGCCGCGCCACGAACGTAAACTTCCACACGGCCGCTTCCAGCGCGCGGAACGCCCACCGCCAGCACGTTTCCCGACCCGGCGAGCGCAAAACCATAGCGCTCATCGATCTGCGGAGAGGCGGCCCTGAGTATCTGGCGTTCAACGGCGCCTTCGTTATTGAACGAAAAAATCTTGACGAGGCCCGCTTCGAGCACCGAATCAACTTCCGCCCGCGGGATGCCGACCGCGATCTGGGTGCCCAGAAACGCCATCGCCGCGCCGGTGTTGTCGCCATTGCCCACCAAAGGGCCGTTGATCAACTTGGCGATGCGGCTATAGCTGCCGGCTGGGTCGCGACGGTACAAGAGGACCGAGCCGGTCTCGATGCCGTTGGCCACGCCCGGCACCACCAGCGTATCGCTGGGGGCGCCGACCGCCAGCCACTCGCCGCTGGTCGCCAGCGCAAAACCGAAGCTGTCGCCCGAGGCGCCATCGCCAGTCACTGGCGTTGGCAGGCGCGCGCTCAGCTCGATGTCCGCCGCATGTACCTGCGATACGGCCGCTAGCAATAATGTGAAGCCTAGAACCCGAGAGAAGTACATGCTCATTCGCGAAATCGAGACCCAAGACAATACGGCGATGGCGCGGATCATTCGCCAAGTGATGCCAGAGTTCGGTGCACAAGGCCCCGGTTTTGCGATCAACGATCCGGAAGTCGATCACATGGCGCAAGCCTACGCGATTGCGCGTCATCGGTATTTCGTCGTGGAAGAGAATGGCACGGTGCAGGGCGGTGCGGGTATTGCGCCGCTGACTGGCCTTGAGACTACGCATTGCGAGCTGCGCAAGATGTACTTCCTGCCGAGCCTGCGCGGTCGCGGCATCGGCAGCGCCATGATGGAGCGCTGCCTCGCATTTGCCCGCGAGGCGGGTTACGCGCAGTGCTACCTGGAAACGCTGACCGGCATGGACGAGGCACAGGCGCTGTATCGGCGCTTCGGGTTCCAGCCCATTCCCGGCGCGCTCGGCGCCACCGGGCATTTTGGTTGCAATCGGTTTTTTCTGTTGGCGTTGTAGCCCGGCCTTGGAGACTGCCGGCTAGCCCGCATATTTCATGAGGTCGATGACAGCCATCCGAACGTGGTGGAAGATCTGGAAGCGCTGGCGGCACTCGAGCCCGCTACGGCTTTGCCATCGTCGCGCAACAGCGATTGATCCCTGCCCGATCGCTGAAAAGATAACGTCGCAGTAGACGCGGGCCTCGTCGCCGTAGAGAACGCCAAGATCAATGTCCACCTGGTCAGGCGCAATGACAAAGCCGAAATCGCAGGCGTCAAATACGAACGGCTCACCGCCGTACTTGCCAACGCATTGCAGGCACTCGCCTCGCGCGACAGGTCCCGCCGGAGGGGCGATCGCTTTCTCGGGCTTCGCTATCGATCCGTCAAGCAGCGCAATCTGCATCGCTCGCTGCAGGTCGGCGCGTGAGCAACTGATCCCTGCCCCCGTCCAAATCCGATAGACCCAGTACGAGTTGCGTAGTGGGTTTCATCGCCCGGCGACGCCGAGCAGCCCGCCGCCCCACCCGCTGTTCGCGGACGTATTCGAGGGCTGAGCGATGGGCCCGATAGCGGAAGACTCCAAAGCTAACTTCGGTCTCGGCGGCGATGGCAAGTCGATCAGCACCGTCGACGCCGATGGTGTCGCACTTGCCGCGATCCAGGGCTTGAACCAGAAGCTCGAGTTTGCGAACACCGAGAACGCTGCCCTGCGCGCCCAATCGGCCGAAATGGGCGCCCGGCTTGAGCGCCTCAATGCGCTGCTGATTGAACGCACCCATGAGGCGCGCCGAGATGCACCTTCTCAATGAAGTTTGGCGGCAACCAGTAGCGCTTGGCGCGCAATTGGCGCCACTGTTATTGATCCACACTCCTCAAGCTGCGAGCGCGATGTCGCAACTGAGCTTGCTGAGTATTTGCCCGGAGTCATCGTCCAGCGTGCTGAACCCATCCATGCATGGGATCTCCAGCGAGCGCCTTGCGCGATACACTGCTTAGCAAGCGAATCTCGCCTTTGGACCAAGCATGCGCGCGACTCATCTTTTGTGGGCTTGTGCACTCGCCGCTGCAGCGCTGTTGAAGAGCGGATTTGCGTTCGCGACCTGGTCGATTACAGTGATCGACGAAGACACTGGCGAGGTGGTGGTGGCGGCGGCTACCTGCGTTACCAATTTCGACTTGCTGCGGGCTGCTGGGGTGATTCGGGTGGGTAGCGGCGGCGGCGTTGCGCAGGCAGCGGTGGACTCCAGCGGCGCGCGTCGCCAACTGATCGCCAATGCACTGAGCAGTGGCGCGACGGCTGTCGATATCGCCAACCAGTTGGCTGCGTTGAGCGGCGCGGGGTCGGCCCAACACACACTGGTCGCGCTCGGTCTGGTGGCCGACAGTGCGGTCCATTCAGGAAGCAATGTGCTGCGCGACGCTCCAACGCGCTTTGGCCAAGTCGGCGAGTTGCACTATGCGATCGCGGGGAACGTCCTCGCAAACAATATGATCGCGATGCTGGCCGAGAATCGCCTGGCGCAATCTGCCGGGCCCTTGGTCTCGCGCGTTCAGCAGGCGATGCGCGTTGCGCGCGATGCCGGCGGCGATGCGCGCTGCTCTTGCACCAGTTGGAATAGCGCAACCGGTTGCCAGGGACTGATTCCCAACTTCGCCAAGGCAGCGCATATCGGATTCTTGCTTGCGACACGCGTCGGCGATATCGACGACCCTCTGTGCAACAGCGCCGGGTGCGCCGACGGCGACTACTGGTTGCGTATCAACATCGCCAACCAGAGCGCGGCGGCCGTCGATCCGGTGTTGCAGATCGACGCGGGTTTGGCCAGCGCACTCGATGGGCTCCGCGGACGCGCCGACGCGATCGCATCGGGCGTCGAGTTTGTTGGTCCACCGTGGGCGCTGTTGCTGACCCCGCGCGATGTATTCGGCGACGCGGTATCACTTCCGGCAGGTGCGGTTCGCGTTATCGCAGTTGACTCCAGCTTGCAGCCAGCAACACCGGTGAGTCTCGCCGATGGACGAATTCGCGTTGCACTCGATGGCGATGACGGCGGCAACGAGCAACGATTTCGCGTTGAGCTGGACGCGCCTGCGCTGCGCATCGTACTGCCACCCAAACGCACTTCTCTGGCGCTTGCGGTGTTTGCCAGTGGATTCGAGTCTTCGAAATCTCTGGCAACTGCCCATTGACTTGATCGGCGCTCGACAACGGGCTGCCTCATCACACAGCGAGTCGGGCCGGTGGATCGGACGTCGCACCAGGACCGCCAGACCGATGGCGCTCAGTGGACACGGCGTCAGGCCATGGCGCAAGTCACGCGCGTGGCGTCCTGGCGGTTACTTGATCGATACCGGGTATGTCAGGTTGACATCTAAACGGAGCCGATCATGACCTACCATCGCGCCGCAGCCAGTGCGCTGCTGTTGTTGCTCGCCGGGAGCTCGGCGCCGGCGGCAGCTTGGTGCTGGATCAAGACACCGCCGGCGTGCCCGGCGCCAACGAAACCGACGACGAGTTTGGTTCATCGCTGGCGGCTGGCGATTTCGATGGCGACGGTGGCGACGATCTGGCGATTGGAGTACCTCTGGAAGATATCGGCAGCGGATTCCAGGACGGCATGGTGATTATTGCCTACGGCGACCCCAACGGCGTGAATCGACTCGACCGCTTCATCGCCATTGACCTCGTCGACGCTGGTCTCGCAACCGGTGGCACCTCCGGCGCCGACAGTTTCGGTCAGGGCCTGGCCACCGGCGACTTTAACGGCGATGGCTTCGCCGATCTGGCCGTGGGCGCACCGGGTGGCCCGTCGGGTCTAGGCGGCATCGAAAGCGGCGCGGTGGTGGTGTTCTACGGTGCCGCGAGCGGATTGAGCGCCGCGCGCAGGCAGCTCTGGCATATGGACATTGCCGGCGTGGCCGGCGCCGCGCGCGCGGGCGATCTGTTTGGCAGTGCGTTGACGAATGGCGACTTCAACGACGATCGCGTCAGCGATTTGCTGATCGGTATTCCGCGTCGCGACTCGACCGGCTTGAGCGACAACATCGGCGGCGTGCTGGTGCTCTACGGCAGCTTACCGACTTTGCTGATCAATGGCTTCGAATGATCGCGGCGAACTTGGCTCGGGTATGCACGATCGAGCTGACCCGAAAATGAAAACACCAGCCTGCTCGAAATCATGCTACGGCCATGATCGCTTGCTCGTGCCGCCAACTCGAATCAGCCCTGAGTCGGACATTCCTTCAGAAGACGCTTAACACCGGTCACTCGTCGATAATGTAGTGCGGCACAAAGCAACTGCTGTTGCGCGTAATCGGCGATGCGTCTTCGCGAATTCCGATGCCGGCGGCGTCATCGCCGATGATCCAGGCGCCGACAACCGGATATCGGCCGTCGAAGCATGGCAATGGCGCCAGGGTCTGCCAGATGCAGTCGCCCACGTATGGACCGCCGCTTTGGTCCAACGCGCCGCGATCATCGAGCAGCGCGATATTTGCGCCTTCGCGCGAGTATCTGGGCTTGCGTGCGACAGGGCGACCGAGCGTATCGGCGAACGCCGCCGGCAGCAGATTCGGATGTCCACGATTGCGCTCCCAGAGCAGCGGCAGCATCGCCTTGCTGCTCAGCAGCAGCTTCCACGGGGGCTCTATGAAACGCGTCCGTACGCCGGGCAACCACTGCGCAAACTGGTCTTGCCACATCCATTCCCACGGGTACAACTTGAACAGGCATTCGATCGGCGCACCGCCATCATCGACAAAGGTGGATTGCCGATGTGCATAGCCGATGTCGGCCAGCGCCAATCCGCGTATTTCCATCCCCGCTTGCTGAGCGAGGTCCATCAGATAGCGCACGGTGGCGCTGTCTTCGTCGTGATCTGGATCGGCGGCGAAATGTACGCGCGCACCGCGCGGCAGAATCTGCTGCCATCGAGCCAACGATCGCTCGTGCAGCGAATTGAACTGATCGGCCTGAGGTTGTACGTCGGTCAACCAGAACCACTGTGCAACGCTGGCTTCAACCAGACCGGTTGGCGTGTCGGCGTTGTACTCCAGCAACTGCGGCGCACCCTGCCCGTCCCAGCTGAAGTCGAACCGCCCGTAGAGCGAAGGATCGCCGCGGCGCCAAGATGTCTCGATCAATTCGTCGATTCCGCCAGAGCGCGGCGATTGCGATTGCGCTACATCGCACTCCCAGCCGATTTAGAGCTACGCAATGAACTGGCCTTGATTTTGGCGCACGAGCCGCCGATCTGGCGCGCTGAGATGGCGCAGTGGCTGATCGGGCGCTTCATTGCCCCACCTTAGGTCGCTTCCGCTCCGCGCCCGATCGCCACGACGCCAGTGCGCGATAACTCGACCAGGCCGATGGGAATCATCATCTCGACAAATGCGTCGATCTTCACCGGCGTGCCGGTCAATTCGAAGACAAAACTCTGTGGCGAAATGTCGATGACGCGAGCCCTAAAGACCTCGGCCAGGCGTAGTGCTTCGGCACGTTGATCGCCGGTCGCGGCGATTTTCACCAGCGCCATCTCACGCTCCAGGCCCGGCTTGTCCACGGCCAGATCGACGACGCGATGTACCGGAATCAGGCGCATCAATTGCGCTTTGATCTGATCGATCACGTGCGGGGTGCCGGAGGTGACCACGGTGATGCGCGAGGTGTGCTTCTGATGATCGGTTTCGGCAACTGTCAGCGATTCGATATTGTAGCCGCGACCTGAGAACAAGCCCACGACACGCGCCAAAGCGCCGACCTCGTTGTCGACAGTGATCGAAAGCGTTGCGCGGGTGACGCGGGTTTTGTCGTCGACAAGGAAATAGGCGGAGGCGGGTTGGGTCATTGGAGTACCGAATCTGGTTTGGCGGCCATTAGCCTTGGGGAACAAGCGACGCAACACCGGTGGCGTCGTCGATGCGAATGAGCAGCATTGAGTCTGGTTGCAGCGAGCGATTCATTGCGGAATACAGCCAGTACGGCGCTTCTCCAGTGCGGCAATGCGCTTGGAGAAATGGCTCGTAGAAGTCTGCCCAGCGGATTGGGTGGTCTGCGGCAAAGCGTTCGGCGATTCTCTGGGCTCGATCTGCGGTCAACGCCAGCGGCGCGACGCAGGGGGCGGTGACATGATCGGCTCGCCCTGAAGCAGCGTCGATCACAACCAGTTCGGAGTCGTCAAAGCTTCCGCTCGGGCCATACGTTCCAGCGATCCAGACACCACGGTTTCCTTCGCAGCGAAATCTCGGCTCCATTTTGCGATCGAGATAGCGCGCAGGGTCGGGACTGCTCTCTTTGACGGTGGCACGAAAGATCGCACGAGCTTCGTCAGCATCGATCTTTGGCTCGCCACAGCCGGCAGCAGCGGCCAACAGCGTAGCGAGCACTGCCCAACTCATACCAACATCTTCCCCGCCTCCGACACGCCCGCGTGCACCGCATCGGGCAGGATCATTTCGTCGTGTGCAGCGCCAGAAGGGATCATCGGGTAACAGTTTTCGAGCTTATCGACGACGCAGTCGAAGATCACGGGCCCATCAAAGTCGATCATTTCCTGGATCGCCGTATCTAGTTCGCCCGCCCTGATCGCGCGGATGCCTTTTGCGCCATAGGCTTCTGCGAGCTTGACGAAGTCAGGCAACGCCTCGGAGTACGAGTGCGCATAGCGGCCGCCATGCAGCAGCTGCTGCCACTGGCGCACCATGCCCATGTATTCGTTGTTCAAGATGAATATCTTGATTGGCAGGCGGTACTGAACCGCGGTCGACAGCTCTTGCATGGTCATCAGCACCGAGGCTTCGCCGGCGATGTCGATGACCAGCGCATCACGATGCGCGGTTTGTACGCCCACGGCCGCCGGAATACCGTACCCCATGGTGCCCAGGCCGCCGCTGGTCATCCAGCGATTGGGTTCTTCGAAGTGGTAGTGCTGAGCGGCCCACATTTGATGTTGGCCGACTTCGGTGGTGATATAGGTCTTGCGATGTTTGGTGAGCTGGTACAGGCGCTCAACGGCGTATTGCGGCTTGATGGTGTCGCCATCCTGGCGATAAGCCAGCGAGCGACGCGCACGCCACGCATCGACTTGCGCCCACCAGGCGGTCAGCGTGGCCACATCGGGCTTTTGCGGCAGCGACTTCCAAGCCTCGATCATCGCTTCGAGCACATGCGCGCAGTCGCCCACGATCGGCACTTCGACGCGCACGGTCTTGTTGATCGACGAGGGATCAATGTCGACATGGATTTTCTTCGAACCGGGCGAGAAGGCATCGAGTCGGCCGGTGACGCGATCGTCGAAGCGCGCGCCTATGTTGATCATCACATCGCAGCGGTTCATCGCCAGATTGGCCTCGTAGGTGCCGTGCATGCCAAGCATGCCCAACCACTGCCGATCGCTCGCCGGATAGGCGCCCAAGCCCATCAGCGTTGAGGTGATCGGGAAGCCGGTCAGCCGCACCAGCTCGCGCAGCAGTTTCGAGGCCTTGGTGCCCGAATTGATCACGCCGCCGCCGGTGTAGAACACCGGGCGTCGGGCGTTCGCCATCAACGCCACCGCTTGTTCGATGCGCTGCGCATCGCCTTCTACGCGCGGGCGGTAGGTGCGATGCACAATGTTGCTCTTGGTCTGATATTCGCCGCGCTTGAACTGCACATCTTTGGGAATGTCGACCACAACCGGGCCGGGGCGTCCGGTGGAAGCGATGTAAAACGCATCGTGCAACACGCGTGCGAGCTCGTTGACATCGCGCACCAGGAAGTTGTGTTTCGTGCAAGCGCGCGTGATGCCGACGGTATCGCACTCCTGAAACGCATCGGTGCCGATAAGATGCGTCGGCACCTGTCCGGTGATCGCGACCAGAGGAATCGAATCCATCATCGCATCGGCCAGACCCGTGACCGCGTTGGTCGCGCCAGGTCCGCTGGTGACCAGTAACACGCCGACCTTGCCCGTTGAGCGCGCGTAGCCTTCGGCCGCGTGCGCTGCACCTTGCTCATGGCGCACCAGTACATGCTCGATGCTCTCTTGCTGGAACAGCGCATCGTAAATCGGCAGTACCGCGCCACCGGGGTAACCGAAAATGTGCTCGACGCCCTGATCTTGCAGTGCACGGACGACGATTTGGGCACCGGTGAGTTGATCTAACATGGTTCCTGATTCCTGGTTCTTGGTTTGGCTACAGCGTTGCGGTTCGGCTGCCAGACCAGGGATTCGACCTGGCTCGCCTTCAACCAACATCCAACAACCCTATTGGCGTTTCCTGACAATCAACATCGCCAACTCCATCGCTTGCTCGTAGTTCAAGCGTGGATCGACGGTGGAGCGATAGGCCCGCTGGAGATCGTCTTCGTTTAGATCGCGCGCGCCACCCAAACACTCAGTGACGTTCTCGCCGGTCAACTCCAGGTGCGCGCCGCCGAGGCGCGACCCATGGGCAGCGTGGATGTCAAAAGAGTGTTCAAGCTCACTGCGAATGTTCTCGAACCGCCGCGTCTTGATACCGCTCTGCGTCGATTCGGTATTGCCATGCATCGGATCGCAGCACCACAACACGCGCTTACCGTGCGCTTTGACGGCTTCGATCAAGCGCGGCAAGTGCTCTGCAACCTTGTTCGCGCCGAGGCGATGAATGAGTGTCAGGCGACCCGGTTCGTTTTCGGGATTGAGTACGTCGATCAATCGCAGCAGGTGATCGTTAGTCACGCTCGGGGAAATCTTGACGCCGATCGGGTTGCGAATGCCGCGACAGTACTCGACGTGCGCCTCGTCGAGGGCCGCTGTGCGCATGCCGATCCATGGAAAATGCGTCGACAGATTGAAGTGCCCCCACTGGCGCGGCACCTTGCGCGTCAGCGCTTGTTCGTAGTGCAGTACCAGGGCTTCGTGCGAGGTGAAGAAGTCCACGCGCCGCAAACTGCCCATCGGTGCTCCGCCGATGCTCTCCATAAAGCGCACGGCATCGCCAATCGAACGCACCATCTCGCGATACTCGGCCTCGTGCGGCGAGTGCTTGACCCAATCCAGGTCCCAGTATTCGGGGTGATGCAGGTCGGCGAACCCGCCATCAATCAACGCGCGCACAAAATTCATCGTCAACGCGGAGCGGCAATGACCTTCGAGCAAACGTTGCGGGTCGGGAATGCGCGCCTGCGGCGTGAATTCCGGCGCGTTAACCAGATCGCCGCGATAGCTTGGCAGCGTCACGCCGTCTTTCGTTTCCAGATCAGCCGAACGCGGCTTCGCGTACTGACCTGCGAAGCGACCGATACGCACGATCGGTTGCTTCAAGCCGTGCACCAATACCAGACTCATCTGCAACAGTACTTTGAGCCGATTGGCGATATGCGGGCTGGTGCAATCGGCGAAGTTCTCGGCGCAGTCGCCTCCCTGCAGCAAGAAGCGTTTGCCGTCAGCGGCGTCGGCCAGTTCTTGCTTGAGCTGCAGGATCTCCCAGCTGGTCACCAAAGGCGGCAAGCCCGACAATTGCTGCAGCGTGTCTTGAAGTTTCGCCGGATCCGGATAGTTGGGCTGCTGCGCCGCAACACGCTTCTGCCACGATGTCGGCGCCCAGTCGGCCGGTTCATTGACAAGTTGCAGATGGCGGTCCTGGCGTTGCATGGCGGCAAACTTCACGGCGTTCAGCCAAAGGTCACGGGACGTTCGACTGTAGACGAGGATTCTAGGTACTGCAATGCACAAGAGGGAGTTCGGTTTTGGCGAGATTTGAATCTGTCGCCGAAATCGCTGTGCCCTCATCGCGCATGACCCAGTGCCCACGGCGTGCGCCGCGAAGAGCTGGGACATTGCGTCGAGCGCCGGGCCGTTGTTGCGATTTCGCGCTATCGCCAGAGGGCCCTCGGTTACTGCTGACTTTCGCTACTTCACGCGAGCAAACGCGCTGTACACCATCAAGGTGCCCATGATCGCAAACCAGATGAATACCCACGCCGGCATGCTCAAACCCAGAAAGGTCCAGTCGACTTTCGCGCAATCGCCTTTTGCCTCAAGTACGCGCGCAAGCATGTCGCCAATCTTGATCGAACCTAATTGCACGCCCTGCACCAGGACATCAAGCGGAGGAGCGCAAGTGCCCATCAGGTCCGGCGGCTGCAGTTGCTGACGAACATGCCAGCCTGAAAGCCCGGCACCGGTGGCAGTGAGCACGAGTGCGCCACCGCCGTAAACCTTCCAGCCCCAGCCTTTAGGTCCGTGGATCGCAGCGATCAGCGCCCAGAGCACAACTGCGAACATGGCTATGCGCTGAAACATGCACAACGGACAAGGTTCCAGACCCAAGACATATTGCGAGTAGTAGGCGTAGCCCAACAGAGCAATGCCGCATGCGGCGATCGCAGCAAACACGGCCCGGGGCGATTTCAAGTATCTCAACATGTCCTTCTCCGTTGAAAACAAAAAAGCCGCGACGAGCGCGGCTTTCTGCTTGACGCGATAACCGGGGGTTACTCGGCTGCGGCGACCGCGGCGCGCGGGCGGTCCACCAGCTCGACATAAGCCATCGGCGCGTTATCGCCATCGCGAAACCCGCACTTGAGGATGCGCAAGTAACCACCCGGACGGGTGCGATAGCGCGGCCCCAGCTCGACGAAGAGCTTACCAACGATCGACTTGTCGCGCAGTCGCGAAAAGGCCAAACGACGGTTCGCAACGCCATCCTGTTTCGCGAGTGTAAGCAACGGCTCAGCAAAGCGCCGAAGTTCCTTTGCTTTCGGCAAAGTGGTCTTGATCAACTCGTGCTGGAACAGCGAGTTGGTCATGTTGCGAAACATCGATTGGCGATGTGCACTGGTGCGCGCGAACGCGCGGCCGGAATTACGATGACGCATGACAAATATCCTCAATAACGCTATTGCATCCCGGCCTCGAAGGCGCCGGACGCCATGCCCGGCATGGGATGTGAATGGTCTTTAGCCGCCAAACCCGCTGGTAGCCAAGCCCGGCGGCGGCCAATTCTCAAGTTTCATGCCGAGCGACAGACCGCGCGCGGCGAGTACATCCTTGATCTCGGTCAGCGACTTCTTGCCGAGATTGGGTGTCTTGAGAAGTTCAACTTCAGTGCGCTGGATCAAGTCGCCGATGTAGTAGATGCTCTCGGCCTTGAGGCAGTTAGCCGACCGTACGGTCAATTCCAGATCATCGATCGGTCGCAACAGCACCGGATCGACTTCCGAGCGACCGGCAGCAGGGCGTTCGGCCTCGCGGCGCGTCACATCAACGAACGCTCCCAGCTGGTCAACCAGGATACCCGCAGCATGCTTGACTGCATCAACCGCATCGACGGTTCCGTCGGTTTCGACATCCAACACCAGCTTGTCGAGGTTGGTACGCTGCTCGACGCGCGCGCTGTCGACCGAATAGGACACCTTGCGCACTGGCGAGTAAGTCGCATCGATCTGCAAACGGCCAATAGGACGCGCCTCATCCTCCGGAAGGCGCCGACTGCTGGCCGGCTCGTAACCGACACCCTTGGCAACCTTCAGCCGCATCGAAACCGAAACGTCCTTGGTTAGAGTGCAAATCACCAGATCAGGATTGACGATTTCGACGTTATGGTCTGTCGTGATGTCGCCTGCTGTCAGTGGCCCCCGACCCTTGCGCGAAACATGCACCGTCGTCTGCTCGACGTTATGCAGGCGCACCGCTACGTCTTTGAGATTCAACAGAATTTCAACGACGTCTTCCTGGACGCCTTCGACAGTGCTGTACTCATGCAGTACGCCGTCGATCTCAACCTCGGTAATCGCCGCGCCGGGAATTGACGACAGCAATACACGCCGAAGCGCGTTGCCGAGTGTGTGGCCGAATCCGCGCTCCAGTGGTTCGAGTACAACACGGGCGCGCTTGTCGCCACCGCTCTCGACCACCAAGTTGTGCGGACGCAGCAAATTCGTTGCAGACGCCATTGACAGACCTCGCCTTGATTACTTCGAATACAACTCGACGATCAGATTTTCGTTGATCTCGGCGGACAAGTCGCTGCGCTCGGGCAACTGCTTGAACATGCCTTGACCCTTGCCAGCATCGATCTCAAGCCAGTTAGGGGCGAGATCCATGTCGGCACTGATCGTCAGTGCTTCCTTGACGCGCAACTGCTCCTTCGCACGCTCAGCAAGCGCGACTACATCGCCCACTTTCAGTTGGTACGACGGCAGATTGATCGACTTGCCATTGACCATGACGCCGCGATGGGCAACGATCTGACGAGCCTGCGCTCGGGTGACCGCAAAACCCAGGCGATAAACAATGTTGTCCAGTCGCGACTCAAGCAATTGAAGCAGGTTTTCGCCGGTAGCGCCCTTACGGCGACTGGCCTCCGCGTAATAGCGACGGAACTGACGTTCGAGAACGCCATACATACGCTTGACTTTTTGCTTCTCGCGCAACTGCGTCGAGTAGTCCGAGTTCTTTGCCTTCTTGGCGGCGCCATGCTGACCGGGCTTTTGCTCCAGCTTGCATTTCTTGTCGAGCGGCCGTGCCGGGCTCTTCAGGAAAAGATCGGTGCCTTCGCGACGCGCGAGTTTGCAGGTTGGGCCGAGATAACGAGCCATGATTAAAATCCTTCCTTGGAATTACACGCGACGACGCTTCGGCGGACGACAGCCGTTATGCGGAATCGGCGTTACGTCGAGGATATTGGTGACCTTTAGACCGAGCGCGTTGAGTGCGCGGACCGCCGACTCGCGCCCTGGACCGGGGCCCTTGATGCGCACCTCAAGCGTCTTGACGCCGTACTCGACAGCGACTTTGCCGGCTTTCTCTGCAGCAACCTGCGCTGCAAACGGCGTGCTCTTTCGCGAACCGCGGAAACCTGCGCCGCCCGACGTAGCCCAGCTCAATGCATTGCCTTGGCGATCGGTGATCGTGATCACCGTGTTATTGAACGACGCTTGCACGTGCGCAATACCGTCAGAGACGGAGCGCTTGATTTTTTTCTTGACCTTACCCGCGGCTGCGGCCGGCTTGCTCATGTTCGAATCCTGGTTCTAATGCTGATCCCGCGAGGGCTTACTTCTTGATCTGCTTGCGCGGTCCCTTGCGGGTGCGGGCATTGGTGCGCGTCCGCTGACCGCGCATTGGCAACCCCTTACGGTGGCGCAAACCGCGGTAGCAGCCGAGGTCGATAAGGCGCTTAACGCTCATCGCCACTTCACGACGCAAGTCGCCTTCGACTGTCAGTTTGCCGATTTCGGCGCGCAAGCGCTCAACCTCGGCCTCTGACAGGCTCTTCACCTTCGTCGCCGGATTGACACCTGCGCTAGCGCAAACCTTTCGGGCGCTGCTACGGCCGACGCCGTAAATGCTGGTCAAGCCAATCCAGGCGTGCTTGTTGACCGGAAGGTTCACTCCCGCAATACGGGCCATGCTCAACTCCTAAGCAAACTCGGCGACTCTTCAGAACCGCCTATGGTAACAGGTCAAATTCGATCTCGCACGTAGAAGGGTCGCTTCGAGTGCGAGACCTGTACAGCTCTACTTCAGTAATGCGCCGCCGCGACCAACATTTTTCAGGTTTGCCTTCTTCAGCAAACTGTCGTACTGGTGCGACATCAGATGGGCCTGAACTTGCGCCATGAAATCCATCACGACGACAACCACAATCAGCAGTGAGGTTCCGCCGAAGTAGAACGGGACGCTGAAATAGATGCGCATGATCTCAGGAAGCAAACACACTGCCACCAGATACAGCGCGCCTACCGCCGTCAAGCGGGTCAGCACTCCATCAATGTAGTCCGCAGTCGCCTTGCCTGGTCGAATCCCAGGGATCAGGGCGCCCGACTTCTTTAGATTGTCCGCCGTCTCTTGCGCGTTGAACACCAGCGCGGTGTAGAAAAACGCGAAGAAGAAAATCAAACCGCCGTACAGCAACATGTGAAGCGGCTGTTCAGGACCGAGCATTGCGGCAATACGCTGGAGCCAACGCGCCTCTTCGCCGCTGCCGAACCAAGTCGCAGCAGTGGCCGGAAACAGGATCAAGCTGGAGGCGAAGATCGGCGGAATAACGCCCGACATATTCAGCTTCAACGGCAAATGCGAAGCCTGGTTGGAGTAGCCCTGACGCCCAGCCATGCGCCTGGCGTAGTTGACGGTGATGCGGCGTTGAGCGCGCTCAAAGAATACGACAAACGCGGTGACGCCAACGACAATGGCGATGACCAACACGATCGTCAGGAACGCAATCTGACCGGTACTTGCCAACTCGCCCGTCGAGACGATCGCACCCGGGAACCCGGCGACAATACCGGCAAATATGAGCAGAGATATGCCGTTACCAATACCCCGCTCGGTGACCTGTTCGCCCAGCCACATCAAGTACATCGTTCCCGCTGTTAAGCTAATGACGGCAGTGACGATGAACCCGACGCCCGGTGTAATCACCACATTTCCGCCTTGTTGCTGCAGGGCAAAAGCAACACCAAACGCCTGAAATATCGCCAAGCCCAAGGTGCCCCAGCGCGTATACAAATTCAGCGTGCGCCGCCCGGCCTCCCCTTCCTTGCGAAGGGCCTGCAACGATGGCACCGCAGTCGCGAGAATCTGCACAATAATCGATGCGGAAATGTAGGGCATGACGCCCAGCGCGAGCACCGAGAAACGTTCGAGCGCGCCGCCCGAGAACATGTTGAATACATCGATGATGGTTCCCTTTTGGGAATTCATCAGCTCAAGCATTTGTTCAGGATTTACACCCGGAACCGGAATAAAACTACCGGCTCGGAACACGATAATCGCGCCGAGCACGAACAACAGGCGCTGGCGCAGCTCGCTGAGCTTCCCAGTTCCAGACGCAGTTGGCGTGGGCTTGGCCAAGTTGGTTACTCCACCGATCCGCCAGCGGCTTCAATCGCAGCTTTGGCGCCAGCCGTACAAACGACACCTTGTCCGATCTTCAGCGCGCGATTCACTTCGCCTTGCTTAACGATGCGTGCCTTCTTGGTACCTGCGGGAATCAAATACGCCGCACGGAGCGTTTCGAGATCCACCGCATCGCCTTCAACTTTCGCAAGGCTGTACAGCAGCACTTCTGAGGTTTCGGCAGCCAGTTTCGAGCGAAAGCCAACCTTCGGCAGGCGACGCTGAAGCGGCATCTGGCCGCCCTCGAAACCTGGCTTCACTTTGCCTTTGCCGGTGCGGGCATACTGGCCCTTGTGACCTCGACCGCAGGTCTTGCCCAGAGTAGACCCAATCCCGCGGCCAACCCGACGCGCCTCTCGCTTACTGCCTTCAGCGGGCTTGATGGAATTCAATTTCATAACCTTCTCCAGTCCGCGCGCTGTTAGCCGTCGACGCGAACGAGGTAATTCACTTTGTTGATCAAGCCACGGACGCTCCGGCTGTCCTTCAGCTCGACCGTTTGGTGCAGCTTCCTCAGGCCCAGTCCCTTAACGCACAAGCGATGGCGCTCGGGCGTGCTGTTCGGGCTCTTGACCAGCGTTACTTTGATCATGCCATCACTGCTCATCGGACTTCCCCGTCAGTTCCTCAAGACGCTTGCCACGCTTGGCGGCATAGTCTCCGGGCGACGCCATATTCGCGAGCCCTTTGATCGTCGCGCGTACCAGATTGATCGGGTTGCGTGAGCCGAACGCCTTAGCAAGAACGTTCTGAACACCAACCACCTCGAAGACCGCGCGCATCGCGCCTCCGGCAATAACACCCGTACCATCTGAGGCTGGTTGCATAAAGACCTTGGCAGCGCCGTGCGAACCGTTCGTGGCGTACCACAATGTGCCACCGTTCAAGCTCACGCGTACCATGCTGCGGCGTGCACGGTCCATAGCTTTCGCTATCGCGGCCGGCACTTCGCGCGCCTTGCCATAGCCAATGCCAACTTTGCCGTTGCCATCGCCCACGACGGTCAAAGCCGTGAAACCGAACTGGCGGCCACCCTTGACTACCTTGGCCACGCGGTTGACGGCGACCAACTTCTCTAACAGGCCATCAGAACTTTCGTTGTCGTTGCTCATGAATCTCGATTCCGTTCAGGCGCCAGGCGCTTTGGATTAAAACTTGAGGCCAGCTTCGCGAGCTGCGTCTGCGAGCGCCTGGATGCGCCCGTGGTATTTGAAACCGGAGCGATCAAACGCCACCGCCGTTACGCCACTCGCCAGTGCCTTGGCGGCAACAGCACGCCCCACTGCCGCAGCGGCCGCTTTGTTTTTGGTGCCAGTCAAACCACTACTGACCGACTCCTGCGTCGTTGAGGCCGCAGCCAGCACGTTCGAACCGTTGGGCGCTAACACTTGCGCGTAAATGTGCTGTCCCGAACGGTGAACGGTCAGCCGCGGAACCTGGAGCTCCCGAATCCGATGCCGTGTCGCTTGCGCACGGCGCAAACGAGCTTCTTTCTTGTCTACCTTGGCCATGACGTAATGTCCTCAGCGCCTAAATCAATAATTCTGGTACTTCTCACATTCCGCACGAATCGTTCATGCAGATAGAGTTCGCTTTTTGGGCCACCTTGGTAAGGTGGCCATTCAACGCGCAGCGAGAACCTTGTTTTCGCTCCGCAGGCCAGACCTGCTTCGTAGCGACCAGAGCTTCCGTTGGAAACCAGTGGTCGGATGAATTAAGCCTTCTTCGCTTCCTTCAGAGTGATCTTTTCACCGCTGTAGCGCACGCCCTTACCTTTGTAAGGTTCCGGCGGACGGAACGCCCGGATCTTTGCAGCAACTTGACCGACGGATTGCTTGTCTGCACCCTTAATCAAGATTTCCGTCTGAGTCGGCGTTTCGATGCTCACGCCAGTCGGAACCTTGAACAACACCGGGTGAGAAAAACCCAGAGTCAGATTCAAATCCTTACCTTGCATCGCTGCACGGTACCCGACGCCCACCAGCTCCAACTTACGCTCATAGCCTTGAGTGACACCGATCACGCAGTTGGCGAGCAGTGCGCGCAAGGTGCCGCCCATCGCGTCCAACGCAGGATCGGAACTGCTGATCTGTACCGTCGAACCATCCACCTTCAGTTCGACACCGGCCGGTTGCACCAACGACAGCGAGCCCTTGGGGCCTTTGACAGAGATTGCGCCGTCCTTGCTCGTCAGCTCCACGCCTTTCGGCAGAGCGATCGGTTTTTTGGCTACACGTGACATGACAAATCCTTTGTATCGATTAAGCGACGAGGCAGACGACTTCGCCGCCAAGTCCTTCCGCGCGAGCCTTGGCATCGGTCATCAGACCCTTGGAGGTCGAGACGATGGCGAGACCCAAACCATTCAGGACCTTCGGCAGAGCATCCTTGCCGCGGTACTTACGAAGCCCGGGGCGGCTGATGCGCTCCAGCTTCTCGATCACTGGCTTACCTTGGAAGTACTTCAACTTCAAGCTCAGCGTGCGCTTGCCCGGGCCGACTTCGGCGACCACGACGTCATCGACGTAACCCTCTTCTTTCAACAGCTGCGCTATAGCTAGTTTGACCTTCGAGGCCGGCAACTGCACGGACGGCTTCGCCATCGCTTGCGCGTTGCGAATGCGCGTCAACATGTCTGCAATTGGATCGGTCATGCTCATGGCGTTTGCCTTTACCTCAGTTCTTGATAAAGCGACCCGACATCAAGTCGCGTACTAAAACGTTTCCCGGCCAGGGTTCCACTCCAATCGCAGCGTGAACGTTGTTCTGGCTGCAAGGTAGACACCACATTACCCGGCTGAAAGTCTCCGCAGGAAACTTTATTCCAAACAACTACCAGCTGGCCTTGCGCAAGCCCGGAACGTCGCCGCGCATCGTGGCCTCGCGCAGCTTGTTGCGACCCAAACCGAACTTGCGGTACACACCGCGCGGACGGCCCGATAGTGCGCAGCGATTACGCTGGCGGCTGGGGCTTGAATCGCGCGGCAGCTTCTGCAACTTTGCCTGCGCTTCCATCTTTTCTTCATAACTAGCCGTCGGGCTAGCAATGACTTTCTTATATTCGATCCGCTTCGCGCCGTGGCGCTTGGCCAGCTTCGCACGCTTGACCTCGCGGTTCACCATAGAGGTTTTAGCCATCGTCGAGAGTCCTGATATCAGTTGCGGAATGGGAAACCAAAGGTTTCGAGAAGCGCACGTGCGTCTTTATCGCTCGCCGCGGTCGTCGTGATGCAAATGTCCATACCACGCAACGCGTCGACCTGATCGAAGTCGATTTCAGGAAAAATGATCTGTTCCTTGATACCGAAGTTGTAGTTGCCGCGACCGTCAAAAGCGCGACCCGACAAACCGCGGAAGTCGCGGACGCGCGGCAACGCGACGTTGATCAAGCGGTCGAGGAATTCGTACATCCGCTCGCGACGCAGTGTGACCTTGCAACCGATCGGCCAGCCATCGCGAATCTTGAACGTCGCCACAGACTTCTTGGCCAGAGTCGCGATCGGCTTCTGGCCGGCGATCTTGGTCATGTCGTCAAGCGCATTCTCAAGAATCTTCTTGTTGCCGACCGACTCGCCCACGCCCATGTTAAGCGTGATCTTGGTCAGGCGCGGCACCTGCATCGGGTTCTGGTAGCCGAGTTTCGCCATCAGTGCGGGCACATTCTGGCGGTAATGGTCTTGCAATCTGGTCACGGCAAAAGTCCTTTAAACGATGTCGACCACTTCGCCGGTTGAGCGGTACACGCGTACCTTACGCTCAATGCCAGCGTCGTTCTTGATCGTTTTGAAGCTCACCTTGTCGCCCTTTTGGGTCTTTGGGTTGAGCAACATCACATTGGAAGCGTCGATCGGTGCCTCGCGCTCGATGATTCCGCCCGGCTGGTTGGCCTGCGCATTAGCGCGCGTGTGGCGTTTGATGACGTTGACATTTTCGACAAACACTCGACCTTCATCGGTGACGCGCGTAACGGCGCCCTTGCGGCCTTTGTCTTTGCCAGTGATGACCACGACCTGGTCACCTTTACGAATGCGGTTCATGGCCTTCGATCCTTACAGTACTTCCGGCGCCAGCGACACGATCTTCATGAACTTCTCGGAGCGCAGTTCGCGCGTCACGGGTCCGAAGATGCGCGTGCCAATCGGCTCGAGCTTGTTGTTGAGCAACACCGCGGCATTACCATCAAACCGAACCAGCGAGCCGTCCGGCCGACGTACGCCCTTGCGCGTCCGCACGACCACGGCGTCGTACACCTCGCCTTTCTTGACCTTGCCACGCGGAATCGCGTCGCGGACCGAGACTTTAATGACATCGCCGATGTGCGCGTAGCGGCGCTTGCTGCCGCCCAGCACCTTGATGCACATCAATTCCTTGGCACCGCTATTGTCGGCCGCAGCCAACGTGCTCTGCATCTGAATCATGACGCGCTCCTATTATTCGCCCGACCGGCGCACGATCTCGGTGACCGTGTAGCTTTTGGTCTTCGACAAGGGACGGCAGGACACGATGGTCACGGTGTCGCCTTGTTTGGCACCGATTTCGTCGTGCGCATGGAACTTGGTGGACCGCCGGATGTACTTGCCGTAAACGCCGTGGCGCACCTGACGTTCAACCAGCACGGTCACTGTCTTCTGCATCTTGTCACTGACGACGACCCCCACCAGCGGACGCGCTTTCTTGGTCGCGGCTTGCTGCACTTCGCTCATGGCTTAGCCCTTCCTCTGCATTTCCGCGAGGACGGTCTTCACCCGCGCCACGTCGCGGCGTGCGCGTTTGGTCATATGCGGCTTGGCCGGTTGGCCCTGCGCGCGCTGCATGCGCAGATTGAACTGCTCACGACGCAACTCCAGAAGCTGTTCTGACAGCTCGGCTGCGGTTTTCTTTCGAAGATCACTCGCGTTCATCACATCACCGACCGCGTAACAAAAGTGGTTTTGACGGACAGCTTGGCCGCGGCCAGCGCGAATGCCTCACGCGCCTGCTCCTCGGTGACGCCTTCCATTTCGTAAATCATGCGGCCCGGTTGGATCTGCGCAACGTAGTACTCGACGTTGCCTTTGCCGGCGCCCATGCGGACTTCGATCGGCTTCTTGCTGATCGGCTTGTCCGGAAACACACGAATCCACAATTTCCCGCCGCGCTTGACGAAGCGCGAAATCGTTCGACGTGCGGATTCGATTTGCCGAGCAGTCAGGCGCCCGTGCTCCACGGCCTTGAGACCGTAGTTGCCAAAGCTTACCGCGTTGGCGACATGGCAGAGACCGCCATTGCGCCCCTTGAACTGCTTGCGATACTTGGTGCGTGAAGGTTGCAACATGTCGAATGCTCCTTACTTCGCCGCCGGCCGTTGTTCGGCCTTAGCGTCGGCTTGCGGCGCGTACAGATCGAACACGTCGCCACGGTAGATCCAAACCTTCACGCCGATGATTCCGTACGTGGTCTTCGCCTCGGCGAACCCATAGTCGATGTCGGCGCGCAGCGTGTGCAGTGGGACGCGTCCTTCGCGATACCACTCCGAACGCGCGATTTCAGCGCCGTTCAAACGACCCGAAATGTGCACCTTCACACCGAGCGCGCCAAGGCGCATGGCGTTCTGAACGGCGCGCTTCATCGCGCGGCGGAACATAATGCGGCGTTCGAGCTGCTGGGTGATGGACTCGGCCACCAATTGCGAATCGAGTTCCGGCTTGCGAATTTCTGAGACATTGACGTGCGTAGGAACGCCCATCAGCTCAGAAACGTCGCGGCGCAGCTTCTCGATATCTTCGCCCTTCTTTCCGATCACCACACCCGGGCGTGCCGAGAAAATCGTGACTCGGGCGGTTTTAGCCGGGCGCTCGATCTGGATGCGACTGATCCCAGCCTGGCTCAAGCGCGTGCGCAGGTACTCGCGCGCCTTAAGATCGGCAATGAGATATCCGGCAAATTCTTTGCGGCCGGCATACCACTTGGAGTTCCACTCGCGCGAAATGCCGAGACGGATGCCGACTGGATTGACTTTGTGACCCATGAATAGACCCTTTAGCTCGCGCGACCGTCGCCGACGACCACGGTAATGTGGCTCGTGCGCTTGATGATTCGATTGCCGCGGCCTTTGGCGCGGGCGTGCATCCGCTTCAGTTGCGGACCTTCGTCAACGAATATCTTTGTTACCTTCAGCTCGTCAACGTCGGCGCCATTGTTGTTCTCGGCATTGGACACCGCCGAGAGCAGAACCTTGCGAACGATACCAGCGGCCTTTTTCGGACTGAACTGCAGAAGTTGCTCAGCAGGTCCCACCGACAGACCGCGAACCTGGTCTGCCACCAGACGCACCTTTTGCGCCGAGATTCGCGCGGTACGCAGAATTGCACGCGTTTCCATGGTTACTTCCCTGCCTTCTTGTCACCGGAGTGACCTTTGAACGTGCGCGTCGGCGCGAACTCGCCGAGCTTATGCCCGACCATGTTCTCGTTGACGATAACCGGTACGTGCAGTCGGCCGTTGTGCACGGCGATGGTCAGACCAACCATTTCCGGCAAAATCATCGAGCGACGTGACCAGGTTTTGATCGGCTTCTTGCTATTGCTGGCAGCAGCCGCCTCTACCTTCTTCAGAAGGTGCAAGTCGGCGAACGGGCCTTTTTTCAGTGAACGTGCCATTTCCCTAACCTTCCATTAGCCGTTGCGACGGCGAACGATGAACACGTTCGTGCGCTTGTTCTTGCGAGTCTTGTAGCCCTTGGCCGGCGTGCCCCACGGGCTGACCGGATGCGGATTGCCTTGACCCGAACGACCCTCGCCACCACCGTGCGGATGGTCGACCGGATTCATCGCCGCGCCGCGGACGGTCGGGCGGATACCGCGCCAACGTTTCGCGCCGGCCTTGCCGAGGTTCTCGAGATTGTGTTCGGAGTTCGATACCTCGCCCACGCAAGCGCGGCAATCGGCCGGCACCTTGCGCATTTCACCCGAACGCAGTCGCAACGTGGCATAGCCTTGCTCGCGCGCCACCAACTGAGCCGAGCTGCCAGCGGAACGCGCTAGCTGGGCACCCTTGCCGGGCTTCATTTCAACGCAATGAACTGTCGAACCGATCGGCATGTTGCGAAGAGGCAGGCAATTGCCGTTCTTGATCGGCGCATCGCGGCCCGATAGCAGCGCGTCGCCCGCCTTGATGCCCTTCGGCGCGATGATATAGCGACGTTCGCCGTCCACATACAGCAGCAGCGCGATGTGCGCGGTGCGGTTCGGATCGTACTCGACCCGTTCGACAGTAGCGGCGATGCCGTCCTTGTCGCGCTTGAAATCGATCATTCGGTAATGCTGACGCGAACCACCGCCGCGGTGACGCGTAGTGATACGACCATGGTGATTACGACCACCGGTCTTGTCTTGTGGCTCGGTCAGCGGCTTGAACGGACCGCCCTTGTGCAGATCCGGGTGGACGACGCGAATTACAGCGCGGCGACCGGCGGATGTGGGCTTAACTTTTTGCAATGGCATCGCTCAATCTCCGCTTAGGGCTGCGCGCCAAACTGGATGGACTGGCCTTCGGCCAGCGTCACATACGCCTTGCGCCAATCGCTGCGCTTGCCGGCGCGACCACGAAAACCTTTGGTCTTGCCCTTGACGTTCAATACCTGCACGCCCGTGACTTTGACATTGAAAAGCGACTCAACGGCGCCTTTTACATCAGCCTTGGTGGCGGTGGTGGCGACTTGAAACACGTACTGGTTATGGTCCGCCTGGATGCGTGCGGTCTTTTCGGAAATCCGCGGCGCGATCAGCACATTCAACAGTCTTTCGGTGCTCATGCCAGCCACTCCTCAATCTTTTTCACCGCGGCCACCGTCAGCACGACATTGTCGGCATCAACCAGCGACACCGGATCCATGCCGTGCACATCGACGACATCTACACCGACGATGTTGCGCGAGGCCAGATAAACCTTCTCGCCGACCTCATCGGAAACGATCAATCCCTTCTTGACACCAATCTCGCCGAGCTTGGCAACGAAGGACTTGGTCTTGGCTTCCGCCAAGTCGAAGGAACCGACGACGGTCAAACGATCTTGACGAAGCAGCTCCGACAGAATCGCCTGCATCGCGCCGCGATACATCTTGCGGTTGACCTTTTGCGCGAAGCTGCGCGGACGCGCGGCGAAAGTGACGCCACCGCCGACAAAGATCGGAGCGCGATAGTCGCCGTGGCGAGCGCCGCCGCCCTTTTGCTTCTTGAACTTCTTGGTAGTGCCCGACAGATCCGAGCGCGATTTCTGGCGCTTGGTCCCTGCGCGACCGGCATTGCGATACGCGGTCACCACCTGGTGGACAAGGGCCTCACTGTAGGGACGGTTGAATATCGTCTCAGAGACCGCAACTGGGCTCGCGCCCGAAACATTCAATTCCATGGCATCGATCCTTTAGCGCGACTTGGACGCCGGACGCACGATCACATCGCCGCCGGGCGCACCCGGGATGGCGCCGCGAACGAGCAGCAGATTACGTTCAGCGTCGACACGCACGACTTTCAGGTTCTGCACCGTCTCATTGGCGTTACCCATGTGACCGGCCATCTTCTTACCCTTGAATACGCGGCCCGGCGTCTGGCGCTGACCGATAGAACCCGGAGCGCGATGGCTCAACGAGTTACCGTGGGTTGCGTCGCCCATTGTGAAGTTCCAGCGCTTGATCGTGCCCGCGAAACCTTTGCCGCGCGTCACGCCAGCCACATCAACGATCTGGCCTTCGCTGAAGATGTCTGCCTTGATTTCGGCACCGGGCTCGAACTTGCCGACATCGCTGTCGTTCAAACGGAATTCCCAGAAACCGCGACCCGGACCGGTCTTGGCTTTTGCAAACACGCCTGCGGCGGGCTTGCTCACCAGCGCCGGACGGCGCGTGCCGGTGGTCACTTGAATGGCGTTGTAGCCGTCGTTGTCGACGGTCTTGACTTGGGT
The DNA here is from genome assembly GCA_022844135.1 of Lysobacterales bacterium. Taxonomy (GTDB): domain Bacteria; phylum Pseudomonadota; class Gammaproteobacteria; order Xanthomonadales; family SZUA-5; genus JALHMH01. The sequence goes on from JALHMG010000037.1 coordinate 53,981, forward strand.
GACGCGGTTGGCCTCAACCTCGATCACCGACACCGGCACCGATTCACCGTTTTCGGTGAAGATGCGGGTCATTCCGGCCTTGCGGCCCACTACTCCGATGCTCACGCGCGCCCCCCTCAGTACAGCTTGATCTGAACGTCGACGCCCGCCGCCAGGTCGAGCTTCATCAGCGCGTCCACGGTCTTGTCGTTGGGGTCGACGATGTCCATCACGCGCTTGTGCGTCCGCGTCTCGTACTGGTCGCGAGCGTCTTTATCGACGTGCGGCGAGACGAGCACGGTGTAGCGCTCGATCTTGGTCGGAAGAGGGATAGGACCACGGACTTGAGCGCCAGTGCGCTTCGCGGTCTCAACAATTTCGCTGGCGGATCGGTCGATCAAACGATGATCGAACGCCTTCAGCCGAATTCGAATTCGCTGTTGCTGTGCCATTTCTCTCTCCGTAGCGGTGTTCACGCCGTGCGTCTCGCACGTTCGCCACATCCATGAGCTTGCGCCCCACCGCCGATGTTTTAATTGAGCAATCGATTACGTGGCTATTTCAGGACGCTTGTGCTTCCGCCCCTGCTCGCTTGCCGTGGAACTCCTGTTCGCGCCGGCTTGCGAAGACAACGCCTAGCGTTGCCTGCCTCTGCAATCTGATTGCCCCGATCCTTATCTCGCCCCACCGGCTGAGCCGTTGGAACCGCTTCAAAGGGCCGCGAAATCTACGCTGCGGCCATTTCCTTTTCAACTACTTTTTGCGCTTGTTTAGGGCGCGTTCAAATCTCAGAGTGGGCTTCGTTCAGCTTAGGCCACGTTAATGGCCGTCTAAACGTTGCCTGATCAGCCGACTCAATGGTCGGTGGACGGCGGCAGGTAGCACACCTGGCCGCCGCTTTCCGCCCGTTTCTTACTCGATGACCTTGGCAACCACGCCGGCGCCGACGGTACGGCCGCCTTCGCGAATCGCGAAGCGCAAACCTTCTTCCATCGCGATCGGCTGGATCAACGAGACAACCATTTTGATGTTG